>NZ_BCTX01000027.1 GCF_001590985.1 Novosphingobium naphthalenivorans NBRC 102051
GCCCAGGCATCGGCATAGGCATCGTAGATCGCGATTTGATCCACCGTCAGCCGGTGTTCGAGCGCTTCGTATTCGACGCCAGCAAAGCTCAGTGCCCGAGCGGTATAGAGCCCCATGGCTTTCAGATCGCGGGCGACGATCTCCATCGCGGCGATCCCGCCATCGTCCATCGCCGCCATGAATGCCGCGCGGTCGCGGAAGGCGGTGCCCGGTCCCCAGAGGCCAAGCCGGGCGGCGTAGCAGAGATTGGCGGGGTCGGTGGCGCCGGTCGCCGAGACATAGAGCACCCGGGCGCGCGGCAGCGCGTGCTGGAGCCGAACGCCCGCGAGCCCCTGCTCGGAGCCCTTGGCCGTGCCGAATTCGGTATCGGTGCCTGCGGCATTGGCCAGCGCATGGGCCTCGTCGAACACCAGCATCCCGTCGAAATGCTCACCCAGCCAGGCGCGGATCTGCTGGAGGCGTGAGGCCTCGTCATGGCGCGAGGAGCGCAGCGTCGCATAAGTCAGGAACAGGATTCCGCTCGCCATGCCGATCGGCTGGCCCAACGGGAAGGCATCGAGCGGCTGGATGTCGATGGGCAACCCGCCGAGTGCAGACCAGTCGCGGCGCGCATCTTCGATCAACCCGGAACTGACCGAGATCCACACCGCCTTGCGCCGCCCCCGGTTCCACTGGTCGAGAATGCAGGCGGCGACCTCGCGGCCCTTGCCGACCCCGGTGCCGTCACCGATGAAATAGCCGGTGCGATAGACATGACCCTCCGGCGTTTCCGAGAGCTGGTCGCCCGCGTCATTGGGAAGGAAGGTCCCTGGCAGATCGCGCTGGAAAGCCTCGCCTGCGTGGATCAGGGTTTCGAGCTGGGCATCGGACAGTGCCGCGATCGCGCGGTCCTGGAGCATCGGGCGGTAGCCGGGTGCGGGCGGCAGCACCGAAGCCATGGCGACGGATTCGACGAGCTGGTCGGGATGCGGCCTAGCGGCTGGAATGTCGATGCGGGCGAGCCGCCAGGGGACATAGATGCCGACCGGATCGCCTGCGGCCAGCGGTGTGTCCCTAACCGTATAGTCGAGCAGGCGCGGGACATCGTCGATGCGCGGTTCGCGCTTTGGCGTGGCAAGCTTCGATCCTGCGAGGTTCGTGAAGAGCGCTGACGGCGATGGTCTGGCGGCCGGGCGCAGTCGCGGTTGTGCCAGCGCGGGTGCAGGTGGCGGCGACTGCGACGGGTCGAGCCTGGGCGGCAGGCCCAGCACGATCGGGAGCGCCGCTGCGAGATCGGGCACGGTATGGCGTGCGGGTATTCCCGCCCAGCCCTTGTCGTAGACCAGCAGCCGCACCGAGATGCTGGTGCCGTGCTTGGCGTAAGGATTGCCGAGGATCGTGATTTCCGCGCGCGGTGGCACGACCTCGGCCACCGCCGCATAGCCCGGTGCACCACTACCATCGGACGCGAAGCTCGGCGGCATGATCGCGACGCAGCGCCCGCCATGGGCAAGGCGCAGCAGGGCTGAGCGGAGATGCCTGGCGCCGGCATGGCGGTCGCGGCCCCGCCCCTCGCTGCGGCTGAAGGGCGGGTTGATCAGGACAACGCTCGGCGCGAGTCCAGACGGCAGCTTGTCGTGGATGAATTCCGCATCGTGGCTGGTGACGTCCTGACCGAGCGCCAGACCGAGCAATGCCGCCCGCTGTTCGTCGCGCTCGTTGAGCAGCAAGCCGGTGGCGGCCCTCGCCGCGTGCGCGGCGAGCATCCCGGTGCCTGCCGAAGGTTCGAGCACCAGATCATCGGACCTGAACTGCGCCGCCCGGGCCGCGAGCCAGGCCAGCGCCAGCGGCGTGCTGAACTGCTGGAGATCGACCTGGTGTTCTGACCGGTAGGTCTGGGTCGGCAGGCTGTTCTGGAAGGCGAGCAGCGCGGCAAACATCGCCTCGGGATCGCCGCCATGCATGACCCGCCAATCACCGCGTTGAAGCAGCAGCACCTGTGCGGCTTCCAGCGCGTCATAGGCGTCGCGCATCGACCAGGCGCCATCGGCATCGGTCGCACTAAACGCATCGATCGTCAGGCGGGTAAGGTACTGGCGGGTAACAACGCCGGATCGAGCGAGCGTGTCGGCGACCATTCTCGCGACCGAAAACAGGCCTTCGGCCTTGGTGGCGTAAGCGCCGAATTCCGGTTCGGCGAGCTTGAGAAGCGGCAAGTTCATCGGGCATGGTCCTCCGGAAAGTCGGGCGGCCATCCGCCCCGTCGCCAATCGTCCTCCCCCTTCCTCCCGGAAGCCGGGCATATGGAAACGGGGCCGCGGCATGACACCGCGGCCCCGTCAGGACGGCAGGCTTGTGCGATCAGGCAGCGGCGGCGAGCGAGTCCATGCCGTCGTCAGCGCCAGCGTCCGCGCCGTGTTCCGCAAGATCGCCGAACTCGGAATCCTCGGCTAGGCCGGTCGCGTCGGTGGGCTCGTCACTTGCCACTTCATCCGCGTCGATCACGCCGTCAGCCTCGCCGTCGATCAGTTCGAAGCGCATGGCATCGGGCAGCCAGGTCAGCGCCCGTTCCTTGATCTCGGCCTCGACAAGGATGTCACCCGCGAAGAGCTTCTCGGCCGAAGCGGCAAGATCATGCTTCTTCGACGCCGCGTAGCGCTGGCGCAGTTCGGCGGTTCCCACCGTTTCGAACAGGCCGAGGATCGCGGGCTTGGTGATCCGGTCGAAGTAGTTCTTCGCGGTCGGCCGCCACCAGGCCGCGACGTCGATGGCGAGCTTGCTGCCGAGATGGTCGATGAACACGCTGCCGGTCCTGCCCGCCGGAACCGCGTCGAAGGTCCGGGCTACCGCCCAGCCCAGCCAGCCAGCGCGGGCCTCGTCGGGAAGCGAGCAGAAGGCATCGTAGCGATCACGGACATCCTCGTGATCGATCCAGCTGCGATCGAGCGCGCTGTCGAGCTTGGCCCATTCCTCGGCCGCCAGCGTGCCGCTCTCGAAGCCGGAAACACGCGGGCTTGGTGCCCTGGCGCGCAATTCGCTGGCGAGATCGCTGCTCCCAAAATGCCGGGTCGCGGCATCAGCCATGATGAAGGTGCCGACGTCGAAGGCAAAGCGGGGATCACTCGCGACATGGACGGCAAGCAACTCGGTTTTCATCATCGCCAGTTCGTCGGCGAGGCGCTGGCTGACGACGGGCTTGGCCGAACTTTCGGCCTCATCGCCATGATCCGCGTCCTCATCGTCGCTGGTGTCATCGTCCCCGTCGGCCGGTGTTTCGACCGGCGCGACATAGAGCTGTTCGTGAATGCGGGGCTGACCGTCGCGGCCGATCACCACATAAGCGAGCGCCGAGGCCTTCTGCTCCTCGGTCAGGACCGGCGTGCGCGACTGGATCGCCTCGTATTCGGCTTCGAGTTCCTGGGTCCGCGCTTCGTCGTCCTCGGTATAGCCCTCGCCGTTCTCGTCGGCCGCGGCTTCCTCGATCGCTTCGAGCTCGCTCTGGATCTGCTCGCAGCGGGCTTCCTCGTCGGCGGTGAGCGGCGGAAGTTCGCCCTGGACCTGGCGAAGGCTGTAGGTTTCCATGTAGGGGATATGGGACGCGGGCACGGCGCGGATTTCCGCGAAGCCCTCGCGCTGGCGGATCGCTTCGGCGGCTGCGGTGAGCTTTTCCTCGGCGAGATGATCGAGGATATCGCCATCGATCCACATTTCGGTGGCGTCGTCGGAAAACAGGTCGGCATCGATCCTGCCACCCGCCGCGACATAGTCGTCGCGTCCGACCAGCATCGCCTTGGGGTCACTGCCGTGATAGCCGCCCGAGGCGAGTTGGCGCCGAATTTCGCCGACATTGGCCCGGTAGTAGCCCTGGCCAAGCTGCTCGAAGACCGAGGCCTGGCGCGCGGTGTCCGACGTGCTGGCATAGGCCATGGCGATGTCGAGCGTGATCGCGCCTTCACGCAGCGCTTCGAATACCGGTTCGGCGAGGCCCGCGAGGCGCAGGCGGCCGAGCACGAAACGTTCGGTGAGCCCGAAACGCTTGGCGATGTCGGCGGGGGTCTTCTTCTCGGTCTCGATGATGTCCTGGAACGCCCGGCAGGCATCGGCGGGGTTCATCGCCAGCTTGAAGAAGTTTTCCGACAGGCTGATCTCGACCGCGTCGTTGGCATCGGCGAGGACCTTCACCGGCAGCTCGTAATCGGTAGGAAGATCGCCCTTTTCGATCGCGCGGTGGACGGCATCGAGGCGGCGGCCGCCGGCGGTGATGCGGTACTGGCCCTTCTTGCGCGCGACCGGTAGGCCGATCAGGTTTTGGAGCACGCCGTGCGCGACGATGCTCGCCTCGAGCTGGGCGTCGGCCTCCGGATCGCTGGTCTTGCGCACATTGCTGGGCGACTTGGCGAGCTTGGCCGCCGATACGAGAATGATGGGCTGGGACATGGATGGTCTCCTGGCGGACGAGGCCCGACCATTCAGGCCGCTTGCCGCAACCAGTCCTCCACCCCCTTCCCTTTTGCCCGCAGCACGTCATTCCAGTCGTTGAAGCCCTGGGGCGGGAAGAGCGTTTCAATCGTCCGGCCCGGCATGGCGTAGGCCTCAGCGGCTTTGGCCGCGCCGATCTGTCCGCCGCGGTCGTTGTCGGGAAGCAGGATCAGGCGGGTGACGGTGTCGGGGACGTCGATATGGGCCAAGCGCTCGTTTCCGAGCGTTGCCCAAACCGGGATGTCGAGCAGGAGGATCGCCGACAGGGCGGTTTCGATGCCTTCGGCAAGCCCGAGGGTGTCGTTTGCGGGTGCCAAGATAACAGCGCCTTGGCCTGGGCGACCGAGCATGCGCCGCGGGTTACCTAGATCGCGGGCGCGGAGCGGCTGGTCAGGATCGAGGAAAGTCCTCTGGAGTGCAACCAACCGGCTCCGCTCGTGAATTGCAGCAAGCATCGCTGGGCGGAACACGGCGCGTTTTCCTCGGCCGAGCGGTGTTCGCCGGTGAAAGCGCAAGGCAGGCGGCGACAGGATGATCGCGCGTCGCCGCAGGTATTGTTCGGCTGGCGTTTCGGCCAGAGGGCGCGCGCTATCCCACAGATCCAGCGCCCGTTGCCGCAACCATGCCGGGCTGAGCGACGTGGGCGATGATGATACCGCCGCCTCACCGCCCATTGAAATGTTGCGGTCGAGCCGCCGAATTGCCCGGATCACGTCGAGCGTGTCGCAACCGGCGAAGCATTTGAACAGCAGCGCTTTCTCGCCGACACGGATCGACAGGCTGGGTGTGCGGTCATCATGGGCCGGGCAACGACACATTGCGCCTTTCGACGACCAGGTGCCACCGAGGCGTTTGACGAGATTGGCTGCGTGAGTTTCGAGGTCGAAATGGGCGGCAGGATTGTAGAGATCGGGCATAGCACCTCCGTCTCACCTCACGGCACACCTCCACTCCTGGATGCAGGAATTTCTAACCATAGACGGCGGCATAGCCGACCTTCTCGAATCCTGATCGACCCGCTGGAATTTGCCCTTGGTTCCTAGGGCAAAAAACGGCGGAGATAGCGGATTAGACGGACAAGAGGTTGTCCACGAACCGCAAAGTGAACGTCATTCGACTGCATACTGTCCCGACCGTATCTCAGTTCAGCCAAGCTTCTTCGCAGCTTCCTTCTTCATCGCATAGTCCGCCATTGCCGTGAGCCGGCGTTCCTCGCTCTCGACCTGGAACGCACGTGCGCGTTCAAGGGCATCAGCAGGTAGCGGTTTCGCGTAAATATCCTTGAGCGCCTCTTCGGTGGCACTGCCCGCTCCCGCGAAGGAGAAGTCATCCTGATAGGCGCGGCCATAGACATAATCGAGAAGTGCCTGGCATTTCTCCGGCAGCGCATCGCCACGAAGTGTGCGGGCAAACAGCCAAAGAATGGCATCGATTATCTGGATGCCGGCGCTCTCCTGAGCGGAAGAAATCTCCAGTTTGCTACCGAACACCTTCCGCAGGACAAGCCTCTCGCCGAAGGGTAGGTTGACCGCGCCTGGAAGGGCATTGGCATACATGTCGTGCCAGAATTGGAGAGCCGGTGCGAATTCGTGCTGACGATCGTGTTTGATCACCTCCACTGACCGCCTCCAAATTCCCGATTGTCGCTCGATCCCGGCAAGCAGGTTCCCGAACCCCACCATATTGGGCATGTGGCCCTTGCGGCCGATCTTGGTCTGGTGAACGAAATCCAGCCCCTCCGGGTTGGCGACAACCCAGTCGAGTGCATCGTTTACGATATCCTGGGATCGTTGGTCGACGATATGCCGCACATGCTCCTTCAGAGCCGAGCAGAAGCCTGCCATGCCGTCCCTGGCCTTGGCTTCGTTCTTTTCCAGCAGGGCGTTCCAGAACTGCTGGGCAAGTTCGTCGTCGAGGATGGCAGCCAGTTTGAAAACCATCATAATACGCAGTGGCCGGATGTTGTACACCTGCCAGGGTACAGCCTTGTTCTCAAAACAATCGAAGATTGTGTCGAATATCTTCGAGGCCATCACGTACTTCTTTTCGACACGAGCGAGAAAGAACGCGGGCCCAGCCTTGCGCACGACCTTCAAAATCGCGGGAGCAAGCTCCTCAAGCTTCGCAACGCCAAGCTGATTGGCATGGATTTCCTTCTCGCTTATAGAGGAGGCGATCATGGCAACCTCGGCACCGAAGCGTTTGTCAAAGTCTGAACGCGTCAGCAACGCCGCCGTTACGAACAACGGCTGATTATCGTCTAGGAGGCGTCCGCCAGTGTTGCCCGTCTCGTCGATGTAAGCGTGCAAATTCCACTTCCCGTCTTCTATCTAACCTAGCGATCAGGCAAACCTACTAATCACCGCGCCATGGATGAACGAGCAAATGCAGCCAAAATTTCAGACGGTCGACTCAGTGATAGAAAAACCGAGCTGAACTCGTGGCCTCGGCAGGTCAACAGGTGACAAACGGCGTCTGTAAAACCAGAACCTGCACTCCCCCTCTACACAAAATATCGAAATGAAGTTTCATCAGGATCCTGCTCTCCATATTCATTGAGAATTCCGCCAACCCGTCGGGCGAAAGAGAGGGTAACGGGCCATTTTCCGCGGATATCCGCCGTGTTCCAGTTCATACGCGTCAAGTTGAAGATATCGGTTGCCGCAGCCAATGAATCCTCGGGGCCGATCGAGCGCACTTCGAATGGCTGAGGTATGTGCGGACCGGGATAGGTCTCGATCTCTGGAATATAGCCAGATGTGTAGAGGAAGGTCCGCGCTCCGTTCACCGTGCAGATTGTGCCAACTTTTGGAGGGTACATACCAAAACGTACGAGGCGGAATGCGCTCGGCACCATCGTCACGAGGCTGACGATAGGAATGTCCCCGAGCGCGGCGCGAAAGCCCCGGATCTCCGCCTGGTCGAACTGGCTGGTCTTATGGATCACCAATCGCAGCGGAGAGCGACCCGTACGTGCCCCATATTCCGCGATGATGCGTACGCCGAGATCATAAGCTTGATCCTCGGAAAGATGCACGTTCAGGCGTTGATCCGCCTCGGCCGGCACTCCGGTGCCCCGAATTGCGAAACCTTCGCCTTCGCTCGAGAAAGCTTGGGCTAGGCTCGATTGCACAATGTGGCGCTGCTTCGTCCGATAGTGGTGAAAGCTTATCCCAACGAAACAAGTCTCCGGCCCGGGCGGACTCAACCGCCAAGGAACGCCGCCTGCCTTGTAGTATAAGCCAACCGAGAAGTTCCAGGCGCGGGTGGCGGGATCCTCGCTCTTAGGACCATCCTCTAGCAACCGTGGTGTGACGATCTGGATCGGCAGCCGCGCCGCCAAGGCCCTGGCCTTGAGCGCATGTCTCAGATCGCGTTTGAGGAAATCATCTTCACTTTCCTCGACTTCATCGAGCAGGTCGAAGAAATCGGTTTGTCGACTCGCACGCGCTTTCCTGATCGCCTTTGCCCGCTCTCGCTCGGCCTCTGTATTCTGGCGCTCGACCGTTCTGCACTTGTCGAGAACGCTCTGCGGGAGGCACACCAACACGACATCGGGACGGTTCACGTCTCGCCCAGCGAGACGTTGAAGACTGGCATCGTAGAGATCGACGATCGTCTGAAAGCGTATGAACGCGTCTGAGCCCGCGAGCGCAAGCTCGATCGAATTGTCACCTGCCTCGGCCAATGCAATGGAAAGATGCGTTGAATAGACCAGCTTCTTGCGGAAAACCTCCGAAAAACCCGGAAACGGTCGTCGCAACGATGTGGCCGGGCCGAACGTCGGTATTCCGGCCGCGCAACGGGTCAACCATTTCTGCGCGCTATCGATCATATCCGCAGGACCGATCACACCGACATGGATCGCATCCTTCCGGGCCGCTCCAAACCGAAGATCAAAGGGTCCGGCACTGTCGAGACCCGATTTGGGGTCGGACGTGGATGCGGCCCCACCGAATTGCAGCGGAGGCGAGCGCAGCTCGAAAAGTGACAAGTCAGTCATCGTCGCTCACCCGCCCGAATGCGCTCGCCGGTTCGGGTTCCCGCAAGTCGTCAAGCTCGACCATGTCGGCCAACTCCGAGAGCTCTCTGTCGAGCTCTTCGAGTTCGTCCGGGTCGCCTTGGACGATCGCAAGTTCATCGAAAGCGTTGGAGTTCAGTGAGGCCCCAGGAAGCTGGTTGCTCATGACAATATTGGGTGCGAACCGGGATAGGCCACCGCTCACATCTGGCTGGAGAGAGAACAGCCCCTCTGACTGTTCCGCCAACATCGCCTGCCAAAAGGCGAGGTCATTATGGACACTCGAATTGAAGTCCTTTGCCGCCCGCCGCGTCGACAGGCTGTTGATGAGCTCGTTGCCGATCAGCCGTCCAAAGCCATTTCGCGTGAACGCGTAACCGGGCGAGAGGATGATGCACCACTCGGAGCCATAGGGCGCAACCGAGATCGAAAGCGCCTTGTGCTCGTAATAGGATATCTCGCCCGTATCCCGCTTCGTCCGGGCCTTGACCACCGTTCTCGTGGCTCGCTTATATCGGGCTTTGTAGGTAATCCGACGTTCCTGCTCCTCATCGAAACGCGGGAAATGGGCGCGCTTTCGCTTGAAATCGATCTGCATCCCGAGCGCGCGGCAATGTCCGAGTACGGCATCGACGAGGAGTTTGATCAGGATATTCTCGCCGTTCGGAAGATCCATGAGTTCTTCAGGCGTGACCGTCTCGACATCTCCAGGATCGAACGGCGTCACTAGCGCATCGGTAATCTCGTCGAGGTCGTAGAGTGTGTAGAAGCGGCCGTCTTGGACGTGTCCAGGAGGTACGGGGAGGTCGCCCGCGGAACGATATAGCCCCCCGGTATAAGTCGCAGTCGTCCCAGCATGCCAGATCCTATCGGGCATTGTATGGATGGGCAAAAGGTTCGTGGTGAAACGTGTGACCTGTGATTCATCCGCGATAGCGGTATTCGTGATGTCGTCCACAGCCTCGGGACGGGCCTTTATCTCGACGTTGAACGCCCTGTTCTCGTCCCCCGGTCCGAAATCCACGTCGCCATTGTTGTTGATGGTCTCTTTCCACATATCCGACAGACCCGATCCGGTATGGTCCATCTGGCCGCCGCCGTAGAAGAGATCGGAGATGACCGGATTTCGGTAGCCTTTGATGCTGCGCCGACCACTCTTGATCATGGCCTGAAGTTCTTGATCGTAAATCTGCGCAGCGACCGTATCGACAAGACCTCCAGGGCTCCTGGTGACGATCCGCTCGGGCGTAACCACGATCTCGACCGGATCGGGGCAGGCATAGTCACGATGCACAAGCGCGTTCACGATCATCTCTTTGAGGGCCAATGGACTGTACGAACGGACCTGCCGCGACACCTCCTGCTTCAAGCGAAACTGACGGTTGACTCGTGATAGCAACTCGGTGAGCTGGTCGAGCTGTGACCACAGATTTCCGCGGATATCCACCTCGACGAGAGAGCCTTCCGCATTGGGTTCGTGCAGAAGATCGACATCGTCGCCAAGGCACTGACGCAGCCAAGTCTCGGGCCCGAGCGCACGGAAGCGCACAAATGCACTGGGTATCAATACGGTCGGATCATTAGAGAACAACAACCAACCCGCCACCGTCGGAACGGTCGCATCGTCGTTAGCCATGAGCAGGTTGAAGGTGGTGCCCATTCGAAGCGTCCAGTCTTCCTCATAGGAATCCGGTGCCCAGTTGTTGAGTACGGCGGCATATTCACGGAGACGTGTGAAAAGCAAAACGCGATCGATGTTATCGAGAAGGCCCCCAGCAATCGGGGTCATGTCGAGCGGCAACTCGGGCGGCCGATAGCCGTGGTTACGCCGGGTCGGTTGCGCTCCTTCGGCCACCAGCCGATTGTATAATTCGATCTCGAAAAGATCGTCGAAGCCCGAAATCGGTACTTTAGTGAAGTTACCGCCGATGGCCGACGCGAGTTCCGCAACCATTGGAGGCATCGGCGCGTCGATCTCTCGGTCCAGCACACACCAGTAGATGCCGTGATAGAATTTGCTGGTGTAGTCTATGTTGTCGAGGAAAAGACCACGCATCACCGAGGGTTCGGCGCCACGATAGCCGACGACAATGATGGGATGGTCGCGGAGCAGCGGTCGCACACGTTCGACGATCTCGCTGTCCATATTTTGGACGTCGATCGCCAGATTCTTGTCGGTCAAATGCTCTACCGAGCCGTGCAGGTAAACGAGCTGAGGATTTTCCGGCGCTGATGAGAAGCGGACTAGGTCCGATGGTGTCTTGATCGCCACCAGATGGTGAGGCCGCGTCACCAGAACTCGGGCGTTTTGAATGCATTCGTCAAAGTTTGTCGTGAGGACGGTCGCTATCCAGCCTTGGTGCAGGATGTTGGCAAGACCTCTGTAGCCCCGATTAGGATGCACGGGTGGATGGATCATGTCCTCGAAAAAGACGCGCCGGTCGTTTGCAACGTTCAACAGGTTCTTGACCGCATCGGGATACAGCTCCGCAAGGAGAACATCCGTTGAAAACCACGGCTGCGCGGTCAACCAAGGCCAATAATCCGCGCGGCGGACGCTCGGATCATTTGGTAGGCGATCGTTGTCCAAGCACCACCGCCATTTAGCGATTCTCTCGACAGCTTCCCCGGCAGCCGGGATCCCTGACGAGATGGACGCGCCTGCTCCCAATAGAAGAACAGGCTCAGGTTGCCCGCGCAGCAGCGATCGTAGCCGACCCGGCACGGCTCGTTGGACTTCGGTCGGGATGAATTCGGAAACCGGACCACTGCCTGCCAAGCGACTGACCCCATGCCTATGGATAATGACGAACAAATGTCGAACGCAATCTGCGCGATTTGGTTCGTGAAGGAAAGCCCCGGGGCGTTACTATCCAGACTTTTGAAGCCCGCTGGCACGGATGGGGCCGTGTGGCATTTGTAATGAACCGCCAATCGCCTCGCGAAATTGGTTATTTTCAAGATTCGGTCTCGGGATACTGATCGACGAGAACGAGGTCCCTAGCTGCGTCGCATATTGACGACTCTTGAGGTTGTTATTCGCAACTCGTGAACACATAAATTGCCATTCTGGAGTGTCCGACCGCCACGCAATTCGGGCTGTGCGCCGGTCACTTCAATGTAGTGCTTGACCATCGCCCCTCGTGCTCCCCGCGCGCAATGCCCTGCAGATATCAGCATTATGTTTGCCGACGCCGTTGAAACCGCACTTACCATACAGGAGCCGTGGGAGCATCCGTGGGAGCATCGCGGTAATCAGGGGGATTGAGCGGGAATGCGATTGGCGGTTTTCTGCCATTTCTTTCCCCTGGAGCCCCCTGCAATCCCTTGTTCCTCAGGTTCGAGTCCCGTAGGGGTCACCATTCCGCCAACCCCTTCCCTACACGCAGTTTCAAGGCAACGGTGTGACAGCCGCAGCGTCAGCGCGCCGCCCTCAGAGGTGACAGGGAAGAATTCCCGCACGCCCCCTCATCGCAGATAATCGCGATATTGAGTGGAAAGCGGATACTGCGCAGACAAGCAGCCTCTTCAGGCCCTTCTATTCTGCAGCAACCTCAATTGTCCGGATGCCACTGTTCCCAGTGCGTTTGTTGCGGGCAGAGACGGTCAATTCGTAGCGGCCTTCGGCCGGCAATTTGATGTCACCCGAAAAGACACCGGGCGGAGTGTCGAAGGCAAGTTTGCTCCTGGCGATCCGCACACCGTCCTTCCAAGCCGTAACGCTGACTTCGTACTCGCCGGAAGGCCACAATCCGTCTGGCTCGATCGGGCAGCCACACATCGGCATCACCTTGGCTGAAATTCTGGCCAAGAGACCATCCATTTTTGTTTCTGGATTAATGACAAGTCCCGGCAGCTCAACGGTCCAACCGTCGCCAATCGTTGCATCCTCTCCGGGCATGACCCAACGCTGCTGGCTCACGCGAACGGCAGATTCGGGATAATCGAGAGGGCCATATGCTTCGAGTTCGACCAGGGTCGGCTTGATAATGTCCAGCGTGGCCGCAAATGCGGCCTCGGATCCATCTGCGCGGAGCGGACTGCGGCCATCGGATTTCATAATCCGTGCCGTGTTGCCCGTCCCCCCTTCTGTACGCCCCTCGGCAAGCACAGTGCCCTTCTTCGCGTCACGCAAGACAATGCGCACTCCCCCCATTGAGGTGCCGACAAATTTTGCGTCCTGCGCGATGATCCGCACAACTATGTCAGTGGGTTCGGCCAAGGCCGGCCCGGCTCCCAGAACCAACACAGCCGCCAATATAATGCGATACATCCGAGCCTCCTCAATGGGCCTCTATAATTTCAGGTCAGACAGAAGCCTATCTCAAACCACTTCCAGCGAAGAACAGGCGGGGCAGGACATGGTGATGTCAGCAATCGGGTCGTTTCGGCCATCTCGCCGCGCTGCAACAAAGTTCCGTCCCGTGCTTCGCAGCCATCCATGCCATCCGATCTCGGCCTGCCGAAAGCAGCCGCTCCTCAAAGGGCGGATTTGTCTGCCCAGCCCGGTGCCACAAAAAAGGGGAGCCCTGCGGCTCCCCTTTCATTGCCCGGCGAACGATCCGCTCAGAGCGGCGGAACCGGCTGCGGCGGCACGTCAGCATCTTCCTCGTGCACTTCGACCAGACCGCGGCCCACATGGCTGCGGCTGCGGCTGTAGAGGTAGTACACGAACAACCCGACGATGGCCCAGCCCACGAACAGCAGGATCGTTTCCATCGACAGGCTGAAGAACAGGTAGATACAGCCCGCGATCGCCAGCGGCGCAGTGACCATGATGGCCGGGGTACGGAACGGACGCGCCCGATTCGGATCGGTCCGACGCAGCACCATCACTGCGATCGAAACCGCGGCAAACGCGAAGAGCGTGCCGGAGTTCGACACGTCGGCCAGCAGGCCGACCGGGAAAAAGGCGGCGAACAGCGCGACGAAAATGCCCGTCAGGATCGTGATCGCATAGGGCGTGTGGAACTTGGGGTGCACTTTCGAGAAGAACTCGGGCAGCAGGCCGTCGCGGCTCATCACGAAGAAAATGCGGGTCTGGCCGAACATCATCATCAGGATGACCGAGGGCAGCGCGATGATCGCCGCAGCACCGACCAGCCAGCCGACGAACGGATAGCCGACCTGCTTGAGCGTCCAGGCCAGAGCTTCCTTGGAACAGACGACGGCATTTTCATGAATCGCCGCACAAGCCTGCGACAGCGCCGGCGTCCCCGGCGAAAGAACAGCGCCTCCGGGGCCGGAGACCGGCTGCGCGCCGACCGTGCCGATCACACCGGCGGCCACGAGCATGTAGAAGATGGTGCAGACGGCGAGACTGCCGATCAGGCCGATCGGCATGTTGCGCTGCGGGTTGGTGGTCTCTTCCGCAGCCGTCGAAACCGCATCGAAGCCGACATAGGCGAAGAAGATCGAAGCCGCCGCGCCCGAAATGCCGGCAAAGCCCAGCGGCGCGAACGGGGTGAACTGCCCGCTCTTGAGCACCGGCAGGGTCAGCAGGACGAACATCGTCAGCGCCAGGATCTTGATCGCCACCAGCACGGCATTGACCGTGGCGCTTTCCTTGGTGCCCTTCACCAGCAGCGCCGTGACGACCGCCGCGATCAGCATCGCGGGGAGGTTGATGATACCACCGTCGAACGGTCCGCGTACCAGCGCATGGGGAATGGTTATCTGGAAACTGGTATTGAGCCAGCCGACGAAATAGCCGGACCAGCCGACCGAAACAGCACCGGCCGCGATCGCGTATTCCAGGATCAGCGCCCAGCCGACCATCCACGCAACAAGTTCGCCCATCACGGCATAGCTGTAAGTGTAGGCAGAGCCCGAAACCGGTACCATGGCCGCCATTTCGGCGTAACACAGAGCCGCTACCGCACAGACGAAACCGGCGATTACGAACGAGAGCATCATGCCCGGCCCGGCCTTCTGCGCGGCCTCGGCGGTGAGAACGAAAATACCGGTGCCGATCACGGCACCGATGCCTAGCATTGTAAGTTGGAAAGCACCGAGCGAGCGGTGCAAGGATTTCTTTTCAGCCGTCGCCAGAATGGCATCAAGCGGCTTTACACGTCCGAACATGCGTGGACCCCCGGAATTTGCGGATCGGCAGACGCTAACGACATGCGAACGCATGGCAAGAGCGAATGGCAAGCAGTTCCCCAGCTTTGCAGATTTTCATTGCACCCGCTAAGGCGGTGGCATGTCCACGACCTTCCAGCTCGACACCGCGACCAGCCGCGCCCATCCCACCCCCGCGCCGATGAAGCGCCTGACCGTGCCCGCGATCCAGCGGCGCAAGTTCGAAGGCAAGACCGAAGAACCGCTGGTCATGCTCACCGCCTATACCGCGCGGCAGGCCCAGTTGCTGGACCAGCATTGCGACATGCTGCTCGTCGGGGATTCGCTCGGCCAGGTGATCTATGGCCTGCCTTCGACGCTGCAGGTCACGCTCGACATGATGATCGCCCATGGCGCCGCCGTCGTGCGCGGCAGCTATCATTCGGTCGTCGTCGTCGACATGCCCTTCGGCGCCTATGAAGCCAGCCCGCAGCAGGCGTTTGCCGCGGCAAGCCGAATCATGGCCGAAACCGGGTGCGCGGCCGTCAAGCTGGAGGGCGGTCAGGCCATGGCCGAGACGATTGCCTTCCTGACCCGGCGCGGCATCCCGGTGATGGCCCACGTCGGCCTCACCCCGCAGGCGGTCAATGCGCTGGGCGGCTATGGCGCGCGCGGCCGCAGCCAGGAAGAACACGCCAAGATCATCGCCGACGGGCAGGCCGTGGCCGATGCCGGAGCCTTTGCCGTGGTGGTCGAAGGCGTGGTGGAACCGATCGCCGTCTCCCTCACCCAGAGCGTGGAAATCCCGGTAATCGGCATCGGCGCCTCGGCCCGGTGCGACGGGCAGGTGCTGGTGACGGAAGACATGCTGGGCATGTTCGAGCGGGTGCCGCGGTTCGTGAAGAAGTACGGCGATCTTGCCGGGTTCATCACCGAGACCGCTGCGAAATACGCCGAAGAAGTCCGCGCACGTACATTTCCGGGCGTCGAGCAGACCTATCAGCCGAAGTAGGGTCAATCCGTCGAGGACGCTGGCGGCGCGCCATCGCGTATTGCAGAACCTCGCCGAGGCGTCCTAGAAAAGCGGAAACACCGAAAGAGGATGCGTTTATGGACCCCGCGACGAAGAAGACCGTGCTGCGAATGATCCCCTACGGGATCTACGTCATGACCGCGAAAGGCGCCGACGGCCACTTGACCGCGGCAACGGTAAACTTCGTGACGCAGACGTCGTTTTCGCCCCCGCTCATTGTCGTCGGCGTGAAAATGGATTCAGGCTGCCATCTGGCCGCCAAGGAAACCGGGCAGTTCGCGCTCAACATGCTGGGCAAGGGCCAGCAGGGCGCCGCTTTCGCCTTCTTCAAACCTGCCGAGGTCGAGGACGGCAAGCTGTCCGGCGAACCCTTCCGCCCGGGCGATAACGGCGCGCCGATCATCGACAGCGCCATCGGCGCGGTGGAATGCAAGGTGGTGGAGATCGCAGCCGTGGGCGATCACCACGTCGTGATCGGCGAAGTGACGCAGGTCCATCTCCACAAGCATCCCGAAGGCCGCCCCGATGCCGCGATTCTGGAAATGAAGGATCTGGGCGAAAACGTCTTCTACGGCGGATAGGGGGCAATCTGGGCCACCACCGTTCGTGTCGAGCAGCGCCTATCGTGTCTCGACTTCGCTCGACACGAACGAGGCTGATGCGGACTATACGCACGGCGCTTCCTATACGCACGGTGCTTCAAGGCCAAAACCGGCTCGCGCCCGGCTCAGCTTTTCGTCTTCAGCATGGCCCGGCGCGCCTCGGCGATCAGCGGGGTCTCGCCCGCCATGGCCTGCGCCTTGTCCAGCAAGGCCCGCGCCTCTTCGCGGCGAGTGCCAAGCGCGGCATAGCAGAAACCCAGTGCCTGCGTGGCCAGCGGGCTGGAGCGTTGCAGACGATAGGCCGCCCGCGCATTGCCGCGCGCCGCTTCGGGATCATCCTCGCGCGTCTCGGCCAGGGCCAGTTCGGACAGCAAGCGGACATCGCGCGCATCCCCGTTGTCGCGCAGCCATGACAGGATAGCCTCAGCGCGGGCCAGATCGCCGGTGCCGATGGCCAGCCGGGCGGCTGCGCGCAGTGCCGCGCGGCTTGTCGGGTTCTGGCGCAGATAGCCCTCGACCATCCCCTGCGCGCCCTTGAGATCGCCGGCCATCGCATAGGCCTCGAAACGACGCTGGAACAGGCTCTCGGACATGCGGATCAGCCCGGCGGCGGCATAACGCTCCTGCGCGGCCTGCGGATGGCCGAGCGCCAGTTGCACGTCCCCGGCAAGCGCCTGATTGTCGTAGAAATCCGGATCGGCGTTGCGCGCGGACTCCGTCATGGCCTGCGCCGCTGCGGCTTTGCCCTCGGCCAGCAGTTCGCCGACCTGCCCCTGATGCGGCATGACGCGCAATGCCGGTGCCTGAGCCCGCGCGGCGCGGTCCAGCAGCTCCCCGGCCCGCAGCCGATCGCCCAGCACTTCATAGCTGCGGGCAACGACCGTGAGCAGATAAGGCGAGGCATCGTCACGGGCGATCTCGTCCTTGAAGCGCAGCGTGGCATAACGGTACTGGCCGCCGAGATAGATCGCGCGCGCCAGCAGATCCTTGGCTTCGCGGCAATCCGGCTGCATCCGCAGCGCCTCTTCCAGCGCGTCGCCCGCCAGTTCGTAATTACCCGCTGCGATTTCGACGACGCCGCGCAGCATCGCAACGCCGGGCAATCCGTCGAGCTTGTCCCCAGTGCGCAGCAGCAGGCCGCGCGCCAGTTCGTAATTGCCCGCGCGGGCCGCCATCACGGCTTGCAGGTAATAGGCCCGCGGGTTCTTCGGGCTGAGCTCCAGCACCCGGCGCGTAACGGTCACGGCTTCGCTCGCACGGCCCAGATCGCCCAGCGTCGCGGCATAGTCCAGCAGCACCGGTACATCCTTCGGATCGTGCAGCAGCGCCTGCTCGAACCAGGGGATCGCTGCCAGCAGGCCATAGCGGTCGCGCACGAGCTGGCCGCCGAACTGCAGCGCGCGGACATTGCCGGGATCGAGTTCGAGCGCGTGCCCGGCGGCCGCGATCGCCGCCCGGTGCTCCCCGCCCGCATAGCGCAGGCGGCCGATCTCGACCCACAGCGATGCGTCGTTGGGGATGAGCCTCAGCGCCTTGTCGTAGGCCCGGCCCGATTCCGGCAAGTGGCCTTGCAGCTTTTCGAGCAGGCCCAGCGCGCGCCAGCCGTCGGCCTCCGTCCCCGGCCCGAAATCGCCCGGCGCCAGCCAGGTGCGCGCCTTGCCGAGATCCTCCTGTTCGAGGAAGGCCTTGCCCATCCAGGCGGCGACATCGCGCCTTGCCGCCCCGCTGGCGAGCGCCGCGCGCAGCTTCATCTCGGCATCGATCCCGTCGCCGCGCGTCAAGGCCGAGCGCGCCGCGTCGATCGACGCTTCGCGGGCCGGCCGGTCGCCAAGCCCCGGACTGGAATGGAGCGCAAGCGGCAGCACGAAAGCCGCCAGCACCACGGCCAGCCGCGCCCTGCCCCGTCCTGTCTCCCCCCCTCGGGAAGGATCAGGGTTGCAGGTCGTACTGCTTGAGCAGGTCATAGAGGGTCGGCCGGCTGATCCCGAGCATCTTGGCGGTGCTTGAGATATTGCCCTCGCTGCGGGCCAGCGCGTGCCGGATGACCTTGCGGTCGGCCTGCTCGCGCGCGGTCTTGAGGTTGAGCGCCTTGATCACCTGCTCGTCGGGCTCGGTCAGATCGAGGTCCGCCGCGCGCACGAGCTTCTCATCCGCCATGATCACGGCCCGCTTCACCCGGTTTTCCAGCTCGCGCACGTTGCCCGGCCAGGACCAGGCGTCGATCGCAGCCAGCGCGTCGGACGCGAAGCCGCGCACCTGCGGGTTCATTTCCTTGGCGTAGCGGTTGAGGAAAGCCTTGGCGAGCAGCGTGGCATCGCCCGGCCGCTCGGCCAGACTGGGAATCTTCACCACGATTTCGGCCAGGCGGTAATAGAGGTCCTCGCGAAACCGCCCGTCGGCAATCATCGCTTCCAGGTCCTGATGCGTGGCGCAGACGATGCGGGTGTCCACCGGGATCGATTCGCGCGAACCCACGCGCTCGATCACCCGCTCCTGCAGGAAGCGCAGCAGCTTGACCTGCAATTGCAGCGGGATGTCGCCCACTTCGTCGAGGAACAGCGTGCCGCCGCCGGCCTGCTCGATCTTGCCCGGCGTGGTCTTTACCGCACCGGTGAAAGCGCCCTTCTCGTGCCCGAACAGCTCGCTTTCGAGCAGGTTCTCGGGGATCGCCGCGCAGTTGATCGCCACGAACTCGCCCTTGGCCCGGTCGCTGGCATCGTGCAGCCCGCGTGCCAGCAATTCCTTGCCGGTGCCGCTCGCCCCCAGCAGCATGACCGAGACATTGGTATTGGCCACACGCTCGATCGTGCGCGCAACACGGACCATTTCCGGCGCGGCGGTAATCATCCGGCCGAGAACTTTCTCGTCCTTCTCCACCTTGGCGGCGAGACGGCGGTTTTCGTCTTCCAGCCGGAAAAGCTGGAACGCACGGCGGACGATCAGCCCCAGCGCATCGATTTCGACCGGCTTCTGGTAGAAATCGTAGGCCCCGCGCGCGATCGCCTGCAGCGCGCTTTCGCGCGCGCCGTGGCCGCTGGCGACGATCACCTTGGTATCGGGCTTGAGCGCCATGATCTCGTCGAGCACGGCGAAACCTTCGCTCACCCCGTCCGGATCGGGCGGCAGGCCCAGATCGAGCGTCACCACATCGGGCATTTCAGCACGCAGCAGCGCCAGTGCGCTGGCCCGGTCTCCAGCCACGAGCACGTCGAAATCCTCGTAAGCCCACTTGAGCTGCGCCTGCAGCCCGGCATCGTCTTCCACGACGAGGAGTTTGGGACGGGTCCCGGTCATCATGCCACCTTCTGGTCCTGGCTGTTTATGGTTTGGAAAATGTCGGATGCGGCGGAAATCGGCACATGCACGAGGAACCGCGATCCCAACCCCTCGCGCGATTCCACTTCAAGCCGGCCGCGCATCGCCCGCACCAGCTCACGCGCCTCGAAGGCGCCGATGCCGAAGCCGCCGCTCTTGGTCGAGACGAACGGCTTGAACAGGCGGTTGCGCACGAATTCCGCGCTCATGCCGCAGCCGGAATCGAGCACTTCGAAACGGGCCGTGAGGCCATCGACCGTCAGCGACAGGAACACCGGGCTTTCCGGCTTGCTGGCATCGATCGCGTTCTGGACGAGATGCACCAGCACCTGCTCCAGCGAATGGCGGTTCGCAGTGACCTCGACATCCTCGATCTGGGCCAGCACCACTTGCGGATTGGCGCGGAAGCGCTCCATGACGGATGCGACCACTTCGCCGGCGCGAACCTGCTCCAGCTTGTCCACCGCGCCGTTTCCATAGCGGGACAGGCGCGCCAGCAAGGCATTGAGCTTGTCCGAGGAATTGCGCAGCGTCACCAGCATGTCGGCGCGGAACGCGGGCTTGTCGGCATGAAGCTCGGCATTGCGGGCCAGCAGGCTGAACTGACTGGCGAGGTTCTTGATGTCGTGCATCACGAAAGCGATGCGGCGGTGGAAATCCTCGAACCGGCTCGATTCCGCGAGGGCCTGCTGGCTGGCGTTCTCGGCAAGATAGCTGGCGACCTGCTGGCCGAAGACGCGCAGCAGATCGAAGTCCTCCCAATCGAACTTGCGCACCAGTTGCGGCCGGGCCAGCACGACCATGCCGACGAGGCGTTCGTAGTGGACCAGCGGGATCAGCGCCCAGACCCGCGTATCGCCGGTCAGCCAGCCCGGAATCTCGATATCGGCTTCGGGCAAGGCGAGGCCCGCGCGCACATCGTCGAGGTCCGCGATATAGCCGGTGCGTTCGAAATAGGCCTGGGCGTGCAGCGGGAATGCCGCAGCAGGCACTTCGATCTCGGGCCAGTTCCACCGCGCGGCAAGAGTGAGGTCGCCCTGTTCGCCCGGCGTCAGCAGCAGCCCGGCCGGGCTTTCGAAGACATCCGCCACCGATTGCACCGCGCGCTCCCCGAGCGGCAGGGCTTCGGACCCGCGGCTGCCGATCGTCCGGGTGAAGCGCAGCCATTCCTCGCGGTAGTCGTAGCGGTGCTGGAAGAAATGCTTGGCCAGCATGACTTTCAGCCAGCCGCGCACCCGCCGCGAGGGCAGCACCACCAGCGCGACCGCGCTCGCCAGCGTCAGGAACGCCAGTTCGATCAGCCGCGCGAAATTGCCGCCCGCATAGGACAGCCACTGCGCCACCGCCACCATCGCCACGAGATAGAAGCCGATCACCAGCAGCGAGAAAGTCTGGAACGTCACCGCGCGCGACGGCCGCAGGCGTAGCGCATCGCGGTTGCTCGCGGCCGCCAGTGCGAAGCATCCGGTCAGCGCCAGTGTGGCCATCCCCCGGAACGCGGCGATCTCGGCCGGCCAGCGCGCGGCGAGATAGGCGATCGTGTAAAGGTTGAGGTCGAAAGCCCAGAGCACCGCAAGCCCCACGGCCGGCCAGCGCAAGGCCGGACGCACTTCGCGCGGCGCGCCCGCATAGAGATTGTGGACCAGGACCAGCCCGCCAACAGTGACCAGCAGCCGGAACATCACGTTGAAATCGAACGCGATCCCTACGAGTTCTCCGTCCAGCGCAACGCGCGAGAGCATATAGTCGACGCCCAGATGGAGCACTTCCACGAAGGCCAGCGCCACGATCACCGGGCGGATCGGGGCGACGCTCGCGTGGCGGCCATCGCTCGCGAACAGCCGGTAGATCACGGCAAGCCAGATCAGGTTGCGCGCACTTTCCGCCACCGAAGGCAGGAAGAAGCCGGCCCCCACGGCAGATGCCGAAGCGACCGTCAGGCACCAGCCCGCCGTAACGAACAGCGCCGCCGGGATCAGCGGCCCGGCATTACCGAACCGCTCGCGCCGGGGCCAGAGCCAGATGGCGAAGCTCGCCAGCGCAATCGCCCCCGTCAGGTCGAAGGCGACCCCGACAGTGCTCCAGATACCGGCAGCCCCCTGCCCCATCACCGCGCCCCCTCACTCCACAGCACCACCCGCAGCGTTTGCAGGATGATCAGGAGATCCAGGAAAGGCGTGTAATTCTTGGCGTAGTAGAGATCGTATTCGAGCTTGTTGCGCGAATCCTCCAGCGAAGCGCCGTAAGGGTAGTTGATCTGGGCCCAGCCGGTGATACCCGGCTTCACCATGTGGCGCTCCGCGTAATAGGGAAGCCGTTCCTCCAGATCGGACACGAATTCGGGGCGCTCCGGGCGCGGCCCGACGAAGCTCATCTCGCCCTTGAGGACCGTCCAGGCCTGGGGCAGTTCGTCGATGCGGACCTTGCGGATGAACTTGCCGACGCGAGTGACGCGCGGATCGTTCTTTTCCGCAAACTGTGCGCCCGCGGCTTCGGCATCGGTGCGCATCGAGCGCAGCTTGATGACATCGAAATGCTGGCCGAACAGCCCCACGCGCGACTGGCGGTAGAAGGCGGGGCCTCTGCTGTCGATCTTCACCAGCAAGGCAAAGAGCAGGATGAGCGGCGCAGTCAGAACCAGCAGCAAAGCACTGGCGGCAATATCGAATATCCGCTTGGCCGCGCTGGAGATCGCCCGGCCTGACGAGAACCCGTCGGAAAAGATCAGCCAGCTGGGATTGACCGTATCGAGATCGACGCGCCCGGTTTCCCGCTCCAGGAAGCTGGAGAACTCGTTGATGTGGAGCCCCTCGGTCTTCATCCGCAGCAGATCCTTGAGCGGCAGCGAATTGCGCCGCTCTTCGAGCGCCAGCACCACTTCGCTGACGCCGAGATTCTCCACGAAGCGCGTGAGATTGGGAATCGCGGTGCGCGGAATCGCTTCCTCGACGATCGGGGCAGCCTCGCTCATGGCGATGTAGCCGACAATGGCGAACCCGCTCTCGGGCCGGTCGGACAATTCGCGCAGCCGCTGCGCCCGATGGCCCGCACCCAGCACCAGAACCCGCCGGCGAAACGCCGAAGTGCCAAGGAAACTGCCCAGAATGAGGCGATTGAGGATCAGCAGGACAATCGCAAAGCCCATCGAATAGGCCAGCGTCGAACGCCAGAAGTTCTGCGAGCCCACCACGAAATCGGCAAAGGACAGCGCGATCACGCCCAGCGAGATCGCCACCAGCAGCCGCGCCGCGGCAAAGCGCATGGAACGCAGCGCATCCGCGCCGTAGACGCCCACGGCAATCATCGAGAGCACGATCACGCCGGCAAAGGCCGCGTGCATCCCGATCCGGTCATCCAGCGCGCCAAGCTCCATGCCGATCTGCTCGGCCCTCAGGCGCCAGGACATTTCGTTGGCGCCGACCAGCAGCAGCACGTCCACCAGCCAGAGCAGGATGACCGCATGCGGTATGTAATGTTTGAAAAGACGAATCATCGCCGAATGCGCCATCCTCCGGGCCGCGTGGGAGTTCGCGGTCCTGACTAGGCCAAAGGCGTAAAATGTCGGTAAATCTGACAGAGACTATAAAAACGGCAGCATTTCTCACGGAATACTGCCGATTTTTTCGTTCAAAACGTCGGTTATTCTTACACGCCGGCCCAGAGATGCGCCGCGCAGGCGCTAACTGGCGGGCAACCCGGCGCTAACCATATCGCGACATAATTGCCGGCGCTTCACTTCGCCATCAGGTGCAAGGCCGTCAGCGTCAGCGCCTGCGATCCCGAGGCAATCACCTTGTCGGCCTCCGGTGCCCAGAACGGGCTGTGGAGCGAAGGCAGCGACGCCCCGCCCGCCTTGGCTGCCGCGATCTTGTCCGCCGGCGAGCCGCCGACCCAGAAGATGATCGACTTGATGTGATCCTCGTCAGCGCGGCGGAATTCGCCGAAATCCTCGCCCCCCATCACCGAAGGCGTGATCACCGCGCGATCCTTGCCCATCTTCTGCTGCAGATAGTCGATCGCGGCCTGGGTGAACTCGGGCGAGTTGTAAGTGGAGCGGGTGTAAGGCTCCTCCACCGTGACTTCGGGCATCAGGTCCTTGGGAATGCCCGAGGCGATCGCTTCGCCTTCGGCAATGCGCTTGATGCCGGAGAGCAGCTTCTGGCGCGTCTCGTCGGAATAGCTGCGCACGGTCAGTTCCAGCTTGGCCCGGTCCGAGATCACATTGTGCTTGGCCCCGGCGTGGAACGAGCCGACCGTCACCACCACCGGATCGAGCGGATCGATCTCGCGGCTGGCCAGCGTCTGCAGCTTCATCACGATCGCGCTGGCGAGCACGATCGGGTCCTTGGTCATGTGCGGATAGGCACCGTGGCCGCCCACGCCCTTCACCAGAATATCGACACTGTCGACATTGGCGAGCGCCCAGCCCTTGGCCGCGCCGACCACGCCCGAGGGCAGTTCGGGCGTATCATGGAAGGCCAGCGTGTAGTCCGGCTTGGGAAAGCGCGTATAGAGCCCGTCCTTGAGCATTTCGACCGCGCCGAGGCCGATCTCCTCGGCGGGCTGGCCGATCATCACCAGCGTGCCCGACCAGTCAGCCTTGCGCGCCGCCATCAGCCGTGCGGTCTCGATCCACGCGGTCATGTGGGTATCGTGCCCGCAGGCGTGCATGATGCCGCTTTCCACCCCGGCGGTGGAAACGCCGCGCTGCTTCGAGGCGAAAGGCAACCCGGTCTGCTCGGTCACCGGCAGGCCGTCCATATCGGCGCGGATCAGCACAGTGGGTCCGGGACCGTTCCTGAGGACCGCGACCACACCGGTCTTGCCGACTTTCTCGGTCACTTCGAAACCGGCCTCCCGCGCGGCCTTGGCCATGACCGCGGCGCTGCGCACTTCCTGAAAGCTCAGTTCGGGATGCGAATGGAGATCGCGGTAGATCTCCATCAGGCCCGGCAGATCGGACGCGATCTTGTCCGGAACGGCTTCGGCATGAACGGTTGCAGGAACAGCGGCGGCAACTGCGAGTGCAGCGAGCGGGATCAATTTCATGGGAAGACAGGCTAGGTGGACGCCGGGCCAACCGCAAGCCATCAATCACGGCCTTCTGCCATAACCTACAAGCATGGCCTCCGCCGCGGCTGACGCCGCAACGATGGTGCCCCTGGCCCGACTCGAACGGGCACGTCTTGCGACAAACGATTTTGAGTCGGAATTTATGTATAGATAATTACTTGATATTATTATATTATATAGCGATATTTATGTGCCTTTGTGCTAGATGATGTGCTAAATTTTCTCGCATTTTTGCACAGAGAGACGGCATTCCTCCCCCCATTCGACCACATCGACATCCATTTGCCTCAGTCTATGTCACCTTTCGGCCAGCGGACTTCCGCTTGGGCTTGATCGCTGGCCGGGTGAGGTCAAGCACCACCACAGCAATATGCTCCCGCCGATCCGCAGGCAAACTTTCGATCAATGCTGCTTCCATCGCCTGAGGCGAGGCCGGACGCGCCCTCCCCTTTGGCGGAGCTTGCAGGGGTACTGCTTCCCCAAACCAGAACACGACATAGATACCCTTACCGGATGCGCGGTAGTCAGACGCATAGAGGCGGTCGAGTTGCTCGATGGGAGCCGTCCAGACCCCCTTATGCCATTGACCCTTTGCTTCCAGCGGCACAAGCATATCGCCGAATGCAAAGCCGCTATCTGCCCGGTTGCCTTGCGGCATTGCCGATTCCGAATGGAACTGAATGCCGTAAGGAAGATTTCCCAATGCGATCAGCATCTGGTCCCGGCAATCGTTTTCATCCTTATGCGAACCGTCGTCCTTGTAGAAATTGTTCACGACATTGAGCGGGTCGCCATGCAGCCTGTCTTGCAGTCGCGCCATTGCTTCAAGAACGATTGCCTGGACATCGCCCGCCGAGCGAGGCGGCTCATCCGTCAGGACTGCCTTCAGATCATCGAAGGCAGGCGGTGTGAAGTGAGCCTCAAGGCGTGAACGTTGCTGCTGAGCGATGGCGGCCTGAATAATCTCGGTGTAGCCATCCACTGGCATCGCCCGTAGTTCAGCCAAAACCTGAGTGGCGCGCTGTCCGATATCCTTGCCCAGCTCATAAATTGCCCAGCAAAGGAGGCGGGTGGCATCCCACGGATTCTCGCTGCCATGGGTAACACCGCTCGGTCGTTCTACATGAGGCCATAGACTGCGGAAATTTCTTACCAACCACTCAAGTTGCTGCGTGTTGGCAGAAATGCGCGGGGCATCGTTGAAACGGGAATATAGATGTTCCGACAACGACCATAAAAGGTTTCGGGATTCGCTGTTCGGCGTCGGCAGCGCTGCAATGGCCGTGGCCGGGTCGATAGTGAACTGGATGGATCGCCAGTGGATTTCGGCATCCGAACCGGCATCACATGTCCCTAGCTTTCTGGCCAAAGCCGACTTGAGTACTTCCCATGCTGCTGGCTGCTGTTCCTTTGGGGCATGGAGCAAACACCCTGCCAATTCCTCTTCCACGCTTTGCGGGAGATCGGGATATTCTTCGATCCAACGCATCGCACGCAGGATCGATCCGGGCCGCTCCTCTTTGGCACGAAGGAACGGATAGAGGCCGTTGATGTGTGTTTTCCTGGCTTTGAGCATGGGCTCGAATTTGAGCTGTAGATAGCGCTCATACGTCGCTTCATCCTTCTTGAGCTGCTCAAGCAGCTGCGCAGGCAGTTCCTTGAAGCCCCGGTGCTCAACAAACCCCAGTTGCTCGATAGCGAGCGCAAGGATCATCAGCACATCATCCCTGAGGTTGGCGAAACTCCCTCCGGCAAGCATCCGTTGCCCAGCCCCGGCAAGCAGAGGATAAACCCAATGCCATTCCTTGCCGTCCGCATAGCTCTCGGCAACCTGCTCAGGTGAGGGCAAATCGCTGCGATGCAATGCCGCTTCAAATCCAACGAGCACATCGGCAGTGGGGCCTTCCCCTAGCCATTTGGCCAAGCGGTCTACAGGTTCGTCTGCGTCAACGTCATAAAACATGCCGAAGTAGGCCTTGGCAGGGGTCAGAACCCAATTAAGGTCGCCCGCGCAAACTTCGTCCCGATGCGCGGCATAGTCTTCACGAGCCTTCTGCCAGCTGCGCTGTCTTTTTCGTTCGCGAGCCCGCTCGTCGCGACGATGCTTCTTGGTAAATTCGTCAACCGGCATCCGCTTCGGTTTCTTTCTCAGGAAACCAAGAAGGTCTTCGTCGACTCCAGCATAAGGGCGAGCCAGCGCCTGGATGGATTTCGGGATCAGCCTATCCTCCTCGCGTAACTGGTTCAGTAATGCGAACCACGCCTCCTTTTCAGCAGGATTGTTGCGAGCCACCAGTTCCACGAGGTGTAATTGTGCATCTTCGTCTGTCAGCGTGAGCCCGGCTGACAGGCGATTGAGGTGGAAGTGATTTACATGGAACTCTGACTCCTGCCCTTCGGCGAATAATGCCAACCGCTGAACACCTTGGCGAAGGCGTGCGTCTTTCACGAGAATTTCAGCAACAACCTGGCGGTCGTCACGATCACGATCCTGCTCTTGTTCGAGCGCACGCATCCATGCCCATAGCTGCTCCGGCGACACAGCGGCGGCATCGGCTTCAAGTTGACGTCGGATCAGCCCGGCAGAAAAGGAAGCGAGTTGCCGCCATCCCGAATGCTGGTTGTGTTGCCACCAGCGTTTCGGATCGCGCAGCGGCTGTGTCTGTGCCGTCATTTCATCGAGTAGCGGGACAAGCAGATCGTCGGGAACTGCCCCCGCAAGCTGCATCTGCAATCCAAATCCTATGGAGATGCGACCAGTATCTTCAGCCGTGAGGCGCGCTTCAGCAATGATAGCGCGCACGATGAAAGGAACCTCGAAATTCTCAACGCCGCATTTGGTGATGGCTGTGATTGCCATTTCCGTGGAATTTTCATCGCCTAGGCCAACAAGCTCTTCAATCAGGCTTGTCCAATCAAGTTCAGCGTTTCGTTTCAGCAGCACCCCAAGGGCTTCTGAACGCTCGCTAGGCAATCGTTCGGTGTTGAGGGCAATCGCAGCCAGTTCGCTGGTGAAATGCTGGGCACTTTCCACGTTGCCCAGCGCGTCCAGAATGGTGGATCTCAACTGGTAGGTCACATCGTCATCGGTCAGGATCGACCGAACCGTTTCAGTGAGTGCCGGTTGCACCAAACCCTTTGCTGAAAGCCTGCCCCAATAGCTGGAACGAAAATAGGGATCGAACGTCGCCAGCCGCCGAAGACTGGACAGCATCTGTTCGCCTTGGGTGACGGAAAGATGGTCGGCATCACCGTAACGCAAAACCGCATACGGCTCAGCCTTGATGATCGCTGGCCCCAGCCATGTCGGACTGAAACGCGGCAGCCATGCGGCCAAGCCACGCAGCGACGACGGAATGCCTTGATCGGTCGAAATCAGCGCGAGCAATCGCGCAGCAGCCCTTGCAGGATTGGCGTGGCGCTCCACCATGTGTGCCAACCATCGCGCGCCAATAAACTCTGCCACCGTTCGGTGAAATGGACGAATTTGCTCGTCCTGATCGGAAGCGACACGAAACAGATTACTGCGCACGATGGCCTGCAACGTATTCGGTTCGGCGAACCCATTGAGCGCGGAGATCGGCAATGCCGCCGGATCGTCCTGACGGAAGGACGCGACATCCCGCCCGGTAATAAGCAACGCAGCCATAATGGCACCGGCGGCGTTGAGCGCTTCGTCTTCGGATAGGCGTGCGAGGCCCGCGCTGCGGGTTTGATGCCGTCTGTTCTGCTCCCGCCATAGTTGCCCGGCGGCTTGCTCGTACAAATCCGCCCGCGTTTCTGGAATATCACCGTTGGCCTCAATAATCGCAGCCACAAAGTCGAGCAGGAGCGGATTGGTGTAGAACTCGTCCAACCCCACCTCACCCAAACGACCGATGGCGGCTTCCGCCCGTTCGCGGTCGAACAGCGAAATGAGTACGGCAAGCGCTTCACTTTGAGTCAGCGGGTCGAGATTCAACAGTCGTGGGCTAACGCCATAGTCGTCGGCAACGTCGAGATTGGCCGTCACACCCCGCCATTCCGCTTCCCTGCATGAGATAACGAATGGCGGCTTCCCGCAGGCCAGCAGCTTCGCTAGCACTTGGTGGAGTGGGTCTTCGTCGGAGACCGCCGCAACCTCATCGAGGCCGTCGATTACCAGCCGGACATTCGTGGGCAGCGGCGCATTCGGCTGCCGCAGGAAACTCGTCGCACGGACGAAACGATGGTTTGGTTCCTCACCGAACTTTTCCATGAGGCGGGTTTTGCCCATGCCTGGCGGTGCCAGTACAACGATGGGCTCGCCGAATGTCGCCAGCACGTCCCCTTGAACGATACGCTTCGCCTCTAGTTGGGCATCGAAGTAAGAAAGCGTGCGGGGGATATAGGCAAAGCGCCCTTCCCGTTCATCGTTCGCGGGACGGTCATTCATAATTGCCGCCAGACAAGGCGTAGCTGGTGCTGCGCCCGCCACCGGGCTCCCTTTCGAGGATACCCAGCACCATTAGCGCTTCAATGTCGCGCAAGGCCGTGTCCTGCGAACACTTGGCAATCTTCGCCCATTTGGACGTGTTGAGCTTGCCTTCAAAGCCATCGAGCAGCTTGTTGAGCATCAGGCGCTGACGGTCGTTGAAGCTGATGTCGCGATGGACTTCCCAGAAGCGGGCTTTGGCGAAGACATGCTGCAATACGTCTTCAGAGCGCGCGATTGCACCGTCCAGGCATGCGAGGAACCACAGAAGCCATGCGGTAATATCAAGATCACCCTTCTGGGTGGCTTCCAGAATGTCGTAGTAGCCCTTGCGCTGCTTTCGGATTTCAGCGGACATGGAATAGAAGCGCTGAACGCTCCCCTCCGACCGGGCAAGCGCCATGTCGGCAATGGCGCGGGCAATGCGCCCATTGCCGTCGTCGAACGGGTGGATGGTCACGAACCTGAGATGGGCAAGTGCGGCTTTGAGCACGGCATCGTAAGCGGACGGTTCCTCGAACCAATTAAGGAATGCCGCCATTTCTTCCGGCAGATGCTCGGCATCCGGTGCCTGATAATGCACCCGCTCACGGCCAATCGGGCCGGAAACAACCTGCATAGGGCCACCTTCGGCACCGCGCCATGCGCCAACGGTGATGCGCTGCATACCGCTGCGTCCGGTGGGGAACAGTGAGGCGTGCCAATCAAAAAGCCGTGCTTCGGTGAGCGGCTGGTCAAAATGCTGGGTAGCGTCGAGCATCATTTCGACGACGCCTTCCACGTTACGGTCGGAAGGCACCAGCCCGCTAATGTCCATACCAAGGCGGCGGGCAATCGATGATCGCACCTGTTCTTTATCGAGGTTTTCGCCCTCGATTTCTGAGGATTTCAGAACATCGTCCGTTAGCGTGGTGAGAACGGCTTCGTTCCGCAAATCGAAACCCAACCCTTCCATCCGGCCAATCAAACGCCCCTGCCGGTGGCGCACAGCAGCCAACGGTGTTGCGATTTCATCCTCACGCCAGCGAAAGGCTGGCCAGTCGGGCAAGTGGTAAAGGTAGCGCATAATCTCCGTATCTTCTGCGGAGATTATGCCGGATATTTACCGCATAGGCAAGAATATTCGCCGCACACCATGCGGAGAATGAAGGCGTTAATCTCCGCATAGCCGGATCAAAACAGCTCCCCCTGCCTGCTGGCGGTGTCCTGCGTCTGCCATTCCGGGCGAGTGGCTTCGTCGTCGAGCCATGCGATGGTTTGGGCGATGACATCGCCGCCAAGCGCTTCGATGGTGACCGGCTGGTGGAAATGGGAGCGGTAGCCGGAACTGGTGATCGGCAGCGGTGCACGTGCCGGTCTGATGCTGCGGATTTCGAGGTGGGCGATGACGTTCCATTTGAGCGGGGTATAGACCGCCTCGATCTCAATGCCGCGCCACGTGAAGCGGTAGCGTTGCTCTTCCATCTCACCGCCCCGCAAAGACATGGACGGACTCGAAACCCATCTCGATGGTGAAGAGGTCGCCGGACAGTTCTGCATCCTGTGCCATGGCCTGCCAATCGATATAGAAACGCAGGTTCTCCGGGATGGTGGTGGTTTCCTCGGTCAGTTCCTGCATGTAGTCAGCAAGGCTGCGGTGGCAGCCAAGATAGCCATCGGCCAAGGCCTGTTCGGCCTCGTCTATGTCCCCACCGAAATGCTCGGCTAGCGCTGCGCCAAGTTCCCCGTGCTCGACCACAAAGGCTGCAAGGCGGCTGACCGTCTCAAAGCTGCTATATTCCTCAATGCGCAAGCCCATGAAGCCTTCATAATCATGGATTGCCCATTCTTCGGCATCCGGCATGGGGGATGCGGCCAGCATGGTTTTGACGACCGTCCAGATGTCCCATGCATCCTGATAGGCATCGACCCACGCCCCATGCAGATAGCCGTTATTGTAGGCCGAGAGGCAGGCAACATAGATACGGGGTTCAGTGGTAACGGATTGCTCCTTATGGGCTGGAAAGGCCATGTTCTCCTCCTTGGGAATGGGGTTCGTCATGAACCTCTGCCCATCGGCGAGATCGGGGTGTGCAAGCGGAACGGAAAATCGACGGCGGGCGCAGGCCGTCAGGCTGAGCCTCGGGAGACCGCCTATTTTACGTGAAGCGCGCTGAGGGGCTGGTCCCTAAGCCGCGTTAGTGACCGTTACCGGATGGCGGAGACGCAGCGCGGCTACGGGCGCAATCAGCGCCTAGGGCGCGGGCCGGAGGCAACGCACGAAGCTAATTTCCAACAAATGGAAATACCTCTGCTCGCTGGCCTCCCATTTGTTCAATCTGCCAGCAGCCTATCAGGAAGTGTTGCCTTAGTGGCGAATTGCTCCACGGGTCTTCCCTTTGTGGCCCCACGCATGAATTCGCCAAACGCACGAGCCGGGAGTGCGCCTCCCTTCAAATCGATTTTATTCCCATCAGGCCGCCCAATCCACACGGCGGTAGTAATCCCGCTAGAAAATCCGAAAAACCAACCGCTGGTCGAGTCGGAACTGATACCGGCCAATCCTGCCATCGGTCGACCAAACGCGGCGAATCTTGCGGGACCGAGTACGACTGAGGTTTGGAGAAGATCAATCATTTCGTCGGCAACGTAAGTTGGGATAACAGCTTCTGGTCGCTTTGCTTCCCGCGTGTAAATAACCTCTCCATCCAGCGTCGAAATCTTGGTTACACCGAAAGGTTTAACTAGGCTTCCGCCGGAAGATATCATGGCAAAAACCTGATTCATTTCGAGGAATCGCACGTCGAAAGCGCCTAATGGCATAGAAATTTCTGTAGATATTGGAGTTGTGATCCCGGATCGGCGTGCCAAATCTTCTATGGCATCAAACCTTCCCCACGCCAACTGCATCGTCACCGAATTCATGGCATATGCGAACGCATTTCGGAGGTCCGTGCCTCCTGAATAAGATCGTTGCGGCACACTCCAACCGTTGAATGTGGCGGGCTCGTCTTGAACGCTTTCAAATGGCGTGAAGCCTTCATTGAGTGCTGCAGCATAAACAAAGATGCGCCATGCCGGACCGGCTGCAAAGACTGGAGAAATGATACGGTTGGCATTTGTAGAAGCGTTTGCGCCGCTCATCATCGCTCGCACTGCGCCGTCGCGATCCAGGCTGATAAGCGCACCTTCTGCGCCAACCGGGAGATGGTTGCGAACTGAGGAGGCCGCTGTTTGCTGCAGTTCAAGGTCAAGGGTGGTCACAACAAGTAGCGGTTCGCTACGACCTTTTGTTAGCCGATCGAATTCTGGCTTTACCCATTTGGCAAATTGCTGAACGATTACCGGATCGATGCGTTCATTGCCGACAGGATGAAGCTTCCCATCTTTGCTGACAAGGACAAGCCGCGTGGGCTCAGCTTGTGTTTCAGAATCGTCAAACAATGATGTGTCGGTGACCCCGATCTCGTTCGGAAAAATAAACCGGTCATTGATGGGAGCAGCGGTGGCGTCTTCTGGCTTTGCGGAGGTGGCAGTGCCAATGTATCGAATGGTTGTGAGCCCTATGCCCAAAAATAAAACCAGTGCGAGTGTGCCAGCAATGGGGTTGCGCATATAGCTGTGACGGAGCCGCTGATGCCAGGGTGACCGCGGCTCAGTATCGGCAGTTGGCTCTGATATTTCGAGGGCAGATTCTGAATCCCGATTTATGGAACCCGGCTGTGGCGGCGTCGGGGGCTCAACCGTCCTTACATTTTTGCCTTTCGATGATCCTTGACGGGAGGCATCCAGATCATCGCGCCACGTGACGAATTGTGGGCGTACAAGGATGCCGAAAATGCGCTTCCAAGGGAAGCTTTTGCGATGTCGCGGAGCAACCGCTAGTTCCGGCTCTATTCCAATACTTTGATCCAGAGGAAGTTTTGGTTCGCCAGTGGGTAAGATGGAGGACGCATGTTCTGGCTGCCACTTTATCACGCCCTCTAACTTTGCCTGCCGATCCCGCTGCAACGCATCTTCAAGATCGCGCTTCCACTCAGCCAGATCGGGATCATCGCCAAACAATGCCAGCAGGATGTTGCTAACAATCTTTGGGGATTTCGGTAAACGCCCAGCTAATCTCCAGCCTCTGAGATTATTTTCCCATGCCTCTTCTGTCTTTGGCCTTGGCCTGCCAGCGTTGATTGCCTCTGCGAACTCAAGCAATTTCCACGGTTCGTTCTGATCCAAAGCATTTGTATACGGCCTAGTCCCCCAATAGGTTAAGTGCCAATCTAGCAATTCTCCGAACGACTTGCCTGCGGGATATGAGCCGTGCTTCCAGATTCTGTCGGAATTCGGCTTACGCACGCTGGAATAACCCCTTCATTTCCGAAATGACAATTGCCTAAAATAAAGAAAATTAATAAATAATATTTTCAATATTGCCAAAACTTAGTTGAGTGACGTATAATCAATATAATTTCATCACCCCTAATAAATACAAAAGGCATTCATTGTTAAGCAGTTCTTCAGTTGCAATATTGTATAGAATTTCAGAATTAACCCGGCGTTTTGGATTAAATCCTTCCGAGGCTGACGCGACATTTGGGTTGGTTAAAGATGGACCTGAAGACAACGTTGGACACTTCATGCTAGCCTTTGATAGTGTTCCTGGAGAACCGGAAAAAGCGGAGCGCATGAACCAAATGCTGAAATTGCTAGGTTGTAATGAGGATGGGGAACTGACAGCCCATAATATGGGGGATATCGAAGATGCAATCGATCACGCCCTTTCCTTGGCACCACGCTCTCGTTCCATCTGACACTTTCGTGTCCGCCAAAAAATGTGTCCGTTTGATAGTCTAGCGACCTCCACACGCACGTAAATGTTGGAGTGACCATTGCCAGTCCAGCGGACACATCAGCGTGACGCTGCTGCTCATGCACCCCTCGCGACACTGGTCACTTTCGGCCAGTTGAAGTCCGGCAACTCATACGAGCATCAACCACAGCCATAAGCCGCAAACTCAAGCCATCAAGAAAGGTTGTTCGGCCTCCAAAATCACCCTCATTGCCGATACGATTTCTGGAGCGGAGATCGGATCAAGCGAGTCTGTTCGCTCGCCCTGAAATGAAATAAAATATATTTATATCAATGTTATAATTCATCACAGCCCCCTCATCTCGACCCGCAATAACCCGCAATCAAGGGTATTCACGGCTATCGAACATCGCTTCCGCTTATCAATCTGATTGCAACGACGTCGCTCCGGCGTCGCCAATTGGAAGGGAGGTGATCATATCAATTTTGACCCTGAAAACAGCAAGCACTTCGCCATGGCCCTGCTTTGGTCGTTGGCAGGGTGCTGCCTTGGTTCTTGTCTATTTCCGGGAATTGGCACCCTGATTGGGCATGCCTGCCTGGCCGAATAGGCCAAGCACCGCACCCTACACATCGATGGAATCATCAACGCGGCGTGCAGCGCCCGCGAACGACGCTGCACGCCCAGTTTTGGAGCAAGTTCATGCAGAACGAGAATTGGACATCGCGCCTGTGGCGCAAGATCGACCGCCGCCCCCCGTGGCGGAACCCCGCCCAGATTGGGCAGAACGCCGACCAAGCCATTCACCCGGCGGCGCTCCCGTCTGACCGGATGGGCGAGTTGCAAACGCAGCGAGACGTGCTGCGCGAGCAGATCACAACATCGGCGCATAGCGGGCTGGTGCCGGATGCGTTGGCGTTGAGCCTGTACGAAAACTGCCTCGACCAGGCGGGCGAGTGGAAGCGCCTGCTGGCCGAAGAAGAACTGGCTTTGGGCGGCTGCCTGCGCGGCCTTGGTGCCATGTTCCCGGCACCGGCTCCGCCCGAGCCGGAACCTCCGGTCAAGCCCCGCCCGAGAAACTACCAGCGCATTGGCAAGCTGTTCGGCGATGGCCGGGGCAGAAAACCCCACTGAACCTAGCGCGGGCGGGCTGCCCAGCACCCGCCCCGCATCACTCCACGAAAAGGAAACCATCAAATGACAATCACTGATCCATCCAACCATGACGCCATGTTGCAGCGCGCCTCATCCCAACTCGCTGAGCTGGCATCCACACGCACGCGGTTGTTGATGCCGAGCCTGACCGCCATTGGCTGCGCAATCGGCATCGTAGCTGCGTGCTGCGCGGAGTTCTACTCCTCCGGCGTCGGCTTCCATGCCGCGTTTCCCATGAAATCGGACGGCACGAGCCTTGCCGCCGAACTGGCGTCACTACGCTATCCGATCATCCTCGCCTTGCTGTTCGGAGACATCATGCTCTTCGCGTTCCCGAACAAGCTCAAGGCAATGCTCGACGGGCTCCTGAGCATGTTTGGCGTCGGCGTGATTTTGACCCTGATGGCCGGAATTGGCGCGTTCATGTTCGCAGCGACCTTCCTGACACTTGGCAGTGGCGATGGGCAAGGTGCCATCGGTTCCGTCCTTGGCGTGGCGCTGGGGGCGGCCAGTGCTGCCATGTTCAGCCTCTCATTCCTCGCCAGCCACGCCATGCTCGGCAAGCTGTTTGCGGTCATGCCGGTGATTGCCACCGGGTGGGGAGAACGGCAGCATATCGCTGCCGGGAAGGCGCTGCTGCGTGATGTCCATGACCGCCAGCAGCGGATTGTTCGGTATCGCAGCATCGTCACCGATGCGGAGGTGCCCGATGCGCTTGCCCGCAAGGCCGCGAACGAGGCCGGGGTGATTGTCGGCATGGTGATGGCCGATGCGCATGACCTCGTCGACTCTGGCGCGGCGCGCGGCGATGCCGAGCTTGGCCCGGACGACCGTTCCGACGTGCCCGATGTGCCGCAAGCCGCGCTGGAAAAGCGGCTGGCCGACCTCGAGACCTACACCGCCGACTATTTCTTCAACCTGCTCACCAAGGAGCCTCGCCATGCCTGATTTTGCAAAACAGGGGGCAGCGCTGCCCTTCTTCCTCGCCCTCGCAGCGTGCTCCGGTGCGCCTGCGCCCACGGATGCACCGCACACGAGCGAACCAGCCCAGCTCACCGTGATTGACGATGTATCGGAGAGCACGGCAGCCCATATTGACCCTGCCGTGGCGAAGGCCGCCCAGCAGCGCATTGCCGGGCTTGCCGGGCAGATGCAGCTTGGTGACAGCATCATCGTGTATGAAGCCGGTGCCCGTTCCGCCGAGCGGATGATTGCCCATCCGGCCATCGTCACCGACTATAATCTGCGCATCCCAGCAGCAGCGGCAAAGCTGGAACAGCAGTTGCAGGAGATCGCGGCGCGCTTTGACGCCGAAGGCGGCGATGACCAGACCAACCTACTGCTGGCGCTGGAAACCATCCGCCCGTCATGCACGCCGCGTTCGACCGTCGTGTTGATGACGGACGGGATGGAAGTGTCGGACGCCTATTCGGCCAGCCAGGCACTGGTTGCGGGTGAGCCCGTGAACCTGCCGCCGCCTCCGGGGGAGTATCTGGCAGGCTGCCGGGTGGTGATGCTTGGTTTCGGGCTCACCATCGACCCGTCGGCGGAGGCACCGCAAATCCTTCCCGCATCGATGCTGATCTCGCTCCGGCAGGCCTGGACTGCATACCTGCAAGCAGCGGGCGTGAAGCCTGCGGACATGACCTTCATCTCGGCTCTGTAAGCCGGACGCCCATCGAGCCCCGGCCTGGCCGGGGACTGCGATGAACCACTGACCACATCCACTCGCAACCTCAACCGGGCGCGCGGTGCGATCCGCGCGGATGGGATCGTGCGCCCGATTTTCTGGAGAAGAACGATGCATATGACGACTATTGATCAAACCTGCCCTTCGGCGACCCTGCGTTGCCCGAACTGCCAATCCACCGAATTCCTGCGGGTGCGCAAAATCCCCCGTCCGCCGCTTGGTGAAGTATGGGCCGACGCAAGAGCGCGTGGTCTGCGCCATGGCGCGACTGATCTGGCACGAGGCACCGTAAGCTGGGTCTGCATCCGACTCATCAACGCTCTGCGTAGCGACTGGATATGCGCCGCCTGCAAGTACGACTTCCGGGTGAGGAACGCGTCATGATCGGGGAATGGTTCTTTGAAGCATTCGGTCGTGCCATGGACGACGTGCGCAAGAATCTCGTTGAGCGCGGCTGGAGGGGCCGGGAATTCGACGGGAACGGCGGCTGGGATCGCGAGACCGCCACCGCCAACCCTTCCATCGCGCAACAGATGGGATGGGATCAGCCCGGCGAGTTTCGCCAGCCACCCGGCCATGAACATGAACACGGGATCGACCGCTGAGGTCGGTCCCGTTTTTCTTTGGAGAACGGAAATGCGTTCATCGATCAATCTCGATGCATCGCTGCTGCAACTGTCGCCCGACGATGCGTTCACGCTTCGTGACGCCTGCCAGGGCGTTCTTATCACCGGGGGCATTGGCAGCGGAAAGACCAGCGGCTCGGGAGCCGCGCTGGCCAGGGCGTACCTGCTGGCAGGCATGGGCGGCATCGTCTGTTGCGCCAAACCCGAAGAGGCGGCGCAGTGGCGTCGCTACTGCCAGCAGACCGGGCGCATGGGTTCGCTGATGGAAGTGAACGGGCACAATGGCGGCATCAACATACTGGCCTATGAACTGGCGCGGCAGGGCAGCGGCGGCATCAATGCCGTGATCGAGCTGCTGATGGCCGTCCTGCAAATCTGCCGGTCGGTCGGTGCGGCAGAAGGCAAGGCCAGCGAACAGTTCTGGGAAGACACGGTGCGGCAGGTGCTGCGCCATGCCATCCCGATCATCTATGCCGCGACCGGCACGGTACGGATCAGCGATCTGCTCGCCTTCGTGCGCAGCGCGCCGCACTCGCCGGAGGAGATGCGCGATCCGGCATGGCAGCAGCACTCGCTGTTCTGCCGCTACTTCGCCGAAGCCGCACCGAAGATTGCCGATGAGGTCGGCGCGAAGCTGGTCGGCTACTGGCAGAATGACTGGGCGACGCTTGATGCCAAGACAAGGGGCGGCATCCAGATTTCACTGACCACGGCGCTGGATCGCTTCAATCACGGCTGGCTCGCCGATCTCTTCTGTGGTGAGACGCATTTCACGCTGGAATTGACGTTCCACGGCGCGATCCTGCTGCTCGACATGCCCGCCCTCACCATGAACGAGGACGGGATCATCGCGCAACAGATCCTCAAATATCTGTGGCAGCGCGCCGTGCTGGCACGCAACGGCCTGCCGGAATTCCAACAGGCACGCCCGCTGTTCCTGTGGGCGGACGAGTGCCAGTATTTCGTCAACAGCCACGATGCCGAGTTCCTCTCGACCTGCCGGGGAAGCCGCGCCTGCACCGTCTATCTGACGCAGAACCTGCCCAGCCTCTATGCCTCGTTCGGCGGCGAGAAACCGGAACACCGGGTGAACCAGTTTGTCGGCAATTTCGCGACGCGCATCTGGCATAACAATGCCTGCGCCGAGACCAACGAATGGGCGGCGAAAACGATGGGCCGGGCGGTGCAGGAGCGCCGCAGCTACAACCAGTCCGAAGGCTCCAGCCGCAACTGGGGCATGAATGCGGGCGAAGGCGAGAACCGGGGCTCCAACGCCAGCAGTGGTTGGAACAGCAGCCATAGCGGCAACAGCTACAGCGTGGGTAGCTCGGGAAGCAGCGGCACCAGCCAGGGCGACTCCACCAATTGGGGACGCCAGCGTGGTCGGGCGAGCAATGAGAGCGTCAGCCACGGGGTAAGCGAACAAGTCGATTTCATCATCGAGCCCGGTGAGTTTGGGCGGATGCTCAAGACCGGCGGCCCGGCCAATGGCAATGTCGTGAGCGCAGTGTGGTTTTCAGCCGGGCGCAGGTTCGACGCGTCGCGCGGAAATGCCCTCCATGTGGAGTTCGGCCAATGAGAAAGCCCGGCATCCTCACCTATCTCGTCGGCAACGCGCCGGTATTTCTGGCCGTCAGCTTCCTGTGCCTGTGGGCGGGCTACCATGCGCTCACGGTGAGCGGCGGCTGGACGGTCGCCGCACTGACCTTGCCGCTGGGCGCGTGGGTCGCTGGCAAGCACGACACCCTTATCCGATACCGCGCCTGGAAACGGGAATGGGGCGAACTGGGTGACGAGGCACCACGGCAGGCAGCCGCCTTGCCGAAGCCGCCCATGTGGCTGCGCCGGATCGTCGGCAGCATCCTCGTCGTTCTGATGGTGGCCTATCTGGTTGCCCATCGCCACGAGCCGGGGGCAGCCGCCGCGCTGGGGTTTGGGGTGGTTGGCAGCGCGGTCTTTTGCCTCGTTGCCTTCCTGCGACGCCTTGGGCGTGGCTCAGCCAAACGCCGCGTCGCGCGGGCACGCATGGTCGCCATCTGCGTGCGCCGCCCGGTCATGCCGGTGCCGGATTTGGCGACCGCCTACCGCAGCCTGCCCGAGCATTGCCAACGGCTGCTGCGAGCACCGCAGGCGCACAATCGGTGATTGTGGTGTTCGGGGTCAACCGAGCCCGGACAAGCGGTCTGCAGCCTCGCCAGCGCGGGTGCAACTGCGCCCGTGCCCCCGGCAACGAACTGGCTGCAACACCCATGAACCCGCCAATCTTAGGGATTTGTTAACCAATGGATAGTCACTATTGCACTGCAAAAAGCCTCCCGCAGGGGTGCACGTTCGGGTTGTCTTCAAGACGAACGTATCTGTGCACGATTCAAGGCTTTTTCGAACAGACTGGGAACAAATTCCGGCATTGGGCAGACCACTTCCAACAGGGAGGGTCGCGTGGCGCAGTTTAGCATGAGGGTTCAGGTACTCAAACGAAGTGCCGGACGATCCGCAGTCGCAGCGGCAGCTTACAGAGCCGGTGAACGATTGCACGATGAACGGCAAGACGTCACCCACGATTATTCCCGACGCTCAGGCGTGGAGCATTCGGAAATACTCCTTCCTGCCGATGCACCGCAGTGGATCAAGGGCATCGACCGTGAGACACTGTGGAATCGTGTGGAAGCGGGTGAACGCCGAAAGGACGCCCAGGTCGCGCGTGAAATCCGCGTTATGATACCGCGCGAGATTCCACAGGCCGAGCGCATCCCGCTCATCCGCCAATATGTGATCCGCAACTTCGTCTCGCGAGGCATGGTGGCCGATGTGGCGTTCCACAACGGCTTAGCATCGGACGGCAAAGAGCAACCGCACGTCCACATCATGCTCACCATGCGCCCGCTTTCACCAGAAGGCTTCGGGAAGAAATCCCGCCATGACTGGGTGCCTGACCCGGATGGGCGGACGCACCCGGACGGCAGGCCCGTCATGGTTGAGAGCAATCCAGATTCGTGGAACTCGGCACGCTATTATGAGGAAACATGCCGAGCCGATTGGGAGCGCACTGCGAACGCAGCGCTAACGCGCGCCGGATCGGATCAACAGATCGACCGGCGGAGTTATTTGGAACGCGGACTTGCCCGCCTCCCTGAGCCAGCACTGCGGCTGGCCTTTCACCTCAAGGAGCTACGTGGCGTCCTCAAAGACCGGTTCGGGCAGTTCCAGTTCGCGCGGCATTACCGCGCCGTCGAGGAGCGGGCGAAGGCGGCGTTCCGGCAGGTCGATATCCGCTCGCCCAGCTCCGTGCAAGCGTTTGAGCGGTTCCACCAATGGTTCGACCGCCAGATCGAGCGGCTGCAACCCGCGCCGCGCGATCCGCCGGGGCATGAGCGCACCTATGCCCGCAACCCCACCCCTGATCTGGAGCGATGAGATGAGTGATTACCAAGCGAATGGCTGGGAACCTGATCCCGCCAAAATGGGCAACTGGCGCGAGATGTTCGAGCCACGGCGGCCAGTGCCGCCCAACCCGGCATCGACGCCACGCCCGGTGGAACCGCCGGGCGGGCAAGGCGGTGCGCAGGCAGCGGCCTATGAGGATGGCGATGCCGAAGAGGCCGTGACGCACGATCCATCAATCTACAAGCCTTGGGTGTTGCAGCGGGGGCGTTCCCGCCCACCGCTGATGCTGGAGCTGCGGCGCTACGAGCCGAAATCCGGCATGTGGCAAAGCTGGATGGTCAGCTACCCGCATTTGATTGCGGTCGAGCTGACGGGCGACAGGCTGCTCAGCCTGGATTTTGGTTCACGGCAGTTCGTGATCGAAGGCAGCGGCCTCGACGAATTGGCGCGACATTTGCAGCAGGGAAGCGTGGTGACGGTGGTGGAGTTCCCTCGCGACATTCTGCAAAGAAATGTCGATCATAGCTCCAAAATATGCTCCATCAGGCTCATCGATATTTCATGAAATTGTAACACCAACTCGATTGGTTTTTGATACATTTGAACAATGCCGAATCCAATCGTAGATATAGTTCAAGCGTATACAACGGTTTCTCCGGACTTAAAGCGGTTGCCGCTATCGCCGAATGGCAAGGTCGCTTTGATCACGGCTGCGCATGTTGCAACGGTAGGAGCAGTGGGTTACTTCGCCTGCAAGGCACTAAATTCAAAGAAAAATCGCGACCTATCTGGTCGAAGTGTTCATTGAGTTTATTGCTTGAGCAATTTTTTTGGAATGTAGCATGGAGGCAATTTTCACGCTGCCGCCCTCATGTAGAAATATTTCTACATAATTCACTATTAGGCCTTTATTTTTCTGCTCTGCCAACTTTATCAAACTTGAAGGAACGATGATTTCTTCAATACCCTTATAAATAAAACCAATCAAACGGAATGCGGGGCGGAACTCCAATCTGTCTTCGTAAACATACAGGGTGCCCGGAAATGGCAGTCCTCCAAGAATTCTCTTGGACACCATTTCACTCACGTTTGTCACAATACCTGCTACTCCAGCTCCAGCAACTTTAAAGACTGTCTGGAGTCCGTATTTGGAAAGGTCGTCGAGGCCGCCATCGGGGTAAATGAACTCTACGTTACCGCCAAAATTTCCAATTTTCAGAATCAATTTTGACGACATTTTTATGATCCGAATCGCTCGTTGTCATAATAGAGCCAAGCAAAGCCAAAACCTCAACTCAAGTGAAAATTCTTACATAGAATTTTCAACGTTGCATCACGCAGCAGAGGTCTTTCGCGGGCCTATTTCAGGCGACAGGTGGTTTCTGCGAAAAAAATTGCGAACAAATGCCATGCAGCCCGATTCCTGAATTTTTTCTGTATCTTACTACTGCTTTTCAGGAACACTCTCCAGAAACACGGCATCATTTAATTTTCCAATTTTCCTTAAAATTAACACACGATGCTTTTTTGAGAATTTCAAAATCTCACAGTAAGAATCAACACCACTACTATAGGCTTTAATCAAATATTCAAAATCCACGCCCCGTTTTTTTATTCCAGCTATAGAATCTGAAACCATATTCACAATGACAGCTCGTGCCTTTCGGCCATACCGCTTCTCGTTATACATGAGGCACATATTTTCGAGATTGTTCAAGAAATCCAAAACGCTTCTGTGTTGGCTCGCCTCACCTTTGGATTGAGCCTCCTCCATACCCAAGGAATATTTAGAAAATCTATCAACTATCGAGTGGATTACTTCATCTTCTCGTGATCGCAGATTTGTAATAAATACATAAATACTGAGAATTAGGGACAACGAAGATATGAAAATAGGAAAGACACCTCCAAAAATGAAGGAATGTACCTTTTCTATAAAAGAAGAAAATTCACTGATCACTTGTGATTGGAGGGCGGACTTGACGGCTTGCCTTTTTCTTTCTTCACAAGTGCAGAAACAGCAACAGTGACCGCAACAATGGGCAAAGCTACTGCGCCGCCCAAGCCGCCCGCCAAGCCAGCACCACCTGCAAAAATCCAACTTAAAGGGAACATGAGCACCTCCGCGTCTTCAATGACCGCGAGACAACCTCACGGGAAGAAGTTGTCTCAATGATTGGTGTGGCTGTCAATGCGCGTCATTTGTGCCGGGAGCCACGCCCCCGCTCATCATCAGCGATGGCGTTAACCCATTTGCTTGTTCGATCTGCCCGGATTCCCCCAAAGAAACGGGACGCTTCCATTTCCGTAGCACCAAGGAGTTCCGCACAAGCAGCCGCTTTGCGCGCATATGCCTTTGTTGCACTGCCCCGCTCAGTTGCATGTCGCTCGAAAAAGTCGCCGATTGTTTCTGATGGGTTTTTCTTGGACAAGTCGCGCTGTAGCGCGATGTACAATGCGGAATCGATGTTAGAAAGGCGCCCCGGACCAAAGCTACCATCCCGAATTACATCGCCATAGGTGGCCAATAGGAACGTTTCTGGATCACTTCCGGCACGCTTGCCTGGAAACGGCTCTCTCACATCCACCCTGGGGCGATTGAATTGCCACCGCAGTTCTCGCACCGCCGAGAGTGCATCCAACTCTGGTACTTCCGAGTGTAAAAATGCGTCAAGATGACTGATCGCGCGTGGGTCTGAGGCGGAAAGCCCGCGTTCACCTAAATACTCTACAAATCGCTTCTGAAAATATGTATTATCTCGATCGATAAATCCTCACATTGTTAAGAGATTTATATCATTTTCCAGAATTAATTATCGTTACAGTATTGTTAATTTTTATTTCAAGGCAGATCATGAAAGGTTGCGGTAACTTTCTTGCCACATCCGTTTAGCCAACCGTCGCTCTTCTCCGCCACCAAACACCGTATAGACCCGCGTCGTTCGGGCGCGGGCGTGACCCATCCAGCGCTGCAATAGGCTTTCCGGCACCTGCACCTCGATAGCATGGATGCCGAACTGGTGGCGAAGGCCTCGCGGCGTCGCTTGCGGGCCGTCGATCCTCGCTCGCTCCATGATGTTTTTGATGATCCGCCATCCCGTTTGGCGGCAGAACGGAAATAGCCGATCATCCTGCCCGAGCGGTCGGGCGAGCGCGTTCAGTTCCCTGATGAGCCGCGTCGGCACCGGCACGGCGCGGTAGGAGAGTTTCCGACGCTTGAGCGTGCGGAAGATAATCCGGCGGTCGCTGACATCGAGCCGCCGTGGGTTCAGTTCCAGCACCTCAGAAATTCGGGCTCCCGTATAGAACAGCACCAGGCAGAAGAGCCGTTCTGGCGTGGCGGCCTTGTTGGCGGCGGCGAGGAAGCGCCGCGCCTCCTGTGTGTTGAGGTATTTCCGCTGCCCGTGAAGATCGAACAGATCGATGATGGTCGGTTCGTCATAGGCGGTCATGGCCGCCTCCCGCACCGGGCAACAGTATGGGCAGGAATGTTACAACCCCCGAACGCAAAAAAGTAAGCGCCACAGCGGCTTTCCGCCCGAACGGAAAGTGGAGAGAAATGGACGCGATGTAGGAGAGCAACCATGCCCAACAGTTTGATATGGCTGGGCATCCCCGGCAACAATTCTGCCCATTCGGTAACACCCCCTCATGGCTTTTTCCGGCGAGTGAGGGATTTTTGCCATGGCGCATCTCTACGAAGTTCATGCCAATGATGGGCAGGCGTACAACGTCACCACGCCCCATCATCACGATGACCACGACGACCAGACCTTTCGGAAGCATCTGCTTGATGTCGTGAAGAGCACGATTTCCGGCGTCGCGGCGAATGCCATCAATCGCTATATTTACAAAGGGCGGCGCTGAGTCATGCGTTGCTTGGCCTGCTTCGCAGTGGTCATGTTGGCCTTGCCAACGTTGGCTCTCGCTCAATCCACGCAGTTGAAAGAGCGGACTTACCGCTATGCCATTCGCTGCTACGTCGCAAATGCGGTCGCCTCGACTGATCCACGATACGGGGCGAAAGCGGAACATTTCCGCGCAATGAAGCAGAAGTCCCACGACACGGCTCTAACCCTTGGGCGGATGCTCGGTAAATCCGATGCGTCGATGGAAGAGGATTTCGCATCCAACGACACGATCCTACGGGGAGCGTTCCAGCGCGACGATTCCTTCTTTCAGAAGACACGACAGGATTGCGCCGAGATCAAGCTGATGTAGCCCAGATTGGCTGGTTAGATGGTGCGGGGAGTAGCCGTGCGCGCCATTGCGACGCCATGTTTTGGTGCGGCGTCGGGATCGACCGTGGCCTCGACAATTCCGGCGTTTTGAAGTGAGGCGATCAAATTCCCCATCTCCTCGCGCTCATCAGAAGTGGCTGATTTGGCCGACTGCCCGACCCATTCCGCGCTCTTCTCGACAACCGCGATATCCTTTTCGCCGCCCACATACGCCTTCACCGCTTCCAGCGGATCGGGGTGGGCGGCAAACTGCGCATCGATCTCGGCGTCCGATAATCCTTTGGATTTGAGGATGCGGCGAAGATCCTCGCGCAGGCGGCGGTCGAATTCCTCGGTGGAGACGCCGTTCGCCTTGGCAGCATCGCGCAGCTTTTCGGTGCTGGCAACCAGTGCATCCCAGCGTGCCTTGAACTCGGGGCTGTCGCCCGCGCCATGGGCATAAGCATCGGCCATCTGGCCGATGGCTGCCCCGGATGCGTTGAGCTGGCCTTCGGCACCTTTGCCCTCCTGCTGGGAGATGTAGGCTTGGCGCTCTTCGGCGCGCTTGCGGTATTCGGTTTCGTCCTCGGCGGAGCCAAAATGCAGGTAGGGATCGAAGTCTTTCATCCCGGCCATCACGGCGTGCACCTGGGCACGGCTTTCTGCCATCGCACGATCCAGTAGGATTTCGGCAGGCTCTGCCGTGGTGGCTCCAGATTTCTGTTGCTCAGCGGTCGCTTTCCCGGCGGAAACCGCCGCCATGATTTCAGCACGCAAGGCTGGAAGGCTCGCGGCATCCGCCGTCGCGACCTGCCGCAATAAGGCGCTCAGCGCGGCCAGATTGGACTGGCCTTCCTGCAAGGCGGAGGCTGCGGCCGGGTTGCCTGCTAACTCGGCAATGACGCGTTCCAGCGCGAACTGCGCCCCGACCAGTTGGCCGAGCAATTCGGTGCGCTGGCTAGCCAGCGGGTCATCCGGCGGTGCCGCATGACCGTGATAAACTGTCGGATTGGCCGCTATAGAGTACCTGCCTCGTGCGCGTGAACCTTCCGTCAGTATGGCGGAAAACCGCTAAAATTTGGTTAATTTTTTCTTACTGTTAGGTCAATGGCATGTCCCGTAAGCTCGGTCACCCCAAGCGCAACCGACGGAAGTGTCTGGCTTTGGCGTGGGCGGTGAAGAAGGTTGCGCCGAAGCTCTTCCTGCGGTGGGGTCAAATGACGAGCTGCCGCCGGAATTTTGACCGGATGCGCCGCTATTTCCACCATCAGAACTGCTGTTCGCAATCAAGGCTAGCGCAACTGCAGCTACTACAACACCGGCTATAACATTCGCGCGTTCGTTTGTGGTATTTGCGTCATATGGCGCGCGGCAATCCGAATCCCAGTACTCGATGCAAACCAGACGATTGTCGGTCAGTTTTGCTTCCACCCACCCTTTGCTGGAATAATTATAAGTGTAGTTAGCTCGAATGATCACCGTTCTTCCATCATTCGATTGCCAACGAATATAGGAGTCCCGCACGCTGCCAAGCACATATTCGTTCATCCACCAGTGCTTTGAGTCAGCTCTGATGATTGAATCCAGCGCAGCATTCATATTCGTCTGACGCTCTATTTTCTCATTTTCTTGCTGCATTTGCGCGACGAGCACAGAATACGCTGATGACTGCTCAACAGACACAACCGGCGGCGGTGGAGCAATCGATACGGGTGGTGGAGGTGAGTATGTTGGCGTCTGCGCTGTGACTGGCGCACTCATACAAACCGACATCAACAGCATGAGAAATTTTGAATTTCGCACCAGCCCTACCCCTGCGCACCAGAGTCGTCAGAAGATTTTAGCCCTTTGGCTTCGATCTTGAAGCTCGATTATCGGTTAAAAGATGGAAATGTCGCAGTTTTGCTTTGATCGGATTTCATGACAGGGCAGTCGCTGGGTTTGAAAAATGATAATGATTCAATGCGTTCTTCGACCGATAAGGCAGGATCAATACTTGTTCCGCTGGCAAGCTCTGCAATAGCACTTTGCCAATCGCCTGTCAGGCAAACGCCAATTCGATCCGCAGTAAGTTCTTCGTTTTGTTGATCTGTTTTGTCAGCACGAACCGTTGACTGAAGTTCCGGGTACCGACGAATTAGCTCGTGCCCAAATTCGTGCCCCAAAGTGCCCTGCACCTCTTCCAAAGTACCGGAATTGATTACACGTATTCCAATACCGATGACTTTGCGGCTGAAATCCGTACCGGCGCCGCCAAAATTATCACCCAAAATCACTAGGTGATATTCGTCCGCATTGGCTTTGTGCGCCAACTCCCGGAAGGCTCGATCCAGTTCTGGAAATGTCTCGGGTGTCACTGGGTACTCGACCGGCCCATTCGGCTGCCTGTTTGCTTTTGGCGGGCTGGCTGGTCGCAGTCTTGGATCGCTGTTGGTGAATTCATCCATACATTTGGCGCAAGTGAACTAGAACTAGCATTGCATGGAAACGCTAAAACTTGGTTAATTTTTTCTAACAATGCGAATACGACGGATCATGGACACCAGATGGTGGCTCCGGCGGCATGTGGAGAGTTCTCCCGGCTCCTCGCGGGGATGGCGCTGTTCGGGCAATCTGGCCGTTGTGCTCTGTGCCGGACAAGGCTCCTCGCTTCCTGCGTGCAGCAGCGGCCCGCCAAGGCGGCAAATGGCCTGTGTCCGGCGCATGGGAGGCAACGGCGGTGAAGCCCTCTCGCCAGCGCAATTCCGCGCGGGCAGCACGAGGGAGAAACCCATGACCAGCCTTGAAATCATCCTGCTGACCAACGCCGCAACGAAGCTGATTGCCGCGTTGGAGCGGTTGGTTCGCGCTATCCGCCAGCCCTGAGGCTGGCGGTGGTAGCGGAAGCGGCCCTAGTGAGCCTGTTCTTCCGTGTGACGCTCTGTGATGGCACGCATCACGATGCGGCCTTGAAGTGGGACTGCTTCGCAGGCGAGTGAAAAGCCCTGACCGTCCTTGTTCGGCCAGGCTGCACCGATCTCGCGCCAGCTTGCGGATTTGCCGTTGCCGGTGACGAGAAAGAGGCGGTGGGTCGGTTTTGCGCCGGATGTTTGTGCGTTGGTGGTCATGATCTGCTCCTTTGGGTTCGCCGCAAGCCCATCTTGCGGCTTCGATAGGAAGCAAATCAGCGCGGGCTACCCGAGCCGGTGGTCATACCCCGCCTGCGCCCGAAGGGAGCGGAGCTGCACAACCCCGCACTTGTTGCGGAGGCGGAAGCGAGCTGGGTTGAACGGCGGCGGGCACGTGCGAAACGCGGACGCATGAGAAGCCGGGAAGAAGGGAATGTGGTTGAAAGGCGGCAGGAGAAAGCGATTGCCTTACGTCAAGCAAACACAGGCGTTTCCCGCTCCAATAGCTGAAAAATACCAATAGGCGATGTTGGTGGCGATGGCCGTTCCCCGTCCGGTACACTGGTGCCACCGGCTGGCTCGTTCGATCCAGCCTTCGCGAAGTTCGCCGATCACGTTCATGCTGCGGCGGCGATGCGTTTACACGAGCAGTTCTGCCTGCTTCATCGCATCGAAAGGAAGTGGTGCCCCTGGCCCGACTCGAACGGGCACATCCGAAGATACCGCATTTTGAGTGCGGCGCGTCTACCAATTCCACCACAGGGGCGCGGGGATGCCATCTAGCTTCGGCAACGTGTCTTGCCAAGCGGCATTGCAGCCCTTCTCAACTACGAAAAGGCAAAAGCTGCAATCATTTTCTGCGACGCCGCACATTGATGGCGCCTGCATCAAGCATGTTCTTGATATGGGAGGCATAGAATTTTTCGATCATCTCGACGCTAGTTCGGCAGTTTTTCGCGATCTGGTAGATGTCCGCGCCCTCCATCAACCGCATGGAAATATAGGTGTGTCGAAGGCTGTATGAGCTACGTGGATTGCCCTCGCGGTCATGCTTTAACCCCTGCTCAGCAAGGATAGCGTTGAGGAGTTCACGCTGAACCTTCGGAAACACCAGATCAGTGGCTTCCAGTTTGTGCCGCTTCACCATGCGCTGGAAGGGTAGCACCGCGCCGTTCATGGTCTTGCAATAGCCAACGCCTCGCTTGCCGCGCACGGCGATATGCAGAATGCGCTCTTTTTTCGGACCATCGGTCACAACTTCAACGTCCCGCACTTCAATGCGCCGCGCTTCGTCCGGGCGCAGGCCGGAATTGGCCATGAAAAGCACGTAGTCGTGCAAATCCTCGCATTCGCTGCGCCAGCGCTCCTTCTTTGGTTTTTCCGCCCGCTCGCCCGTGGCCGTGTAGAGCTTCTTGTATTCTTCAGGAGAAAACCACGCGCGGTGCTTGACCTTGCCTGACGTCTTATAGGGCGCGGAAAGATCAGGGATGAATTCCAGCCACCCGTGACGGTTGGCCGTTTTCAGCACGTGGCGGAGGGTAATGATCTCATGGTGAAGTGTCGAACGAGCGGGGCGCTTCGGATTGCCTTCTTTGTCCAGTCGGGAAGTCATCCGATGGACACGATATTCCTGAACCAGACCGGGCGTGACCTCACTGACGACTTTATCGCCTAAGAACGGCAGGAGATGCACGCGCAGATTCATGCCGTGGCTTTTGACGTAGGACGGGCTGCGCTCCCCTTGCGTAATGACTTCGTACTCGGCCAGGAACTGCTCGGCTGCTTTCCGAAATGTGACGCCCTCCTTGAGGTCGCCTGAGCGGTACTTGCCCATCAGTCCAAGATACCAGTCGCACGCGACATCCTTGGCGCGCGCCAAGCTCTCTTCTTTGGTCGTGGTACGACGCTGCTTTCCGGCAATGGAACATGAGCACTGCCAATGCGGACTACCGTTCCGCATATAGAGCTGAACCTTCCCATCCATCAGCTTGTGCCGCGCAGCTTCCATAGCGCCCTCCGACTGTGTGTTTTTGTGCTAGCTATGCGCTAGCCCCAACACCTCGAAGAATCCTATTATTTCACTGTTTTTGCAACGTTTTTATTCGAGCGCTTTCTGTATAAAGCGCTTTTGAGTCGTTCGCGTCTACCATTCCGCCACAGGGGCACGGAAATCCGGCGGCCCGCTTAGCCGCGCAGTCTCCGGCATTCAAGAGGCCAGCGTGCAGACCATGTAATTGTTGCGGAAAGCGCGGCGGGATCGCACGAATTCAGAACGTCCAGTCCATCGCCACATGCAGCAGCTTCGACTTCATCGCGCCCTTGCGCGAACCATAAGTGCCGACTTCGAACCGCGGGCCGCCCTCGACCGGCTGGTATTGCCAGCGGATCTTCACTTTCTCGCGCCGGGGTTCTTCCTCATCGGCCGAGACTTTCTGCCACGCGGTATCCATGGCTCCGGTCACGGAAGGCCGTGCGGCCGCGCCGAGATCGAAGACCGGAAGCGGTCCGGCGGCCGGCGCCAGCGCCGCGACGACGGCCCCGGCAGGCCCTGCCTGAGCCTGTGCCGCACCCGGCCCAAACGCAGCGCAAAGCGCCGCAGCGGTGAATACCCAGCCCCTGTGTCCCATGCCCGCCGCCCTTCGGCACGAACCGGGAAACTACCGCGTCAATTGCGTTGCACTTCAAAGACAGATCGCGTGCACGCGGCGAAACGCCCCGTGCGTACGATAAACGGAGGAAAGCCCCTCAGTCCTTGAGCGCGTTCGCCACGATCTTGTGCAGGCGCGAGTGCAGCGCGTCGTTGCCGGCGAGCACTTCCTTGTCGCAATAGGGCTGCGAGCGGCCTTTCCAGTCGGACACGAAGCCGCCGGCCTCACGCACCAGCAGGCAGCCGGCAGCCGTATCCCAGGGCTTGAGGTCGGCTTCCCAGAAGCCCTCGTAGCGGCCTGCCGCAACCCATGCGAGGTCGAGCGCGGCCGAACCGAAGCGGCGGATACCCGCGACTTGCGGCGCGATCGCGCCGTAAATCTTCGCCCACTGCCCCACATCGCCGTGGCCCTGGAAGGGAATGCCGGTGGCGATCAGGCTCTCGTCGAGATGGCGGCGCGAAGAGACACGCAGGCGCCGGTCGTGCAGCCAGGCGCCGCGCGACTTCTCGGCCCAGAAGCTCTCGTCCGTGATCGGCTGGTAGATCAGTCCAGCGGTGATCTCGCCCCAGCCCTTCCCGTCGAGGCGCGGCTCCTGCACCGCGATCGAGATCGCGAAATGCGGGAGGCCGTGCAGGAAGTTGGTCGTGCCGTCGAGCGGATCGACAATGAAGCGCGGCTTGGCCGGGTCGCCCTCGATCTCGCCCGCTTCCTCGAACAGGAAGCCCCAGTCCGGACGCGCAGCGCGCAGTTCGTCCCAGATCGTCCGCTCCGAGGCCTCGTCGGCTTTCGAGACGAAATCCGAGGGCCCCTTGCGGCTTACCTGCAAGTGCTCGATTTCGCCGAAGTCGCGGCGCAGACGGCCACCCGCCTTGCGGGCAGCCTTTTCCATGACGCGAATGAGACCGGAAATTGCGGCCATGACCTGTTCTCTACTCCTGCTGCCGGACCGGGTCCGGTCTGACTTAGCGGCCCTTGGCCGCGTTGTTCGCGGCCGCTGCCTGCGGATTGTACCCGCAAATGCGGACCATGACTCCCAGCAGCTCGCTGGGGTTGTCCTTGTGGATCTTGCCGGGGTTCTCGGCGATCACCTTTTCCATCGAATCGGTGATCTGGCCGAGCGAATTGTTGTAAAGGCAGCCCACCAGAGCGCCCTTCACCGGCTGTTCGACTTTATCGGACTGAAGGCCGCTGATGATGACCTTCAGGTAAAGCATCGCATCCTGAACTTCGACCTTGCTGGCCGGGGCCTTGGCAGGCGCCTTGGCCGGCGTGGCCGCCATCGCGCCGGTTCCGGCCAGAGCCGCAGCCAGCGCCGCCGAAGTCATGATCTTTGCAATAGTCCGCATCAGTCAGCCTTTCGAATATATGCCTTCTCGTACACGTCGACCACGATGCGGGTGCCGCTTTCGATATGCGGCGGCACCATGACTCGCACACCGTTGTCGAGTACGGCGGGCTTGTAGCTGGACGAAGCTGTCTGTCCCTTGACTACGGCATCGGCCTCCACGATCGTCGCTTCGACCTGTTCGGGCAGCTGGACCGAAATCGGGCGTTCTTCCCACAGTTCGAGCAGGACCTGCATACCGTCCTGCAGGAAGGCCACTGCATCGCCGAGCAGGTCGGCGGGAAGCTGGATCTGGTCGTACGTCTCGATGTCCATGAACACCAGCTGGTCGCCCTCGACATAGAGGAACTGGAAGTCCTTGGTGTCGAGACGGACCTTCTCGACCGTGTCGGCGCTGCGGAAACGCACGTTGGTCTTGCGGCCATCGATCAGGTTCTTCATCTCGACCTGCATGAAGGCGCCGCCCTTGCCGGGCTGGGTATGCTGCGTCTTCGCAACCTTCCAGATGCCTTTTTCGTATTCGAGAATGTTGCCGGGACGAATGTCGACGCCGCTGATCTTCATGGTTGTGGCCTTCGATGGGAAAGAGCTTGCAGGTTAGAGCCAGCTCCCACATGCCGGGAACTGCCCTGGAAAGCCTGCGCCCTTAGACGAGGCGGGCGGGCATGGCAATTGCTTCGCGCCAGTGCTAGCTGAGCGCCATGAACCGCGCACCGAAGTCCGACACCGGGTCCCGTTCCGCCCTGCTTGCCGTGCTGCTTGCCGCCGCAGGCGTTCCGGCCGTCACCGCCTGTGCCGCCGGCACGCCCCCGCCGCCTGTGCCCGGCGGCCGGATCGGCACGCTCGCGCTGGGCAACTACACATGCGAACTGCCCGGCGATGCCGGTGGCCCCACCGGCACGCCGATGCCCGGATACGACTTCCGAATCGTCAATGCCTCCAGCTACAAGGCGGGCGGCATTCGCGGCAGCTATCTCTATACCGGCGATCGCGTTGTCATGACCGGCGGCAAGCTCAAGGGGCTTACGCTCCACCGGATCTCCACCGGCTTCCTGCGCCAGATCACCGAAGACGGCAGCGACGGCCCGATGCGCTGCGTGCGGACCTCGCGCTACTGAGCCGGGAAACCCGGTCAGGCCTGGACCTGATCCCCGTCCCAGAAGATCACGCCGCCCGCCTGCCACGGCCACGCCAGCACATCGCCGTTCGCTTGGGTGAGCCGAATCGTGCCTGTCGCATCGTGCGGCGCGGATCGTGCCTGCGTTCCGGGACGCAAGGCGCATAGTGCCGCCAGCGCTTCCTCTGACAGGACCTGACCGGGCACGGCGAGGACCCCATGTTCGCGCAGCAGTTCGCCGAAATGGTAGGCCAGCGAAGGCGCCAACGGCCGGGACAGATCGTGCGACACTTCCACCCCGAAAGGTTCGAGCCGCCTGAACCGCAGCGTCACCGCCATCGTCTCAGCCTCCGCCCACGCGCGGCAGCACGATCACTTCGGCCGCCTCCGCGAGCGGGCGGGTCCAGTCGGTTTCCAGCACGCCATCGACGGCGAAATGCACGCGCGGCTGGGCAATCGCGGCGAAGCCGGGGGCCAGCGCGTCCAGCTTGCCCACCAGATCGAACAAGTTGCGGGGCGCCAGGTCCAGCCGGCCGGTGCCGAAGAACTCCTTGTCGAACGGCGCCATCACCACGATGCGCACCGCGCCTCACCCTTGCGGGTGAAGCGCGGCATAGACCCGGTCAGGCGCCATCGGCAGGTCCTTGAGCCGGGCTCCTGTCGCCGCGTGGATGGCATTGGCGACAGCGGCAAGCGGGGGCACGATCGGCACTTCGCCCACGCCCTTCACCCCGTAAGGATGTGCCGGGTTGGGCACTTCGACCATGACCGCCTCGATCATCGGCAGGTCCGAGGCCACCGGCATCCGGTAGTCGAGGAAACCCGCGTTATCGAGCTTGCCGTTCTCGCCGTAGATATAGGCCTCGTTGAGCGCCCAGCCGATGCCCTGCGCCGCGCCGCCCTGGATCTGGCCTTCGACGTAGTCCGGGTGGATCGCCGTGCCGACATCCTGAACGGCGGTATAGCGCACGATCCTGACATGGCCGGTCTCGGGATCGACTTCGGTATCGCAGATGTGGACGCCAAAACCGGGCAGCCACCCTTGCGCGCTCAGCGCCGCGACGGCCGCGATCGGGCCGCCCGAATGGAACGAGCGTCCGGCAATCGCTGCGGCGGACAGGGTCTGTCCCTGCGCCTCGCCCGCAAGGCACGCGACGGCGCCCGAACGCCACTCGACCTGATCCGCAGGCACGCCCCACATCCGCGCCGCGCGCTCGCACAGGAGGCGCTTCACCTCTTCGGCGGCCTGAACGGTCGCCATGCCGGTCGCGAAGGTCGTGCGGCTGCCGCCCGTTACCATCGAGACGCCGATGGACGCGGTATCGGCCACCACGGCGCGCACCTGCTCATAAGGCACGTCGAGCACTTCGGCCGCCATGATCGCCATCGAGGCCCGGCTGCCGCCGATATCGGGGCTGCCGGTGGCCACGGTGATCGTCCCGTCCTCGGCCACGCTGACATTGACCGTCGAGGGGCCGCCATAGTTGCCCCAGTATCCACCCGCGACGCCCCGGCCCTGATGAGCGCCGAGCGGCGCTGACCAGTGCGGATGGGCCTTGGCCGCTTCGAGGCATTCGACATAGCCGATCCGGCCCCAGGGCAGCCCCGAAGTCTGCGGATCGCCCTCGGCCGCTGCGTTCTTCAGGCGCAAGTCCAGCGGGTCGATGCCGAGCTTGCCGGCCAGTTCGTCCATCGCACTTTCGACCGCGAAGTTCACCTGCGGCGCGCCCGGCGCGCGATAGGCCTTGGCGGCAGGCCGGTTGCACAGCACTTCGGTGCCGACAACGCGCGTATTGGCGATGCGGTAATGCCCGATCGCGCTCGACACTCCGGCGCCTGCATCGTTCGCGGTAAAAGCGCCCGAGTGGTAGAGGAACTGGACATCGGCGGCGACCAGCGCGCCATCGGCATCGGCGCCCAGCCGCACATCGATCACCGCGCCCGGCGCCGGGCCGGTCGCCCGGAACACCTCTTCGCGGGTCATCGCCAGACGCACCGGACGGCCCGATTTCTTCGAGAGCACCATCGCCACCGGTTCGAGGTAGATCGTGGTCTTGCCGCCAAACCCGCCGCCGATTTCGAGCGGCGTCACGCGAATGTCCGCCTGCGGGATCGCCAGCACCGAGGCCGTCAGCGAGCGCACCGCGAAGTGGCCCTGGCTCGACGTCCAGATCTGCGCCTGCCCGTCCCCGTTCCACGAGGCGACGCAGGCGTGCGGCTCGATATAGCCCTGGTGCACCGGCTCCAGCGTATAGCGCCCGCTGACCGTGGCCGCCGCCGAGGCCAGCGCACCCTCGACATCGCCCTTGCCCATCTCGACGCGCATCGCGGCATTGGATGGCTTGTCCGGCTTCGGATCGACGCCCTTGGTAAAGACCGTGTCGTGCAGGACCGGCGCGCCTTCGGCCAGCGCCTCCTCCAGCCCGAGCACGAACGGCAGTTCCTCGTACTCGACCGCGATCAGGCCCAGCGCCTCGCGGGCGATCTCGGGGCTGGTCGCGGCAACGGCGGCCACCGCGTGCCCTTCATAGAGCGCTTTGCCGAGCGCGAGGCAGTTGTGCGAGATGTCGACGATGTCGGATGCGCCCTCGCCCACGTGCATCACCAGCGATTCCAGCGTCGGCAGGTCCTTGCCCGTCGCCACTGCCTTCACGCCGGGCAGCGCCTCGGCCTTCTTCGTGTCGATCGACAGGATGCGCGCGTGCGGGTGCGGACTGCGCAGGATCGCACCCCACAGCATCCCCGGCGCCTTGAAGTCCGGGCTGTAGAGCGCCTTGCCGGTGACTTTGTCCACACCGTCCGGACGGATCGGGCGGGTGCCGATGTGACGGAACTGCTTCATCTGTTCGGGCGCGTTCATGCGGGCGTCCTTTCCTGGCGAAGATCAGCGGCGGCGGCCATCACTGCGCGCACGATCTTGTCGTAGCCGGTGCAGCGGCACAGGTTGCCCGCGAGCCAATAACGGACTTCGGCCTCGGTCGGGTTCGGATTGCGGTCGAGCAGCGCCTTGGCCGCGACGATGAAGCCCGGCGTGCAGAAGCCGCACTGCAAGGCGGCATGTTCGAGGAACTTCTGCTGCACCGGATGCAGCACCGAACCTTCCGCGACCCCCTCGATCGTGGCGACCGTGCGCCCCTCGGCCTCTGGCGCGAGCACGAGGCAGGAGCAGACCATCTCGCCGTCGAGCATGATCGTGCAGGCCCCGCAGTCGCCCGAGCCGCAGCCTTCCTTGGAGCCGGTCAGCCCCATGGTATCGCGCAGGACATCGAGCAGCGACGACGTGGACTCGCACAGGAACTCGGCATGATCGCCGTTGACGGTGGTGGAAACGCGAATCTTGCTCATGCCTTAGCTCCGGCGCGGCTGGCGGCGATCAGGGCGGCGCGGCGGGCGAGTACGCCTGCCATGGCCTTGCGGTAGGACACGGTCCCGCGCTTGTCGTCTATGGGATGGCTGGCGGCCTGCACCGCCTGCGAAAGGGCGGCGAGCGCATCGTCGCCGAGCTTGGTGCCGACGAGCGCGGCGCCCGCTTCTTCGACCAGCACGACCGTCGGGCCGACAGCCCCCAGCGCGACGCGCGCGGCAGTGCAGGTCCCCTCACCGTCGAGCACGAGACTGACGCCCGCGCCGACAACGGCAATGTCCATCTCGGTGCGCGGGGTCGCGCGCAGATAGGCGTCACCGCCGCCTGCGGGCCTGGGCGGCAATCGGATTTCGACCACGAATTCGCCGGGCGCGAGCGAGGTCTTGCCCGGACTGACCGGAATCGCCTCCACCGGCGCCTCGCGCAGGCCCGAGGGGCCCGCGATCACGCAGACAGCGCCGGCTGCCACCAGCGCAGGCACGCTGTCCGCCGCCGGCGATGCATTGCAGAGGTTGCCCGCCATCGTCGCGCGGTTGCGGACCTGCACCGAGCCGATCAGGTTCGCTGCCTCGACCACGCCCGGCCAGGCGGCCGCCAGCCCTGCATTGGCCTTGAGCGCGGTGCAAGGCGTCGCCGCGCCGATGGCAAAGGCATCGCCCACGCGCCGCACGCCGCTCATCCCCTCGATCCGCTTGAGATCGATCACTGCGCCGGGACTGAGCCGCCCCGAGCGCATCTGCACGATCAGGTCCGTGCCGCCTCCCAGCGGCCGCGCTGTGGGATCGGCAGAAAGCAAAGCGACTGCATCCTCGACTGTGCCGGGCGCATGATAAACAGTGGATGACATGATTTCTCCCCGGAACCGACCGGTCCGTCAGAAACCCAGAATCGTCCCTGCGATGCGTTTCGTCAACCGCCCCGGACGGATTTTTCTACCGGACGGTCCAGATTGTCGGCGGCCGGTTTCCCGGCCGCCTGACGGGCGCCCGCTGTTTCTCAGGCTTCCTGCTGTTCGCGCGCTTTCCGGGCGAATTCGTTGATGGACTGGAGCGCTTCGTCGAAACGCTTGTCCTGCTCGGCAAGGCGCAGAGGTTTGACACGCTCGACCAGAATCTCCTTCGGCGTCGGCACGACGCTGAACAGCGCCATGACTTCGTCGGCAAAGTCCTCCAGCGGCAGATAGCCCGGCCGGTTTTCCTGCCCCGGCGTCAGCGCCGTCTGCACTCCGGGCGGCGCCAGTTCGATCACTTCGACCTTGCCTTCAAGCGCATCGCGCAAGGCCACGGTGTAGGCAAGCGCATCGCGCAAGGCCACGGTGTAGGAATGCACGGCCGCCTTGGTCGCGGAATAAGTCGGCGCCGCCACCAGCGGCACGAAAGCCAGGCCGGACGTCACATTGATAACTGCCGCATCGCCCCGCGCGGCCAGATGATCGATCAGGGCATTGGTCAGCCGGATCGGCCCGAGCAGGTTGGTTTCGACAGTCGCTTCGGCCTCGGCCAGATCCCGCGCGGTATCCAGCGGTTCGAAATACATCACACCAGCGTTGTTAATCAGCACGTTCAGCGCGGGAAAGTCCGCCACCAGCCGCGCGGCCGCCGCCGCCAGCCCGGCAGCGTCGCTGACGTCCAGTTCGACGGCGTGCATGTTGGCACGCCCGGCAATCGCCCGTTCGAGCGCTTCGCGGCGGCGGCCCGCGACGATCACTGTATTGCCCAGGTCGTGGAAACGGTGTGCCAGCGCTTCGCCAATGCCGCTGGCGCCGCCGGTAATGAGGATGGTGTTTCCGGAGAGTTTCATGGGGGGCTCCTTTTTTCCGTTGCCGCCCCGATCTAGACCTCCACTTTCACATAGGAAGAAGGCACCTGAAAGAATTATACTTACCCAAAGGAGAGTATTGCGCATGTCCGCCGATTCCACCGCCCGCCAAAGCGCTCATGCGGCCAGCGAAGGCGAAACGCCCGATCCGCGGATCGAAGCGCTCGTCACCGACCTGATCGGACGAGTCGCCGACAAGTGGACGATGATCCTGCTCGATCTGCTGGAAGAACGCGGCGAAATGCGCTTCACCCAGATCGCGCGGGCCGTTCCCGGCATCAGCCAGAAGATGCTGACGCAGACACTGCGCCGGATGGAGCGCGACGGCATGGTCTGCCGCACCGTTCATGCCGTGGTCCCACCCCGCGTCGACTACCGCCTCACCGGCCTCGGCCAAAGCCTGGGCGAAGCCTTCTGCGGCGTGTGGCTCTGGGCCGAGCGCAACCTCGATCATGTCGAACAGGCGCGCCGTGCTTTCGATGAACGCTAGCGGCTGCCCCAAAGTCTTGATTTTCCTGATCCGCCCCCGTTAAGACAGGCCATCGACTGACGGGCAACTAGGGTTCCGGGCGATCTTCGTCGCTGGTCCGAGCGTTGCAGAAACCGCGGGTTTTCCGTGGCAGCACCCAAGGGACAAAAGCCCAGAGGCGGAGACGTCGAGATCAACCAGCGCTCCGGCGCCAAAGGGGGTCTCCATGACGCTTGCCTCTGTGTTTCTTGTTGTCCTTGCTTCTCTCATGCACGCGAGTTGGAACCTGCTCGCCAAGCGGGCCGCCTCGGTCGGTCCGATTTTCGTCTTTGCCCAGAACCTTGCCGCCTGCGTGGTCTATGCACCATGGGTCGCCTACCTGCTGGCGCGCGGCGCCGTTGCCTGGTCATGGAAAAGCGTGGCCTTTGTCATGCTGAGCGGCTTCATTCACCTCGGCTACAGTCTGTGCCTGCAGCGCGGCTACCGGGTCGCGGACCTCTCGGTTGTCTATCCGGTCGCGCGCGGCACCGGGCCGATGCTCTCGACCATCGGCGCCGTGGTCCTGCTGGGCGAGATCCCTTCGGCCGCGGGCATGGCCGGGCTGGCTCTGGTTGTTGCGGGAATCGTGCTCATCACCACGCAGGGCAACCTTTCGGCCTTCCACCGCCCGGGTGGACACGCAGGCGTGCGCTGGGGCGCCGCGACCGGAGGGCTGATCGCCTCCTACACCGTTGTCGATGCCTATACGGTGAAAGGACTCGGCATTGCGCCCGTCGTGCTCGACTGGTTTTCGAACCTGATGCGGTTCTTCATCCTCGCGCCACTGTTCCTGTCCAGCCCGCGCCGCGCGCTCGCGGCGATGCGGGGGCACTGGTGGACGGCCATTGCCATCGGCGTGCTCTCTTCACTCGCCTATATCCTGGTGCTGGGCGCGCTGAGCCTTGGCGCGCCGCTGACACTGGTCGCGCCCATGCGCGAGATGTCGATGATGGTGGGCGCGCTGATGGGCATGGTTTTTCTGCGCGAACGCGTCGGCCCCTGGCGCCTGGCCGGCTGCGCTATTCTGGTCGCAGGCGTCGTACTGCTGTCGCTGGCCTGAAAGGCGGCCAGCCGCGTTCCCTGCCGTCAGGCCGCGAGCACTTCCGGTTCATCGAACGTGGCGAACAGCCAGGCCTTAGCGGACGTGAAATCGCCGAAGATCACCGTGCCCATCTGCGAGGGCATCTGCTCCATCTGCCGGATCGCGTTTTCGGACACCATCACCACAGCGGTCCGGTCGTTCTCGCGCGCCTGCACATCGACGCTGGCGCCCGCGAGCGTCTTCAGGTTTTCGTCCGACTGCATGTCGAGCCCGCTGGCATCGACCAGATGCAGCACCCGGCCCCACTCGGCATAGGCCCGCTCTATCATCCCAAACAGGCGTTTCAGGTAGTCTTCGATCTCGACGCGCGATGTCTGCCCGTATGTCACGGTGCGGATCACCCCGTTGCTGTCGTCATAGCTGACGGTAATCATATCCTGCTCCTCAATTATACCTTGAAGAGTAATCCCCAGCCATGAGCATCGCCTGAAAGGATAGCGTTAACCACTGCCGGTAGCGTCCTAGGTACTTCGCGAAGATTTTGGCTGCCTGCGGATTAACCGCCTTTTACTGCGCGTGATCGAGACTCTGTCCCAGGTGCGATTGCGAACAGCACGCGGCAAGAAAACGCCGGAATTCCGCGGTGCAGCATGGCGTTGAACTTGTTCTGTTCACGGAACAGTCGTATTCGAAACCACGAAGCGCAACAGTCGCTTCGCAGGCGTTCGACAGTCGGAACACCGACGCGGCACCTGACTCATAAAAACATAATCGTTCGCAAGGAGAGTGATGATGAAGAAATGGAACGCCGCACTCGCGGCGACAGGTCTGCTGACCCTTCCCGCCATGGCCCTTCCCGCAATAGCTCTGGCCGCACCTGCCGAAAGTCAGGAACAGGGTTCAGTCAAAGTTCTGGCTGCACCTGTCGAGGGCCGGGAATGGGTTTCGGTCAGGGTTTCGACCGAAGGCCTTGACCTTACCAAAACGAGCGATGTCATCCAGTTGCGCACCCGCGCCAAGCGGGCCATCGACGAGGCCTGCCATCCGAAAGGGTATCTCAACCCCACCGGGGCACGCGACTGGAAGTGCTACAGCGAGATGACCGACAGCGCGGAACGGGCAACGTCCCGCTTCGCCAGGAACCTGGCCAGCAACTGAAGGCGGGCGATCAGGCTCGATACCGGCGCGCGGGGCATCGGTCATTGCCCCGTGCGCCCTAGTC
>NZ_BCTX01000028.1 GCF_001590985.1 Novosphingobium naphthalenivorans NBRC 102051
CTGAATGTCGATCGGCCCTAAAGTGACACTCGGCAGGGGTAAGGTGACACGTTCTCCTCTGGACCGTGTCAACCGTGTCAACCTGGGTGTCACCTTGTGCGCCTGCGCGCGGGTTAGAACGCATGGAGCCCTCTCCCCTTCAGGGGAGAGGGTTGGGAGAGGGGCTTTGCGCACCTTCCCCCTCTCAACTCCGGCTAGCGCCCTGCGGGCTCAAGCCTGCGTATCTCTCCCCTTCAGGGGAGAGAGCAGGCGTGGATCAAACATGTTGCGGGAATTACTTGTCGAACCGCCGCACGTCATAGGGCGCCAGCGGAATGTCCGTCGCGCCGGTGGCGATCAGTTCGGCCATGGTCTCGCCCACGCCGGGGCCGATCTGGAAGCCGGAGCCGGAAAAGCCGAAGGCGTGGAACAGGCCGGGCACTTTGGCGCTGGGGCCCATCACCGGCAGGTAATCGTCGGTGTAGCCCTCGATCCCCGACCAGACGCGGATGATCTGCAGCGGGGCGAGGCCGGGGGCGAGGCGGCGGATGTGTTCGAGCTGGGTCAGCGTATTCTGCGGCATCACCCAGGCGCGGTATTCGTCCGGATAGGACGGCGCGCGGGTGCTGCCGCCGAGCACCAGATTGCCGCGCTCTACCTGGCGGAAATAGACCGTCTCAATCTCTTCCGGCGTCATCACGCCGACCGAACAGGGGATCGCGAAAGGCACCGGCTCGGTCACGGTCATCGTCGGCGCGCGCGGAGTGATCGGGACGGGCTCATCGAACCACGCGGCGACCTTGCCTGCCCAGGCGCCCGCGGTGATGAGCACTACCGGCGCGCGGAACAGCCGCCCGTCCTCCGCCACCAGCTCGAAGTCCTCGCCCTGTTTGGAGGCGTGAACGATCTTCGTGTCCTCCACGATCGCGGCGCCCAGCCTTGCGGCGGCGCGGGCAAAGGCAGGCGCGGCAAGGCGCGGGTTGGCATGGCCGTCCAGCGGCGACCAGGAGGCGGCGAGCACCTCCGGCCCCAGCCAGGGAAAGCGCTGGCGCAGCATGTTGCCGCTGATGAGTTCGAGGTCGAGCCCTTCCTCGCGCGCCTTGGCGGCATAGTCCTCCATGGCGCCCACGTTCCCGGGCCGGTCGCGGAAGCAGACGCGCATGTGGCCGCCCTGCAGGTATTCGACATCGCTGCCGAGCAGCGCGTTCGCCTGCCGCCAGATCGCGCTGGCCCGGTTGGCGAGTGGAAGCTGGAAGATCGGGCGCCCCTGACGGCGGACATTGCCGAAATTGGTGCCGCTGGCCTGACGGCCCACTTTGTCGGTTTCCAGCACCGTCACCGAGATCCCGCGCTGGCGCAGGAAGAAGGCGGCCGAGCAGCCCATCAGACCGCCGCCGATGATCGCGACGTCGCTATGAGTGGTCACAGCGTTCATGCCCCGGCCCTCCGCGTGGACAGGCCGATCGGCTTGACCGGCGCCTGCCCGCGCAGCCTTCCGGCCGCTTCGAGCGAGCAGCCGCGCGCCTCGGCAACGATCTCCGCCCCGGCCGCGCCGCAGTACCGCCCCTGGCAGCGGCCCATGCCGACGCGGCTGTATGCCTTGGCGCGATTGGCCTCGGTCGCGCCGCCCACCGTGACGCTGGCGCGCAAGGTGCCCGCAGTCACGTTCTCGCAGCGGCAGACCACGGTATCGTCCGACACCGCGCGGGCGAGGTCGCCGCGCCAGGGGAACGCCTGCGCCAGACCATCGGCAAAGCGCCGGTATCCGGCCTTGGCGGACAGCAGCGCGCGGCGGCGGTCGGTGTCGATAGCACGGCCTAGATCGGCGAGCGCGGCCATGGCGGCCAACTCCCCCGTCACCTCGGCACAGCGCGCGCCGAGGATGCGGGCGCCGTCTCCGGCAAGGTACACCTGCGGCGCAGAAGCCCGGCCATCCTCATCGCATTCGGGCAGCCAGTGGCCGGTCTTCGCATCGAAACCAAAAGCGCAGCGGGCCAGATCGGCAATCTGGGTTTCCGGCCGCAAGTGCCAGCCCATGCCCATCGCATCGCATTCGAACGCGCGCTCGCTGCCGCTGGCGGTCCGCACGCGGACAGCCGAGACGCCGGTTTCAGGAGAGCCTTCGATGGCGATGGGCGTGACGCCGCTCAGCACCGGCACGCCGGCCCGCTTGAGCGCGAGAGTGAGCTTCGCCCCGGTCCACAGCAGATCGGGCTGCGCCGCGAGCTTGGGCAGTGCGGCGATCCGGGCGGAAAGCGGCGCGGTATCGAGCACCGCCGCGACATTCGCCCCTGCCTTGAGGTACTGCGATGCGACCAGATAGAGCAGCGGCCCGGTGCCGAGAAACGCGACCTTGCGGCCAATCGCGCAGGCCTGCGCCTTCAGCGCGATCTGCGCGCCGCCCAGGCTGTAGCAGCCCGCCAGGTTCCAGCCCTTCACCGGCAGCAGCCGGTCCGTCGCGCCCGCACAGACGATCAGCGCGGCATAGGGCACGGCGTCGGCGATCCCGTCACGGTGCGTCCAGACCTGGCCTTCGGAAACGTTCCACACCAGCGTTTCGGGCCAGTAATCGATGCTCTCCTTCAGAGCATCAAACGTCTCGTGCGCGGCCCGCGCCCGCACGGCTTCGGTGCCGTAGAGCGCCTGATAGCCGCGCGTGAAGCCTTCGGGCTGGCGGCGGTAGATCTGCCCGCCGTCGCGCCGGCCCTCGTCGATCACCAGCGGGCGCAGGCCAGCAGCGACCAGCGCCTCGGCCGCCCGCACGCCGGCGGGGCCGGCGCCGACAACGATTACGCGCTGCCCGGTCATTTGAGGTCCGGCCATGTCACCTCCGGCTGATGCGTGGAAATGGCAAGACCCGGCGCGACCACGGCGGAGCAGGCCCGCAGCCGCTCGCCCGCCTCGGTCCAGACCCAGCAGTCCTGGCAGGCGCCCATCAGGCAGAACCCCGCGCGGCGGCCATCACCGAACTCGCTGTCGCGCAAGGCAAGGCCACCCGCCAGCATCGCCACCATCAGCGTATCGCCTTCAAGCCCCCGCACCGGCTCGCCATCGACCGTGAACATCACCGCCGCGCGCTCCCTCTCGTCAAGGCGCTGGAACCGCCCGCTCATACTGTCTCCTTCATCGCCAAAGCCGCTGCATCGTGATGGCAAAGCCATTGCCGGTCCCGCTCCCGGTGAAGCGGCGCCGGTGTCCTGTCGCACCTGCCTGCAATCGCCACCGGGCAGCGCGGCAGGAAGCGGCAGAGCTCTTCACCCACCGGCGCACCGGGCAAAGCAGGCGCACGGCCCTCGCCGGTGTGCTCCAGCCAGCCGGGGTGCATCTCCGGCACCGAGTCCATCAGCAGCCGAGTGTAGGGATGATGGCGGCCGCTGGCGAACCCTTCGCGGCTGCCCTGCTCCACCACTCTGCCGCCATAGAGCACCAGCACCTGATCGCAGAACGCGCGCACCGTGGAAATATCATGGCTGATAAACACCGTCGCGATACCGAGGCGGCGGCGCAGATCGTCGATCAGTTCAAGGATCGCCGCGCCGACCACGGTATCGAGCGCCGACGTCACTTCATCGCACAGCAAAAGGTCTGGCCCGGCGGCCAGCGCACGCGCAAGATTGATACGCTGCTTCTGCCCGCCCGAAAGCCCGCGCACCGGCCGGCCGGCAATGTCGCGCGGCAAGTGGATCAGGTCGAGCAGCTCTTCCACCCGCGCCCGCGCCGCGGCACCTTTGAGGCCGTGATAAAAGGCCAGCGGGCGCGAGAGGATCGTCGCTACGCTATGTGCGGGATTGAGCGCGGTATCGGCATTCTGAAAGACCAGCTGGACGCGCCGGAATTGCTCCCGGCTGCGCCCCTTGAGACCGGCCGGCAGTCCAACGCCGCCGAAATGCACCGAGCCTTCCGCCCGCGGCAGCAGCCCCGCGATCACGCGCGCCAGCGTGGATTTGCCGGAACCGGATTCGCCGATCACTCCCAGCGTGGCGCCGGGCGCGAGCACGAAGGAGACATCGCGCAGCACCGGCACCGCAGGCACGCCATCACGGACGGCGCCGTAGCCCGCCGTCACCCCCTCCACCGAAAGCAGTGGCGCCGAAGCCCCGGCTGTTTCGGGGGCCACGGGGCGTTCGACGGGACGGGCCGCGGCTATAAGCGTGCGCGTGTAATGGTCGCGCGGCGTCTCCAGCACGGTGCGGGCAGGCCCTTCCTCGTGAAGGACGCCATAGCGCAGCACGGCGATACGGTCGGCCATTTGCGCCACGACGGCGAGATCGTGGCTGACGTAGATCGCGCTGGCGCCGCTCTTGGCAATGGCCGCCTTGAACAGCTTGAGCACGTCCACCTGGGTTGTCACGTCGAGCGCGGTGGTCGGCTCGTCCAGGATCACCAGTTCGGGATCGGTGATGAGCGCCATCGCCGCCATCAGGCGCTGCAACTGCCCGCCCGATAGCTGGTGCGGATAGCGCGCGCCGATACTCTCTGGCGATGGCAGGGCCAGCGCACGAAACAGCGCGATGGCCTTGACCTCCGCTTCCTTGCGGCCGGCGAGGCCGTGCACCAGCAACGGCTCGATGACTTGCGCCATGATCGTGCGGCTGGGATTGAAAGCCGCAGCCGCGCTCTGGGCGATATAAGATACGCGGCGGCCGCGCAGGGCCGTGAGACCCGCCTCGCCGAGCTGATCGATCCGGGTATCACCGATCCGGATCATACCGCCGGAGATGCGCGCACCGGGGCGGGTATGGCCCATCAGCGCCAGCGCCGTGGTGGTCTTGCCCGAACCGGATTCGCCGATCAGCGCAGTCACCTGCCCGCGCGGGATGGCGAACGAGACATCGTTCACGATGGCACGGCCGCCAGCCTCGATGGTCAGGCCCGAGACTTCGATGTGCGGCGCGGTCATCGCCTGCCCTTCCCGGCACCCAGCGCATCGATCAGCAGGTTGGCTCCTACGGTCAGCGTCGCAATGGCGAGCGCGGGCATGATGATCGCTGGCGCCCCTTCGGTAAGCCCGGAAATATTCTCCCGCACCAGCGAACCAAGATCGGCGTAAGGCGGTTGTACGCCGAGGCCGAGGAACGACAGGCCCGAAAGCAGCAGGACAATGAACACGAAGCGCAGCCCCATGTCCGCCAGAAGCGGCTGGACCATGTTGGGCAGAACTTCACGCAGGGCAATATGCACGGCCCCTTCCCCGCGCGCCCGCGCCACGGCGACGAAATCCATGCCCACAAGGTTCGTTGCCAGCGCGCGGGCAATGCGGAAGTTGCCCGGGATGTAGATCACTGAGGAAATCAGCAGCAGCAACGGTAGCGAAGACCCGAAAGCCGCGACCAGCACCAGCGCGAAAATCTTGGAGGGGATCGAAATCAGCGTGTCCATCGCACGGGCCAGCGCCTCGTCAATCCAGCCCCCGCGCACGGCGGCGGTGAGCGCCAGCGCCGTGCCGCACGAGCCCGCCAGCAGTGCTGCGCCCAAGGCCAGCAGCACCGTATAGCGCGCGCCCCACAGCAGGCGGCTGAGAACGTCGCGGCCAAGATAGTCGCTGCCGAGCCAGAACCGGGCGGACATCGGGCCGAACACGTCGCGGTCGACAAAAGCCCCGACCGGATGCGGTGCCAGCCATGGCCCGGCCACCGCCGCCGCGAACCAGAACAGCACCAGCGCCAGCCCGATCCGGCCTGAAAGCGGCCCGGAACGCAACAGGGCCCGCAAGGTTCCTCCCCACCGGCTCATTGCGCGCGCAACCTGGGATTGGCCATGATTGCAACGACATCGGCCGTCAGCACGAGCAGCAGGTAGGCAGTGCAGAAGATCATGGCGCAGGCCTGCAGCAGTGGCATGTCCCGGCTCGTCACGGCATTGACCATCAGGCTGGCGAGGCCGGGAAAACTGAAGATCGTCTCGACAATGATCGCCCCGCCCATGAGATAGGACAGCGACAGGGCCACCGCATTGACGATCGGCCCCAGCGCATTGGGCATCACATGGGCAAGAACGACGCGGCTGAAGCGCACCCCCTTGAGCTGGGCCATCTCGACATAGGGCCGGTCCAACTGATCCGCGACGGCCGCGCGGGTCATGCGCGCCATCTGCGCGGTAACGACAACGGTCAGCGTCAGCACCGGCAACGTGGAGGAACGGATAAGCTCGCCCCAGGTCGATGTGTCCGAAACCAGCGCGATCGAAGGCAGCCACAACAGTTTCACCGAGAACACCAGCACGCCCAGCGTCGCCACCAGAAACTCGGGCACGGCCACCATCGACAGCGTCATGATGTTGAGAGCCCGATCCAGCTTACCGCCCCGGTTCACGGCAGAAGCAATGCCGATCGCCAGCGCCAGCGGCACCGAAATCAGCGCAGTGAACCCGGCCAGCATCAGCGAATTGGGCAGGCGCTGGGCGATGATTTCGCGCACCGGCATATTGGCCACCATCGAAGTGCCGGGATCGCCCCGCACCATGCCGGCAAGCCAGTCCGCGTATCGGGCAAGCGCCGGGCGATCGAGGCCGATCTCATGGCGCAGCGCCGCCACTTGTTCCGGCGTCGCGCTCTGCCCCAGCGTCTCCTGCGCGGCATCCCCGGGTAACAGCCCGCTCACCGTGAAGATCACGGCCGAAACCAGCAGCAGCGTCAGCAATGCCGAGGCTACGCGCTTGCCCAGCAGCGGCAAAAGGCCCGACAGCATGGTTCTTGGCGCGGATGCTGCGCTCATCCCTCGTCCCACCAGACATGTTCGGCGAAACGATAGCCCATCATGCCGCCGAGCGGCACCGCCCTCAGCCCTTTCAACCGCCGGTCGTACCCGTCGATCAAGCTGATGAAGACCGGGATTACGGAACCGCACTGGTCATGCACCAGCCTTTGCATCTCGCCATAAAGCGCCTTGCGCCGCGGCTCGTCGGGCTCGCCGCGCGCCTCGACCAGCAGCTTGTCGAACCGCGGGTTTTTCCAGCCGCTCTCGTTCCAGGCGGCATCGGACTTGTAGAACAGGCTGAACACCAGATCGGCGGTAGGGCGCGGGTTGGTGTTGCCGAAAGTCGCCGCATGACGCATCCAGTGGGTGGACCAGTAACCGTCCGCCGGCATACGGTTGACCGCCAGGTTCAGCCCCACCCGCGCGCCATATTCCTGCAGGATAGAAGCCATGTCGACCGAACCGGTCGCCGCCGGACTGGCATAGAGCGGCAGGCGCACGCCGGTCAGACCCGCGCGTTTGAGGTGCCAGCGGGCCTTGTCGAGATCGAGCACGGTCTGCGGCACGTCCGGATTGAAATAGGGATGGAAAGGCGGGATCGGCTGATCGTTGCCGATCGTCGCGAAATCACGGAACAGGGCGCGTTTCACCAGCTTCCGGTCGATCAGGTGCTTGATCGCCTGGACAAAGTCCGGATTGCCGGTGGGGAGCTGGTCCTGCCGCAGGATCAGATTGGTATAGAGCGCCGAAGGCGTCGCCAGCACGGCATGGCCGGGCACGGCTTCAACGCGGCGCGTGGAGCTGGGGTCGATCGCATTCGCAAGCTGGATATCGCCTGCCAGCAGCGCATTCACCCGGCTGACCTCATCGGCGATCGCGATCAGTTCGATCCGGTCGAGATGCGGGCGGCCCGGCACCCAGTATTCGGGATTGCGCGTCGCCACCGTGCGCACGCCGGGCTGAAATTGCGCGAGACGAAACGGGCCGGTGCCATTGCCGGCGGGCGCCTTGTCACCGTCACGCACGATCAGAAAATGCGATTGCGAGAGGATCGCGGGCAGATCGGCATTGGCCCCGGTGAGGCGCAGGATCACGCCGTATTTTCCATCGGCTCGCACTTCGGCAAACTGGGCGGCGATCGTCGCCATCTTCGAGCCCAGTGCGGGATCCTTGTGGCGCAGGAGCGACCAGACGACATCGGCGCTGGTCAGTTCCGCCCCGTCATGGAACCGCACGCCCCGGCGCAGCGTGAACGACCATGTAACGCGGTCGGCGCTTTCAACACGTTCCGCGAGCGAGGGCCGCGCGATCATGTCGGCACCGGTCTCGGTGAGCCCGCTGTAAAGCATGAAATGGCGCACATAGTCGGTCGAGAGCGCGCCCTTGGCCGGGTCCAGCGTATCGGCGGTGGAGGCGGACTGGGTCGCGACCCGAATGCCGCCGCCCTTGCGCGCGGGCGCCTGCACGCGCGCGCAGCCGGGCAGCGCGAGCAGGCCCGCGCCCGCCAGCCCCGCACCGATCAGGCTGCGGCGGGAGAACGGCGCAAGGCTCAATACAGCCAGTCCTGCACGCGATACCAGGCGCCAACCATGGGCAGGAACCACGGCTTGCCGACGATATGGCCAGGGATCGCGGGCCAGGTGAGATCCGCAAGCGGATTGGCACCGGCATCACCGCCCATGACTTTGGCCATGCATTCGCCCATGTGCGTGGCCATCTGCACCCCGTGCCCCGAATAGCCCATGGCATAAAACAGCCCGTCGTGCTCGCCCGCGCGCGGCAGACGGTCGGCCGTGAGATCCACCGTTCCGCCCCAGCGATGCTCGACGGGAACACCGGCAAGCGCCGGGAACATGCGGCGCATGGCGGCTTCGAGCACATCGGCGCCCTTGAGATCGGACACCGGATTGGACAGCGCGAAACGGGCCCGCCCGCCGAAAATCAGGCGGTTGTCGTCGGCCAGGCGAAAGTAATTGCCGATGATCCGGCTGGTCACATAGTTGCGCCGGGCCGGGAACAGCTCCGCCACCAGCGCGTCCGGCAGCGGCGCGGTGGAAATGGCAAAGCTGCCGACCGAGACGATGCGGCGGCGGAACCAGCCGAACGGCGCCTGAGGCGCCGCACCGCCGGTAGCCACGAGAACCTGTTTCGCGCGCAAGGTGCCACGCGCGGTCCGGACCTGCCAGGCGTCCCCTTGCCGCGCGAGCCCGCCGACGGCAGCATCTTCCCAGATCGCCGCACTTGCCCGCGAAGCCGCGCCGGCGAGCCCCAGCCCGAACCTGCCGACATGAAGCTGCCCGCTGGTCCGCTGGACGAGCGCGCCGTGGAATTCGGCCGAGCCGACCTCTTCGCCGATCCGTTCCGGCGGGACGAGCGACACATTGGGATCGACCTCCCGAACAAGAACCTCATACGCCGCCGCCAGCTTGTCGAAGTGCTGCGGCTTGGCAGCCAGCTTCGCCCGGCCGCAACGCGTAAAGGCACAGTCGACCTCCTCTTCGCGCACGATCCGCTCCACCGTGTCCACGGCATCGCAATGCGCAAGATAGAGCGCGCGGGCCTTGTCGAGCCCCAGACTGGCGGAAAGCGCGCTGAAATCATGCGCGGTGCCGGCGTTGCACTGGCCGCCGTTGCGCCCCGACGCCGCGCCGATGACTTTGCCGGCTTCCAGCACCGCCACGCTTGCGCCCGCCTTCGCCAGGCTGCGAGCCGCGGAAAGGCCGGTAAAGCCCGCACCGATCACCGCTACATCGAATTCGCCCTCGACGGGCCCGCCGGTTCCGCCCTGAAAAGGCGGAACGCTCGCCTGCCAGTAGGACGGAGCCGGCGCCGGCATGGCGATCAGAGCCCGACCAGTGCGGGAAGACAGCCGATGTGCGGAATTTCCACGTCGCGGTAATTCGCGTTCGACGGCTCGTGCCCACGCCCGACGAAAACCCGGCAGCCGAAGCCGAGATCGGTCGCAGTGTTCTGGTCATAGCGGAAGCTGGACGAGACGTGCATACCCACTTCCGGCCCCCAGCCGAGCTGGTCGAACATATATTCGAACGCCTGCATACGCGGCTTGTAGGCCTGCGCGCTTTCGGCGGTATAGACGCGGTAGAACGGCGCGCCAAGCTTGGCGACGTTCTCGTTGATCTGGCAGTTCATCGCATTGGAGAGGATCACCAGCGGGATCTTGTCGCCAATCTTCGACAGGCCGCCCGGCACGTCCGGATGCGGCCCCCAGGTCGGCACGGCCTGATAGATCGCCTCGCCATAGTCTTCGAGATAGTCCACGCCCCACTTCTTCGCGGTGCGTTCGAGCGCATTGCCGATCACTTCGCGGTAGGGCTTCCATGCTCCCAGCACTTCGTCGAAGCGGTAGGCGGAAAAGTCCTTGCAAAAGCGCTCCATATCGGCGCCCTGGATGCGGTCGCCATAAAACTCGCGCGCCATGTCCGACATGTGGAACTTGATCAGCGTTCCATAGCAATCGAAGCTGATGAACTTCGGGGTGAAGATATAATCGGCACTGGTCATCGCTTACCCGTTCCTGATTGTCCGGAGCGTCGCGCTCCGTTCCCTGTTGCCCGCATATGGCCACCATGCGACCGGAACTTGTCTCCGATTGCCGGACCCGCGCAAGCGGATAGGAGCATTTGTGCCGTGCGTTTCAGCACAGCATGCTGCGGCTCAATATCCGCGGGTGCGGTCCACCTCACCCACGAGCGGCGCCCCTTCGGCAAGGCGGCCCAGATTGTCGATCAATACCAGCCCCGCACTTTCGGCCCGGGTTACTGCGGCCACGTGCGGAGTGAGGAAAACCGCGGGATGCGCGTAAAACGGATGGCCTTCCGGCAAAGGTTCGGGATCGCTCACGTCCAGCATTGCGGCCGACAATTGCCCCGAATCGAGCGCCTTGATGAGGTCCGCCGAAACGAGATGCCCGCCCCGCGCGGCATTGATCAGCATGGCCCCTCGCGGCATCTTCGCGAAGGTTTCCCGGCATAGAATGCCGCGCGTATCCTCCGTCAGCGGCAGCAGGCAGACGAGAATATCAGCCGAAGCGAGAAACGGCTCCAGCCCTTCCGCTCCGGCAAAGCATTCCACCCCGTCGATCGCTTTTGCGCTGCGGCTCCAGCCGGACAGGCGAAAGCCCAGCGGCATCAGCGCATCGAGCGCGGCGCGGCCGAGTTCGCCCAGCCCCATCACGCCCACCCGGCGCGCGCTAGGCATTGGCGGCGCACGGAAGCTCCAGCGCCCGGCGCGCTGTTCGGCCAGGAAGAACGGCATGTCGCGATGCAGGGCCAGCGTGGCCATCACCACATATTCGGCCATGCCCTCGATGATCCCCGGATCGACCATGCGCACCACGCGGACGTGATCGGGCACCGCGTCCAGATTCAACTGGTCGATGCCCGCACCGACGCTGAACAGCACTTCGAGATTGGGCAGTGCCGTGATAAGATCGGCGGGCGGCGTCCAAGCGACAAGGCAGCGCACTTCGGCGGGATCGCCGATGTCGGGCCAGCAGCGGAAATCGACTTCGGGCAGTCTCTCGGCGCAGAGGTGCTGCCAGGTTTCCCCGCGATCAAGTGTGCCATGATAGAGAATGTTCATCGTTTCACCTTGCCCCGATTGCGCCGCGCACGCCACCACATCAGCGGACCGCTGCCTGCCAGGAAGGCCAGCGAGAGAGCGCCTGCCAGCAGCAGCAACCGTCCGCCCAGACCAAAACTGTCGCCCGTGTGCAACGGGAGAATCGTCATCCACAACACCGGATTTTCAGCGGCCGGAATGGCGCGCAGCACCTTCGCATCGGGCAGCGAAACGGAAACCACATGCACGGCGCGCGGATTACGCGCCGGAGCGCAGAAATTGATGTCGAGCCGGTCCGCTGCCGGAAAGCGGATATCGCGAAGCCTGGCAGCGGGGAACCGCGCCTGGGCAGAGGCCACGGCCCGGTCGATCTGCCCCGGGTCGGGCATCGGAACCGCCCTCTCCCCTGCACTTGCCCCTGCATTTGTGGGCGCGGCCAGATCGGGCACGACCAGCAGCACCCCGCTCGTCGCACTGAACAGCAACAGCGCTGAAACGATGACGCCAGTGCTGCGATGCCATTGCCGCAGGCGCAGATGCGGCGGCGCGCCGGCACGGATCGTCAGACTGCGCCGCACCCGGCCGCGTCCCGGCCACCAGAACAGAAACCCCGTCGCCGCGAGCACGCACAGCGCCACGCCGTTGGCCAGAACGACAGCCAGTCCCAGTTTGGAATCCATCAGCCGGTAATGCAGTTGCAGCGCCGCCTCGAGAGGGAAGCGCCAGATTGTGCCAGCGGCCAGAACCCGCGCCGAGCCGGGATCAAGAGAGGCATAGCGCAGTGCACCTTCCGTGCAGGACAGATGCGCGAAGGCCGTCCCCGTGGGCGTCGTGGGAAGGAACAGCCGGGTCACGCGGCACCCGGGCAAAGCCGCAGCGGCCCGTTCGCGCAGCCGCGACACGCTGGCTTGCCCCTGCCCGGGCGGACTTTCGCGCGTCATCCCCGCCGGATCGGCAAGCTGTGCAAGGGAATCGCGAAACAGCAGAACGGCGCCGGTCAGCGCCTGCAGCATCAGCAGCGGCGCAAAGGCCAGTGCCAGCCAGCGGTGAAAGGAAAGATAGGTCTTACGCGTCATAAACAGACCCGAAAATGGCCGAACCGCCAGTAAGGATGCTGGGAATATCCCGGCGGTCCGGCCAAGGGTGGTGCCTGTTTAGAAGCTGAACGTCACGCGGCCGGTGATCGTGCGCGGCGCGCCCGGGGCCACCCAGTACTGCGAGTAGGAACTGGCGTACCAGATCACGTTGAACAGGTTGGTCACATCAACGCCGATCCGGATATTGTCCACCGGTTCATAACTCGCGAAGGCCCGCGTCAACGTGTAGTCGGGCAGATAGAAGCTCGTGGCCGTCTCGCCCAGCCGCTTGCTGACGTAATTGACGCCAGCACCGATGGTCGCCTTGCCCGCATCGCCCAGATCGAAGTCCTTGCTGACAATCACATTGGCCTGATGTTTGGGAATATTGATCAGGGGATCGCCCGGCGTGATCTGCACGGCGAAGTTCGGATCGAGCGAGGAGCTGCTCCAATAGGCGTCGGTATAGGCATAGGATGCCATCACGTTGATATCGCCCGGAAGCTTCGCATTGACGTCCAGTTCGATACCCTTCGACCTCGCGGCGCCAGCAGCCATCGAGTATCCGGCATTGACCGGATCGGAGGTCAGGATGTTGTTCTTCTTCATCGTGAAGGCGGCCAGCGTCGCGTTCACCATCGGCGAGGAATAACGCAGCCCCACTTCATACGACTTGCTGGTTTCCGGTGCGAACGGAGCGCGATAGCCATCCGCATCAGGCGCAGCCTGACCGCTGTTGGGACGGAAGCCGGTGCCATAGCCGCCGTAGATGCTGAGCGCCCCGGTGATTTCATAGAGCACGCCCGCGGATGGGCTGAAACGCTTCTTGAGGACGTCGATCGTCGGCGCGAACGCTCCTTCACGATTGCCGATCAACTGGTGGAAGTGATCGAAACGTCCGCCGAAACGGACTTTCAGCTTATCCGTGATGTCGATCTGGTCCTGCGCATAGATGCCGTAGGACTTCTGCTTTTCCAGCGAATTGGTGATCGTCGTGTTCGGCTCGGGCAGATAGCCATAGACCGGATCGTAGATGTCGATCGCGTTATTGGCCGCGGTAATCGTGCTGCCTGCAGTGTAGGCCGGCGGACGGTAGCGGGTCTGGTAGAGGTCGATGTTAAAGCGATCCCAGTCACCGCCCAGAACTACGTGGTGCGTAAAAGGCCCGGTCTCGATCCGGCCGGAAATCTCCGCGCGCAGTACCGTGTTGGTGGTGCTGAAATCGCGATAGCGGCGCTGACGGGCAAGATGGATGCCATCGTTGTCGAGGATCTGGCGGCTGCCGGCCAGTTCCGGATCGTCCGAATAGCCCTTAAAGCTGGTGTCGCGGTAGCCGAAGCCCGCCAGGAACGTCCAGCCGTTGCCGCCCAGATCCTGCTGGAACTGAACCTGATGGCCAAGCACATTGACGTGGGTCGGGCCATTGCCCGGCTCATCCAGAAAGCGCGAGCGCGGGATCAGGCCAAGCACGCCATCGACAGCGACGACACCGCGCTCGAAAGGCACCTTCAGATCGACGAATTCCATTTCGTAGCTGATGCTGGTCTGGTCGGACAGCTTGAGCAGCACCGACGGCGAGGCAACGTACTTGGTGGTGTGGACGTAGTCGCGGAAACTGTCGGAATCCTGCGCCGCACCGTTTACGCGCACTGCCAGCTTGTCGCTGATCACCAGATTGTAGTCACCTTCGACGCGGTAGTTGTTGAAGCTGCCGCCCGAGAGCGTGAAGCTGCCGAAGTTGCCGTCCAGATTCGCCTTCTTGGTGATGATATTGACCGTTCCGCCTGGCTCGCCACGCCCGAAAACGGCTGCATTCGGCCCCTTGAGCACTTCTATGCGCTCAATGTTGGAGGCATCACGCGGGCCGCCGTAACCGCGGCCGCCATTGAAGCCGTTGACCAGGAAGCCGCTCGGGAAGTTCTCGTCACCAGCAAAGCCGCGAATGGCGAAAGCGTCCCACAGACCGCCGAAATTGTTCTGCTTCGCGACGCCCGATGCCAGGCTGAGAGCATCGTCCAGACGCGTGACGTTGAGATTCTTCAACGTCTCGGCATCGATGGTCTGGATACTTTGCGGAATTTCCTTGATCGGCACATCGCCGCGGTATTGCTGGCGCTGGCCGGTAACGACGATTCCCTCATCGGCGCCCTCCCCTGTGGCGGGCCCTTGCGCCCAGGCTGTGGAAGGCAAGACCGAAAGCGCTACACCGGCCGCCAGAATCGAACGAAACGCAGATTTGTTCAACATCGCAAAATCACCCCTCAATCGAGTTGATCCCATCCTGCAGATCTCGGGACAATCCAGTTCGGTTTCGGTGTGCTCCATACCCTTAGCATGGTTCTGCCAATCCCCCCGTTTGCCCTCTTTTCAGTAAGGTCGAGCCTATGGGCGGCGAGAGGAATCTTGCGTCGAAGAATTCCCTCCGGGCGGCGGATAATTGTGAATAGTTGATGACAGCCGCGCTTTATGCCGCGCCCCCGCCGGGCAAGGATATTACAGCCAACACCCAAAAAATGGGCCGGACATTGCTGTCCGGCCCAGTCACAAGTTCCTGTGAGGAAACGCTGTCAGGTCAGAGATATTTCAGCCACCAGATATCCCGCCGGCGCTGCTTGAGGCGCGCGAACCATCGGGTGGGAAAATAGAGCAAGGGGATCAGCAGGATGACCCACAGCCAGACCGTCGAAAGGTGATCCACGCCGAAGACCTTGCCTTTGACCGGCCCGTACAGGACCAGCGCCACGTTATAGAGCAGCTTCAGGACATAGAGGTGCAGGATGTAATAGAACATCGGCGCCCCGCCCAGCAGCGCAAGGTGCGGCAGCACGCGACTGTCCTGGAACTTCTCGAACAGGGCAAGCAACAGGCAGCCTGTGCCCACTGTGGGCATCAGGAACAGCAGCGAAGGCGGATACTTGGTGAGTGCAAGGAAGCTCATCACCGTGCGCAGCGGCGTTTCGGCATGGAACCAGGGCTTGTCGCCATAGACGTTGAGGAAACGGATCGCCACGAAGCCGAGGATCAGCGTCAGTCCCAGCCTGACCAGCCGCCGCATCCGCAGATCCGGATCGCTGCCCTTCGCGAACCAGGGGCCGCAGGCATACCCGAGAAGGATCACCCCGATCCAGGGCAGCACCGGATACGTCGTCTTGGCAACGATCCCGCCCCCCAGATCGATGATCGCCCGTTCATGGAGCACGGCCCAGAGCGGATACCACGGCGAAGCATCGGTAAGCTGGATCGGATCGAGCAGATTGTGCAGGCACACTATCGCCAGACCCACTGCGAACTGGGCGGATCGCGGCAGGTGGATCAACACCGAAAGCGATATCATGCTGATGCCGATGGCCCAGATCACCTGCAGCCAGAAGACCGGCGGCGGAAACGCGATCGCCTGGGTCGGCCAGGCCATGCAGACCACGGTGAGTTCGAGAAAGATCAGGAACAGCCCGCGCTTGGCGAGAAACTCCGACACTTCGCGCTTCGTGTGCGACTGGCCATAGAGCCAGGCCGAAAGGCCGGTAAGCGCAACGAAAGTCGGCGCACAGAAGGTCGAGAGCAGGCGCGTGAAGAACAGCCCCGGATCGGTGGTATGGGCATCGACGGGGTCAGTGACCTGCAAGTGCAGGAACCATGTCTCACGCGTGTGATCGACGAGCATGAACAGCATGACAAGGCCACGCAGCGCGTCGATAGCAATCAGGCGAGTCCGGGCAACCGGCGCGGCTTTGCCGGCAGGAACCGCCGCAGCCTCCGGCACCGCTCCCAGAGACTGGGCCATACTGGTCATATCGTCTTCTCCCATTCGATGCGGTTCATCATCTGCACGCCGGTTACTCTTCGGCGTGCGGCAGGATGAAGCTCAGAGTCGCGCGATATTCGATGTAGTCATACTTCGTGGGCTGATCCGTCTTGCCGATGATCGTCGCGGCAATGACATTGAGGCCCTGATTGCGCAGGCGAAAGCTGACAGTGCCGTCCGGGCCGGTCATCAGCGGGGGCATGTCTGGATCGTTGACGAAGTCCGTCAGGATCTGGGCCCCGGCAGCAGGCTTGCCGTCCAAATAGACCTTGAACGTGACCGGCTGGCCCAGCTCCTGCGGGATATCGGTTCCTTCCGGCACGATCTGCAGGCGGTGGCCGGGCAGCAGCGGCACCTTCTGCTTGAGCGGCTTGGCCAGGAACACGGTGTACTTGAACGTACGCTCGGAGAACTGGACGTCAGGAACTTCATCCCTGGGCTTCTTCACGAATTCGCCGTCCGACTTGCGCTTGGTCCAGATGCCATAGTCCATTATCGCCGCAGCTGCCGCGTAAGGTGCCTCGGATTTGACCACGGGAATGGCACCGTCCGCTTCCACGCGGATCGGAACCGGCTTCCAATCGGCGTCATAGCCTGTCACCGGGCCCAGCAGCGGCAAACGCTGCACCATATCGAGGTCATCCGAACCGATGCCATAGATCAGCGCGATCTGCCGTGCGCGCTGGGCGAACCAGATGCCATGCGCCTGCGCCTCAAGGCACATGCCAAACGTTCCGGCCAGGACCGCCGTCGCAGCCGCTACGTGGGAGAGACGAAATCTCATCAGTGCATTCCCCTTAAGAACCTCCGAGAATGTCCACGGTAAGTGCTGTTCACGAACAATCCTTCCGAATTGGCCGAACAGGCGGCAGCATCGTCCATATCGGGAGCCAGCGACAAACAGTGATGTGGAAGGGAAGGTGCCGCCCCGCTTCCTGCCGGCACACCACGGCGAGGCCACGGAAGCCTCAGGCGACAAGCAACCGTCATTCGGCCAATGCGGCCGAACGTGGCGTGCCCCCGGCGGATATCGTGCCAGACCAGATTCCCGCGGAAGCGGGCCACCATCGCAAAGCTCAGCGGACTATTGTGTCACGCGGTCTGGCTGTTCAACGTCATCGGCAGCGAACGCACCCTCTTTCCGGTGGCGGCATAGATGGCGTTTGCGAGCGCGGGGATGACCGGTGGCAGGGCCGGTTCGCCGAGCCCGGTGGGCGGGAACGGCGATGGGACGAACTTGACGGCCACGTCCCGCGGCACGACATCGATGCGCAGGAGCGGGAAGCTGTCGAAGTTCTCCTGGACCACGGCCCCTTCGACCTGATCCACTTTCTGCCCGATCATCGCCTGGGCCAGACCCTCGATGGCCGCCCCCTGCACCTGATGCAGCGCGTTGAGCGGATTGATCACGTGGCTGCCGATGTCGCCTGCCACCCAGATCTTCTCGACCTTGATCTCGCCGTCCGGGGAAACCGCCGCATCCACCACTTCGGCGAAGTAGCCCGCGTGGCTGAAGTAGAAGCCGAAGCCCCTTCCCCTGCCACCGTTGTTGTTGCCGTTGCCCCCACCGTTACCGCTGCCGTTGCCGCCCGACGGACGCTTGCCGTCCCAGCTGGCGAACTTGCAGACTTCCTCGATCACCTTGCGGGCACGGCCGGTGTGGAACTGGTTCGCCCGGCCTACCTGGGGCAGCAGGCGGTCCTTGCCCAGAAGGCCCAGCACGAAGGTGGGCAGGTCGACCCCGGCCGCTTCCGCCGTCTCGTCGAGGAAGGACTGGAAGACGAAGCCCATGGCATTCGACGTCGGCGCGCGCAGCCAGCCGGTGGGCAGGTTGGTCGGCAGATAAGTCGCCCCGAAATGGACATGCGGGAGGATCTGCGCCGGAAACTCGGTCTCCTCCAGCGCCGCGGCGCGGACCGGCTTGCCATCGGCGCCGAAGCTCACGAAGTGGTCCCTGAGCGCGACGAGATTGCCCTCGCCGTCCAGCCCGGCGGTCAGTTCGTGCCATCCGCCCGGCCGATAATAGTCGTGCCGCACATCGTCGGCGCGCGTGTAGATCAGCTTGACCGGCTTGCCCGGCACGGCGCGGGCGATCTGGGCGACCTGGACCATGTAGTCGCTCATCAGCCGCCGGCCGAAGCCGCCGCCGATCCGCGTCATGTGGATGGTCATCGCCTCCGGGGCGATGCCGAGCATCTCGGCAACTTGCGCCCGCCCGCCAGCCGGGGCCTGCGAGGGCGCCCAGAGCGTGAGCGCGCCGTCCTCGAACAGGCCGGTGCAGTTCTGCGGCTCCAGCGTGCCATGCGCCAGGAATGGATAGTCGTAGCGCGCCGTGACTGTCCGCGCCGCGCCGGACAGGGCCGCTGCGGCATCGCCCTTGTTCAGGATGTCGGCCTGCGGGGCCTGCTTCAGCGCGGCCTCGGCCTGCCGGGCATAAGCGGCGGTCGAGAACTGCTTGAGCGTGCCGGTGTCCCAATCGACCTTGAGCTTGCCGCGAGCCTGCTGCGCGGTCCACCAGCTGTCCGCGACAATCGCCAGGGCGTCGAATTGCCCCTTGGGCACGAGGCCGGTGTTGAGCTGCACCACGGCGATCACGCCCTTGACCGCCTTGGCCGCCTTGTCGTCGAACGCGGCGATCGTGCCCTGGAACACCGGGCAGGCCTCGATCGCGGCATAGACCATCCCGGGAAGCGCGGTATCGATGCCGAACAGCGGCGTGCCCCGGACAATCGCGGGCGTGTCGACGCCGCGCCGCGAGGTGCCGATGATCCGGAAGGCATCGTCCGGCTTGAGCGCCACCGCGTCCAGCGCCGGGGGCTCGATCCTGGCGGCGGCCGCCGCCAGCGAGGCGTAAGTCGCAGAGCGCCCGGAGGCTGCGTGGCGAACCATGCCGCTGCCGGTCGTCAGCGATGCAGGCGCGACGCTCCATTGTTTGGCCGCGGCCATGACCAGCATCGACCGGGCCGCAGCGCCGGCCTGCCGCATCGGCAGCCAGTTCACCGGCGTGGAGCGGCTGCCGCCGGCGACCTGCGGGCCGTACTTCGTGGCATCGGCCAGCGTCTGCTCGATGTGGACCTGTTCCCAGTCGACATCGAGTTCCTCGGCGATGAGCATGGGCAGCATGGTCTTCACGCCCTGCCCGATCTCCGGGTTCTTGGCGCCGATGACCACGCTGTTGTCCGGATTGATGCGGATGAAGGCATTGAGCACGGTGTCTCCGCCGCCCGCTTCCGCCTCGTCCGACAGCGCCAGCCAGGCGCCGAAGCTCAGGACCGCGCCGCCCACCAGCGACACGGAAAGAAACGACCGGCGGCTGATCTCGAACGGCGCGTTCATGCCGCGGCTCCCTTGGCCCTGGCGGCCTGCTTGATCGCAGCACGGATGCGCAGATAAGTGGAGCAGCGGCAGATGTTCCCGCTCATCACGGCATCGATGTCCTCGTCCTGCGGGTTGGGCATCTGCTCCACCAGCCAGGTGGCGGACATGATCTGCCCCGCCTGGCAATAGCCGCACTGCGGCACGTCAAGCTCTTCCCAGGCCGCAACGACATGCTGGCCCGCAGGCTGGGACGCGACATCCTCGATCGTGGTGATCGCCGCCTCGCCCACCGATCCCACCGGGGTCTGGCAGGACCGGACAGGCTGGCCGTCGAGCAGCACCGTGCACGCCCCGCAAAGCCCCGCACCGCAGCCGAACTTCGTGCCCGGCAACTGAAGATCCTCGCGCAGCACCCACAGCAGCGGCTTCTCCGCGTCCACCAAAACACTGTGCTTCGCGCGATTGACTGTCAGTTCCATAAATTATCCTGACCTTCCAGATGCCGGCGTCGGCGGAACTCTCTGTACCGGGATTACCCCGGGCTGCTCAGGGAATCACACCTTTGGTGGCAAGCTCCGCCCTCTGCTTGGCAACCCCTGCGGCCGGCAGACGTCCGGCCCCGCGTACAGTCTTGACTTCGGCCGCCGTGAACACTGCCACTTTCTTCCTCGGCTTCTCCAGCGCTACAGCGAAGTTCAGCGTATCCGCAATATCCTGATCACTAAGTGACCCCATGGGCGGCATCATTCCGCTGATTTGGCGTCCATCGACGTTGATAGCGCCAAACATGCCATACAGCACCACTGTAATCAGATAGCCCCGTCCATCCTTGGACGCCGCAATCTGGCTGATACGTCCCTTGAGCCTCGGAAACTGGCCGGGCACACCCGCCCCATCCGGCTGATGGCAGGCCGAACAGCGGGAAGAAAAAACCTGCACTCCCGCGGCATTGGCCAACGACGCATAGCTCGCAGACAACAATCCGGCAGCTATCAGCATGACACGGCCTGGCATGGACCTTCCCCGCGGCATTGCGGCTCCTTGAGAACGAAAACTGGGCACAGCCCAAAACTTGGACAGTCATCAAGATTTCGTCAAGCGGCAATTGCCGAACCCGCCCGGATCAAGAGAGGGGTAGTCCAACAAGCGAATGAAGCGTAATGGGTCCTATGGCCGATACCGAACTTGCGCCGACGCGCCCGGGAATTTATTCGCGCGGCACCGAAACAGTCGATGCCATTCTCAAGGCAGCACTCAATGTGCTGATCGAGGAAGGAGCGGAAGCCTTTACCGTCCGCCGGATCGCTACCGAGTGTGGTCTGCGCGTCGGAAACGTCAGCTATCATTTCCCCAAAAAGGAAATGCTCGTCCAGGTTCTGCTGGATGAGATCATGGAAAAGTACAACACCAAGCTGGAAGTCAACGTGCGCCAGCCGGACCTTTCCGACGAGGACCGCCTTCGGCTTGTTATCGTCATTTGCCTGGACGACATCTGCTCGAAGCGGACCACGCATCTGTTCACGGAATTGTGGGCGCTGGCCAACCACAACGACTTTATCGCCGAACGGGTCCGCAGTTTCTACGCGAAGGTCCACGATGTGATCGGCGAATACGTGCAACGGATCAATCCCGCGCTCAGCGCCGACGAGGCACATACGCTTTCACTGTTCATCAGCGCTTCCATGGAAGGCACCACGCCCTTCCTCGGCTACCAGAAGCCATGGAACGACAAGATGGCGGCAATAACGGCGATTTCGGCAACCTTCTTCATCGATCTTGTCAAATCGATGAAGCCGGGTGACATTGCCGCCCTGACAAAACATGTGACCTGAACGAATCGGAGGGGACGTCCTGCGGGCTCCGCGCTTTGAGCGCGGCTGTTCTGCTGTTGGGGGTGTTCCGTGATTCCATCGTCTGGCGAACGTCTGATCCTGCCCGCGGTCATTCTGGCTTGCGTCGGTTGTCTGCAGCCGGGAATCGATCCGGTCTTCCTCACCCTGCTGTCGTCCGTCCACAGGCTGACACCGGATTTCCACGGCTGGGTGGTAAGCGCAACGCAGTCGGGGATGGCGGCGGGATCCCTGCTGACCTGGCGCTGGGGAACGCGGATCCCCCAGGCAGGCTTTGCACTGGCAGCGGGAATCGCGATAATCGCCGCCCTGGCAACTCCGCATACCGACCAGTTCGCCGCCTTGCTGACGGTCCGCGGCCTTTATGGAGGCGCGATGGGCATGCTTTACACCCAAGCCATGAGCAACGCGGCGGCCAATCGTCCGCACGGAGCCTATGGCGCCGTATTCCTGTGCCAATTGATGCTGTCCACCGGTATCGCTATCGGCCTTCCGGCCATATCCCAGGCCGCCGGCCCGGCCGCGGCACTAACTACATTGGCAGCGGCCCCGCTCGGGGCCCTGATCCTGGTGGCCTTTTCAGCACGATCCACAGCCCAGCGCGCCCATCGCCCGGAAACCGCCGAACCACAGGAAACCACAGAAACGTCCTTTCGTGCCTGGGCGACGGCTGGTGCAACCCTGCTTTTCATCTGCTCCACGATGATGGTCTGGACCTTTTCCGGTGCGCTTGCCGTAGAGGCCGGAATTTCAGAAGCCGTGATCGGCCAAGCCGTCGCGCTCGGTTCGCTCGCGGGTGCGGCGACTGCCATTCTTGTCATGCGGGAGCGGTCTATCGTGCCCCCTCCGGTTACTGGACTCCTGGCGGGCCTTTCCCTGCTCGCGCCGATTGCCGCGACTCGCAGCGGCGGCGCGATACCGTTCATCGCGGCCATCGTCCTGCTCAACATCGGATCGACCGCAATCATCGTCCGCAGTTCCGGCCTTGCCAGTGCCGCCAGCAAGGACAGCCTGTTCCGCCGTTTCGTGGCCTGCACACATGCCCTTGGCATGATCGCGGGGCCGCTCGCCGGCTCCTTGGCGACGGGAATCTTCGGGCGGACCGGCCTGCTGATCGCTGCGGTTCTGGCGATTACAGCGGCCTGCCTGCTGCTACTGCTGGCGGAAGTGAGATCGTTCAAGCTGCGTCCTTCGCTCACACGCCGGGATACGCTCGAAGCACTCGTTACCGACGCCGGCTGTTAGATGAACGGCCTGTCCCCTGCGACACCCACGGGGACGCGCCAGTTGCGGCAGCCAGGCATCACCCGACTCCGGGCCTTCATCCCTGCCAGACGCCGCCCATAGCCGGGCCTCGGACGAGGACGAACGGGCAGAAGTGTCAACCAACGCCGCCTGTGCAACCAGCACGCCGCAGCCCCCCGTAAGCGCCAGCCGTTCGCCGGACGCACTGTTGCAGCGCCTGCCAAAGCGCCTTTTCGAAGCCATTTCGCATTCGCACAAAATTGCCCCTTGACCGATTTTTGACAATCGTCCTATATTCGAATCGCTGGATCAAAAGTCCGCAGATTTCTGGTCTTTGGGGGCATTTCGAACATGACCGCTGCACACGAGGATGTTGACGGCAAGGCATGCGGCAGCACAGCATTCGAGCTGCCCAGCCCCTCCGAGACGCCGCCGCTGCTCCGCAGCACCTGGCGCCGCGTGAGCGGACGCAGGGTTCTGCTGGCGCCCTTGCTGGCGACGACCGTTTTTTCAGCCTCGATCGTTGTCGCGCAAGTGAAGGCGGACAACGAAGCCGATCTCGATCCGGCAGACTGGGTCGAGAAGGAAGCCGGCATCCCGGTGACTGACCCGTTGACCCTCGAGAAGTGCGGCGCGTGCCATGCTCCCGACGACAAGGGCAATCTCTCGCGCATTTCCTGGATCCGGGCGACGCCCGAAGGCTGGTCACAGGCGATCAAGCGCATGGTCAAGCTCAACGGCTTGTCGATCACGCCGCAGGAAGCGCGCTCCGTGGTCAAATACCTCGGCACCTGGCACGGGCTGGCACCGGAAGAGGCCAAGCCGGTCATGTACTTTGCCGAGCACCGCATCCAGGATGAGACGATCATCCCGAACGAAACCATTCACCAGGGCTGCGCGTCCTGCCACGCCTTTGCCCAGCCGATGTCCTCGCGCCGCAGCCACCGCGAATGGGGCCTGTTGCAGAACATGCACAAGGCACTCTACTCGCAGGCCGAAGTTCAGATGGACCGGCCGGCGGAAGCGCAACCCGCTGATGTAGAACCTCCGAAAAAGCCGGTGACCCGCGGCCAGGTTGCCCTGGCCTGGCTCAGCAAGGAAGCAGACCTCCACAGCAAGGCCTGGGCGGACTGGCGCCCGCGCATCCGGACACCGAAGCTTGCGGGCAAGTGGCTGCTCTCCGGCAAGTTACGCGGTCAGGGCCGCTTCGTGGGCGAGATGACGATTGCTTCGGCAGGCGACGACTTCACGACGACCACGACCCTGCGTTCGCTCGACACCGGCAAGACGATGACGCGCTCCGGCAAGGGGCTGGTCTACGCGGGCTATTCCTGGCGCGGCACATCAGCCGGCAACGGACAGCCTGCAAGGCCCGACGACATGTCCGGCACTCTGCGCGAAACGATGTGGTTCGCGCCGGACCAGTCCAGCGCCGAGGGCCGCTGGTACTGGGGCGACTATCACGAATTCGGGCTGGACGTGAAAATGATCCGGATCACTGGCGGCCCGGTGCTGGCGGCAGTCTCCCCCCTGGGCGTGAAGACCGGCACCAAGAGCACCGAGCTTCACATATATGGCGCCGCGCTGCCGCCGGACATGTCTGCAGCCGATCTGGACTTTGGCGGCGGCGTGACGGTGCGCAAGGTCGCCGTCCTGTCCCCGGGCGAAGCGGTGGCCACGATCGATGTTTCACCGCAGGCCATTGTCGGCCTCCACGACGTCGCGCTGAACGGCGTCGTCTTGCCCAAGGCTTTGCCCGTCTACGGCTCGATCGATTACATGAAGGTCTCGCCCGAGACCGCGCTGGCACACCTTGGCGGCATCAAATACGGCAAGGGTTATGAGCAGTTCGAGGCCATTGCCTGGTCGAAGGGACCGGATGGCAAGCCCGGTACGGACGACGATTTCCCGATCATGCCGGTCGATGCCGACTGGGCAATGAAGGAATTCCCGACCGTCACCTACGATAACGACGTCAAGTTCGTCGGCCAGCTCGACAAGGCGGGTTTCTTTACGCCGAACGTCGAAGGGCCGAACCCGGAACGCCGGTTCAGCCGCAACAACTACGGCGAGGTCTGGATCGTCGCGACCGCCAGGACACTCAAGGACAAGGACGGCAAGCCGATGAGCGCGCAGGCCTACCTCGTCACGACCGTGCCTGCTTACAAGCGTTGGGACCAGCCGGAGGTTTCGCAATGAACGATATGACCGTCATTCCCTCGGGCCGCTACCGTCTGGGAGAGTTGCACGAATTCAGCGCGGCCGATCAGCCGTTCATGTATCTGGTTACCGCAGGTGCCATCTTTTCCCTCGACGAAGGGGCTCATGCCGTCCTGCGCAGGCTGGAGACCGAAGAGCTGAGCCATGGCGAACTCGTCGAGGCGCTGCTGGAAAGCGGATATACCCGCCAGGATGCCGAGGAACTGATCCGCGAACTGCTGTTCGTGCAGGGAATCGTTTCGGACAAGGCCCGCCTTTCGCCCGCCCCTGCGCCCAGCGCCCCTCCGGCCGATTTCCCGCTGCAGGCACTGGTGCTCAACATCACCAACCAGTGCAACCTGGCCTGCACCTACTGCTACGAATTCGGCGCGGACAAGATCGCCACGCCGCAGGGCAAGCCCAAGTTCATGTCGCTGGAAACGGCCAAGACTTCGGTCGATTTCCTGCTGCGCAAGTCCGCTGGCAGGCAGGCCGTCCACATCACCTTCTTCGGCGGCGAGACGCTGATGAACTTCCCCCTGCTGAGGGAAGTGGTGCTCTATGCCCGCGAACAGGCAAAGGCGCAGGATCGCGGCATCGGCTTCAGCCTGACGACCAATGCCACGCTCCTGACCGACGAGATCATCGCCTTCCTCTCGGACAACGAGATCGGCGTCACCGTCAGCATGGACGGCCCCCCCGATCTTCAGGACAAGCGCCGCGTCTACAAGTCCGGCAAGGGCAGCTACGCCGTCATCGAACCGCGCCTGCGCAAGCTGATCGCCAACCACAAGACCCGCGCCATAACCGCGCGCGTGACGCTGACCGATGGCGTTACCGACGTGATCCGGATCTACCGCCACCTCAAGGAAGACCTCGGCTTTCACGAGGTCGGCTTCGCGCCCGTCACCAATTCCGGCGAGCGGGACTACATGATCGACGACAACGGCATGGACGAAGTTCTGCGCCAGTTCCATGAACTGGCCGACGAATGGCTCGAACATGCGCTGCGCGGCCAGATGCACGGTTTCTCGAACGTCAGCGAGACGATCGGCGAACTGATCCAGGGCGTGAACAAGTCCCACCCCTGCGGTGCCGGCCTGGGCCTGCTCGGGGTCAGCCCTTCGGGCGACCTGTCTCCCTGCCATCGCTTCACCGACGCCGATACCCACACGCTGGGCCATATCTCGACCGATATCGACATGGAGAAACGCGAGGACTTCCTCTCGCGCGGCCATGTCGGCGCGAAGTACGAGTGCCAGAGTTGCTGGGCCCGCCCGCTGTGTGCCGGCGGTTGCCATCACGAGGCCTTCGTCCGCTATGGCGACACGGGCCACGCCAACCTCCATTATTGCGACTGGATCCGCGAATGGACCGACACCTGCCTGCGCATCTACGGCGCGGTCAGTGTGCTCAACCCTGAATTCCTGGAACGCTTTGCAGCACGAAAGGGCCTGTCATGAAGCATCTTCGCCCCGTCAACCGGAAGGCCGCCCGGATCGATGAATCCGCCGCGCTGATGGAAGAAGACGTGGTTGCCCTCCAGCAGCCGGCTCCCAAGCCGCATGTGCCGATGGGCTGCACCCTCTCCTTCTCGCCCGGCTGGGAAGTCGATGCGGGCGGTGGCACGGCCGGCCTGTGCCAGCCGGTCGAGCGTGACATCTACGACTGCTACGTCACCTGCTTCTGGCCGGTGCAGGTCCCCGATCACGTCAACTACTCGCCCGACTGGGCCAGCAACTGCGCCGTCGCCACCAAGGACTGGCGCAATCTGGATCTCGTCTTCCCCTGATCGACACACCGCATCCGTCCAGACGCATTTTTCGAGGAAGAGCCCTCAGCATGAAGATGTTTCGCCTTGCACTCGCGGCCCTTTGCGCCACCACCGCCGCAGCGTCGGTCCAGGCCTCCACGATCGTGCTCGGCGGCTATCCCGACCAGATCCAGATGGTGGACGACACCAGCGGCAAGGTCGTCCAGAAGGTCGAGCTGAAATCCGGTCTTCCGACGAACCTCCAGTTTTCGGCTGACAGCAAGCGGATCTACATCACGACGCTGACGACCGGCGGCATCGAAGTGATGGACGCAGCGACGCGCAAGATCATCTCCAGCTTCAGCCTGAACACGCCGGTGACGCGCTACCGCTTCAGCGGCGGCGTCCCCGATCCGAGTGGCCGTTATTTCTACATCGTCGGCAACCGCATCGACAAGGAAGCGGACCTCTACCGCTTCAGCAAGCCGCGCTTCATGAAAGTCGATCTCAAGACCGGCCAGATCGTCAAGTCGGCCGATCTTGATCCGAAGGACGAAGGCCCGAGCTATCGCACGCGGCTGGCCATGGCCCCTGACGGCAAGACCATGTACGTCTTCCAGAAGAAGGTTCTCGTCGTCGATACAGGCGATCTCAAGGTCGTGGACCGCATCGAGCTGGAGAAGCCGGATTTCCCCGGAATGCAGGACGTGGGTATCGGCGGTGGCCTGGAAACGCTGCGCCAGCCGGGTGTCTATGTCTCGGTATTCAATTCCGAGGACCCCTACATTCACAACAAGGTGTTCGGCATCGCCCGCTTCGACCTGACGGCCCGCACATTCGATTTCAAACCGATCGGCCCCGCGCCCGAACAGATGGCAGGGCTGGAAGTGACGCCCGACGGCAAGCATGGCTATACCGTCGCCGTCACCGGCGCACTCGGCAACAAGCGCTGCGAGTTCTGGCATTTCGACCTGACCACCAATGCCGCGCTCGACAAGGCCGAATTCCCGTGCCGCTCCCGCTTCTATTTCGGCATGTCGCGTGACGGGCAGAAGCTGTATATCTATGGCGCTGGCTTTGACATTGCCGTCTATGACGCGAAAACCCTGAAGTTCGAGCAAGATTGGGAACTGACGAACGACATCACCATGGCCGGGCTGCTGACCCTGCCCTGAGCGTGCGCTGGACGGTCGAGATCGCGGGTGGCGGTGTCGCAGCAGCCTGCTGCGATCACCTGCTGACGCAGGAAGGGGCAGCCGTCCACCGCACGGTCGCCGCGCGCGCCGGCGTCCCGGCGCTCATGCTGAGCGATCCCGCACGCGCGCTTCTGAGAGATTGTCTCGGCCAGCCTTCGCTCTTTTCCGGCAGGCCCCGCATAACGCGCCGCATCGTGGCGTGGGGCGGACAGGAACCCGCCGCTCTGCCCCATCAGGCCGTGATGCTCGGCGCGGGCGATCTGGATTTTGCGCCATCCGGCAAGGCGCCCGCCACGTATCCTGCGCAATTCACCATCACGACCACGCGTTCCGGCCAGGACGATCAGCTGATACGCTTCGGTGACCGTATCGGCGAAACCGCCCCGGTACAGCTGCTCGAAGCGGATGATGCCGATGCCTGCTGGGTCGAAGCGGTGGAGGACGGCTGGCTGTTCATGATCCCCTCCGGTCCGGTCAGCGGGTGGCTGCTGGCAATCGGGGCGCCCTGCCCCCACCTGCTCGACCAGAGCCGTCACCTGGCACCGCGCATCGCTCTGGACAAGGACCAGACCGCGCAGTTCGACACCACGCCCCGCATGCTGCGTACCATTGCACGCGACGGCCTGCTCGCCTGCGGCTCGGCCTCGATGGCGTTCGATCCGATCTGCGGCGACGGCACCGCGCTCGCCGTGAGGCAGGCGATCCTGGCCTCGGCCATTGCGGTGGCCTGCCACGAGGGCGAAGACCCGGAACCGCTTCTCGGCCATTACCAGGCCATGATGACAGCGGCGATGCGGCGCCACTTGCGCCTCTGTTCCGAATTCTATGCCTCCGGCGGAACCGGCCCCTGGTGGCGCGCCCAGCTGGAAGCGCTCGCCGAGGGTTTCGCCGCCTGCAGCGCCCGCCTCGAACGCGAGTCGCCGCCCCGGTATGCGCTGGACGGCTTTCGCCTCGTGCGCCGGGAACTGGCGGCATGACGCAAGGCGCTGACGAGATTCCGGGCTGGTCGAGCTATCGCAGGCTCCTGCCGTTCCTGCGGCCTTATTACCGGCCGCTGGCACTGGTCCTGATGCTCAGCCTGCTATCGACCTCGCTCAATCTCATGCAGCCCTATCTGTCGAAACTGATGATCGACAAGGCCCTGCTGCGCGGGGACATGCAGGCGCTCATCCAGATCGCAGGAGCCATGGTCGCCGTCTCGCTGGGCGGCTTCGCGCTGAACATGCTCGCAAGCTATCGCTACGTCTCCGCATCGGCCGACATGCTGTTCGATATCCGCGCGGCGCTGCTGCAACACCTGCAACGGCTTTCTCCCCGCTTCTATGCGCGCTTCCGGCTTGGCGACCTCATGTCGCGGATCAACAGCGACGTGAGCGACATCCAGCGCGTGACGGCGGACTCCCTGCTCTCGGTGCTCAGCAACGTGCTGATGCTCGCCGGCTGCGTGGTGATGATGCTGTGGCTCGATCCCGTGATGTTCATGATCGGCGTCGTCATCATCCCGGTCTGTATCGGCCTTTTCGTCCACTACCAGCGCAAGCTCACCGCACTCACGCGGATGATGCGCGAAAGGGGCGCGGACCTGGGCAGCCTGCTCGTCGATACGGTCATGGGGATGCGGACGGTGACGTCGCTGAACGCCGAAGCCCACGAGATCGGCCGTTTCCGCAAGCGCAACGACGCCTTCGTGTCCGCCATGCTGAAGATGCAGCTTACCTCGTTCACAGCGGGCGCCCTGCCCGGCACGCTGCTGACGGCTTCGACATCCGCGATCATTCTCTACGGCGGCGCGCAGATCTTCGCGGGCAAGATGACGATCGGCACGCTGGTCGCATTCATGACCTACCAGTCGCGCCTGTTTTCGCCGATCCAGGTGCTGATGGGACTGGTTTCGGGGCTGGCCTCCGCCCGCGTCTCGCTCGGCCGGATCTTCACCCTGTTCGACACTCGCCCCGACGTGGCCGAATGCGCCGATGCCCTGCCCTTCGATGGACTGCACCGGGGGCTACGTTTCGAGCAAGTTTCCTTTCGGCACGACAGCCGGACAATCCTCGACGGGATCGACCTGTTCATCCCCGCGGGTCGGTTTTGCGCCGTGCTCGGGCCGAGCGGCACCGGAAAGTCCAGCATGGCCGATCTCATGGTCCGCCAGCTCGATCCCGATCACGGCAGGATCACCGCCGATGATACAGACTTGCGCAGGCTGAAGCTGGACGATCTGCGGCGCGCAATCCTGCTGGTCGATCAGGCACCGCACCTGTTCAACGACAGCCTGGCCAACAACATCGCCTTTGCCTGCCCGGATGCATCCGGCGATGACATTGCCGAAGCCGCACGGCTCGCCGGTCTCTCGCCCCTGATCGCCCGTCTTCCCGAAGGCCTCGCGACACGCACCGGCGAGCGCGGTCTTGCGCTGTCTGCCGGTGAACGGCACCGCGTGGCCCTCGCCCGCGCACTGCTGCGCCGCCCTTCCGTGCTCATTCTCGACGAGCCGACCGCAGCGCTCGACAGCGATACCGAGCGCCTGGTCGCAGAAGGCCTGAGGCAGGCCTTGCCCTCCGCCACGATCATCGTGATCACGCACAAGCCGGCTTTGGCCGCACTGGCCGACTTGACCGTCACTCTGATCGACGGAAAGGCGGAAGTCCGGCAAGCCGCGGACGTGATGGGCCTGGCGCTGTAACATGAGCAATCCAGCGACAGGGCGCGGCATCCGCATCGCCATCATCGACAGCGGCGTCCATCCTCAGCACGGCCACATTGATGCATCCCGGCTACTCCCCGGTGCTGCGATCGGCAGCGACGGGACCATCGGCACTGCGCCCGAAGACACGCTCGACCGGCTGGGGCACGGCACCGCAGTCACCGCCGCGATACAGGAAAAGGCGCCGGAGGCCTTTTGCATCCCCATCCGGGTGTTCCATGAAAGCCTGAAGACCACCGGCTACGCTCTCGTCACCGCGATCGACTGGGCCGTCGCGCAAGGTGCCGACATCATCAACCTGAGCCTGGGTTCGACCAACCCCGCCCATGCCCCGGCCTTTGCCGCCGCTGTCGAAAGGGCATGCCACGCAGGGGCAATAGTGGTGGCGCCGCGGGCCGTCGACGACACTCCCTGTTACCCCGGAGCGCTGGAAGGCGTGCTTTCCGTCTGCCTCGACTGGGATTGCCCCCGCGAAACCTACCGCCCGGCAACGGACGGGTCCGGGCACTTCTTCGCCTCCGGCTTTCCCAGGCCCATTCCCGGCGTCCCGCTTCGCCGCAATATCCACGGGATCAGCTTCTCCACCGCGCAGATGTCCGGCTTTGCCGCACGCGCGCTCGAACGTTCTGGAATAACGGACGCCGGAAACCGGCGGGTCCAAACGGTACGGGCCGCCCTCGGCGCATAAGCCGGGCTTGAACGGCCGGCGTCCGATTTCCGGCTTCCCGACGAAAAAAGACCTGCTGCGGAAGAACCGCAGCAGGTCAAAAAGTCTTGCCGTCAGGAACTTAGAATTTCTGTCCGAACTTGATACCCATGAACTGCGGCTTGACCGGGAACGTGCGCGACGAGCCCGAGCAGAATGTGATCGAACAGAATGTGTTCATCGTCAGCGGGCCGCGCCTGTCGAACGCATTCTGGAAGAACACATCGAGATGCCAGTTGTCCTTCTTGATGCCGGCCGAGAAGTCAAAGGTCACGAAGCCTGGTGTGGAACAAGCGGTCGTCCGCACATCAGCCTCGTCCGGACATACCAGAAGGTTGTTGTTATAGACGTTCAGGTTCTGCGTGGCCCCGGTCTGATAGAGCGCGGCGCCCTGCAGATAGGCATCCATGTCGCCGATCTGCGTATCGTACCGGATCGAAGTCGTACCCTTGAACTTCGGCTGGCGCGGCAGGCGCGTCCCGTCGACGGCGGCGACCTGTGCGACTGCCGGGCTGCCGAACGTCTCACCGACCGTGCAACTGCTCAACTGGCTGATTTCCAGTGACGAGGTATCAACGGCGAAGTTGCAGAAGTTACCGGACAGCGCAGCATCATTGTAGGCACCTGACGAGGAGATGGTGACCTTGCCCAGTTTAAGGTCGGCATCATATTCCACGCCCTTGACCTTGGCCTTGCCGGCATTGCCGGTCATGCCCGCGCCCTGCGTGCCCGAAATCACGACGGAATACTGGATGTTGTCCCAGGTCTCGTAATAGACCGCCGCGTTGAAGCGGAAGATGTTGTTCCAGGTGGTCTTCACGCCCAGTTCGAAATTGGTGAGCGTTTCGGATTCATAGGCCGGTGCCGCCGCGATGCCGACGCCGCGGATGCGCAGAGGCCGGTTGAAGCCGCCCGGACGGAAACCGGTCGAATAGTTGAAATAGACCATCTTGGTCGGCGAGAACTGCCAATCAACCGCGATCTTGTGCGTTTCGCCGTCTTCCTTGTAGCGCCCGACCTGATCTGATGCCGTAACGTTGGTGTTGAGGCACTGCAGGCGCTCATCGGGCAATGGCACAGGGCAGCCGAATTCCCCGGTCGGGACATAGAGCGAAGTGGACGTGCTCTTGGCAGAGGCCATCACGCCGCTGAAGCCGACGGTCGCGAATTCCGTCCAGAAATACCGGATACCGCCTGTGATCTTCAGCGTCGGCGTAATGTTGTAGTGGCCCTCGGCGAAAATCGCCTTGTCCTTCCAGGTGTTGTCCCGCTCACTCAGGTAGAACGCGTCACGTTTCACGGCCGGCGAGCCGAGAACCATCGTGCCGCCGTATTCTACCGGCACACCATAGCCGTCGGGATAATTGGTATCTCCGCCGCCAGCCATCGTATAGCCCGCAATGGTGTCCAGGCCATGGATGGCGTAGTCGCTGTTCGTTTCCTGCTTGCGATACTGATAGAAGCCGCCAGCCGTGATATCGAATGGCCAGCTCTTGGGCGTGGACAGGCGCAATTCCTGCGTGAACTGCTTGTCCTTGGTCCAACCCTCATAGTACTGCTGCGGATTGATCAGAGTAGTGCAATGGTAGCTTGACCCGGTTCCAGAGCAGCCGCTGGCATCGAAGAACTGCAGGTAGTTTTCGTAGCCCGGCCCGAAACCGTCGTACGTCACCGTGTAATAAGTATAGTCGTTCCGCAGGTGCACCTTGCGCTGGTAATAGCCGGTCGCCGAAACCAGATCCCAGTCGCCGATGTGGCCGTGGATCGCCAGTTGCGCCTGATACCACTTGTCGTCCTGGCGCGTGAGATCGTAATCGTGCACCTCAAGATCGCCGACCCGCGGGTCATAGCCGAAGTACCCGTAGGCGATCTGCCGCTGCGCAGTCAGTTCCGGCTTGATTTCCCAGTCCGGCGCCGGCTCCCACAACAGCTGCACGCGGCCGCCATATTCGTAGATCGGGTTGTAGTCGTCCTTCGCAATGTTCGAGTTGTCCAGAGTGTAGGACGTAGCCGGATTGTCATCACCCAGGCTGAGAGTCGACGAAGTACCATTGGTGAATGTGCCATTGTTGGGCTTGTTGTCGACGTAGCCGCCATCCCGCCGGTAATAGCCCATGGCCCGGATCGCCATGGTATCGCTCACCGGCACATTGATGTAGGATTCAAGCTGACCGCCGAATGCACCGTCGCCGTACTTGTTGCCTTCGACGTCATACCCGAATGCGAACTGGCCGATCTCCGGTTTCTTGGAAATGAAACGGATGGTGCCCGCCAGCGACCCCGCGCCGTACAGCGTCCCCTGGGGACCGGACAGCGCCTCGATGCGCTCGATGTCGTAGACGTGGATGTCGGGAAGCCCGGTGCCGGCGATGGGGATATCGTCAAGATAGTAGCCGACCGACGCGTAGCTGCCGCCGGCCGGGACGATGCCACGGAAATAGGGGGTCTGACGGCCCGGCCCGAGCCCGGCGATGCTGACGGAAGGAAGCAGGGTGCTGAAGTCGGACAAGCCTTTCACCTGCCGTTCGTCCAGCTTCGCAGAAGCCAGCGCCTGCATGGAGATCGGCACCTTCTGCACGCTTTCCGACGTGCGGGTCGCCGTCACGACAATGTCGCCAAGGCCGCCCTGGTCGCTTTCCGCATCACTTGATTCAGCGGCAGTTGCCGCCGATGCGGCTTCATCCGCCAGCGCGGTTGCGGGCGTCAAAAATGGAGTGATGAGCGCAGTCGTCGCCAACAGAGAAACGACACACGATTTTCGTGACCCGAAAGGAATGCTCATGAACAGAATGCCCCCTGTGTTACCTGTTTGTCCTCTCCTTTCCCCTTCGACCGTCCGCGTCTTGCGGATCAGCTTCGACAAACGCCTCTCCACCCGTTTTCGAGTTGACGAGGACGCAGACCTCCTGCCCCGAAGGAACACCTTCAGGCCCGTCGCCAGCACAGCCGGCGACGCCGAACAAACATACTTCGAATCAGACGGAATTTCGCGGATGCAGCATCCAGAACAACCGTCCTAAATTGGATAGTGCCATTCGAATCGGCGCTGTCAAGCGCCTTGTTCCGGTGTTTTTGAAACTTTCACGACAAGCCGACTCGACGAAACCTAACGATCGTCCTAAGTTGCGTGTGCACTGCAAAAAAGGAATCGCATGGGGATCGCACCGGCAGTTTCAACACCAGTCCCGGCCCGGAACACGCTGGCACGAGCGGTGCGAACATGGGGCCTTCCCTCTGAATTCGCGTATATGAACGCCGCTGCAATTCAGGCCGGAAACGCGCGCCGCGTTCCGTGGTCATGAAGGCTCATGCCCGAATGAGCGGCTCCCCCGTCGGCACTCAGAAACCGCCTGCACATTCCTCAACGCTGGCTGCGGCAACCTCCCTGCTCGACAGCCGACCGGAAGCGGCTCTCGCACAGGCAGAAGCCATTCTTCAACGCACCCCCGGCCTGCCGGCTGCGGAATTTCTGGCATGTCAGGCCTTGCGGAAACTGGGCCAGTCCGACGCAGCCCTGCCGCGCCTTGCGGCATTGGCCCGCAGTCAGCCCCGCGTGCCAGCCGTGCTCTGGGAACTCGCGCAAGCCGCAAGCGAAGCAGGCCGAAGCCGCGAGGCCATCGGCGCACTGGAAAACCTGACCAGGCTCCAGCCTGCCGTGGCCGGCGGATGGTTCCTGTTGGCAAGGGAACTCAGAAAGTCCGGCCGCGATGAAGAGGCCTGGCGCGCCGATCTTTCCGGCGTGCATGCATCGTCGCGCGATCCGGAATTGCTGAAGGCCGCCGTGGCCATGAACGAAGGCCGCCTGGACGAGAGCGCGTCCATGCTGACGGCGCGGCTTGAGCGGCTGCCCGGCGATCCTGCAGCCTGCCGCCTCCTGGGCGAAGTCAACTGGCGGCGCGGAGACATGACGGAAGCGCTGGCATGGGTCGAACGCGCGTTGGAACTCGCCCCCGGCTTCGACCTTGCCCGCGATTTCCTCGTCCGCCTTCTACTTCAGAACAATCGCCTGCCAGAAGCCCTGGACCATGCCGAAAAGCTTACCACCTCGCCGGTCAGAAGCCCCGGCCACGATCTCCTCAAGGCATCGGTACTCGTTCGGCTGGGCCAGCAGGAGCAAGCGCAGCAAATATATGAGCAACTGCTCGCCTTGAAGCCAGAGCAGCCCCAAGTCTGGCAAAACCTGGGCCATGTGCTGAAAACCATGGGCAGGCAACCCGATGCCATTCACGCTTACCGCCAGGCCGTATTGCACCAGCCTTCCATGGGTGAGGCCTGGTGGAGCCTCGCGAACCTCAAGACAGTGAAGCTCGGGCCGGACGATATTTCGGCCATGGAACAGGCGCTCGCATCTCTGGAGCCGGAAAGAGAAGAGCGGCAGGAAGACATCTTCCACCTCCATTTCTCACTGGGCAAAGCCCTGGAAGATGCCAGGGATTATGCGGCCTCGTTTCACCACTACGATCAAGGCAACCGCCTGCGCCGCACCCTGGTGCGCCATGACGCCGATGACTTCTCGGCCGAAGCCAGGGCCACTGCAGACACCTTCTCCGCCGCATTCATTGCCGAAATGGGACCGGGCGGCTGTCCTGCGCCCGACCCGGTCTTCATTGTCGGCCTGCCCCGCTCCGGTTCAACGCTCGTCGAACAGATCCTCGCCAGCCACAGTCAGGTGGAAGGCACGATGGAACTGCCGGAGATGATGATCATTGCCAGCCGCCTCCAATCGCGGGTGGACGAAGGCGAGTTTCCCGATTTCCGGACCATGATCACGTCCCTCACCCCTGCCGACCGCCTGCGGCTTGGCGAGGAATACATCGAGCGCACCCGCGTCCATCGCCAGACGGGCAAGCCACGCTTCATCGACAAGATGCCCAACAACTGGCAGCACGTTGGCCTGATCAGACTGATCCTGCCGAACGCCAGGATCATCGACGCCAGACGTCACCCGCTGTCCTGCTGTTTTTCCGGATGGAAGCAGCACTTCGCACGGGGGCAGACCTTCTCCTACGACCTCACCGACATCGGCCGCTACTACCGTGACTACGTAGGCCTGATGGCGGCCTATGACGAGGCTGCACCGGAGGCAGTGCACCGGGTCCTCTATGAGAACATGGTCACGGACACCGAACATCAGGTGCGCCGTGTGCTGGACTATCTCGACCTGCCGTTTGAACAGGCCTGCCTCGAATTCTACAACAACGACCGCGCAGTCCGTACCGCAAGCTCAGAACAGGTCCGCCAGCCCATCTTCACCGATGGGATGGAACGCTGGAAGCACTTCGCGCAGTGGCTCGGCCCATTGATCGAGGCTTTGGGGCCATTGAACCATGCCGGGTTTGCCGAAGGCCATTCGTCTTAAATCACGCTGCCATCTGGCGTGCTGCCGCTTCTGTCCGAGCTGCGAGAAATGCGATTGATCCCGCAAGGGCCAATCACCGCAAAGCGACCCGAGGGAGGAAACCACCTGCGGTCACTCCCCATTTAGGCTGTCTGCCCGGATTTCCTCCACGGTCTTGAGGAAATGGCGCAAGGCCGGGACGCGGTTGCTCTTCAGCCAGACAAGCGCCAGTTCGAGGCTTGTATTCAGCCCCTGCAAAGGGCGCAGCACCAGTCCGCCGCAATTGATTTCCTCGACCGTGCGGTTGACGAAGCCGACCCCCAGCCCGTTACGGATCAGGGCAAGCTGCATCTGCTCGTTGGCGGCTTCCTGCACGATCCGCGGTTTCAAGCCGATCTGGCGGCAATCGGCCATCAGCTTGACCTGGGCCGGCCCATAGCGGGTCAGGCGCACGCCGACGAATTGTTCCTCCGCCAGGTCTTCGGGCGCCAGGACGGCTTTGGAGGCCAGGGGGTGACTGTCCTGCAAGGCGATCTGGAACGGGTCCGAGCCGATCGGCATATGGATGAATTCGCTGTCATCCTCTGGCCCGTCGATCATCACCCCGGCATCGAGACGGCCTGCCCACAACGCTTCCACCTGCTCGCTCGAATACATGCGCTCGACGATGAGTTCGATCTCGGGGTGTCGCTGGCGGCAGGCGGTGATGCAGCGGGTGACAAGGCCGTTGCGCGCGCCCAGTTCGTTGACGCCGAGCACCAACCGGCCAATTTCGCCCGACACGACGCGGCGCGTGCGGTCTATCGCACTGTCGGCGCGTTCGAGCAGATCTCTGGCCTCGTCATAGAAGACCTGGCCGAGGATGGTCACGTTCACTCCGCCGGGCACGCGCTCGAACAGGGCGCCGCCCAATTGCTGCGACAGCGCATGCATGTGGCGCGACAAGGCCGATTGCGCGACATTGAGCACTTCGGCGGCGCGATGGAAATTGCCCTGTTCGGCAATGGCCACAAAGTAACGCAGCTGGCGTAGGTCCATGCCGGGCAGTGCTATTCATCGGCCGCGCGTTTGGCAATCTTCCAATCCCGTACTGACAGCCGGCACGGATCGGACGTTGTCCAGGGCAGGAGTCCCCGCAGGCCCAAGCTCATGATCGCAAATTGCGATCACATGACCCACACTAATGTATTGGAAGTCGGCATCCCGATACGCGATCTGAGGCGTGGGAGAAGATTCGATGCCCTTTGGCCGTTCCGGCGCGCGCGCATATTGCCCATCATCCTGCTGCAGGCCACGCCGCTGCCCGGAGGCGCGGCGTGGCTGACGAAGTCTATGATTTCATAGTCGTGGGCGCGGGGCCTTCGGGATGTGTGGTGGCCGGCCGTCTTTCGGCGCATTCACCGGCGCGGGTGCTGGTTCTGGAGGCCGGCGGGACAGGCAGCGGCCCGCTCTATCGCGTGCCCGCGGCCGCAGCGCTCAGCATGAGCCGGCCCGCCAGCAACTGGAACTACCGCACCGAGCCTGTGCCGGGGCTTGGCGGACGGCGCCTGCCCTGGCTGGCGGGGCGCGTGCTGGGCGGCGGGGGCAGCATCAACGGACTGATGTTCCTGCGCGGCGGCCGCCATGATTTCGACCGCTGGCGCGACGAGGCGGGGTGCCCCGGCTGGGGTTTCGACGACGTGCTGCCCTATTTCCGCCGTTTCGAGGGCAGTGTGCGTAAGGGCGATCCGTGGCACGGGACGGAGGGGCCGATCGCCACCTCTCCCGCGCTGCCGCTGCTGCCAATTTCGGACCTGTTTCTGGAAGCGGCGCAGGAAGCCGGGCTTCCCCTGGTCGATGATCTCAATGCCGGCATGGCAGAGGGCGCGGGCCTGTTCGACATCATGGCCGCCGCCGGACAGCGCTCCCGGCCGGACCGGGCCTATCTCTCAACCCGGCTGCAAGGGAGGGAGCGTGCCGGATCGCTTGAGGTGCGAACCCGCACCCGGGTACTGAGGGTGGACGTGGCCGGAGGCCGGGCCTGCGGCGTCACCTACCTGCACCGGGGGCGCGTGGTCCGGGCCCGCGCCGAAACGGAAGTGATACTGGCCGCAGGGGCGATCAACACGCCGCAATTGCTGATGCTGTCCGGCATCGGTCCGGCCGGGGAATTGCGCGCTTGCAGCATCGCGCCGGTCCTTGACCTGCCGGAAGTGGGGAGAAACCTGCAGAACCATACGGCCTGCTTCCTTGACTATGCCTGCTCGCCCGATGTGACGGCGCGGCGTTTCATGCATCCGGCGCGAGCCACAGGCGCAGGGCTGGCCTACATGATGCGGCGCGATGGCATACTGGCGCAGGCCCCTTGCCAGGCAGGCGCGATCCTGCGCGCGGACCCGCTGGAACCCGGTGCAGACACGCAGATCATCCTGGGCCCCGGCATTCCCCGAGGCGGGAGCGGGGCTTTTGCCGCACTCCCCGGTCAAGGCGGCTTCCGCCTGATGGTAAACCATGGCCGCCCTGCCAGCCGGGGCCGAATGAGGCTGCGCAGCAGTTCGCCGCTGGATCCTCCGCTGATCGAGCCGGGTTACTTTTCCGAAGCCTCGGACATTTCGGCGCTGAGAGCGGGCATGATCCGGGCGCGGGAAATCGCTGGCGCCGGGCCGCTGGCCCGCGTGATCGACCGCCCGCTGAGCGAGGCCGCCAGCATCAGCGCCTCATCCGATCCCGAAGCGCTGATCCGCCGTACGGCAGTCAACCATTTTCACCCCGTAGGCACCTGCCGCATGGGCATGGACGAAGGCGCCGTGGTGGATACCAACCTGCGTCTGCGCGGGCTGGAAGGATTGCGCATTGCCGACACGTCGGCGGCGCCGCTGCTTGTCAACGGCAACACCTGCGCCACGGCGCTGATGCTGGGAGAACGGGCTGCCGCCTTGATCCTGGGAGAGGAGGAAGAGGGCGGGTTTTGACCGATCTCATTTTGAGATCGCGTGATATGAAAACGTCATTGGACAGAAGCGAAGGGGTATTGGAAGTAACAAGGCCAATAACGGGGCCGGAGCCAGATAATAAGCGGCGCGGTCAACCGGAAACGATGTAATACCAAGGGAGGGAGCGATGCCAAGACAACAAGCTGTCAGGACGATTCTGTCCATTTCCGCCTCACTGGCGGCACTGCTGGCGGGCCAGCAGGCCATGGCCCAGAACACGGCGGAGGATGCCCCGGCGCCCGAGGCCAGTACCGGCCAGGAGATCGTCGTCACCGGCACCCTGATCCGCCAGACGCGGATATCCTCGCCTCTGGCCTCGATCAGTGCCGACGATATCACGGCGCGCGGCATCACCAATGCCGCTGAACTGGTCAATACAATGCCCAGCAACGCCGGTTCCGAAGCAGGCGTCGACCAGCTCAACCAGCCGCTGACGGCGGGCACGGCCCAGTTCAATCTGCGCAACCTCGGGCTGGGTTCCACGCTCGTGCTGGTCAATGGCCGGCGCCAGACGCTGGCCGCCGTAGCTTCCAACGACGGCAGCACTTTCACCGACATCAATTCGCTGGTGCCGCTTATCGCCCTGCAGCGCGTGGAAGTGGTGAAGGACGGCGCGGCCGCCACTTATGGCTCGGACGCGGTTGCGGGCGTGGTCAACTTCATCACGCGCAAGGTGGTGGACCGGCCCGAGATCAGCGCCAAGACCAATCTGATGGATGGCGCCAGGCAGATCAACGTGGAAGGCATCATCGGCGCGGAAGTGGGCCGGGGCAATCTGGTGGTGGCCGCCTCCTACTACAGCAGCACGCGGCTTTCCTCGGCCGACCGGAGCTTCTCGACGGCTTCCACCTTCGGACGGCCATCGTGGCATTCGGTATCGAGCTTCGGCCAGCCGGGCTCCTATTTCGTGCCCAGCCAGAACACCTATGTGCCCGACCCCAACTGCACCAATTCCGCATTCCCGGACAGTTACATGAATTCGGCAAGCGATGCGCTCTGCCGTTTCGACTTTTCCGGCTATTACGATCTGATACCCAAGGAACACCGTATTCAGGCTTTCGCCAGTTATGACGGGGAGCTGGGCGATAACGTGAAGCTGAACCTGGAGGCGGCCTATGCCGCTACGCGCAACCAGACCAGCTCCTCGCCTTCTTTCCCGATCCTGTCGATTTCGCCGGTGGTGCCCGCCAGCAACCCCTACAACCCCTTCGGCGAGGACGTCCTGTTCCGCGGGCGCCTGATCAACGGCACTTACGGCCCTTCGATCGCTCATAACGATTACGACACCTTCCGGCTGGCAGGCGGCCTGGAGGGCAAGCTGTCGAAAAGCTGGAACTGGTCGCTCAACGCCACTTACAGCCAGCAAACCGCTCTCTATAACAAGCCGGACACGATCAAGAGCCGGCTGATCAACGCGCTCAACGGGCTGGGCGGCATCGACTGCAATCCGTCCACCGGAACGCCGGGCGTGGGCGCCTGCCAGTACTACAATCCCTTCGGCACCGCCTATCTCGATCCGGCGATGGCCAACAGCGCTTCCCTTATCAACAGCCTGATCGGCCACAGCGACCTGCATGGCCGATCCTCATTGGTCACGGTCGACGGGCTGGTTTCAGGCGATCTGTTCGAGCTTGGCGGCGAGACGGTGCAAGCCGCCCTCGGCGCCCAATACCGCCGCAGCACTTTCCGTCACGACTGGGGCGATCTGGTGAACGAGGGCGAACTCATCACGCTCGGCCAGGCGCCGGATTTCTCGGGCTCACAGCAGACCGCTTCGATATTCGGCGAAGTGAAGGTGCCGCTGGAAAGGCTGGCGGAACTGACTCTTTCGGGCCGCTATGAGAAATATATCGACAGCTTCGGCAAGTTCACGCCCAAGGTGGCGCTGCTGGTCCATCCGGTGGATCAGCTTTCGCTGCGTGCCAGCTGGGGCAAGGCCTTCCGCGCGCCCTCGGTCTATCAGCAGGTCGCGGTCCAGGCTTCGCAGCCCCCGGTCAGCTACAACGGCACTTTTCTTTATGTGAACACGCTGGCCTACGGCGATCCCGACCTCAAGCCGGAGCAGTCGACCAACTGGAACATCGGCGCCACTTTCACGCCCGTGCGCCATGTCGAATTCAACATCGACTATTTCCGGTTCAAATACACCGACCTCATCGTCAAGGAGAACGCCCAGGCGATCATCACCCAGGCCGTGTCCGACACCAATGCCGGCCTGAGCGGCACCGATGCCCAGAGCCGGCTGACGTTCGACACCACCGGCAACCTGCAGCAGGTGCGGGTGAATTTCATCAACGCCTCTTCGGTGCTGGTGAAGGGCCTGGATGTTGGCGCGCGTGGATGGGTGGACACCAGCTTCGGCAAGCTGGAAGCGCGGGTGGATTACACCCATATCAGCACCTACGACATGCAGACTTACGCCGGCGGGCCGGTCATCCATGGTGCAGGCAGTGTGAACTTCAACAACATCGGCCGTTCCATGCCGAAGGACCGGGTCGAGTTCGGGGTGAACTGGACGATGGGGCCGCATCACCTTTCGCTGCTGGGCCATTATGTCAGCCCCTATACCAACGACCGTTCGGGCATCACCGAGACCCATATCGATTCCTCGAACACGTATGACATCCAGTACAACCTCTCGCTGTACAAGCTGGTCGGCACGCAGGAGACGACGCTGACACTGGGCGTGATCAACGTTTTCGACAAGAATCCGCCGCTTGCGCAGCTGAACCTCGGCTTCGATCCGATCGTGGCCGATCCGCGCGGCCGGGTGGTCACGCTGGGCATCAACCAGAAGTTCTGACATTTTTCAGAACCTCGATACCGAAGCGTCTGCCCCCTTCCCCGCGAGATGGCGGGGAAGGGGCTCGCGCTTCGCCAAGGCCGGCGGCCAGACCGGCCCATCTTGCGGACAGGAACCAGCGATGCACCCTCTTCCGGCCAAGGCCTCCCGTCCGCTATCCGGGCGGGAGGCGAATTACGCCCTCGCCGTCTTCCTCATCGCCTATGTCCTGTCCTTCATCGACCGGCAGACACTGAGCCTGATGGTCGACCCCATACGGCAGGATCTGGGGCTCAGTGATATCCAGATCGGCCTGTTGCAGGGTTTCGCCTTCGCCTGCCTCTATGCGACCATGGGCGTGCCCTTCGGCATGTGGGTGGACCGCGGCTCGCGGCGGCGGATCATCATCGGCGGCGTGCTGTTCTGGAGCCTTGCGACCGCCATGTGCGGGGCTTCGGGCAGCTTCGCCCAATTGTTCGCCGCGCGCGTGGGCGTTGGCGTGGGGGAAGCCACCCTGTCGCCCGCCGCGCATTCCTTTCTGGCCGATGCCTTTCCCCGCCACCGGCTGGCGCGGGCCATGGCGATCTATACCCTGGGCATTACACTGGGCGGAGGCATGGCGCTGATCATCGGCGGGTCGGTGGTTCAGCTTATCGCCCGAAGCGGCGGACTCCATCTGCCGGTGCTGGGGACGCTGCACGCATGGCAGGGCGCGTTCCTGGTGGTGTCCGTGCCGGGCGTGCTGGTGGCGCTGCTGGCCTGGTTCACCCGCGAGCCGCCGCGCACGCGCATGGCGGGGGATGAGCGCCAGAACACCGGCGCTTCCCTCGGCGAAGTGGCTGGCTGGCTGCGCCGTCACCGCGCGGCGTTCCTTTCCATCCATGTCAGTTCCGCCAGTTTCGCCATCTACGGTTACGGCATGGTCGGCTGGTATCCGACGCTGCTGATCCGCAATTTCGGCCTCAATGCCGCGCAGGCAGGGGCCGGACTGGGCATTCTCTACCTCGTAACCGGCAGTCTCGGCTCGCTGGCAGGAGGCACGATGGCCGAGCGCTTCGCCCTCAAGGGGCGTTCTGACGCCAACCTCAGGGTCGTGATGCTTCTCGCCGCGGCCGTGCTTGTGCCGGCCACGCTGGCGCCGCTGATGCCGACGGCATGGGGTGTGCTGGCGATCTTCGCACCGGCCTGTTTCCTGTTCAGCGGCTATTTCGGCTGCTCGATCGCGGCGATCCAGCTCGCTTCCCCGCCCGCCATGCGCGGCACGAACGCGGCGCTGTTCCTCGTGAGCAACAGCATGATGGGCCTTACGGTCGGAATGCTGGCAGTGCCGCTGATCGACAGGCTGGCCTTCGGCGGTACGGGGCACCTGGGCCCGGCACTGGCCGTGATCGCAGCGGTGTCTTGCGGCGCTGCCGGACTGGCGGCGCGCTGGGGGCTGGCACCCTATGGCGAGCTTGTGGCGCAGCAGGAAGCGGCGACACAGACGCCCGTGCATTGAGCGGTGCGAGCGGGAAACATGATTGTTCCCTTTCGCGGCAGCATCGTCAGGAATGCCCGCTCTGCCGTCCATTCCGCTATTGGTGCGCCTGCTTTCCTTCCGGATAGCCGACACCCGGCACCGCCCGAAAGCGCTGGCGATAGGTGCTCGGCGTCATTCCGGTATGCTTGCGAAATAACCGGCGGAAGAAGCTCGCGTCACCATAGCCGACATCGTACCCGATCTGCTCAATTGCCGCGGGGCTGTCCGCAAGCGCGAGCTTGGCGGCCTCGATCCTCAACTGCTGGACATAGTATGAGGAGGTCATGCCCGTCGCCTTGCGGAAACGGCGCTGGAATGTGCGCTGATGCAGGGCCGAACGGCGCCAGGCGCGTTCGATGCAGTCATCCTCGGCATAGTGCCCCGCAAGCCATGATTGCGCCTCAGCGATGACGCTGTCGTCATGCGGGCTTGGCGCGAGCCCGCAATAGGGGCGTTGCCCGAAGTCGTAACTCTGCATGAGGAACAGCTGACGCAGTTGCAGCAGTTGCCCTCCGGGCAGCACGTCATCAAGCACGGCGAGCAAAAGGGCCTGCCAGGCCAGACCGGCACCGGCGGTACATACCCGGCCCTCGCATAGGAGCGTCGCATCGCAATCGAGCAGGACGCGCGGATAACGGCGCCGGAACGCCTCGGCATAGGCCCAATGAGTCGTTGCAGGCAGGCCGTCGAGCAGCCCCGCCTCAGCCAGCATGAAAGCACCGGTGCACACGCTGGCGACCTTCGCTCCCAGTGCGGAATGCCGCCGAAGCCAGTCGAGCAGCGGCTGCTGGCCGGAAAACCAGCTCGCCATGTCGAGCGACAGCGAAGGCACTATGATCAGGTCGGTGCGCTCGATTTCGTCGATCGCATGGTCGGGCTGAAGATCGACGCCGAACGCGCAGCCCACCGGCGAATTGCCTTGCGCCACTTTGACGACCTCCAGCGTGTCCCGTCCCGGGCGGCCGATCGCGCTGGTCGAATGAAGGACGTCCCAAGGCCCGAGCAAGCTGTAGCTCATCGTACCGGGAGACAGGATCAGGCTCACATGCATGGCATCACATTGTCGTTTTAAGCACTATTTTGTCATTTTCTGACCTTAAATGACCTGAAAATCGGGTCAATAGCGGTAGCGGCACGGCCAAAGGGAAAGGCCGGCTCCGGAAAGGGATACCGCCTCGTGATCAACATGCTCGCCATCGCACGCGTGATCTATGCGCTGTTCGGCCTCAGCGCTCTTGTCGTCAGCGGATGGGCGATGGTTTCGCCCGCCGGCTTCTGGTCCTACATGGGACTGTCGGTCGGCAGCGACCTCGTGGTCGCCACCTACTATGCCGGCGTCTTCTTTGCGGTCGGGATCATGTGCCTGCTTGGGCTCGGCCATCCGCACCGCTATTCCGGCATCCTGCTGTTCATGGGCATCTACAAGTCGGCATCTTTCGTGGCGCTGATGGCGCGCGCCGCCGGGTTGCTCGGCGCGCCCGCCGGATTGCCGGAAGCGGGATGGACGCTGACCTTCCAGTATCTGGCGATGGCGGTGATCTGCCTGTGGGTCTATCGCGGGCTGGCGAGCGCAGACAATGGATGATGTCCTGATCGTCGGAAGCGGTTTCGGCGGAGCGGTGGCGGCATCCGAACTGGCACATGCCGGCATGAAAGTCCGCCTGATCGAGCGCGGCCCGTGGCGTGACACGCTGCCCATGCGCCAAATGGGCATCACGAAGCGGGCGCCACTCCCACGGGGGCGCCATTTTTTCACCCATCTTCTCTTTCGCCTCCATCACCGCCGGCTGCCTGCGCGCGGCCTGCAATTGAACCACAACGGGCTGTTCGAATTCTTCGGGGGCGACGGCGTGCAAGTTGTCTGCGCCAGCGGCGTTGGCGGAGGCAGCCTTGCCTATGGCGGGCTGATGGGGCGGGCACTGCGCCCCGATTACTGGGATGGCTGGGCCGATCCGGTCAACAGCAGCGGAATGGAGGCGCATTATCAAGCGCTGCTTGCACTGTTTCGCCCCCGATTGCCGCCGGGCGGCCAGGGGCACGATATCGCGATACGTGGCGACAGTCCGTTTCTCGACGTGCCGGCGACGGAGCAACCCCGCTGGGCCTTTCATGCGGCCGATGGCAAAACGGTCGACTTCAACGACGAAGGGGTCTTCGGGTCGTTCACGGGCGCAAAAGTGACGATGGACCGGATCTGCGTTGCCCCGGCCATGGCCAAGGGCCTTGCTGTTGAAAGCGGCCAGGAAGTGCTTGCGATAGAGGCCCTGCCGCAAGGCGGGTTCGAGATTCATGGCAAGGATATGCGCGATCGCCGTGCGAAACGCTGGCGGGCGTCCCGCGTTATCGTCGCGGCCGGGGCAATCAACAGCACGAAACTGCTGCTGCGCAGCCGTGCGGCGGGCGCCCTCCGCGGCATGCCGGCGCTCGGGCAAGGGTTCGGCGTCAATGGCGATTTCATCGGGCGCTGGCCGCTCAAGCTCGGCCCCGGCCACCTTGCCCAGGCGGGCGTCTATGCCCGCCTGTTGCGGCACCGGGACGACCCCTACGGCCCATTGTTCATGCAAGGAGGCTTCGCCGGGGCGGATGCCATGCCGATCCCCGCCTTTCTCCGCCGCAGGATTGCCCAGACCCAGGGCCTTGGCGCGATGGGCATCGACAGTGCGAACGGCTTGATCGATCTCGATGGCGAACGGCTCGGTCTGCACTACGACATTGCGGCGAACCCGGTCTATGCGCGGATCAAGGAATTACACGCCGAGTTCCACCGGGTGAGCGGAGTCCGGCCGATCGCAAGCAAAACGCCCCTGACGGTTCATCCTTTCGGCGGCGCGCGCCTGGGACGGGACATCGCGCGTTCTGTCGTCGACGGGCACGGACAGGTTCACGATATTCCTGGTCTTTTTGTAAGTGACGCCAGCGCGCTGCCCGCCGCCCCCGGCGGCCCGCCATCGCTTACGGTCGCGGCCTGGTCACGTCATGTCGCGCACGCGATACTCGCGGTGCACGGTCCATGACAGGGCTACCGGCGAACGGGCGAGGTGACATGCCGTAGACATGTCCGTACGGCGCCAGAACATTCCAATGCGCGCTCCGCAGATGGCAACCACGGAGCGCGCGCTGGATCGTGAATTTCAGGGGATGCCTAGAGCCTCATGCCGAGGGAAAGCAGCGCGGCGTGATCGATTATCCCGTCGCCATCGAAACGGGGCGCATAGCTGACACCAAGGTGCAGCCCCCCCTTTGGTGACGATATCCGCGCCAAGCTCGACAGTTCCAAAGTCAACACCCGTCACCGGGCCATCGAGCGTTCGAAACTCATTGGCGCGCGCGGTGTAGGCGAAGTTGATGACGTCGTACTTGTCGGCGAGCTCGGTGACGTAACGTGCCTTTGCGTGCAGCGCGAAACGGCCCCACTTCTGTTCCCTGGCATAAGCGATCTGCGCGCCCAGGCCGAGCCGCGCACTGGTGCGGTCTCGCGCGGATACGGCCGATCCGAAATCGTAGTCGTTGGCTTCGGAATAGGCGTCCACGTGAACCGTGGTGACGAGGATATCGGCCAGCGGCGTAAAGGTAAGCGCCTTGCCGCCAAGATCGTAGCCCAGACTGGCGCCATAGCTGAAAGCGTGTCCGTCCGGGCTGGCCGCGGCGATCAGGGCCTCACCGCCGATCGGCAGAACACGCCGGGAATCATAGCTTACCGCGCTGTAAGACGCATAGCCCTCGGCATGGAACGCGCCGGTGCTGTAGCCTGCATAGATCTCGGGCGAGAGAATATCGGCCTTGAGCGATCCGCCATAGGCAAGCGCCGCCTCCGCCTTGTCGGCGGCAAACGCGATACCAAGAACCGTGTGCGAGCCGATGGCGTAGTCGATACCGACGGAGAGCACACGGTTCGTCGTATCACGCGCCAACGAACCCCCGACACCCCGATTGCCGAAACGCGCGCCGACGTCGATGAACCCGCCAATCCCTCCATAGCTGCCGATCCCCGCACGCTGATCGTAAAGGCGGCGCTGGATCCGGTCGAAACGGTCGTTCGCATCGTCGAACACCAGCTCGGTCTGGACCGATGCCGAAACCGGCGTGGGGAACGCGAGGATCAGCGGCACGTCAGAGTTATCGGGCGCGAAGTCGGAGATGGTCTCGTCTCCCCCCGCCACGTTGCGCGGCCAGAGATTGACGAGGAATTCGGCCTGCGCGAAGCCTTCCGGCGACAGCAGGTTCGCGGGGATCTCTACGCTGATCTCATTGCCCGAAACCTTGATCGCACTGGCGGGAAGGACTGTGGTGATGTTGTTGACAATGTCGCGGACGACCACGGTGCCGGCGCCCGGATTGACGATGATGACCGAATCGAACAGCACGTTGGTCGCGCCGATCTGCGCAAACGCCGCCGTGCCCTTTCCGCGATCGAAGCCCCAGACGTAGAGGCCGGTCGCCGTCGTACCGATGGGCGCTGCAGTCGTTGCATCGAGCCGGAAGGTCGCGCCGTCGAATGTCGCCTGGATGCTGGTCACGTCCAGATCGCCGTTGAGCGGGCCCGTGTAGGTCGACAGGAAATCGCCAGCCGGATCGCTGGTCGACTGGGCATGGGCGGGAGAAGTCATCGCGGCGCAGGCAAGCAGGGTGCACGCAACACTTCGGCGGACGCGCGGCCCGCCGGGCAATATGGAAAACATGATGGATATCACTCCCTGTTGAGCAGTTTCACGCCGGCCGGGGCTGGAGCTTCGCCAGCCGACATTCCGTAGACAGTCCTTCCGCGGGAATATTCCGGCCGAACGTGAATTTCTTTCGCTGACAGTCCTGCAGGGACCGGATCACGCGTAATTTATCGGTTCGTTCAACTGATGCCGCTGGACTGCGCGCGCGCCTGATCTGCGATGCTGTGCAAGTGCCGGGGAGAAAGCGGGCCAACCAGGCTGTAGCCCAGCCCGTCTCTTGCCCAGCTCACCGTTGCGACCGCTCCCCTGTCGTCGGTGGCCATCGGCGCGTTCTTGTCGATGGCCATGTTGCGGGTAAGCATGACCAGCCGCGTGCCGCTGCCGTTGTCATACATATAGAGCGCGGCGGGGCCGTGTGGCGTGGGCACGACGCGGCCGCCAAGAAAGGTATATCCCGCCGCCGACAGGTTGGGCACCTTCACCGCGCGATCGAGACGCCGTGAGGCCCAGCGCACGAGTTGCGCTTCGTCCGATGCGCCGATCTCCACCGGGCGACCCAGATCGGGCGCGAAGACCGCATAGCTGTCCGCAGCCTCCTGGGCGAGCGAACCGATGCCCGCGGCCGGCCTCTCGCTGGCGAGACGGAGCGACCAGCCTCCCGCGCCCCCTGCCAGCATCAGGGCCAGCGCGGCGGCCACTGAGGTCCAGCCGGTGAAACGCGACTTGCCGCGCTCCTCGGCCAGTCGGGCAAGATTGAGCCGAGCCGGCAGCGGCTCTTTTGCGACCGGCGCCAGAGCCTCCCGCAAGGCGCGGCGGTGGTGCAGGTCCATGGCGACCCGCTCCTCGATTTCCGGATTGCTGGTGAGAAATGCGGCAACCGCGGCGCGGCGCTCGGGATCGAGCGCTTCGTCGACATAGGCCTGCAAGTCGTCTTCGGTGATCGGGCGCTGGGTCATTTCACTCTCCGAAGATGCAAAGTCGCAGGAGTATCGGCCATTTCCCGGCGCAGCCGTTCGCGCGCGCGCGACAGGCGGGACATGACGGTGCCGATGGGGATGTCGAGGACGCGGGCGGTTTCGGCATAGCTCAGATCCTCGACCGAAATCAGCAGCAGAACGGCCTTCTGGTCGTCGGGCAGGCGCTGCATGGCGGCCACGATGTCACGATTGTGGAGTGGCGATTCCTGCGCCGGCGGCTCGGCCAGCGCGGCTTCGGGCGCGTTCTCCATCGTGAGATGCGTGCCGCGCCGGGCGCGCTGCTGCATCCGGTTCACCGCGAGGTTGTGCAGAATCGTATAGGCCCAGCTTCGGGCATTTCCGTCGGCCCGCCGTTGGTGCCACCGCCCCACCACGCGCTCCAGGCAATCCTGCACAAGATCGTCGGCCGCATCCGCATCGCGCAGCAGGGACCGGGCGTATCGCCTGAGCCCCGGAATGAGCGGTTCGATCAACACCATCATGTCACGCATGCATCTACCATCGGCGGCTGTCCCTTTCGCCGGGCGAACCCGGCCGATGATAGACAAGCGCCATCGGGATTTATTCCAGCCTTCGCACAAAATTTGCAGACCGGGGAATAATTCCCGTTCGCATCTGTCTTTCCGGCCAACCAACCGAAAGGACAGCCATGACGCACCGCCGCGCGCGCTCCGCACTTCCACCCTGGGCAGCCTATGGCCTGATAGCCGCGATCGTCCTCGTCTTGCTGGCGCTTTTCGCCTTTGCCGGGGGATGGATCGGCCCGTCGAGAGTCAGTGGGGCGGCCGTTTCGGACGCACTCGAATACAACGCAGGCCGCCATGCCGGCTATCGCCGTGCCCATGCCAAGGGGCTGTGCATCTCCGGCACGTTCGAAGCCAACGGGAACGGCACCGCGCTTTCGCGGGCAAGCATCTTCAAGCCGGGGCGCTATCCGGTCGAGGGCCGCTTTTCCATCGCAGGCGGCAATCCGCTGGCGAGTGACGGCCGCAACGTCTTCCATTCCATGGCGCTGATCCTGCGCACACCCGACGGCCAGCAATGGCGCACGGGAATGGACCATGCAGAAATCTTTCCGGTTGCCGACGTCGCCGCATTCGTCGGCCTTCAGCGCGCCTCGCGGCCTGATCCTGCAACCGGCAAGCCCGATCCGGATGCCATGCAGGCCTTTCTGGCCAGTCATCCCGAAGTCCGGAGCTTCCAGCAATACATGAAGGCACACCCGCTGCCCGATGCTTTCACCGATGGTCCCTATTACAGCATCAACGCGTTTCGCTTCACCAATGCCCAGGGCGTGACGCGCTTCGTGCGCTGGGCCATGCTTCCCGAAGATCCGCTCGTTGCACTCGACAAGCGCACTCTCGGCGGCCTGCCCCGGGATGCCGTATTCGATCGCACCTTGAAGCGCCTCGCCAACGGACCTGCCCGCTGGCATCTGATCGTAACCATCGCCGATCCGGGGGACATCACCGACAAGGCAACGGTTGCATGGCCGGCAGGGCGCCGCACCGTCGACGTCGGGACGCTCATCATAGACAAGGCCCTGCCCGCCGCGTCCGGCGGCTGCCGCGACGAGGTTTTCGATCCGACAATCCTGCCGCCCGGCATCGCGCCTTCGGACGATCCGCTGCTGACGGCGCGCTCGGCCGCCTATTCCAATTCGTTCACGCGCCGCGCCAGCGAAAGTGCGCGTTCGATCCTGTCCGTCTCCGCAAAGGAATTCTGACCGTGCCGCCTGCTGCCACCCCTGCCTTTCACCCCGTCCTTCGTATGCTCCACTGGTCCATGGCCGCCCTGATCGTGTCGATGCTGTTCATCGGCGTTGGCATGGTCTCGACGGCGGGCCCCGCCTACTCTTGGCTGCTGTCACTGCATCGCCCTCTGGGCGTGGCCATTCTGGCGCTCGCGCTGGTCCGGTTGCCGGTACGGGTCTGGTCATCGACGCCTGCCCTGCCTGCGAACCTTCCCCGCTGGCAGGCAAGAGCTGCCCGTGGATCGCATCTCTTGCTCTATGCCGGCATGATCGTCATGCCGCTAATCGGCTGGGCCATGGTTTCGGCGGCAGGCAAGCCGGTCAAGCTTGCCGAAGGCATAGTGCTTCCCGCCATCGCCCCACACGACCTGACGCTCTACGCCATGCTGCGGGAAGCCCATGGCATCCTCGCCTATGCCCTGTTTGCATTGATTCTGGCCCACCTCGCCGCCGCGCTGATGCACGGCCTGGTCCGCCGCGACGGGGTTCTGCGCTCGATGCTCACCGGCAACGCGTAGATGTGACCAATCCGCAGGGACCTTCAACGGTATGAAATACCGGAATAGTCGGCTCGCGCGAGCCACGCCGGCAGCTTTTCAAGCTCTTGATCCGGAAGCCGCCGTTCATTGATGATCTTGGAACCACAGCAATGCGCCCTCCAAGTAATCGTGGCGGAATTGGCTGCGTGTTTGCGTTTCCCTGGCATGGAGCAGCTATTCCGAAACGAAGACGGACATACGGACGCATTGGAAAATCGGGATAGCCCATTCGGCTTTACCTGCGGGGCTTGCTCGCGCTGCTGCTATGACAAGAAAATCCAGATCAATCCCTTCGAGGCCGCCAGTCTTGCCGGTTATCGGGGGATTTCAACTGCGCGACTGCTGAACGAATTCACGCTGGATGGCGCGGGTATTTATCTTGCCCAGTCGAGTGATGGGGCCTGCGTGTTCCTTGGTGTTGGGGGCTGCTCCGTTCACCCGGTTCGCCCGCTGGTTTGCCGGCTCTATCCGCTGGGGAGGATACGCCATGCAAACGGCAGTGAGGATTGGGAACTGCTTGCCCCACATCCCGAATCCGAGGGACAGTTCGATATTGGCGGGACGATCGCGGACTACCTTGCCGCCCAGGATGCATTGGAACTCATCAGCATCGCTGATTCCTATGTCGACTGGGTCAATCGGGCACGCGTGGTTCTGGCTACCTGTCAGCAGGATGCAGAAGGTGAAGAGGTTCTGGATGCGAGCCTTTTCGACCTCGACCTCAGCGTCAGCGATTATTGTGCGCATCACGGCCTGGCATCCCCGGAATGCCTGAAAGAGCGCCAGCACATGCATCTCCACATTCTCGGCCAGGAACTGGAAGAACTCGAAGGAGGACATAATGGGCAAAAAGCATCGTGATGACACTTCCCAGCTCACCAAATGCCTTGGCGCAGCGGGATTGATCGGCGCAACGCTGGGAATGGGCGCTCCCCCGGCAGGCGCACAAACCAAGCCTGCGGCACCCGTATCAGATACGAAGGCTTCAGCAGGCAGCGCCGAAGTCAGGATCCGTACTTCGCCTTTGCCAGGTGGCAGCAGCAGGCAGATCAAGATGGAAAGCGTTGATGGCAGGGGAGATGGATCGTCACTGCAGCAAAAGTTGACGGCGCCAGGCATGAATTCACGCCAGCTCAAGATCAGCTCGCCCAAAACCCTGCCCGATGGCGTGGCCCCGCCGAAATAACGCGTTGCCCCTGCCCGGTGCCACGCCACCGGGCAGGGCTGCCAACATGATCAGTCTTGCGGTACGAAAAAACCTCCACCGGCAAGGCTTTCCGGGTCAGCGGCAGGATAAGCGGCTACCAGGAAGCCGCGCCTGCCTTCGGAGAGGCGGATAGCCGCGCTGAAAAGCTGCTCTTCGCGCCTGCCGCGCGGCTGAATACGGGCAATCCGCGCCTCTGCCCGCTTCCCGCCGAGAAAAATGCCGGCCGGGACAACCCTATCGCCAAGCAGAAATGTGTCTCCCGGCAAAAAGGTATCGCCCGGCAGGAACGTGTCTCCGGGCAGCCGCGATTGAGCCTGCAGCAGATCGTCTTCATAGAGATCAGAGGTCTGCATGGCCTCGATATTGCCGTCCTTCAAACGCAGGAAGTAGAGTGTGACGCCGCCTTTCACAGTCTCGCGGCTCGCGGAAATGAAGATTGATCTGGCGAGCATCTCCAGCAGTTCTTCGCCGGAGGCACTGATGACCCGCTCCTGGTTGGTGAGCAACGCGAGCGACGCCGCAGGGCTGCGTATCGGCGTGAAGGACGGCACCGGCGTGGGGCGGCGGGCTTCGGCGGCTTCCGGCAGGCACAGCACAAGCGATACCGCAATTAGGACGCCAGACAGGATATGACGCATGGGACTGTCTCCGTAATCTGCTCTCTTCCGTCAAACGCAATCAGAGTGGCATGTCCGCCATCCGCTCTCTTCCTGCCGACCGGACTTTGGCTGTGTTGAATGCTGGCTTGGTCTTCTGTCCGAGAATAGCCCCAAGGCTAACCGCATGGGCGCGTTCACAGGCCGCGCTGGTCTTGGGCGGATGCCCGCGCTTTAACGAGCGAGTCCGGCAATGCCCGACAGGTCGATATCGCCGATCATGTCACTGATGGTTGCGTAGTCATCAGCCTCGCCCTCTATCGAAATCATGAAGCGATCGCCGAAGGTGGTGGAATAAGTCCCGTGCCGGGAACTCTTGTTCCATTTCTCGGTCACCATGCGGCCACCCTCGCTGAATGTGCGCGAGAAGCCGTCCGCGGTTTCGCGCTCGCTTTCGATACCCAGCGCGGCCCCCATCCCGGCGACGGCTCCCAGTGCAGCCATGTCGACCAGTTCCACTTTCACACGGTCGTCTCCCAAGGCGTAGACCGCATTGACGGAACTTCCCCTCACCCCGCCAGCCTGTCCCATGCTTGTGCTGGCGATCTCGACGCGCTCGTAGCCCCCCAGGTGCTCGGGCATGTAGGCTTTCAACTGGTCCGCCGCGATCGGCGTGACCGATGCCTTCCTGGCGGCGTCCTCCATGTGATGCAGCCGCTGTTCCAGATTGCCTGTCACCCTGTCCTTGCCGATGCCGGGCAGGTTCGCCGTAGGCTCGTAGGATGCGGATCGTCCGGAAACCAGTACCGCGAGCGGCGATACGATCGCCGATGCCACCATGAGCACCACGGCTGAAGAAAGCGCGATGACCAGAGTGCAGACCAGTGCCTTTTCGCGCGGCACCTCCATCAACACGGGCAGGCCGGTGTAGAGGAGGTAGAAGCTGTAGAGGCCCAGCAGCGAGAGAAGCCCCAGCCCCGGGATCAGTTCGAACGCTCCGGCCAGCCAGCTCGCCGTAAGACTGAATGCCGCCAGATTGAAGGCGTTGCCCCGATGGGCACGGCCTTCGAAGCGGGTAACGACCATGTTGGCGATCAACGCGATCACTGCCAGCGCGACCAGCGACAGCATGTATTGCAGCAGCGCCGTGGACAGCGCGGACAGAATGCCGGATCTATAGCGGAACAGAAAACCGTGACCGAACACCACGGCCCGGAAGAAGCCGGCAAGCGCTGGAATGGCGGCAAGGATCATCGCATAGTTGCGGTAAAGCACCGCAACGCTGGCCGGCGCTTCGCGGATCGCCAGCCATTCGCTTCGCGGTGACAGAATAATCGCCTTCGCCCTGGCGACGAGATCGAATGAAAGCGCTGCACTTTGCCCTGATTGCATGTTCATTCCCCCTGCATTGCGGACCAGCGCACCTCGTCGGCGAAGGTCACTCTCCATCGCCTAACGCAGGATCGGGAATCGAACCGCCACGCCGCGGGAACATGTCCGTGGCGGGTTTGCCCCCCGAACCCCGTTATCCGAAGCAGATCGGCAATCCGGGGAAATTCGCATGGAAAAATCAGCAGCAGGAACGACACCGGAGTGCGGGATATCACGCCATCGGCGAGCTTTTGTTCCCGCATGGCTGGCAGCGGCGGCGATCATGGTTCCAGGCAGCGTCGCCGCCGGGACTGCCGGTGCAGGCACTGCGCAAGATTGCACATCCCATGCACAGGAGCTTGAGCAGGATTGGGGCGTGGACCTCGGCATGGTGCAAGTACCGATGCCCGCGCAGCACCAATTGCGACTGTCCAACGGCATGGAGCCCGATGCCACGTCTCCCGGTTTCGCGCAGATCGCTGCGGTATCGAGCACGCCGCTTCCTGCGACACAGGCCTACATGCATTGCGCCTACCTGCGTCGCGGGTTCACCATGCGTGCCGCGCAAGAGCACTACAGCGAATTTGCGGCACCGGACGGCAAGGTTGTGTACCTGTCGTTCGCGCCCGAGGAAGGCGGCACCGGTACATTGATCATGGTGACGCTTTACCTGCCACGACAGCCATCTGATTGAATGAGTCTTCCCTGCCTTCCCGTTGTGGGCAATATTGCCCTCCGAAATGGTAATGACGGGGGCTGGCCGATGCATGGTCTTACCGATACCCCGCCGGATACCCGGCGTGTACTTGACCTTGACGGGGAATTACTGGCGGAAACCTACGACACGCTTCGCCGGCTTGCTTCCCGGCAACTGGGACGACAGGTCGGTTCCGCTTCACTCAATACCACGCTCGTTGTCCACGAAGCTTGGCTCAAGCTTTCACATGCGGGCAACGCGGCATTCGTCGATCGCGATCACTACCTCGCCACCGCGGCACGAGCGATGCGCCAGATCCTGATCGATCATGCGCGGCGCAAGCTCTCGGAAAAACGCGGCGGCGGAGCGATCCATGTGGAGCTCGACGAACAGCGTGACGTTGCAGAAGCGCTCGATGCCAGGTTCCTGGCGCTGGACGATGCGCTGAAGGGCCTTGCGATCGACGCGCCCGAGCTCGAAGCCATCGTCGAATGTCGCTTCTTCGCGGGACTGACCGTGGAGGAAACAGCTCGCGCACTTGGCCGCTCCCTTCGCACAGTGGAGCGCCAATGGACACGGGCAAGGGCCTACCTCGCCCAACAGGTCATCGGCTGATTGCGAGGCTCGCTCACAAGGTGGCGGGGAATGGCACCAGGCTGCGTTTGGAACTGGAAGACGCCGCCATGCCACACCGCTCGCGACCCTGCCCAGATTCCCGGTGCGGTGCCCGGAAGAAGATTTTCGCAGTCCAGGGGGCCAATCGATGCCGTCACCACAATCCCTGCCCGATTTCCGAAAGCGGGTCTCTGAGGCTTTCGAGGCGGCACTCGATGTGGCGGACGATATGCGCTTGGACTGGCTCGCGCAAAACTATGGCAATGAGCCCGAAGTGGCCGAGCAAGCTGCGCGCCTCCTTGAGCAGGAGGCCGGCAGCCGGGCGCTGTTCTCCAGGCTCGAACGACAGCGCGAGAGCTTGCTGGGCGACGTCATGTTCGGGGACGAGGAACAGGAAGACCCGCGGCTCGGCGCTTCTTACGGGGCCTGGCGGGTGCTTGCCCATCGCGGCACGGGCGGGCTTGCCGAAGTCTACGAAGTCAGTCGGGACGATGGACGTTACGAGCAGCGGGCCGCGCTCAAGATCCTGCGCTGCGGCATGTTGGGTGATTACGCTCGCGAACTGTTCCTGCGCGAGCGGCGCCTGCTGGCCGCGCTCGATCACCCCGGAATCGTGCGCATCCTTGATGCCGGGGAAACCTCCACGGGCGCGCCATGGCTCGTCATGGAACTGGCCGAAGGCGAAGCCATCGATCGCTATTGCAACGAACACTGGCTACCGCTTGAAGAACGCCTTTCCCTCATCGCGCAAGTGGCCGATATTCTCCAGGCTGCCCATGCACGCCTCGTCGTACACGGCGACATCAAGCCCGAACACGTCCTTATCGGCAAAGAAGGCAAGGTGCGCCTGCTCGATTTCGGCATTGCCCAGGCCCTCGACGAACAGGGGCGGGGTCGGAACGCCGAGGGCTTCACCCCCGAACACGCAAGCCCCGAACAAGCCGCCAGCGATACGCTGGGCACAGCCAGCGACATCTACCAGCTCGGCCGCCTGCTCGAACAGGTTACAAGGTCCTGCAAAGGTGATGGACGCCTTGATGCCATCGTGGAAAAGGCTTCCCGGCCTGACCCGGCCGAACGATATGCGGCGATGGCGGACTTTGCAGCCGATATCCGGGCCTTTCTCGCCGATAGTCCGATCGCGGCACGGCCCGACACCCGGAGCGATGCCTTCCTGCGTTTCGTGCGTCACAACCGGCTCGCCAGTGCGCTGGTAGTCGCCCTGCTGTTCGGGTCGGGTGGCTGGGCGCTCACCGCTACGCTTTCCGCACACGCCCTGGAGCGCCAACGCACGCTGGCAGTTAGCGCGGCAGACCGGGAAAGACGGGGCAAGGATGTGCTGCTCGAACTGTTCCGGCGAGCGGACATGCTCGAAGCGGACAGCCTGGGGCTGGAGCCCGGCACGGCAGCGCACATGCTGGACGATACACTTGCCGCCGCCCGCCTGTCGCTGACGGATGATCCGGCAATGCTCGCGAACCTCATGAACTGGGCCGCCCGGGCGCACATGCGCGCCGGAAACAACGCGCGCGCGCTGGAACTCGCGCAGGAGAGTCTGGATCGGATCGGGCAGGCGGGCATGGCCGATACAATGCGCGCCGGTGCCGCTCATGCTTTCCTCGCCAATGCACAGGCCAGAGCGGGCAATGTCGATGCTGCGAAGGTAAGCCGTGACACGGCCCTGAACCTGCTCACGACCAGCAGTCCCGACGACCGCGCCGCTATCGATCTGCTGATCGCGGCCGCGTGGTCCCGCGAAGGCGACTGGGAGAAACAGCGAAGCCTGTTCCAGAGCGCGCTTGGCAAAGCCGAAAAGCTGAGAGACAGCAAGGCAATGATCGAGATCCGGTCAGGCCTTGGCCGGGCGTTAGCGGGTCTTGGCCGTATCGAGGAGGCTCGCTCCCATATCGAGCAGGCGCTGGGCCTAGTACGAGCCAGTTACGGGGCGCGCCATCCCCGCCTCGCACTCCCGCTCTCGGACCTGGCGCGGATGGAGGAACGGGCCGGAAATGCCCAGGCAGCCGTGATACTGCACCGCCAGGCGCTTGCCATCAGCGAAGCGGCCTTCGGGCCTGCGCATGCATCGACGCTGTCGCACCGCAACAACCTCGCGCTGGCGCTGCAGTCTGCAGGACAGCCCGAAGCAGCCATTGCGCAGTTACGCCTCCTTCTGTCCCAGCAACCTGATGGCCTCGCACGCGGCGAAGTTGCGCAGAACCTGGGAGCAAGCCTTGTCGAGGCCGGGCAATACGCCAGTGCGGAACAAGTGTTGGCCTTGGCAGAGCGACTGTTTTCAGCCCACCTGCCCGCCGACCATCCGCGCCGCGTCTTTCCCGCGCTCACCCGGTCGGAAATGCGTCTGGCCCAGCAGCGCTATGCCGAAGCGGAAGCTGATGCGCGCAAGGCCTTCGCGCACCTCGACATGGTGCTTCCATCGGGGCATTTCGCGACAGAAACCGCGCGCTGTCGGATCGGCATGGCCATGATCGGCGAAGGCCGCAGCGCCGAAGCGGCAGCCTACTTGCGTCCAGCCGTAAAAGCACTCGAAAGTGCCAGGGCACCGGCACGGTATCTGGAACCGTGCCGGCGTGCGGATCGCTCCATCTGAAGTTTGACGGGTCAGTCCCAGGGCGCCCCGGTTACGGCAAGGATCACCTGGTTCACGCCGTCAGGCTTCAAGTGGACTTGCAGGTTGGCTGCATTGCTCATGTCGCGGCTGAAGCTGGCGAGCAGAAGCTTGTCCGAATGGGATTGCAGCCGTTCGGCTTCCAGTCCCTTGCTTTTGGCCCAGGCGACGACAGCATCGGCCAA
>NZ_BCTX01000029.1 GCF_001590985.1 Novosphingobium naphthalenivorans NBRC 102051
AACAGCCGATATCGTTTCCGCGCATGTTTCCAACAATAATTTGTCTATTGCCGATGTGCCGGCGTTGATTGTCAACGTTCATGCCTCGCTTGCTGGACTGGGTGCCGCGGATGAACCTGCAGCGGCTGAACAGGAGCCAGCGGTTTCGATCAGGCGATCGGTCAAGCCGGACTACATTGTCTGCCTCGAGGACGGCAAGAAACTGAAGATGCTCAAGCGCCATCTGATGACGCATTACCAGCTGACGCCTGACCAGTACCGCGCCAAGTGGAACCTGCCGACCGACTATCCCATGGTCGCGCCCGACTATGCCGAGCGGCGGCGCGCGCTGGCGAAGAAGATCGGCCTTGGCCGCAAGCCGGGTAAGGTTGCAGCGAAAGCACCGCCCGCGCCGATGGCGAAGGCACCCCGCAAGAAACTATCCGCTACTCCTTTTCAAGGCTGAGGAACGCTCGTCATTCCTGGGCCTCTGGATCACCACCGACTGGAGAAATTTGATGAACAATGCCGAACTCGCCGAACTGGTCGCCACCGCCAACGATCTTACCAAGGCGGATGCCCGCAAGATCGTCGATTCCGTGTTTGTCTCGATCGGCGAAGCCGCGGCGCGTGGTGAAGAGGTCGCTTTGAATGCGTTCGGGAAGTTCAAGGTGAAGCATACTCCGGCACGCGAAGGCCGTAACCCGGCCAATGGCGAGACAATAATGATCGCGGCCTCCAGGAAGCTGACCTTCTCGGCAGCGAAGGCGGTGAAGGACAAACTTAACGGATGATCCTTCGCACCGACTCTTGACCTTCGGCAACCGTCGTCGCGCAAGCAGCCTCCCGTCCCCGACGGGGGGCTGTCGTCATTTACGATTTCTATCGTCGCTGGCGCAATTTCCATTCTCGTAACGAGTTCGCCATCATAACGGCTGCGGCAATCGAGTGCGGCAAATCGTCCTTCACGCGGTCTGCCGATTTCCATATCATCAAAGTGCTTCATGGCCGTTCGGCAGGGTTTCGGAAGGAAACCTGTCGGTGCAACTGTCCGGCCAAATTTCTCCACATCGGTCGCCGCTTGCCAGTTCCATGGCCAATTTTTGGTCGCGGAACGCGGTTCCCGGATACGGGCTTTGTCTTGGTCCCGACCCCACGGAGGGAGGGGGAAAAGACATAGCGGCACGCTTCGGGTGTCTTCCTGGCGCGCCATCATCATGACCGCAGAGACTGGCGTCGTTCATGCCCGCTATGTTCGCATCAAGAAGTTCGCGGAATTGACCGGCTACACGGAGAAGGCGATCTACCACAAGATCGAGAACGGCACCTGGCTTCAGGGCCGTCACTATCGCCGTGCGCCCGACGGCCATATCTGCATAGACATGGAAGGATTCTACCGATGGGTAGAAGGGGCCGCGGGTCCGGTGTAGAGCCGTTGAAATCCTGCATACGCGTTACATTCGTCTGGCTTGGCAGGCGCTGCCGGGAAACGCTCGACCTTCAGCCTACGCCCGCCAACATCAAGGCCGCAGAGCGGTTGATGGCGAAGGTGTTCCAGGAGATCGAACTCGGGGTCTTCGACTACGAAACCACATTCCCGAAATCTGCTCAGACGGCCGGGGTGCGGGGGTTCACGACCATTGCCAGGGAGTGGCTCGAAACCGTGACGGCGGAAAAATCGACCATGCAAGGCTACACGGCGGCAATCGAGAAGATTTGGGGGCCGGCATTCGGCGAGCGCCAGTTGGCCAGCATCAAGCCCAGCGAGATCAAGCGAGAAATCGCCAAGCTGGCCAAGCGTGTCAGCGGAAAGACCGTCAACAACAACCTTATTCCTTTGCGCGCCATTTTTGCCACTGCGGTCGACGATGGGATTATCGACCGATCTCCCCTCGAGCGGATTCGTAACCTCAGCCATCAGGCGCCGATGCCCGATCCATTCGACCGCGAGGAGATGGAGCGGATCCTTGTCTACCTACGCGACTACTTCGACCAGCAAGTCTGGAACTGGTACGAATTCGCCTTCGGAACGGGTATGCGACCGAGTGAACAGATAGTCGTCCAGTGGAGCGACATCGACTGGAAACGCCGGACCATCCGCGTTCAGCGAGCCCGCGTACGTCACGTCCTCAAGTCGACCAAGACCCGAAGCGCTCGAGATGTCGATCTCACCAGCCGTATGATCGCCGTGCTCCAACGGCAGAAAGTACACAGCTTCATGCGGGGTGCGGATACACCGGTCTTCATCAATCCGGTGACGAACACGCCGTGGCCGGACGTACAGGATCAGCGCAAACTTTATTTTCATCCCGCCCTGCGGGCATTGGGCATCCGGAGCCGCGATGCCTATCAGACGCGTCATACTTACGCGACGACGGCGCTCATGGCGGGCGTGAACCCTGCCTACATCTCACGGCAATTAGGTCATCGCAGCGCGGCCATGCTGTTCAAGCATTATTCGAAGTGGATCGACGGTGCTGACGGCGGGCGAGAAGCAGCGAAACTCGAGGTTCTCTACAGCAGCGATGAAGGTGGCTCGGCAAGGGCCGAACAGGCGTAAGCCGCGCCGAATTGGGTGTCGCTGCCGGTGGTATTGCGACGTGCTTTGGTGGTGACCCCTACGAGAATCGAACTCGTGTTTCAGCCGTGAGAGGGCCGCGTCCTAACCGCTAGACGAAGGGGCCAAATGCCGCAAAATTCTATTGCAAAAAACGCAATACTCCCACGACGCTCCCACGGAGCAAGTACATATGCAGCGAAATCAGCCACATAAGTGGTGACCCCTACGGGACTCGAACCGGGCCTTCGGGGTAATACAGGGTAACGCAGGGGAAGCAAGCCCTTGATTTGCGGTGCGCCAATTGCCCTCCACTCCCCTCCATTACCCTAAATGTGCCACGAAATGTGCCACGGTAATGCTGCTGGATGGGTTCCTCACGCTTCTTGCCTTTCAGGCGCAGACCGCACGCTAATGTGTCGACTTTGGCTTCGCGTTCGCTTCACGATCCGCCAGTTGCCCGCGCGTCGATGCTGGGCAGGCAATGTGGGAATATCCCGCAATGTTAACCAATTCGGTATCGAAATTCCCCTCCAAAAGGCACCTTGCCGGACAGGAGGATTCGAGCATCATGCCTGTTGGACTACTTTGTTCAGGATAGCGGGGGGCAACCAGACGTTGGGGCATCGGCACGGTTCGCCATGATGCTACCCAAATGGGATGGAGAGCAAATGCCCATGCGACACGATGCCCGAATTGACCCCATGCTGGACGACACAGGCCGTCCGGCTGTTTTCGCACCTCTATGCAGGTCGATCATTAGCGCAAGAGCGGCGTCGGCCACCATGTTCGGCTCTCTCTGCGCCGACCCAGGATGCGAAATGTTGCTCGATCTCTACTGGCGCGACAGCCAGGGATTGAAGACTTCTCTGACCAGCTTCTGCCTCGCGTCGAAAGCATCGGAGATGACCGGTCGGCGATGCCTTGGCGAGATGGAGGCGCAAGGCATAGTCGAGCGCTTCCCTGATCCCTTCGATAAACGCCGGATATATGTCCAGCTGACCGCCGCCGGGCGGGATAAGATGGATGCGTGTTTCCAGACCTTGCTGTCCGGATATGCGCAAACCTGTCACGACTGCGCCCGCAAATGCGGCGACGTTCCAGACGGGACCCGGCAGGAAGTCCCGTTCTGCATTGCGATAGACGGCGTCCGGCGGTTCCGACGGTAGAAGTTCAGCGTCGGTATCAGTGGTCAGCAAATAGGCCAGCGTAGCGTGCAGCACTGCGCCGGTGAAACGGGGACGCGCTGCCCGTTGATCCGACCTGAGATCACATTGGCAGCGAGCGTCGGCCGCGGCCTGAAGAGAAGGAGGAGTGGGGCGAGGGAGTTTTCCCTATGCTGGAGTTCCTCCCATGGCCCTGTCGCGCACGAGCGCCGATCCTCGTCTCCATGCCGCTGCCGCCAGCATCGTCAAATCACTCGGTGGAACATGGAAGCCATCGGGCGCGATGTGCCGTTGCCCGGCGCATGACGACCATCGCCCGAGCCTTTCGGTCCGGGTCGGCGAGCATAGCATATTGTTCAAATGCTTTGCCGGCTGTTCCACGATCGATGTCATTCGCGCGCTGCGCAGCGACAGGCGCCCTATACCGACGGCCGATGCTGAAACGGAATTCGCACGCGCGGATGGCAGCGAGCGACGGTTGGCCGGCCGGATCCGTTCGCTCTGGAAGGAAGCGCGTGCCGTTACCGATACGCCGGCGGGCGTCTATATGGCGACGCGTGGTTTCAACGAGCCGCATCCGGCGCTGCGCTACCATGATCATGTGCCGCTCGGCCGGGGCGCCGACGTCCGTTTCCGTCCGGCGCTGCTCGCCGCCGTTGAAGCCGACACCGGCGTCATAGCACTCGAACGGCTGTTCCTCGACCCCCGGACCGGATTGCCGGCCACTGATCTCGATCCGCCCAAACTGATGCTGGGTCGCCCGCACGGTGGCACCGTCCGTTTCGGGGCCGCCACCGATGTGCTGGGGCTGGCTGAGGGCTGGGAGACCGCCTGGTCCGCTCATTTGCTGCTCGGCATCCCTGTCTGGGCCGCGCTTGGTGCCGACCGCTTCCCCCTGGTCACTGTGCCTGAGCGGGTCGAACGCCTCTTCCTCCTTCACGACAACGACCTTTCCGGTCGGCGCGGCGCGGCGCGGGCGAAACAGGCGCATGCGCGAGACGGCCGGTCGATCGAGCCGCTGCCTCCACCGCCGGGCTTCAATGACTGGAACGACCTCTACCGGGCGAGGGGAAGGGGGAGGGAGATGGTTGCGGAATGCAGACTGATGATCAGCCGCGTCCCGCACATTCCGACACGCGCAGCGGCATGGGCGTCCAGCCAACCCTGAACGCGAGCCTGCTACAATCCACACAGGAGACGAGCCTTGACCTCGCTACAACCGAGCTATCCCTCCACGCTGCCGCTCGCCAGTATCGTGAAGGGCGACAATCCCCGCCGGTATTTCGACCGGAAGAAGCACGAGGAGATGGTGGCTTCCATCCGGCAGCGCGGCATACTCCAGCCCATATTGCTCCGGCCGAAGGACGACGTCTATGCCATCGTCGCCGGCGAGCGCCGGTACAGGGCAGGGCTGGAAGTCTATGGGCTCGACGGCGAAGTGCCGGTCATCATCCGCGTGATGACGGACCAGGAAGCGCTCGATGCCGCGATCGCCGAGAATGACGACCGTGACGATCCGTCGGAGACCGAGCAGGCCGATGCCGCCGTCCGCTACCTCGCGGCATGCAACGGCGACCGCGCCGAGGCCGCACGGCGACTGGCCTGGTCCCGCGCCAAGCTTGATCGCCGCCTGGCGCTCGCTGAACTCACCGACGCCGCTAAGACCGCCCTCGATGAGCGCCGGATCAAGGTTGGTCACGCCGAACTGCTCGCCGTCATCCCCAAGGACAAGCAGGACACGGCCCTCGACACGATCCTGCGCCTGAATCTTGACGTGAACGATACGCGCAAGGAACTGATGCGCATCACGCATAGCCTCGCGAGCGCCTGTTTCGACAAGACCGAGTGCGCCACCTGTCCGTTCAACTCGGCGGCGCAGCAAGTCCTTTTCGAAACCCATGTCGATGATGGCCATTGCACCAATCCGGGATGCTTCAAGCTCAAGACCGAAGCCGCCGAGGTGATCCGTTTCGAGGAAAAGGAGCGCGCCGCGAAGGCGGCCAGGAGAGCGATGCCTCCTGCTGCCGATGATGCCGACGCTGATGCGCAGGACGATGTCACCGTCGAACCCGCGCCATCGATGGATCTCCAGCCGCAGCCGGAACGCGGCGCCATATCATCCAGTGCTGTCGAAAACCGCGAGCCTCCCCCGCCACGCACTGCCGAGACCGTGCCGGCCGCGTCGACGGCGCATAAGCCGACCGTCACGGCCAGGTCGATCGCGACCCGAACCGCCGAGCTTCGCGAGGCGACATGGCGAACCGCGCTTGCCCGTGCGCTCGCGGGCAATGCTGTCCACGCCCGGACCACGATCCTTGTGGCGGCGATGTCGGGCACGCTTTCGCAGATCAAGCCCGACACGCTGACGTCCCGCGCTGGCATCCTCGTCGGCGCCTCGTTCCCGGACCTCGACTTCAAGGGCAAGATCGCGGAAATCCGGGCGCTTGCCGATGCGCGGGCCGCCAATGTGCTGGCCGTCATCGGCGGCGCTTACGCCAAGGATGTGCTCAGCTTCGATCATGTCGCGGACCTTGCGAGAGTGTTCGAGGTCGACTTGCGCGAGACGTGGCAGGTCGATCAGACCTTTCTCGAGCGCTACACAAAGGAAGAGCTCAAGTTCATCGCCCAGGAATGCGGCCTGATCGCGCATGTCGGCGAGAAACGGTTCGCCAAGCTGCTCGCATCGAAAAAGACCGAGCTTGTCACCAGCATGCTCAATCGCATCGGGTTCGATTGGGCGGGACGTCTGCCGGGCTGCATGACGCTCGATGGCGCCTATGGACCGCCCCCGGATCGTGCTGCCCAGCCGGCCGACGCTCCCATCTCGCAAATCGCCGCCTGACCGACACCCTCACCCTTCCAGACAAGGACCAACGCCCATGTTGATTGCCAACCTGCTGCCGCTTCTCGCCAACTATTCGCTCGGTTTCGATCTTGTCGCCGGCCCCGACGATACCGTCACGCTGACCGTCATTCCCCGCAAGGCGGAAGGCGCGAAGCACGGTCTCGAATCCGGCGAGACCCGCCCGATCTCGATCACCGCAACCGCCGTGGAGATCGATGCGGAACTTGGCCGTGGATCGGACGGCGCACTCGGCCAGCTCATCGCTACGCGCAAGACCCTTGCCGACCAGATCGCCGATCAGCGCCAGGCGGCCGAGGACGCAAGGATCGCCGCAGCGGAGGCCGCGAAGGCCAAGGCCGCCACGAAGGCCGCGACAGCAAAGACGACGGTGCCTGTGAGTCCTCCGAAGCTCCAGCACGCGGTCACCCCGCCGGTCGACGCCAAACCGGACCAACCCGCCACCTTGTTCTGACCGGACTCCGCTCAAATCTCGCCACGACCCAAGCCGGGAGTTTTACCTCATGCAGATCAACCATCTCACCCGCGCGTACCGCTATGACGGCATCGACCTTCCGGTTCCGCCGCATCTCGCCAACGATCCCGACGGTCTGCGTGCCTACCATGCCACGCTCTACCCCGCGGTTCTCAACGCCGAGATGGTCGACGCCGGCGTGTCGGGCGGCGCTCACGTCACCGAATACCGGCGCGCCGTCGGCACCAAGGGCTGACCGTGGCGCGCGGCAGCAGCGCGGCGATCCCGTCCGCAGTTCGTAAAACGCTCATCGAATGGATCGAGCCCGGCAATGGCGACACATCCGAATTCACCCAGCCAATCTGCAGCGAGCAAACCCAGGCGCTCCACGCGTGCATCCTTCTCGCGTCCGGGGACGGCGGGAGCAAGGCTCCCAGGCCGCTCCCGCCGCCACCGGGCCTGCGCCTTCCACCCCTTGGCTGACCTCGCGGGGCGGGCCGTTGCACTGTCCGGCGACATTCCCGCCCTCTTCGATGCTCCACTGGCGTCCCATCACAAGCTGATAGGCCGCTGGGCCACGTCTCGGGAAACGACGGCTAAACGCTATACTCGCGACCAGGCGCGCCAGCGCATCGAACGACTGTTCGACAAGGCGGTGCTCGACATTCTGGGCTCCGTCGAATTCGCGGACTTCAGGGTCGCGGTTCTTCACGGGAACGAAGGTTATCCGCCGGCTATCGCGGTGATCTGCGACAGCATGGGGCAACTCGACCTCGGATGGATCGAAGACAGCGATGCGCCCATTCCCTGGCGCGCCGCAGCCTACAAGGCCCTCGACGATATGCTGGGCCGCGCCCTTCCGATCTTCGGCTACCAGGACCTCTTCGATGAAATCTCTATGTACTATTGGGACGGCGCGACCGATGATGAAACCGCGCGGCAGTGGATCGTCGAATATCAGGGCATGGATCCTGACGATATCGAGGAACTCACTCTGCCATCCAACATGGAGTCTCGCCGGCCCGATTGGATGATCGCGGCAAACGCGGGGGCATCGGCGGAACTTCCGAACGGCTTACACCGGAAACTGGAGGAACTCCGCAAGGCGTACGCCGCTCTCGGGAAACTCCGACCGGAGCGCAGCGCCTGGCAATTCGATATCGAGATTGCCCAAGAGTATCTCCCCGGCATCGAGGAATGCTCGACATTGCCCCCGCTGACGCTCGTTCCGGTCGAGCAGTTCGCACGCGAGGTCGATGACGTCGGACGCCACGGGATGGAATACGGCTTCATGGACATCGCCGGCTTCTGCCCTTTGCCAGATTCAGTCCCGATCGACGACTGGTTCGCGTCCTTGCGTGTCGGCGCGCGGTTCCTGCTCGCCGCGCAGGACCTGATCCAGCTCGATCCAGCCAACCTTTGAGGTTCCTTATGTCCGACCACCGCACCCAGTTCGAAGCGACCGCCGGCGGCCTCGCGCTGACCAACGCCATTCTCCTTTACCGCAGCCAGCCGATCCGCAACGCCAGTCCCTATGCCACCGCTCGCGCGGGCGCCGCCGCATTCGCCAGCATCCATGCGATCGAGCATGACGATGAGGGAAAGCCGATCATCGGCGCGGGCACATCGCTGTCGCGCGCGCATCTGCGTCAATGGACCGAGGCCCTGGGCCGGACCGTTCTTCCCGAATTCCTGCCTGACAATGTGCTGGTCGCTCATCCCGACATGCTCGCATGGTGGATCCCGACCCAGGTTCGCCCGGCCTATTTCGCTCTCACGGATCCGCCCGCCGGCCTGCAGGTGCTCGCCGCGCGAACCACTATGCCGGTCCCGTATCCGCCGCATCTGTTCATCGCGACCCGATCGGGGTTCGGCGTTTACGCCTTGCCGGCAAACGAACGCCCCGGCATCGATACCCCGGTGCTGCACTCGCCGGTGCTCAATGTCTATCTCGACGGGCAACTTTGCTGGGGCAACATTCCGAAGCCAAAAACGCTGACGACAGCCTCCATCCCGGAATTCGAGCGCGGGGTGTTCGATAGCTGGTCCACCCACCCCAATCCCGGACAGGAACTGACCATCACCGGCAAAGGTGGTCTGGTTCGGCTCTGGGACGACCTCGCCGCGCGCAAGGCGAAGCGCTTTCCGGTCAGGCGTCTCAGGCCATTCGATCCCGGTCGGACACGACAGGCCTCCCGGCGAGCAACCCGGACCGATCAGATGACTCTCGGAAAGCTCCTTGCGAGAGGGGCGAACCAATGACCGTGCTTGCTGACGATCCCACTGCGGCCGCGGTCCTTGCCGCCGTGCCCTGTTATCCGGTCCCGCCACAGGGACGCTCGCCCGCCCTCGCTATGCTGCGCGCCGCCCGCGCCGGACGCGGCCTTGCGATCGGGATAGACGGCGTCATGCTCATCCTGCGCCGGCCCTGGCTGGAACTGGATTTCCCGATCACGCCGCCGCTTTCCCTCCATATGCCCTATGGCAGCACGGGCGCCTGTCGCGCCGAACTGCGCTGCGGGCTCATTCCACGCGAGCATCTCGATCATATTCTCGATCATTTTCGCGCAGCCTTGCCCAATGAAGCCGCGGCGTTCGTCCTCTGGAACGAAGCGACCCGGGAATTCGCGGTGGACCTTCCTGTCATCGACGAAGCCACACCCTCGCGCCTCGTCTATCGCACGCCGATTCCGCAGCCCGATTGGCATGTTGTCTGCGATTTTCACAGCCACGGGGTCGGTCCCGCCTTCTTCAGCACCACCGACGATGCCGATGACGCCCATGCGACGAAGATCGCGATCGTCGTCGGCCGGCTCGACGATCCCTGTGGTCCGGCGATGCTCGCGCGCCTTTGCGCCGACGGCATGTTCCTGCCGTTACCACGGAGCCCGTTTTCAGGAGACCGTCATGCCGACTGACCTCACGGATCGTCATTATCTGCCCGCCGGGTTCGATAATCGCACGATCAACATCCTGCTGGTCGGTTGCGGCGGAAACGGCGGGCAGATGCTGATGGGACTCGCCTCGCTCGACACCGCGCTGCGCGCGATCTCCTCGCGATCGCTGCATGTCGTCGTGATTGACGACGACATCGTGACCGAAGCCAATCTCGGCAGGCAGCCATATTACCGGGGCGACGTCGGCAGTTCCAAGGCCCGCACGCTCACCGAACGGATCAACCTCGCACACGGCCTGGCCTGGCAGGCAGTGCACGGCCGCGCCCCTGAAGCCATTAGTATGGATGGCGCCGACATCGTCATCACCTGTGTCGACACGGCATCGGCCCGCCGCGCGATCGGTGCCGCGCTCGCCGAATGCGGGACCGTTCCCGCCTATTGGATGGATCTCGGCAATCGCGCGAGCGACGGGCAATATCTCATAGGCTCCCCGGAGCACTGTTCCAACAAGCACCGCCATCGCCTGCCGACCGTGCTTGAATATTTCCCCGAACTCGCCGACGAAAACCTGCCCGACGACGATGCCCCTTCCTGCTCGGTCGCCGAAGCGCTCGAACGCCAGTCGCTGTTCGTCAACCGCGTCGTTGCGAGCCATGCCCTGGCGTTGTTGTTCGACCTTCTCGGACGCGGCTCCATCGGTCACGCCGGCGCATTCCTCAACCTCGCCAGCGGTCAGGCCGTCCCGATCCCGTTGCCGCGCGGCGACTGAACCTACCCGCATCACCCCGTGTCAGTCGGCCTGCACCGGCCGGAACCGCACGCCAGTCCGGCGGAGCGGCGGGAGAATCGCGCCTTCGCAAATTCACACAAGGAGACCAAACATGGCGTCACTTTCCCAGAGGGGCTGGACCCTTCATTATACCATTGGCCGGGTGCTGGCCGCCAAGGTCAGGCCGGGGGATATCGTCCCCATGCCGGGTGGGGCCAACGATTTGATGGTGCTCGGCGGACGCGCCCCGCAGCGTGCCAACGACCGCGGCAGCGTGTTCGTGCGCGATCCCCTCGCTGAGACCAGTGATTGCATGGAAATGCCGCTCCGGGCGCTCGGAATGGTTTGGATCAGCGACGCCGGTGGCTGGTCGGAGCTCCCGGCATGAGAGGGTTTCACGTCCATGTCTATACGACGATCAGGGTCAAGGTCGCGGTGACCGCCGAGGATCATGCGGGCGCGATGTTGCGGGCTGACGCGATCGTCGGACGCGGGATATTCCCCGTTCGTCTCCTTCCGAACGCCGCTGGTGTGCTGGAGGCGGAGCCGGCTGAAGAGGTCACCGGCTATCTGGTCGATGAAACCGACGATCCCGAATTCGAGAACAGCTGCTCTTACGATGCCGAATACCGGCCTTGCGGCGCGGGCGACAGTCCGGGCTGCGCCTAGAAAGGGGGAGAGGGAACAGGGGAGGGTGCTCCGCATGATGGAGCAGTCTGGAGAATCCCCATGCAAATCGAACTACGGCGTATCTCCTACAGCGCCGCGCTATCGCAGGAAACCGCGGCTTTCTCGGCGGAAGTCTGGATCGAAGGCGAACTCGCCTTTCATGCCCGAAACCAGGGAACGGGCGGAGCGGACTTCTATCACCAGGTTGGCCGGTGGACCGTGGCCGAGGTCGATGCCTGGCTCAAGGCCAACCGGCCGGTGCGCACCCTGGATGAAAATCTCGGCTGCGACCATGATCTCGAGATCGAGGTAGCCGACCTTCTCGCGCGCGAACTCGAGTCCCGGCGCCTAAAGCGCCTTTTACGCACTAACCTTCTCACAATCGAGAGTGGCCGGATATTGCAATATCCGCTCCGCAAGCGGTCGCCCGCGCCGTGCGCGCCACCAATCCCGCCGCGGTCATCGTCAACGACGCTGGCGACGAGGTGTTCGCGCGCGCGCTCGACCTGCTTCTCGCCAGCCGCTGACATTCCAGGCCGGAGATCGTCATGACCGACAGTTTCGATCCCGCCGATGCGGGATGCTGGATGGCGCGCGGCCGTCCGGCTCATCACGCCCATGCGTTGGCCGATGCCTGGCGCCGTTTCCCCGACCTGCCGAACGATGCGCCCCTCGACGCCCGCATGGCGCGTTCCCGCGAGCGGGTTCAGGCGCTTCGTCCCCTCAACGAAGCGATCGCCCAGGAAACCGAGCGCCAGCGCGTGGCCGCGAACTTTGCCTGCATCGAGCGCCAGATCGCCCAGGGCAGCACCGACAGCCGAAACCCCGCGATCCTCCATGGTCGTGACGTGCATGGCTATGGCTGGGATGCTGCCGTTGCCTACGCCGACGGACTCTACGCTGCCCGGGCGGGATGGGAATCCAGGCCGCCGTCACCGCCACGACTGGGTGATCCCGATGTCCGGCGACCTGCCTACCGCCAGGGATTTTTGGATGGCGGCGGCCAACCCGACGACATTTTCGACGTCGCCCGTCGAGCTTTCGCTGCCACACCCTCCGAGCCCAATCGCACCGAGAATGCGCAGCCGGGACGGCCGCTCCCCAGCGAGTGGTCGTACCCCACCGACGTCCCGGCACCGGCATCCTGGCATCGCCGCGTCCTTCTGCTCGGCGCGACTGAACTCGCGACGGGCACAATCGGCATCCTGGCCATGCTACGCGAACGATCCGGACACGAAGCTATCGCGCTTTATGCCGTCAGCGCCGAAACCGGGCTCCGCCCCTTTTCGCTCTCGTCCGGGCCCGCGCCGGCCGACGCGACGGTGACGCGCCAGGCTCTGCGCCAAGGCGACTATTCCGATATTCTCGTCGTCGTGGACCCCACTGAACTCGAACGGCTCGATGCGGACGCCGATATCCTCCCGCTCGCACGAACGATGGAGCGCACGCGCAATTCGGTGCTGCAACAGCGAGCCCAGTTCCGCCTCTGGCTCGCACGAGGCCGAGCGCCCGGCGATCAATTTGCCGCCGGACATATCCGATGGTCCAGGATGGCCGCCGGGCTGTCGGGCCGCCTCGGGGATTTCACCGCGCGCTATGCCGGCCCGGCGCTGCCCCGCGGCCATCGTATAGTCGTTGAGGACATAAGCGGCAGGTTGGCGCTCGGATACCGCACGCCGCTCGGCCGCGAACTCCAGCCCGAGATCGTGATCGGCAACAAGGCGCATGCCCGAACCGCGATGGCCGATCTGCTGCGCCAATATGCCGCTTCGCTTCGCCTCGGATGACCTGAGGCCTGAGACGAGGTCAGATCCAGGGCTCCCCGTCACACCCTGATCTTCGACCAGCCTGACAAGCTTGTGGGCCGCCGCGCTGCGCCCGCGAACCCATCAAAAAGGAAGCATTCCATGCGAAACAGTGCATCCGCGCTGGCTCTCCAGCTATGCCTCGACTTCGATCAGCCGGTCAGGCCGCCCGACCCGGCGCCCGCTGTCGCGCCCGATGCAGCGATCATCTCCCAGCATTGCGAGCCTACGCTCTTCTCGCTGGCGCCGGCGGAGGTGCTTGCCGGTCAGCCCCCGGTCGAACCCATCGATTTCTCCTTCGCCGCCGGGCGGATGCTGGCGTCCTCGTGGAAGGGCCGCGCGCAAGACAATGTCGAGGCGATCCGGCTGCTGAACCTGCTGGACCGCGAACAACGAGGAGCAACGCCGGCCGAGCAGGAGGCCATCGCGAAGTTCATCGGCTTCGGCGCCTCCGAGCTTGCGAACAACATCTTCGCCGATCGCGCGGGCACATTCCGCGATGGCTGGGAGGAACTGGGGCACGGCCTTGCCGCCGAAACGACCGATGCCGAACTTCAGTCGCTCAAGCGCGCGACGCAATATGCTCACTATACGCCCGAATATATCGTCCGCGCCATGTGGGACGCCGCCCGCATCCTCGGCTTCACCGGGGGCCAGGTTCTGGAACCCGGATGCGGCAGCGGTCTCTTCATGGGGCTGCGGCCCGACTGGCTGGCCAGTGACACGCTGTTCGTCGGTATCGAGAACGATCCCGTCACCGCCCGCGTCGCGAGCGCGCTCTATCCGGGTCAGATCATCCGCTGCATCGATTTCGACAAGGCGTCGCTGCCGCGCGACTTCGACCTCGCTATCGGCAATCCCCCATTCTCGAACCTCAGCATCCAGAACAAGACCAGCCTCGGCCGGCTCGGGCTGTCGCTCCACGATTTCTTCATCGCGAAATCGCTGGAGCACCTTCGGCCGGGCGGCGTCGCCCTGTTCGTGACCTCGCGCTATTCGCTCGACAAGAGCGATCCCAAGGCCCGCGGCCATATCGACGGCATCGCGGATTTCCTGGGTGCGGTGCGCCTTCCCGGCCGGGCCATGCGGCAGGAAGCGGGCACCGACGTCGTCGTCGATATCCTGCTCTTCCGCAAGCGCGAGCCTGATCTCCTCCGGCCCGGACACAATTGGATCGATCTGGCCGATGTTCCCGATAGCGACGAGGGTGAGGGACCGCTGCGGATCAACCGCTATTTCCTCGACAATCCCGCTCATGTGCTTGGGGCTCATGAATGGAAAAGCGGCCAGTTCGGCATGGACTATACCTGCGCCGCCGAGCCGGGTGTCGACATCGGGCAAGCTCTCACGACCACCCTGTCGGCAATCGCATCCCGATACGAAGGCGCCTGCCGCCCCGTCCATCGCACGACGTCGCTGCGTGACCGGGTCGACGTGTCGCTCGACATTGAGATCGGGACCGCTGCCGATGAAGCCGAGTTCAAGGAAGGCAGCTATCTCGTTTCCGGCGGTGTCCTGCACCAGATCGTCGACGGGATGCCGGCCATCGTCGACGTCAAATCGGGGCGTGGCACCACTGGCCTGTTTGTCAAGCACGCGAGCATCATCAAGGCGCTGATCCCGATCCGCGATGCGGTGCGCGCGATCCTGCGGGCGCAGCTGAACGACCAGCCCTATGCCGCGTCCCAGGAAAAGCTGCTCACGCACTACAGGCAGTTCACCAGGAAGTACGGCCCGATCAACCGGACGATCACCAGCATCCGCACGGATCCCGACACCGGCGCCGAGAAGGAATATCAGCGTCGCCCGAACCTCCAGCCCTTCCTCGACGATCCCGACGTCTGGCTGGTCGCGTCGATCGAGGCCTATGACGAGGCGAGCGATACCGGCACGCCGGGCGCGATCTTCACCGAACGTGTCGTCAAGCCGCCGGTCGCCCATGAAATCCGCTCGGCGCAGGATGCGCTGGCGGTGTCGCTCCACGAGCGCGGCCGCGTCGATCTCCCGTTGATCGCCGGCCTGCTCGGCGTCGCGCAAGCCGAGGCGCTCGCGGACCTTGCCGACGATATCTATCTGGACCCCGTCCGCACCACGCCCCACTTCGACCACTGGGTCACCGCGGACGAGGCCCTTTCAGGCCCCGTGCGGACCAAGCTCGCCCTTGCCCGCGAGAAGGCCGAAACCGATCCGCGCTTTCATGCCGTCGCCATCGCGCTCGAAGCGGTCCAGCCGGTCGACCTCAAACCCAGCGAGATCACTGCGCGTCTCGGCGCGCCCTGGATTCCTACCAGGGTCATCGAAACCTTCGTCGTGGAAATCATGGAGGTCGAGACCACCATCTTTCATACCGTCGATATTGCGAGCTGGACTGTCGACAAGGCCCCGTTCGCGGGACATGTCAGTTCCACCTCGACCTGGGGCACGGCGCGCCGAGGCGCGGCCGACCTGCTCGAAGATGCCCTCAATTCTCATATCCCCAAGATCTACGATGTTCACCGCGAAGCTGACGGTTCGGAGCGCCGCGAGCTCAATGTCACCGACACCGAAGCCGCGAAAGAGAAGCTTGCGAAGATCAAGTCGACCTTCGAGACCTGGGTCTGGCAGGACAGCGAACGCGCTGATCGCCTGGTCCGCATCTACAACGACGCCTATAACAACCTCGTTCCCCGGACCTTCAACGGCAAGCATCTGACGCTGCCCGGCGCGTCGACCGCCATCCAGATGCGCGATCACCAGAAGCGCGTCGTCTGGCGGATCGTCGCCGCAGGCTCGACCTATGTCGCCCATAGCGTCGGCGCGGGCAAAACCTTCAGCCTGTGCGCCGCCGTGATGGAGCAACGCCGTCTCGGCCTTGCCAACAAGCCGATGATGGCGGTGCCCAATCATTGCCTCGCGCAGATCGCGCGTGAGTTCCTGATGCTCTATCCCACCGCGCGCATCCTGGTCGCCGACGACACGAACTTCATCAAGGAGAAGCGGCGGCGGTTCCTGGCCCGCGCGGCGACCGGCAACTGGGATGCGATCATCATCACCCATGATGCGTTCAAGTTCATCCCCACCCCGGCAGCCTTCGAAAAGCAGCTGATCGAAGACCAACTCGCCAGCTACGAGGGGCTGATCGCGGGCATCGACAATGACGATCGCGTCTCGCGCAAGCGGGTCGAGCGCCTCAAGGAGGGGCTCCAGCGGCGGCTTGAGAATCTGCAGTCCCGCAAGGACGACCTTGTCCATATCGGCGAGATCGGCATCGACCAGATCCTGGTCGACGAGGCCCAGCAGTTTCGCAAGCTCACCTTTGCGACCAATCTTGGCGACCTCAAGGGCGTCGACCCGGCCGGCTCGCAGCGGGCATGGGATCTGTTCGTCAAGGGTCGATACCTTGCCGGCATCAATCCCGGCCGCGAACTGATCCTGTCGTCGGGCACGCCCATTACCAACACGCTGGGCGAAATGTATACGCTGCAGCGCTTCATGCAGCCCGATGAGCTACAGGCCAAGGGCTTGCATGAGTTCGACGCCTGGGCCGCGAACTTCGGCGACACACGCACCGAACTCGAACTCCAGCCGAGCGGCAGCTACAAGCCGGTCACGCGCTTCTGCGAATTCGTCAACGTCGCCGACTTGATGGCGATGTATCGTAGCGTCGCCGACGTCGTGCTCAAGGACGATTTGCGCCAATATGTCCGGCTGCCCACCATCAAGGGCGGCAAGCGCAAGATCATCGTCGCCCAGTCCGGGGCGCCCTTCAAGGCCTATCAGAAGGTGCTCGCCGGACGCATCAAGGCGATCGAGAACCGCAGCGGGCGCCCCCAGAAGGGCGATGATATCCTCCTTTCGGTGATTACCGACGGGCGGCATTCGGCGATCGATCTCCGCTTCGTCGATCCCATGATGGGGAACGAGGAGGGCAACAAGCTCAATCTCCTGATCGAGAATGTCTACAGTATCTGGCGCGATACGAGCGGCAATCGCTACACCGATCCGGAAACCGGGCGACCTTATCCGCTGCCCGGCGCCGTGCAGATGATCTTCTCCGATCTCGGCACCGAGAACGCCATCGAGACACGCGGCTTCTCCGCCTATGTCTGGATCCGCGAGCAGCTGATCGAGATGGGCATACCGGCCGATCAGATCGCCTTCATGCAGCATTACAAGAAGAACAGCGCGAAGCAGCGCCTGTTCAACGACCTCAATCAGGGGCGCAAGCGCATCCTCATCGGGTCCACGCCCACCATGGGAACGGGCGTCAACGCGCAGCAACGCCTCAAGGCCCTGCATCATCTCGATGTTCCCTGGATACCCTCCGATATCGAGCAGCGCGAAGGCCGGATCGAGCGCCAGGGCAACCAGAACGACGAAATCGAGCTATACGGCTACGCGACCAGTGGCTCGATGGACGCGACCAACTGGCAGATGCTCGAAAGAAAAGCCCGCTTCATCAACATGGCGATGTCGGGTGATCGCTCCATTCGCCGGATCGAGGATGTCGGCTCCAACGTCAATCAGTTCGCGCTCGCAAAGGCGCTGGCGTCCGGCGACGATCGCCTGATGCGCAAGGCTGGGCTCGATGCCGAGGTCGCAAGGCTCGAGCGCCTGCGCGACGCGCATATCGACGACCAGTATAATATCCGCAGGACCATCAAGCGAACCGCGGACGCCATCATCGACGGCTCCAGTCTGATCGCGAAGCTGGAAGCCGATATCGCGCGCCGGGTTCTTCCGCGTCACGACGAGGTTCTGTTCGATTGCGGCGGCACCATGGTCACCGACCGCAAGGCCGCCGGCGAACGCATCCTGCGGCAGGCCTTCGAGTTGCGGCTGCACGGCGGCCGGGCACGCCAGTTGCTCGGCACCGTCAACGGCATCGATGTGGAGCTCTCAGGCTACGAGGCTGTCGACGATGATGGCGAGCGCGGTATCCGCACGTCCGTCGCGGCACTGCACCACGGCGAGCGCAATGCGTTCGAAGTATCCGACAGGACGCGATGGACCACGGCGTTGGGCCGGCTCGAATCCTCCATTCTCAATCTCGACGCTGATCTTGCGGCCGTCCAGGCCGATCTCGAAGCGAACGAGCGGCGCCTTCCGGCTTTCGAGGCGCGTCTCGGCCAGGAATTTCCCGATGCAGCCTTGCTGGAAGACAAGCTGCGGGAACTCGCGGAACTGGAGGCCGATCTGGCGACGACGAAGGGCGAATTCGAGCCGGGGAATGACGAGGACGCAACCTTGGCACCGCCTTTCGGCAACGAAAGTGCGGTTCCGCAAGCGGCATGACGGTCTCGACCATTGGACGGGACGATTCCGCGCGCACTCCTGGCGACGTTGGCAATGCGACAATAGCGGTCGTGTCGGTCGGCACCAGCTGCTTGAGCCATGGAAAGGGATTGAGATGGGCTCACCCTGGGCTGGCCAATTTCCATTGTGCGCTTTCAAGGCGTACATTCTTGACGGGGCACTATTCGATCATGTACTAATTGAAACTGTACAAACGGAGGCGTGCAATGCCGCGAGCTGTGGTGGAAGACAATAGGCGCATGAGCCTGCGCATACGACCGGAGCAAAAGGCTTTGCTCGCCCGGGCGGCGGCGCTCAGACATACCGATCTGACGACCTTTGTCACCGGTTCGGCGCTGCGCGAGGCCGAGAGCGTAATCGAAGAGGCGGAGCGGACCAAGCTGAGCGAACGGGACAGCCTGCTCGTTCTCGATCTGCTCGAAAATCCCCCTCCGGCGAATGCAAAATTGCGCGCTGCCATCGCCGCGATGCCCAAGCTCGCATGAGACTTCCGTCCTGGCACGAGGACGCGATCGCAAAAGCGCATGACCGAGCTTCCTTCGACTGCGGTGACAATGATCTGAACATCTTCTTGCGGCGCTATGCCCGGCAAAGCCATGAGCTGGGCGGGGCCAAGACGTTCCTTGCCGTCGACGACACCGACAACAAGACGATTCTCGGTTTCTACAGCATCGCTCCTGGCAGCATGGACCATGCCGACACGCCCGAACTTGCGAGGCGGGGCCTCGCCAGGCATGAAGTGCCCGGTTTCCGGCTCGCGCGGCTTGCAACCGATATTCGGGTGCAGGGGAACGGGCTTGGGGGGCAACTTCTTGGCGCCATCGGCCGCAGATGCATTCGCGTCGCGGCAGAAGTCGGCGGGGTGATGCTGATCATCGACGCCAAGAACGAGCGGGCTGCCGCATGGTATGCCAGCTATGGCGCCATAACACTGCACGACAAACCGCTGACCCTCATATTGCCTTTTGCGACACTTGAACGTGAATTGAGATCAGCGGGTCAATTGTAGGCGCCTGGTGCGCGATACACCGGTCAATTGCATTCGCGTTCGACGTGAATGCCGCATCGGGGCCATTCGTATGATGACATCCGAGCCGAGGCCCCGGAAATTTGAGATACGCCCCACGTTCGTTCACGAACCGGGAATACATGGCGCGGGCTTGACAGATAGGCGGCAAGCGATCCGTTCAGATCATTCGCTTAAAATGTCCGATGAGGAGGCGCTGTCCGCACAAGCCTCTGGTAAGAAAATTCCCAAGATAGTTTGCGATTTGAAAACAGTTGCACGTGCGGACATGTTATAGGCGACCTATGCTGCTGGCCTCTGGCACCTGGAGGTGAATCATGCGGCATTCGAACATCATCGCAGCCGGCCCGGAGCGGGATCGCGCGTTGGAAATGATGGAGCAGGTGCTGGCCATCATGGTCGCGCACCATGACGACGAAGGCGCGATCGCACTGCAGGCAATCATGGAAAGGACGATGGGCACGCACGCCGATCCGGAGCAGGACGGCGAGATATGGGATATGATCGAGACGCTGCCCCATTTCACCGAGCGCGTGCTCTATCTCCATCGGCTGAACGGCCTCACCATCAGCCAGATTGCTCGCAGGCTCGGGCTGAACCGGAAGGAGGTAGCGGAGCGGCTGTCCCTGGATTTGCAACTCGTTCGAGGCGCGCCGTAAACGCTTGGGCTTTCCGTCCGTCCTCGGTTTGGCGATGCGGCGGCACAGTCTCCTGCCGGTTTCAGAAAACCGCCATCCGCGTTCCCACTATCCGAAATCTTTTCCTGAAATCCATGTGAGGAAAGGGGAGATTGCCATCGCGACACTGGCTTACCCGGCCATTGCTCGACCAGGTTTCCAGGGGATGGCGGTCGCAAGGTAAAACCGCACGGAGATGCCGACAGCCTTTCGCGCAAGGTGGCCGCTCAGGGCGATGGCGAACATCGCGACGGCGAACGCGGCCGAGCAATCTCCCCCGCCCCGTGCGGCCATAGGGAGTGAAGGGGGAAGTAGGGAAGGGAGCAGGCGCGTGTGTCCAAATGGGCCACGGACCACCACACCCCGGTTTTGCGCGGCGTGGGCTCTCCCTTCTTCGGAGACGTTCCCCATGACCACTCCCAGATCCGCGCCATGGACGGCGCAGGAAATCGCTACGCTGCGCGCCTGGTATCCGGCCGAAGGGCATAGCGTTGCGCAGCGGCTGCCGGGCCGAAGCATCCATGCCTTGCAGGTCAAGGCCCACAAGCTCGGCCTGAAGACAGCCCATAGAAATGCCGCGCCCAGACCGCGCCTTGGTGGCGGGGATCTCGACGAAGCCATCCGACTGCGCGAGGTCGAGAACTGGTCGTTCAGCGCCATCGGCAAACATTTCGGTATCTGCGAAGCCAGCGCCTGCAATGCGGTGACGATCGCCCTTTGTGTCCGGCGTGGATATCGTCCCGCAGAGCGCGATCAGCATGGCCGCCTGACGGCCGAGGGCATCGAGCGGCTGCGCTATGCCTTGAAGAAGGGTTACAAGGGCATCGACATCCAGTTGCGTCTTGGCGTGTCGGCGGCCTGCGTATCCGAGCAGCGCCGCCGGTATAACCGTGAACTGCTTGCCCGCGGCAAGGCACCGCTGCCGCCGCCGGGCGGCGGTCAGGCCTATAGTGGCGTGAAGCTGTCGCCGGCGAAGCGCAGAAAGGTCGAGGACCTCTTCCTGCAGGGGCTTGGCACTCAGAAGATCGCCGATCGCACCGGCGTGTCGCGGACGAGCTGCACGCGCATCAGGGCCCGGCTTTTGCGGCGCCTGCGCCGCAAGGGAGAAACGCTCCCCGGATGCGATGCCGCCGGGGTCCGGCATGTTCATGCCCAGAGCGCCCGTTTCGTCACCGATGAGCAGAAAGACCTTCTGCGCGCGATGCTGCTCGATCACGTGCCCGTCCAGCGCGCCGCGCGCGAACTCGTGATCGGCGCATCGAGCGCCTATCGTCTTCGGGATGCATTTGCCGCCGAACTGGCGGGCGAAGGACAAGTGTTGCCGCCCCCCAGACGCCCCGGCCGGGCTCGCCATGCGCCGGTGCGTAGCTCGTCATGGCCTCCAGCTTCGCCTCGGGAGATCTATGCGTTCCGGCGTCTGCTCGGCACGATGGCCTTCGACGAGGCGAAAGCGCACTGGGAGGAAACGCGGCGAGCAGAGGCAAGGGCGGCACGCGATGCCGCCGCGACCCGCAAGCTCACGTTCGAAGAGCAGCTTGCCAAGGTTGCGTCCGGCGAACTGGGCATCACACGCGGCTTCGTTCGCAACCATCTCGAACCGCGGCGTCCCCTGCAGGTGACCATCGCGTGATCGCGACCGGTGTCGGCGCGCCCGTGCCGCCGGCATCTCCCGGCCGATCTTGTCAGTGCGCTGGCGTTCGCGCGCGGACTGGGCTGCAATTATCTGATCCTGGACCGCGACGCGTCCACGACCGATCGGCTCGCCTGCTACGAATGGTGACGGCCTGATCGAGGGGAGGGGGAAGGAGTGAGGCGGGCGTGATGATGCGCTCAGGTCTCAGGAGCAGAACCCCATGTCCTATGACGCCGCGTTTCGCTTTCAGCAGGCGCTCGACCCTTCCGCGCTGACCACGCTTGCCGGAGGGCTGAATGTCCTGATCCAGGCAATCGACGAGTGCCATCGCAACCATATTGACGTGGAGCGTGATCCGGCCGTCCTGTTGCTGGTGCGCCATCTCGGCAACATAGCAACCGAGAACCGTCCGCCCCAGACCGAGTTGCGCCGTGCCTGCGTCGAAGCCGTCGGCGCCGCCGAACGCACGCCTATCCTGGTGACGCTTGCACGGCGCGGGGTCGACTATGACAGCGAGGCGAAGGCCATTTTTCACCAGGAGGGCCGCGCCGCACTGCGACGGCTCGCCGAGGCGCTCGGCCTCCAACGGAACGAATTTCAGATTCGTTCAAATATGGCTGGGGGCGCCTGCTCGGGTGAAATTATTCTTCACGCCGCCCATCTCTATATCCAGCTCGATCTGGGCTGCATGGGCCCCGGCCACGAGGTGATGTTTCGTAGCTGCAAAGGCCGCGAGGATTATGTCGGCGGCCGCAATCACTTCGCTTCCGTGGCGGAGCTGATCGAGCCCGCTAGGCTCGCCGAACGTATCCGCCGCGACCTCGATCTTCCCCAACCGGACGCCGCTGCAACCCGGCTCTTCGCCTGAGGACAATCATCATGGAAATCATCGTCACCCGTTCCCGCATCGCGGGGACGCTGCCGCACTATGTCTATCGCGCGCTGGTCCCTGCCGACAAGGTCGCGGCCGAACGCCGGGCATTGACCGGCACGGTTGTCGGGCCGAAACATGTCGGGCGTCTCCCGTGCGTTCGCATCTCTCCGTTGCTGGCGCCCGATCGCTATTACGCGATGCCGCATGCCGAGCGGGCCGCGCTTGCCTCCCGCATCGCCGCTCTGGGACGCCGGATCGAAACCTTGATCATCCAGGCCAGCTTCCCGGAGATGACCGCGGCCTTCACACCCATCGTCTTCCAGCTCGATGCCGATCCCGGTGACGCCTTCACCTGGATCGACATCGATGATCTGACGGCTGCTTTCGACCGCCTCGAGCCGCGGTTCGCCGACCTCACCGCCTTTGATCTCGGCCTTTCCCAGGACGCTGCCCGCTGCGCCGCCTGATGCCCGCACCGATCCCGCATCCTCACTATCCGGAGAATTCGACATGGATATTTTCGTCGCCAACGGAACGCATTTCTCGCAACCGTCCAAAATCACGAGCTATCACACCAGCGAACGCGAAGCCCGGATTGCCGCGACCCGGTTGGTGAACCAGCTTCGCGCCGACCTCGATTCCGAGGCCCTGCCGCCGATCGACGTCGGCAGCTGGGAGATGGGGCTGATCGCGGCGCAATGCCGTCACCTCGCCGCGCTCGGCATCGACATCAGCGACATGGACCATGACGACCTCGCGGATGCGGCCGGCTGCGATGTGTGGATCGAAAAGGCCGACCTCCAGGGGGTAACGGTTCTCGCACTCAACGATCGGGAACTCTCGACCGTGCTTGCGGCATTGCGTGACCACCAGCGATGCCACTGTGGGGCCGACCTTGACGATGTCGCCAGCAATCTCGGTCGGCATGAGCCGCTGACTTCGGATGAGATCGATGGCCTCTGCATGCGGATCAACGGCGGTGAACTGACTCCACAGGAAGCCAATGTCGTGATCGAACTCGATGGCGGTCTTGTCCAGGGCATCATCGCCGACAGGCCGATCACGGTGCGTGTCGTCGATTATGATGTCGAGGGCGCCGATCCCGATGATCTCCTGCTGGTCTCACGCGACAATGGCGATCCCGTCCCTGCCTCCATCAGCAGTTGGGCCGTGGAGGACGCCTGCATCGATCCGGATTGGATAGCCCGCCTCGATGCAGCCAGTGCCTCGGACGGCCGAGCCACGGCACAAATGGCAGCGGAGTGACCGCCATGGGCGTTATCGGACATAACTACATTCGCAAGGTCGAGAACTTCGACGGCTATGAGGTTCTCGCGCACCCGCTTGCCCATCGCGACGATCGCGTCTTCCATCGCGGTGAAGCCGAAACCTCCCGCGTCTCGATCACCTATGCATCGCATGATGTGCAGATAGCGCGACCGACAGGTATCGGAAGCAGGGGTCGCATTGCTATCCTGATGCACAGCGGTCTGGGTTGCCGCGTGCTCGAGTTCTACGAGAGCGCCTTGCCGATCGCCACAATATTGCTCTCCCTTCCGGAGCGCGAACAATATGCCCTTGCCTATGCGCTCTTCGAGCAGGCCGATGAATGCGCTGGCGGCGCTCGTGCGGCCGAAGCGCAACGATGGGCCGATGCGTTCGTGGACGGACGCATTCGCAAACGCCGCAGCGGCGGCAGGCGCTATGTCCATATCGAGACGCCAGACGAGAAAGCGCTTCGGCGTTCCTAGCCGCGGTTGGGGATACCGTCTGCACGACTGCCGGGTCCCGGCCGATTTCTGCGCTCATCATCCCGGCGGTGAGCCGGTGTATTCACCCGTTCCGAAAGGCCATATTCCATGGACAAACCATCTTCGTCGACGAGCATGTCGCAACTGCCGATCATGACCCGTGCCGATGCGGAAAGCATCGGCTTCGCGACCTTCAACCATGTTCCGACCTTGCCGGTCGATATTCCGGACGGCGGCTTCACCATCAGCGCGAAAACCAGCGAGGGGCTGCGCGTCACCTTCTATTTCGGGCCATACCACACAGGCGGGCCGCCGCGCTTCATCGACATCCAATATCGAGATTCGGCGATGACCGTACCCGGAGGCGACGGATCGCCGGTGCCGGTGTTCGATATGCTGACGATCGCGGAGAAGGGGATTCACCGCTACGACAGCCGCAAGGCCGATACTTCCGAAAAGCCGTCGATCGCTGTCGTGCTGCTCGAAACGCCGGAAACCCGCGGTGAATGAGGTCGTCGTCGAATTCGCCTGAAAAGGCGCCTGAAGCTGCCCATCCCGAAATCCTGGCGCGAATGGTTGGGCGCGCCGGTCGTGCCGCCCGCGCCGCGGGCCATCCCTTGCCACCCACCATTTCCACAAGGAGCATCTGCATGACGACTACCGACATCGATACCGCGACCGCCGAGCAACTCGCGCCCATCCTCTACGCAGCCATTCAGCGCCTCGGCCAGCTCGGCCGCACCGGGGCGGTCGCGCTCGCCGCGTTGGTCGAAGACGACGACGCTGATTTTGAGGAAGCCTCGAGCTGGATTGGCGACATAGCCGCAGGAGACCTGCGCGAATAGCCCATCCGACACCAACATTCCCCGTTTTCCACGAAGCCCGGCCATCGCGCCGGGCTTCGTGATTCCGGGGAGCGCAGATGCACCGCCTTGCCCCGAAACCTGATGATCGCGGACCGCTCGAAAAAACGATCGATGACCAGCTTTACCGCAACCTACAGCCCCGAGGACAACAAGATCCGCATTTACGCATCATCGCGCCTTGATGCCGAGACCTATGCACAGGTCAAGGAGGCCGGGTTCAAATGGGCTCCGAAACAGGAGCTGTTCGTCGCGCCCAGGTGGACGCCGCAACGCGAGGACCTGGCCATCGAACTGGCTGGCGAGATCGAGGCGGAAGAGATGACCCTGGCCGAGCGCGCCGCGATGAAGGCCGAACGGCTCGAGGGCCTTGCAGACAAGCGCCACGCCCAAGCCAACGCCTTTGCGCGCCGCGCGGACGAACTGTCGCAGGCCTTCTATATGGGCCAGCCGATCCTTGTCGGTCATCATAGCGAGCGCGGTGCGCGCAAGACCCAGGAACGCATGCACTCCGCCATGACAGCGGCCGTGAAGGCCGAGAAGGCCGCGGGCTACTGGCTCGGCCGCGCGAGCAGCGCCGAGCATTACGCCAGCAGGAAGAGTGATCCGCGCGTCCGCGCCAACCGGATCAAGATGCTGCTGGCGGAACTGCGCGACCTTCAGCGCGGCATCAACAGGGCCCATGCGGCGCTGGCGATCTGGGAGGAGATCACGACCGACGAACAGATCCGCCATGCGCTCGGCAACAGGGATTCCCGCGAACTCTGGTCAGGCTATGATCTCTACTACAAGGTCGACAAGGGCGAGATCACGCCTGCCGACGCACGGCAGCAATGCATCGACGGGGCAACGCTCGCCGTCAACGGCCCCAACCGCGGCCGCTGGATCGAGCACGTCCTGCACCGGCTCGCATTCGAGCGTTCCATGCTGGGCGACGTGCCGCGCTATGATGGCGAACTGACCCCGGTCATCATCCAGGCCTTCGCTCGTGAGCATGGCGCGGAAAGCCCCAAATGCACCGCGATCGCGGCGGCAGTCTTCCGGCTCGAAAGCCCGGTCCCGCTTCCGGCGCATATCGCGTCGGCATCCACCCTTGAATTGAGCGAGAGCGACTGGCGCGACCTGATGCAGGGGTGCGGCTACACGGTGCCCGAGAAAAAGACGCGGCGTGCTTCGCGTAAGCCGGATGCCGTGCCGCTGATCAATCCGTCCGCCGAACAGGCCCGGCAATTGCAGGCCGTCTGGAATCTGCGGATGGTCGCGGCCTGCAAGGGCAAGTATGGCGCAGCCAAACCCGCGGAAATCTATACGACGACGCAGGCGATCTATTCGGAAAACTCCAAAGGGGACTATGCCCTCTTCAAGACCGTCGAGATAGCCGCCGATGGCCGCCGCGTCCGGATGGATTGGCAAGGACATGAGCGCGTGCGGTCTGGCGAGCCGGTGGCCCGCATTCGTATCTCGACGATCGGCAGCGAGTTCTACAAGCCGGATTCAGTGGTGGTGATCACCGACAAGCCGGGCAAGCCGCTACCGATCGACCTCGATGCTCTGGAAGCCGACGCCCGCCATGCCGCGGCCGAGGAGACCGCAGCATGAAAACCGGCGTCTCTTCCCGGCCCGCGGAGCCATCACGGATCGCTGTCCGGCCGCGCAGCGTCTGCGCAAAGGCTGAGATCGCGCCCGCTGCGGAAAACCGAAGCCGCGCGATGCTGATGGATAGTCTCGAAACCGCTGCCTGCCTCTGGGAGGCCGTGCTGACATTGCGCGATCATCCCAGTTCCGATCCCGACGCTATCGCCCTGGCGCTGGCCATCCGCCAAACCTGCAATGCGGTCGGCACGGCTGACCTGCGCTTGACCGTCGTGGGCTGGGCCAGCGCGGTCGAGGCGGCCTGGAGCGTTGTCGCCAACAGCTACGACCTGTGTTTCGACTGGGACTTCGTGCCGGACTGGATCGTCGATCATATCGACTGGTCCGATCCTTTCCATCCCACAATAAAGCCGGAACCCGTGCCGCAAGATCCGGGTCGTGCTGCGGCCGATGAACCTGTCGCCGCCCAGCCGCCCGCCTGGCGGCCGTCTGCCGACGAAAGGAACTGACCATGGGACGCTCGGTATCCCATCCCGGCGGAGCGCATGTCGCGTTCTCGCAGTGGGACGCGGGCTGGATCGAGGATGACGACGATTCCGGCACCCGCCATTTCGATGAATTTGCCGCACAGGATGACTGGGACTTCATCGTCGCGGATTTTCGGGAACAGGTGCTCGCACTCTATCCTTCGGCATGGGCGCATGACGGCTGGATCGATCGTGAAGACCGGATTGTCGCCATGAACGGCTATGCCCGCTTCGGCCTCTCGGAATATTGCGGTTGCATAGCCTATTGGGTGGTCTTGCGGGACGATATCGATGTCGGCCAGGAAGGGCTGGCACAGCGATGGTTCGACCGGATCGGGCCAAAATTCGAGCAGCGTTTCGCGACCCTTGTCCGCCTGGGCAGCTTCTCGAACGGCGAGTCCGTCTATCGGCGCATCGCCGCCTGACCGCCCGACTCGCCGATCCATTTTTCGTCCATTCCGCGCTCGCGGTGCCCCATCGGGGTGCTGCATCCCAATCGCGCAATCGCGCCGCGAAGGGGAGGGGGCGGGATTTGGGGGCGATGATGAGGTCGCAGAAATCCGGAGGCTCCCATGACCTTTCCCACGACAATCAATACGATGGTCAGTCCGTCGCTGCTCACCAAAATCAGCCGCTTCAGTGATGGTGGGGTGCTGGCCGCCCTCCTCGAAATTATCCAGAACGCACGTCGAGCTGGCGCGAAGCGCATCGATATCACCCAGGTTAAGGCCGATCAGGGACTTGTGCTGCGCATCCGCGACGACGGGTGCGGTATCGCCGATCCGGTCAAGTTTCTGGCGCTCGGCGATTCCGGCTGGGATGAGAAGATCGCGCGATCGGAGGATCCCGCGGGCATGGGTGTGTTCAGTCTTGCCGGCCATCATGTGACCGTGCGCTCCCATCCCGCCGCGATCGGCGCGGCCTGGCAAGTGTCGATCCCTCCGCACGCATGGGAAAGCGGCCAGGCGCTCGACGTCATCCCTTCCTCGCTCGACCAGGGCACGGAAATCGAGATCGACCTGCCCGAGGCGTGGGCGCAGCAATTGGAACAGTCCGTCAAGAGCGCGGCTCGTTTCTGCCCGGTGTCGATCTGGTTCGATGGCAACCGGCAACCGTACGAGAATTTCCTTCATGGCGCCGTGCGGATCGAGGAATGGGAAGGCTGCCGCATCGGCGTCTTCACCGATAAATATGATCTCCATCGCGAACAGCCCAGGATCAACTTCCACGGGCTTACCGTGTGCTGCCGGCTGCCGTTCGTCAGCGACGCCGATGGCGGCCGGGGCTGGTATGCCAAGGTCGATATCGTCGACACCTGCCCAATTCGGTTTGTCCTGCCAGCGCGCAAGGAAATTTTGCAGGGGGCCGCGCTCGAGGCGCTGCGCGAAGCCTGTGAGGCGGCGATCTTCCGCACCATCGCCCGCAAAGGCCACCATCGGCTTTCCTTTGCCCATTGGCAGCGCGCCAGGGCACTCGGCATATCCCTGCCGGAAGCAGCCCCCTGGCTCCATGAATGGACGCCGCGCACGGCGGAAACCGATGGCGTTCCGATCGGCGAACGGGTGGCGGGCGAGCCGATGATCCTGATGCCGGCGGACCAGACCCACATCGAGCAAGCCGTGAACCGCGCGGTTGCTTCAGGACGGCCGCTCGGCGCGGCGCTGGTACGTCCGATCGACGATTTCGCGGGATATGTCTGGTATAATGCCATCCCGCGGGTGCTCGGCTGTTCCTTCCGTATCGAGCGGGGTGAAGGCGACATCTGCGACTACGGTGCGGACATGGAACCGCCATCCGATTTTCGCTCCGGGCGGGTCGAGGCAATCTCCCTCGAAATCGCCGTGCAGGGGCAGGACGTTCCCACCGAAAACGTCGATGTGATCGTGCTTCCCGCCGATGTCCTGATCATGCCACCCGATCGCTGGACCGATCTTGAGGAGGTCATCATCCTGCTCGGAGCCGACAGCGCGATCACGCCCTGCGAACTTGCCTCGCTGATCGAAGCTGCCTGTTTCTATCCCGATGAGGATTGCGATGCCGACAGCTATCATACCCAGCAGGCGGCGTTCGAGATGCAGGCGCGCTTCGTCGCGAACATGTTGCTGCTCGGTGAGGATGCCGCGGTCCTCGAACGCGTCCGCGAGGCGATGCGCGAGCATGTCGCCTGGCTGATCCCCAAGGACCGGGCGATCAGGATGCAGGCTGTCAACCATCGGGTCGAGGCCAGCTTCGCGGACAATGACGACATGTCCGTGCTCAGCGCCGTCGAATAGCCCCTTCCCATACCAGCCTGCCAGGCGTGCTGTCGCGCGCCGCGGCGGGCCATGTCCATGAGGAACCGCCCCATGACCCAAGCTCCGCCATTCAGGAAGATTTTCGACGGCGTCGCGACGCGCGAGCAGATGTTCGAGCTGTTCAACCGCGTCCCAGACTGCCCCTGTGAGGATCGTATTTCGGGAAAGGCCTTTGAGAATAGCTGGTTTGAAATCGAGAGCACCTCCTACGAATACATGCTCGAGATGCTGCCGCCATTGTTCATGCGCGCCGGGATGTTCGCGATGTCCGAACTCAAGGCCGGTTTCGTCGGCTCTGTCTTTTTCGAGATCGTGATCGGACGCACCCGCTGGTTCACCGGCTATTGCAACCTTGGTCACCGCCATAGCCCTGACGCGATGCGCGCGGCGATTGTCGAGCATGAGACAACGGGCACCGCCGGCCTGTCGCGCGACGCAAAGCTCGACCTGATATGGGCGCGCACGCCTGCCGACTATCGCGGTCTTGCCGGGGAGGCCGCTCCCGATTCCTGGCCTCCCGAACACCGCGGCAAGCGTGTCATCCTTGTCCATCAACCCGGCGTCGGCACGGTCCAGAAGCTTCTCGAAGATCTTACGGACGACGAGATCAGCGCCCGGCTGCCCATAGATCCGATGATCTAGCCGGTCGGCAACCATGCGGACCAACATCCCCAAAGGAATTTGCCATGACAATGCAACGCAAGGTGCTGGTCGTGATGCGATCCAGCCATCTCCACACCGAGCTGGTCGAGGTGACCGCGAAGGTGAACGTGATCGGCGACGCCATGAACCCCAAGGTCGAAGCAGACCTAGCGGTGATCGAAGGTCTCGCGCGCAAGGCTATGCGACAGCAAGAGCCGCTGTCCGGCCAGGAGCAACCCGGCTTCGGCCCTTTCGGCGACCCAGAGGCCGCCTTCGATCTCGATTTCGTCCTGTGCGCTCTGATCGACGCCGCGATGAACCGGGGCCGGATCGTGCCGGTCAAGCAGGTCGCGACGGAGACCGTCGAGCGGTGGGGCAGGGGATCGGAGACGAACGATGCCTAGATATTCCGTCGACGTGAAAGCGTTCATCTCCGTCATCGTCGATGCGGATGACGCCACCGAGGCGCGGGAACGGGCCGATCATTTTGTGGAATGGCTGTCCCCGACAATCGAGCAAATCGACGACTAAAGCGCCAACCATGATCCGATCGATACCGATACCGGCCCGTTCGATATCGATGGCGAAAGCTGCGTCGAGGCGATCGGCGACTGAGCCGGCTTCGTGCTCTCGACCTCCATTCTGTCCTTTTCATCGAGGAGCCCGAAAATGGCCAATCACTATCTGCAAACGGCGTTCGCCATTCCGGTGACGCCGGCGGAAGCGTTGCTGCTCAAGGAATGCTTCGCCGTGTCGGCGCAGCTGTCCAGCGACTTCGCAGAACTCTCGTCTGACAGCCTGCAAGCGGTGAAGACCTGTTACGCGTCGCTCAGCGAAGCCTTCAGGAACACCTTCCCGAAAAAGCCGGAAGAGGAAGATCCATTCGCGGACTTTCTCGATCTCTGGTCCGACCCGGGCTTCCCCGAGTTCGACGCCGACCTCATTATTCAAGGTGACCCGGAGGCCAGGACACAGTTCGCGTTCATCAGCGGCCATGAGGTCGACGTTCCGGCTCTCGCATCACTGATCCAGAAGGTCTGCAAATCCGCGCTGCCCTTCGGTTTTCAATGGGCGGAGGTGGCTGACAAGGACATCGCCGGCGCTTTCGGCGGCGGCTATTATGTCGTCACCGATACGGAAATATTCGGCGGCTCGACCCGGTGGCTCATGGCGGAGACGCTGCAAACCGCGCGGGCGGGCGCGACATGAAGCCGCTGCTCACGCGGCCGTGCAACGAATGCCCCTGGCGCCGCGATCATCCCGCCGGTTGGCTGGGCGGCTACCGGCCGGAGGATTTCACGCAGCAGATCCAGTTCGACGGGCCGCCGCTGCCTTGCCACAAGACCATTCCGGGCGACGGCAGCGATGCCCGCGCCATGTGCGCCGGCGCGCTCATCTTCATGCGCAACAGCTGCAAAGGCGCGCACCATCCCGATTATGGCGACGCGCTCGATACGGTCGAGCCGGATACCGAGACGGTATTCGCGTGGTCGCAGGAATTTCTAGAGCATCATAACAACCCGGCACAATGGATCGAGAGCGTCCGGGCCAGGATGATGCAGCGGCCCTGAGACCGCCAATAGCCTTCCATCCCCGATACAAGACCGGGCGCCTCGTGCGCCGCGTCCGGTCGAATCCGCCAGGGAGACATCCGATGAACGACGATCATTTCGACGGGCTGGTCAATGACGCGACCCATGCGGTCACCAACCTCATTCCCGACACCGTGCTGGACGGTCTTCGCGATAGGGAAAGGTCGGACCTGCTTTTCCAGATCAATGACGCGCTGACACCGATCCTGCGCGATGTGATCGACAGGACCGACACCGACAATCCGACCCGCGCCAGCACGGTTGCTGCCCTGATCTCCGAGTTGCTGGAGACCCATGCCCAAAAGTGCGACGAGGGCGGCGATTGCGAGGATGACCGTCCGCCGCACGTGATTTCGGAAATCCACGGCACCAGTGCCAATATCGACAGCATCGCGAGCTGCGACATGGAGACGGGGACGCAGATCTACCTCGTGCTGGACGATCGCACCTCGTTCCGCATCACCGTGGAAGCGATTGCCGCATGATCGAGATGCACATGGCGCTTCGCGCGCTCAGGCAGATCGCACTCGCTTCCACCCAGAGCGAACTCGATGTCGCCAGGATGGATGCCGCCGATATCCTCGACGAGGCCGGTTGGGAGAAGTCGGCGCGCACCGTCATCGACAGTATTGGCCTTCCGGTCGCCTCCGACGATGCGGAAGGCACACAGCAACAAGGCTGATCCCGCTGCCTATGCCCGCCTGCCGGGCACAAAGTTTCCTCACCGCAACATCATGGAGGATATCATGGCCCAACTGTCTCCCCTTCGTGGGGTCTTAGCAAGCGCGGAGCACGCATATGCCTGCGCGATTCAGCGCCGCAGCGCCACCGGCCGCAATCAGTATGTCATCCGCACCGGCAGTTCGATCCAGCCGTTCCGTGTGACGGAGACGCGTCCGGCGAAGGACGAGAATCTCGTCCTGCACGTCGCCTGACGGAATTCCCATCATCGAGGAGGCGCCAATGAACACTGCCGATCGATACCCGATTGCGCCTGGCATGTGGATCAGGACCGAGGAGAACGAGAAGCTCCTGTTCCTGCGATATTCCTCGACCGGCCACTGGGGCTTCTTTTCCGAGGACGGCCATCACACCGCGCGGGAATACAAGCTGCCGCTCGCGGGCCTCAAACCCTGGTACAAGGAACGCCGCCCATGAAAACGCACGCGCTGGCGAGCGGCCTTCGGGTCACTCTCAACAAGACCGAACTGCAGGCCTTGCTAGCGCTCGCGCGATATGGCGCCGAACAGATCGCGGCCGCACACCACTCCTATATCCTGCCCAGGCGGGGGGAAGCCGTGGCGGCGGACGTCATCCAGGGCCTCGAACAGGGGCTGTCGTCGGTCCGTTGGAAACAGGCAGAGGCCAAGGCACGACGCGATGCACCCAAGCGCGAAGCCGCGCGGCGCGCAGCACGCGAGCATTATGCCGTGATTGATGGATATAACGTGTGGGGCATGTTGGGAGACTGGACCGATCTCGCGGACGATCCCGACCGGCGCCAGTGGGCGGACCTGTTTAATCCTCTCACCGAAGCCCGTGAGCAGGCAGAAGTTCGCCGTAATGTCTGGCGGATATATATCAGCAAAGGCAGCGCGGCGGCGGACGATCTCATCGTCTATCCGGGCGATTGCACGCAGACCGCCGATCGGGGGGAAATCGGCGAACTCGCCCGACGTATCATCGCGCAACATCGGGAATGACGGCATCGGCCGTTCCGAAATGGCTCGCATGGAGAAAGGGGGAAGGGTGGCGGTGAACTTCCCTGGGAGCTTGCCATGACCGCCAGCGATTTTGCTACATACCATCGACCGGCTACGCCGCCTGTATTCATTTCCGGATCGCTTTCCATCCGGCAGCTTCCAGCCTGCGTGATGAAGCGGCTTGGCGTGATCATCGACCAGGAACTGCCTGTCGTGATCGGTGATGCCCCCGGCGCGGATGCTGCTATCCAGCACTTTCTTGCCGAGTGCGGCGTGCGTCACGTCACGATCTTCTGCGGTGGTTCCGTTCCCCGTCACAATATCGGCATATGGCCGGTCCGGCAGATCCGGGCCGATGCTCCTGCGGGCACACGCGCGTTCCATAGTGCGAAAGATCGGGAAATGGCCTGCCTCGCCGGCGCCGGGTTCGTCATATGGGACGGAGCAAGCCATGGCAGCCGCGCCAACATTCGGCGCCTGTGCGAGCGCGGGCGGTATGTCGTCGTCTATCTTCGCCCTGAAGACCGGTTCGTCACCCTCGCCAGCGATGCGGAACGGACGGCGTTCCTGGCGTCCGGCCGTCTCGGTTGACATTGCCGCGGCATAAGGGGCGCGGGGCTTCGCCATAAACCGCCTCACTCTTGAACTACCCTGACAGGAATAACGCCAATGACCGAAACCATCCGATTGTCCGCCGGAGATATCCGGCGACTACGAGAGATCGCCGAACGCATTGCTCGCCGTGACAGTTCGGCTGCCCGCTTTGCGATCGAGATTGCCGAGCGCGTCAGCCTCGTGACGGGCGATGCCGCCCTCAACATCCTCGCAATCAGCCAGGACCCGGATTGGGCGGACACCGATCTCAATCAGACATTCCCCTGGTCGCGCATCCGCGAGCGCCATATGCTTGTAAACGCCCGGGCGCTCTTCGACCTCTATATCTATGAACGGCCCGGCATCGGCGAGACCGGCGATCTTGTCTGCTGTGTCCAGGCCGAACTGGATGGACAGGGCCTCGTTGCCGTCCACGCCGACAGCGCCAGGGATGTCTGGCGCCGGTCGGATCTGTAGACTGTCCTCGGGCCCATTCGATACGATGAGTGCGATCGCGCACAGCAACCATGTCTTCGGGAACCCCGCCATGCGCCTATTCGGACTCTATGCCGGAAGCCGCGATGGCAGTTCGGTCTGGCTTGGGGCGGGGGCCTGCGACGCCGACGCCCGCGCGTTGGTGATCCGCTTGCAATGATGCGCCAATCCATCGGCCCAAGTGACTGATCGGCGATGATGAGATGCCGTCTCGCGGTCAGGAGTGGAGGGAGGGGGCGATAGTGATCCAAAATGGAGAACATCGCCATGTCCACCAGCGAAGAATCCTCGAAGGCTGTCGGAATCGTCGTGACCATCCGTGTGATCACGACCACTTCTGATATCGACATCGCAACACCGGAGCAGCTTGCACCCGTGCTCCATGCGGCAATTCAGCGCCTTGGGCAGCTCGGGCGGACGGGATCACTCGCGCTCGCCGCACTGGTCGATAGCGAAGACGACGATTACAATCATGGTTCCTTCTGGATCGACAGCATCGCCGAAGGCGTCAGCCACAGCTATTTCGAACGTCGAAAGGGACGTGCGATGTGGAAATTGCGATACTTCGCGAACGCAACCCGCCTGCTGTTCAAGGGCAATATCCGGTGGGTCATCTACCGCAAAGCTTTGCGCGAATGGCCTGTTGCCGTGGCCGGTAAGGACGGCGCCTATCAACTGGATCCCGATTTTTCGGCCCGCTGGTAGCGCCTGCATCCACGGCGCGCGCGCAAGCGCTGGCGCACAGACCGCTTGAAAGACAGGCTTCTCCTTCTTAGATAGTGAATCGAACGATTCGACCAATTCGGTCGAATGGAGGCAGCCATGCAGACCATCACCGCCAATGAAGCCAAGACCCGCTTCGGCGAACTGATCGACCGTGTACAGCGCGAGCCGGTGCGCGTGACCCGCCGCAATCGGGTTGTGGGTGTGATGGTTTCCCCGGAAGACTATGCAGCCATGCGGGCGTTCTACGCGGACAGGCTCGCCAGCACGCTACGCGAAACCGCCAACGAGGCCGCGCAGAAGGGCCTTACCGATAGCGAACTGGAGCGTCTGCTGTCCGATGAAGGGTGACAGGTTCGTTCTCGATACGAATGTCCTCATCAGCGCCGCGCTTTCAGCGGATTCGACCCCCGCAAGGGTGACGCTCTGGGTGATCGCCCATGCCCGGCTGATCTTCGCCGAGGCCACTTTCGAAGAATTCCGTTCCCGTCTTTGGCGTCCGAAATTCGACAGATATCTGACCATCGAGCGTCGAAATCAGATTCTACACGATTTCAGCGCAATCGCCGACTGGGTGGAGCTGAATGACGATGCTCTTCCGGTCAGCAGCCGAGATCCCGATGATGATATGTTCATCCGCGCCGCCATGGCCGGCTCGGCTCGCTGGCTGGTGAGTGGCCACAAGGATTTGCTGGACGTTCAGGGATTGCCGGCGATTACGATCCTGACGCCGGCGGACATGCTGAAGCGGATTTCCGCATAGCTCTGCCGACAAGGCGCTGGCGGCGGTCAGGCTCCTTCGAGCAGCCGCTCTCGTGCGAGATCAAGCGCGTGCGACAATCGCATCGCCACCACCTGATCCTTGGGGCCGGTCAGGCATTCGAGGGCCGCCTCCATCAGCTCGATGGCTTTTTTCAAACCTGGCTTTTCGTTTGTCATGTCTGCTTCTCCGTCCCGTCGCGCTCAGTCGGCGGGCACCCTCCCCGAAGGAGGATGCCGGCCCCTGAGCCGGACGGTAGAAAGACGCGAACAATAGAACGCGCGCCTGATCTTTAGCCGGAGCCTGGACATAATCAGGCAATCCGGCCGCAAGGCATGCGCCGACTCTATTGTTCGGAGTTTCTACTCTCCGGCCCACCACCGGCGGACACGCTCCTCTAAACCAATCGGGCAGCAACTGCCAATCGGTTCCGGGCGAAATTACCGGATGCCGCAGGTGGGGGCAGGATATTCAGCGTGTCGATAGACGCGCCGCTTCGACCGGCCGATACATATCCGCGCGATCACGCATCAGCTCCGTAAGCCAGACGAGATGGCTCGCCGCGTCCGCCAGCGGCAACGTGGCCACCGCATCGAACAAGCAGCGCTGATAAGGTGAACCGCGATCAAGAATATCGGCAAGGCGCTCGCGAGCGGGGCTATGGAGATCGCTGATCCCGGCATTGGCTTCGCGGGCCGCCTCCAGAAAGGCTTCGGCCAGCTCCTGCGTCTCGTAATATCCGGAATCCAGACCTTCCCCGAGGGCGAGGGCGGCGATCTCGCTGCGCACATCCGCGATGTCGGGATCGTTGACCGCATCGATCAGGGGCAGGCTGAAATCGAACCCGGTGAGATAGTCCGCAATCATGGGAAATCCTTTCTTCCAGGATTGGAACATAGGTCGAACATGTTTACAATCGGAATGATGCCCCGCAATAGGATCGTCGTGATCATATGCTTTTCCTCTTCCGCATGGGCCGCCTCGACCGGCGGATATCCCGCGCCGTGACCGCGGCGGCCGTTCCCCTGCGCCTTCAGGGACGTCTGCGCCGATCCGAGCGCGGTTTCCTCCTCGAGATGGAGGATGGCCACGTCTGGCGCCTCGAGGGCGCGCAGGATTTCCCGCCGCTGGTGGACGCGACCGTCATCGTCGAGGGACGCAAGGCGAGCCCCAGCCTCCTCGACGTTCTCTGGCTCGGGCCGGCGTAGCATCCCCAGAGGCACGCTCTGTTTCCTTCCTCAAGCGTCGCGCTCGCGGCACCGTTGCCGCGGACCTCGGCGAGGACGCCTCGGCCCGCAATCAGCGTCGCACGCGGTCTGTCATCCCACCCTGCGCCGCCTCGCAGGGTCTCGGCGTGCCAGGGCTGGTCCGGGCAAGCAAGGGCTGCCTCCGCCCAAGCTGCGGTAGAAGAAAATGGGCCTGCCGACGGGATTGCCTGATCCAAAGGTGTCGGCAGGCCCATTTTCTTCAACCTCCACTAGGGCGCAGCGCGACGTCCCTTGCTCACCCGGACCAGCCCTGACCCTTGAGCCCCGGCGAAGGCGGCTCCGGATGGGATGACAGACAGGCCCCGTCGCGTCCAACGCTGATCAGGAAGGAATGGCTTCGCCATGCTTTTCTTTGTTCGGGACGCTGCCGCGTCCGTTTTTCTTGGCTCAGGCTCACCAAATAGGATGAAAATCTGTCAAGAAAACAATGGCATATACTCGAAAAGGGGGAGGGGGTATAAGTATAGGTGCGGATGGGGATTGGCCCCGGAAGCATTTTTCAGGAGTATAGGTCATGAATATCGGTGAGTTCAATTTGAAGAAGGGCCGCCTGATTGGTTCGATTGCTACCCGTGCAATCGACCTGCCCAAGCTGGCCTTGCGTCCCGTCGAGAGCGACAACGAACTGGCCCCGGCTTATGAGATCGTCGCGCCCAATGTCGGGGGCCGCGTGGTGCAGATCGGCGCGCTTTGGGAAGCCACGGCCAAGCGGACCGGCGAAGTGTTCCTGCAAGGGAATATCGACGATCCGTCCATGTCCGAACCGCTCCCCATCGCGCTTTTCGGCACGGTCGAGGAAGGCTATCGCGTGGCATGGCGCAGGCAGGACCAGCGCGACGATTTCGGCCCTGCCGTCCGCTCCCCGCGCGACAATGCACCGTCCGGTTCCGGGCGCGGCGATGACTACGGGTTCGGGGACAGCACCGCCGATGCAAACGGCGGATTGTCGAGCCAAGGCGCCGCCGCCGATCTGGACGATGAAGTCGCGTTCTAGGCGCTGAACCAAGACGGGCCGGGGGAGTGGTGGAACACTTTCCCGGACCCTGACCGATCATCGAGCATCAGGAGCCATACCATGAGCAAGCAATCAGCTAAGGTAGCCGTTAGCACATTCGCCGACCTGCCGGAACTCTACGCCGAAGCCATCGCGACGAACCCGTTGGAAGCATCCTTTGGCGATCCGTTGCCGCTGTCGATCATCGAACCGGGCGACGAGCCGGGGGAATATGAGATGCCCGAACCCTTCGCGGCGCAGAAGGTTTGCGGCGAACTCATGACTTCGCTGCATGGCCTGCTGCACGACACGCGGCTTGACCCGCTCGCCCCGCAAATCGCTTGGGGTATCGTCAACAGCTTCCATTTCGTTGCGGGAACGCTGGAGCGTCAGGAGGATCGGCTTGCCGACAAGATCCGCGACATGACCCGGCGCATGGAACCGGGGGAGGTGTTCAACAAAGACCTTGAGGATACCCAGTTGCTTTGCCAGTCGCTCACCGAACAGCGCGCCGCTATCGAGGCGATGCGGGATTATGCCGCCGCGCTGTATCGCGCTTGCTGGCGCAAGGCATGGGCACCGACCAAGGGCAGCAAGGCTTCATCCGTCACCACCGCAAGCTATGTGAACGCGTTGGATTTCTTGCAGGAGCGCGCCCTTGCCAAGCGCGAGAAGCACCAGCCGCAAGGCCCTGTCGTCATCCTGTCCGGCCCCGCCATGTGGGAGGAATGGGAGCCGCTTTGGGCCAAGCTGGACGAGATCAAGGCGCGCGTGCCGCATATGACGCTTGTCACCACCGGGCAGCGCAAGGGCGTTGACGCCATCGCGGCGGCATGGGCGGCAAGGCAGGGCGTGCCCGTCGTCGCGTTCGGCCTCTACGGGGGAGGGAAGAAGCCCGCCTTCACCCGCAACAAGAAGCTGGCCGAGCTTGGCGCGGTGGAAGCCGTCCTTTGCGAGGGATCGGGCATTCAGGCCAATCTCTACCAGACCTTGCGCAAACAGGGCGTTCCCATTCACGCCTTCCGCAAGCCCAAGGATGCCCCTGCATCCCGCAAGCCGCAGGACGGCGAAGGCGATACATTCAGGCGCGCACGGCGCAGCGCCTGACAGCAGACAGCGCGGCGCTTCCCCCAAAGCGCCGCGCCGCTGACAGGACAACAGACCGGCCAAGGCTGGCGCGCATCCTTGCGCGCTGGCCTTTTGTCGTGCCGCCGGCCGCCGCCGCGCCTGACGGCGCGGCGGCGGGGAAGAAAAGGGAAGGGCCGACAGCTTCATGCCCCCGCCAAGGGCGTGGACGTGGCACCATCATTCCCCCTTGCGGGCGCCGGCGCGGCTGGCGCTTTCCCCGAACGGGAGACCTCGGGCGCGACCGACGCCCCCTTGAGCGCCGCCAGCGCACCCGCGCCGCCCAGCCGCAGCACATGGCCCAGCACGTCCCGGAACTCGCGTTCCGTCAGTTGCTCGATCGGCAGCGCTGTCACGATTGCCGCATAGCGATCGCGCAGCTTCTGGCGCGTGGCGGCAATCTCGCCCGCAATGCGTTTCTCGCGCGCTTCCAGATCAGCGAGCTTATCGCGTTCAGACATTTTCGGCATGACCAGTTTCCTTGTTCAGGCTGGCCCGCTCGTCACGCGATCCTTGTCGCACAGGCGCATCCGCGCCACAAGCGACCCCGCCGCATAGCGCGGCCTATCTCCCCTGATCGACCACCACCGCCATGGGTGCGCCCGGCAGCGGTAGGGATGACGCAGCGACGCTGTCGCTGCGGGCAAGCGACGCACGCGCTGCGCGGTTTGTAATGCACCGTACGCACGGGTGCTGTGGCCTGAAACTGCCCTATAATCAATGGTTTCCGTTGGCAGACGCGTCAGCCAGATTTCACGTTATTTGGCTGACGCGTCTGCCGCCTCAGTACTATTGCCCGAAAAAGCCCCGCAATTCCGTCGTTTCCGGCTGGCAGACACGTCCGCCACGCTGATTTTATTGTGATCGTCGCTTGTCTGCGCTATAGTTGCTGTGCGTCGTGACCTCCTTGTCGAAGCTCCAGTCGGAGCATCACCTTGGCAAGGGTCACAATCCGGATCGACGATGCCCTTTACGAGCGGCTGCAGCGCCGTGCCCGTAAAGTCGGCGTCAGCGTCGCCGAACTCCTCCGCCCCGCGATCGACCAGACCGCCGATCCCCGCGGCGGCTACGTCTACACGACGCAGGACGAAATCCTCTCCTGCGTCCTGCAGACGCTCTCTATCCTCGCGGCATCGGTGCGACGCCGGTCGCCCGAGACGCTCGAACAGGGCATGGCCGACGCCAGGGCGCTGCTCCTCGAAAAGGGGCTGCTCTCACCGGACGAACAGCCATGACCCGGCGCGCGGATCCCCACCTCACGGACACATGCCCGGCCTCGCGTTCCCCCTCGGCGGGCTTCCCGTCCGGCCGCGCGATTGCCTGCGATTATTCCCTGCCGGTCAGGGCCATCCCAAATCGGGGGGCATGCCGTAGCGCACCGCCAGCCGTTCGGGGGAGGGGCCGGCCATGAGCATCTTCCGCAACGACACGTTGGGGAGCTGGACGCGGGGCGGGCAGGCGATCGTCCACAATGTCCGCATGACCACCCAGGTCTTTTTCCAGACCGTGCTGGCCGGGCTGATCCTCTGGTTGATGGGGACCGGCTGGTATGCGTTCGAAAAGTCGACCGACTATCAGCGCTTCGTCCTCGCCAAGCTGGTGGAGGCGACCATCAAGGCGGATGCGGCGCCGGGGACCAATGACCCGGTGCTGTTCCGCACCCCCGACGGGCGCCAATACTGGACCTCGGCCGACACCCTCGCCGACTCCGGTGTCGCGAAGCAGGCGCTCCACAAGCTCGAAAAGGACCTCATCCACGGGGCGGCCATTGCCGGTGTGGTCGCCCTCTTCGGACTGGTCAGTGCCTGGTTCTATTTTACCCGAACCGGGAAGGGGCTCGGCTCCAACGAATATCTGCGCGGCGCCCGCTTCGGGACGGCCTCGGAAGTGCGGCGCGCGCTCCGAGGGCAGAAGAAGGGGGCGCTCACAATCGGCGGCGTCGCCGTGCCGGAAGCCTTCGAGCCCGAACATATCCTGCTGGTCGGCGCGCCCGGCACGGGCAAGACCAACCTCATCACCACCATGCTCGAAGGCATCCGCAAGCAGGGTAAGCGGGCGATCGTCTATGACACGGCCGGGAGCTTCGTCGAGAAATTCTATCGCCCCGGCAGGGACATCCTGCTCAACCCGCTCGACAAGCGCACCGACATCTGGAGTCCCTGGGTCGATGTTCCGCGGGAGTATCATTACGACCAGATCGCGGAATCCACGATCCCCGACAAACATGGCGATCCGTTCTGGAGCAAGGCCGCGCGCGGCACGCTGGTCGCGGTCCTGCGCAAGCTCGCGCGGCAGAAGCACACGCTCATCTCGGTCCTGCTTGATCGGGTGCTGCGTTCCCCGCTCGCCGATCTTGCCGCCTATGTGAAGGGCACCGATGCCGCCGCTTTCATCTCCGCCGAGGGGGAGCGCACCTCGGCCGGCGTCCAGGCCGAGCTTGCCTCGGTCATGCGCAGCTTCGCCTATCTCGACGATACCGAGGACGGCTTCTCGATCCGGCGTTGGGTCGAGGACGAGAAGGACGACAGCTGGCTGTTCGTCACCGTCAAGGCCGACCAGCTTCCTTCGCTGCGCCCCCTGATCACGGTCTGGCTCGACATCGCGATCAGCGCGATCATGAGCCTCACGCCCGACCGCGACCGGCGGCTCTATTGCGTCATTGACGAATTGCCGACGCTCCAGAAGCTCCCCAGCCTATCCGACTTCCTCGCCCGTGCGCGCAAATATGGCGGCTGCGGCATATTGGGGTTCCAGTCCTATCCCCAGCTGACCGCGACCTACGGCAAGGAGGATGCGGCGGCCATCACCGGCTACTGCTCGACCTGGGTCGCGCTCCGGGCGAACGATAGCGACACCTCGGAACTTATCTCCAAAAACCTTGGCCGGGTCGAGCAGGTCGAAGCCAACGAGGGGATGAGCTACGGCGTCAATGACATGCGCGACGGGGTGAACCTCAGTCGCATGCAGGTGACCCGCCCGCTGGTTCTGGACACCGAGGTCACCCATCTGCCGAACCTTTCGGGTTTCCTCCGTTTCGGGCGCAATCTCCCCGTCGTCCGTTTCACCGATCGCTTCAATCCGCTGCCTTCGATCGCGGCCGCGTTCGTTGAACGCACCGAGCCCCCCAAAAGGCTGCCGCTCGGCAAGGCCATCATCTCCCAGGCGTGGGCAGAGCGCCGCGCGCGCCAGGCGCGGGAGGAGGCCGCGAGGCGAGGGCAGGGTCCGGGACATCCGGACACGCCGCCGTCTCCCGGAACGGGGCAAGGCGATCTTTTTACCGGCGAGGCCAATCCCCCGCCGGCGCGGGAGCCGACCCAGGAGCCGCCCAGCCTGCCGGATCCCCAGGACGCCGTGCCGCAGGATGAGGTGTTCGGACCCACCGACCACAGCGATTCCGGCATGACGGACGAGGGAGCGCCGATCGACGATCATCCCGACGAGGAGAACAGGGTTGCCACCCCCATCCCCTTGTTGGGGGCGACGCGCGGCACGATCCGTGTGCGGCTCGACAGCCATGGCCGTTCCGAAGGCCCGCGTGAGAAGGCGAAGCCGGCATGATCCATCCTCGCCGCCTCAAGGGGACACCCGCCAATATCGGCCGCTACTATACAATCGGCGACTATTATACCAAGGGCGGCAACGAACCCTCCGAATGGGGCGGCAAGCTCGCCGCCAGCCTCGGCCTGTCCGGGCCTGTCGACCCCAAGCAGTTCGAGGAACTGCTCGCCGGCAAGGTCGGCGACCAGCAGCTCGGTCGCCGGCGCAAGGAAGGCATCCAGCATCATCCCGGCTGGGATTTCACGATCAGCGCGCCCAAGTCGATCTCGATCCTGGCGCTGGTCACGGGCGACGAGCGCATCCTTGCCGCGCACGAGCGGGCGGTCGGGGTTGCGCTTGCCTATGCCGAGGAACATGCCGAGCTGCGCCGCCGGGTGGACGGCGAGATCGTCCACGAGACGACGGGCCGGCTGCTGTTCGCGCGTTTCACCGAATATGCCAGCCGCGAGCACGACCCGCAGCTCCATACCCATGTCGTCATTCTCAACATGACCAACCATCTCAATGGCGACCGCATGTCGAGTCTCGAGACGCGCTCGATGTATGCCGAGCAGCTCGTCATGGGTCAGATCTATCGCAACGAGATTGCCCGCGACGTGCGCGCGCTGGGGCATGAGATCGTGTTCGATCCGCGTAAGGGGCTGTTCGAGGTCGAAGGCATGCCCGGCCAGCTTATCCGTGACTATTCGCAGCGCGCCGAGCAGATCAACGAGCATGCCGCGGAGCACGGGCTTGAGGGACAGGCCCAGCGCCGGATCTCCTTCTTCGCGACCCGAAAGGCCAAGGAGACGATCGGCCTCGATGACCTGCGCGAGCAATGGCGCGTGCGTGCTGAACCCTATCGTGAAGATCTCGACAGGCTCCAGGCCGCGGCGCAGGAGCGGGGTGAACGAACCATCGAGACCGATCCGCGCGTTGCCCGCCGCGCCGCTCTGTTCGGCATCCGCCAGAATGAAACGCGCGAGGCGGTCAACAATATAGGCCGTCTCTATCGCACCGCGCTCGCATCGCATGTCGGTGAGGTCCGCCTGGGCGACGTGCGGCCGCTCTACGATGCGCAGGAGAACAAGGGCAAGCTGCTGGTCACGGTGCGCCAGACCGGCGACCAGCCGCTTCCGCGCGGCCGGACATCGCGCCGGACCGCCAAACTCGAACTCGCACTGTCCGAGCATCTGTCTCTGGCCATGGGCGATGCGAAGCCGGTTGCCACCCGTGAACGGCTGGAAGAGGCTGCGACGGCCGCCAGGCTGAAGCCCGAACAGGCGGCCGCGCTGATCGCCATCGGCAGCGGCACAAACCGGGCGGTCGGCGTGCATGGTGTCGGCGGCGCAGGCAAATCCACCCTGGTCGCCGCGTTGGTCGATGCGACCCGCGACGACTATACCACCGTGGCGCTCGCACCGACCTCTTCGGCGGCGGCGGAACTCGGGCACAAGGCGGGCATCGAATCCCGCACGCTCGCCTCGCTGCTCGCGAGCGGCGGTTATGGCATTACCGACAGGCATATTCTCGCGCTCGACGAGGCGGGCCAGCTCGGCAACCGCCAGGCGCTGCGCGTGCTGGAGATCAGCCGCGCGACCGGCGCGCGTCTCATATTCCTCGGCGACAATAAGCAGACGGGCGCGATCGAGCAGGGCAAGGCCTATTGGCTGCTCCAGCAACTCGGGCTGCCGACTAGCCAGCTCAAGGAGTCGCGGCGCCACCTGACCGACGCGACGCAGGAGGCCGCGGACATGGCGCGCAAGGGCGACTATGCCGCGTCGCTCGCCGCGCTGGATCGCGTGACCACCGGCGACACCGCGGAGAACCTCGCCAAGGCGATGGTCGCCGATTGGACCCGGCTCAAACCGGAGACACGCGACGAAACCAATATCCTGGTCCTCGACAACGCGACCCGTCTGATCGTCAACAGCCATATCCGCGAAGTCCTGAAACGCGAGGGCACCGTCGCGGCCGAAGACCATCGGCTCGAAGTGCTGACCCCGTCCGGCCTGACCGACCAGGAAAAGCAGATGGCGCGCTTCTACAGCGCGGGCCAGGTGCTCAAGTTCACGCGCGACAATCCCGGGCTGGGGATCGCGCGCGACGCCGACTATCGCGTCGTCGGGGTCGGCCGGAACAATCATGGCCGCCAGGTCGTGCGCCTGGTTGACGAGCATGGCCGCCAGATCGAATGGCGTCCGGGCCTCGGCAAGGCGGCGCATGTCAATGTGTTCCTGCCTGAGAAGCGCGACCTTGCCCAGGGCGACCGCATCCAGTGGCGGCTGGTTAACAAGGAACTCGAGGTCAAGAATGCCGAACGCGGCACCGTTCTGGCGCTCGAGGGCAATATCGCGACGATCAGATGGGACCGCGGCGAGCGCGTCCAGCAGGTCGATCTCTCGGCCCACCGGACCTGGGATCATGGGTATTCGGAAACCGTCTATTCGTCGCAGTCCAAGACCTATGACCGCGTCTATGCGCTAGCGCCTGTGGAATCCGGCCTCGTCAACGGTCAGAACTATTACACCGCCATCACTCGCGCCGCCTATGGCGTGAAGCTCTGGACCGAGAGCCAGCAACGTCTCGCGGAAAAGCTCGCCTCGCGATCGGGCGAGAAGACCTCGTCGCTCGAAGGGCTCGGCCGGATCAGGGCCGACAGCCACAAGATGCGGGGACTTCGCCACAAGGACCGGCACGACCGCTCCCGCGAGGAGAATGCCCGCGAGCGCGACGCCCGCAAGGCCGAGCGGGAGCAGCGCGAGCGGAAACGGCAGGGCCGCTCCGAACCCCGCCCGAACAGTCTTGCCGAGATACTCGCCGGCCGCGCGCAGGAGGCTGCTTCGCTGGTCGACCGCTTCCTGCGCGGCACGATCGAACGAGACCGTCAGCACGCACCGGCGGAGCCCGATCGCGGCGGCGCTCGCGAACCTGCCCAACAGTCAGAGGCTAGGCCAGATCCCCAACCGCAGCATGATCATGGCGGTCATGGTGGTGGACATGACCGATAGGAGAGAATGATGGAACAGCTGCTAATCGCGATATTCGGTGCCGCTCTGCTTACCCTGATATACCGCAGCTATCGCATACCGATCACCCATCGCTGGCGACGGCGACAGGCGCGCACGATGTGCGAGCAGTTATGCGGACGCGATCGCGACCAGCCCGCCGCGCTGCATTATGCACGGCTTCGCGCGATGGACCCGCTGGCGTTCGAGGAATTGCTGCTGGAGGCCTTCGAGCGGCGCGGGCACCGCGTGATCCGCAATCGTCGCTATACCGGGGACGGCGGGGTCGATGGCGAAGTCATCATCGATGGCCAGCGCTGGCTGATCCAGGCGAAGCGCTATCGCGACGCCATCAAGCCCGAGCATGTGCGTGAGTTCGCTATGCTCTGCGCCACCCGGAAACGGCGCGGCATGTTTGTCCACACCGGCCGCACCGGCGGGATGAGCCGCACAGTCTGTTCCGGCGCGGACGGCATCGAGATCGTGTCGGGACAGCGATTGCTGGCGCTTCTAACTGGCGGGCCCTTCGAACCCGGCCGCTTCTCGCCGCGGGATCGCGTCGGACGCACACCGTCCAGCTATCGTGATCGGACGCCGCTATGAGCGGTCGTCGACGAGGCCCGAACCGCCAGTCGATGTTCGGCACGGTGCTCGCGGCGATTGCGTTCCTGCCCGCCGCGCTGACGCCCGCGCCTGCGCTGGCGAAACCGGGCGCGCCTGGCGAGGCGGCTGAGATCGCTCGCTGCATTCGCGTCGCCGCGCGCGGCTATGGCTGGCTCGAAAAGACGCTCTGGGGCCTGCGCGAGCAAGAGGCGGGCTGGATCGGCGCAGAGGTCGCCAATACCAACGGAACGCACGATCTCGGGCCACTCCAGATCAACACATGGTGGGTGCCGCGCCTAGCTCGAGTAATCGATAGGCCCGAGCATCAGGTCCGACACTGGCTGCGCTACGACGCCTGCTTCAACGCCGAAGCCGCACGCTGGATTTTCCTCTCCGGGCTGGAGGCGACTGGCAATTATTGGGCGGCGGTCGGCATCTACCACAGTCCCACTGCGTGGCGGCAGCGCAGTTATGCCTCCAAGGTCGCCACCCACATGCGCAAGTTATACGGCAGAGATGTGTTCGCGCCCCGTAGTTCGGAACGAAAGAGGTAGAGTGGATGAGGCCGTGAGCGCGGTCGGCAGTGGCGCCGGACCGGATCGTACACGGCTCCACTGTGCGGCTATGAATGCCCTCGATCCTCCAATGGGCTCGTCCGGCAATCGGGAGGCGTAGAAATAATCAGCATCAGGGCGGGCAGGCTCATGTCACTTTGGTCAGCAACGGGCGCGGACTAGCATATGTTCCTGCCATCCAGCACGGCACCCTGGCCTCCGGCCCGGCCCAAGGGCGCCTGTGTCAGGCGGCCTCGGCCTCGGCGGGCGTCCATGACGGGAATGGATCCCTCAGGCCCATCCAGAGTTCCGGGGTGAACGTGCGGACCGGCATCAGGCATTCATCGAGCCGGGGCCGGATGCGGGCTTCGTCCATGCCGATCCCGATGAACACCAGTTCTTGCCGCCGGTCGCCCCACACATTGTCCCAGTGGGCCGCGACAAACCGCTCGAAGCGATCATCATCGGGCCATTGGTTTTTGGGAATGCTCGCCCACCAGCACCCCATGCGCGAGGTCATCGTCTGCGAGCCAGCAACGGCCAGCTCGCCCACCCACTCGGGCCGCGTCGCCAGCCAGAAATGCCCCTTGGCGCGCACGACATTGTCGAGACCATCCGTAACCAGGAATGCATGGAGCTTCGCTGGGTCAAAGGGTGCGCGCGCACGGTAGACGAAGCTTTCGATGCCATATTCCTCGGTCTCCGGCTGATGGCTGGCGTAGCCGTAGAGCTCCTTGGCCCAGAGCGGATGCTGCGCGGCCTTCTCTTCATCGAACAGCCCGGTGTCGAGAATGGCGTCGAGCGGCACGCGGCCGTGATCGCAGGTCAGGATGCGCGCATCCGCATTGAGCGAGGCGATCAGTTTCTTGACGGTCGCAAGCTGATCCGCGGACACGGCGCTCGCCTTACCGATGCGTCCAAAGGCGCGTTGCTTCGGATCGAGGCGCGCGGCTTGCCGCCGGGTTGGCACGGCGTCCATTTCCACGAGAAGGCGGATTGCGGAGACGCGGCTTTCCAGGGCGCCGGTGGTCATGTCCATTCGGAAAAGCCGATCGTGCATGGATTCCGGGTCGAGGGTGCAAACGATGCCGGCGACCTGCCCAATATCCATGTGCAGGAAGACGGCAGTGTCACGGTCGAGCTCTACTCCACGCTGGTTTCGGCCAGTGGTGCCGATGGTCGACCTGCGCTCAAAGATGCGGACGGGTCGGCGCCGGTAATCCACGCCAATCCTGATGACTATAGGACGCAACCGATCGGGGGGCGCCGGCGAGCGAATCGCCTGTGCGGTCATTCCATAATCATCTTTGTTCAATGACCCGTACCCGCCAGTTCTATGCCGACGCCATGCTGACGATTATCGCCGCTCATTGCCTCGGGACGCTCGATGCGTTTCGCGCCCATCTGGCATCCTTGGCGCAGATTACAGTGCGTTTGCTTTCACCGCTCACATCCGACGCTACCGTCTCGGAGAACCCATTGCACGACTAGTTTCAGGAACGGGTGAGCGGACAAAGAGCCACGCGCCCGACGAGGAGGAAGCCATGTATGTCGGACCGCACCTGCGCAAAGCGCTCTCACGCCTCAACAGGGCATCCTCGATCGAGGCACTGCGCGACGGACTAGCCGATGCCGCGCGGCAGATGGGCTTCCCCTTTGTTGCGCTCGTTCAGCATGGCGGTCTTCCACGGCTGGTCGAGCGTTCTATGGTTGTCACTAACTATCCTGCGGAATTCGTCCAATCCTACATCGAGAACCACTATTTCATCATCGATCCGGTATATGAGGTAAGCTATCAACTCGACCGACCGTTCGGCTGGGACGAGATCACCAACTACGTCGAGCTTGCCGATCACCAGCATGCCCTTTTCGAGGAAGCGCAGGGCTACGGGATCATTCACGGCATCACTGTGCCGCTGCACATACCGAGCGAGACATACGCATCCTGTACCTTTTCCCGCCCGACGCCGATCGCGATCACACCGTCTTTGATGACCACGCTCCAGATCGTCGCAGGCTTCGCGTTCAAGACTGGCCTTTATCTTCATCACGCCATGCAAGGCCGCAATGTTCCTCGGCTTACGCGCCGCGAGGCCGAATGCACTGCGCTGATCGCGCTCGGCAAGACCGACTGGGAGATCGGCGAGATCCTCGGAATTGCTCAGACCTCGGTGCGGTATTTCATATCCAGAGCCAAGCAACGCTACGGTGTTTTCCGGCGCTCCGAGCTCGTCGCTCGCGCTATTGTTGACGCCCAGATACCGATGAACTGACTTATTATCGTTGACCCTATGCGAAGAAGGTCGCAAACCACATGCGTCGGCGGTTTGGTCCGGACGTGTTTGCGGCAAGCTGCGGGAACTTGGTGAAGTAGTTTTGGGCGATGAATACAAGCGGTTGAATAGCTTTCAATGCTGGCCTCCAAGGCTGGGCAGGCAGCCCGTTCGCTGCATCTGCCCTCCGAGGTCAACCCTTTTCAGCGAACACTGGGATCGTACCTAAGGTTGTGCGCTGGCCACCTGCGCTTTGCAGCTTCCACCCCAATTCAGCGATGCATCGTTCGCCGTCCTCCAGCGCCTGCGCGGAAGTGTGGACGGAGTAGTAGCCTGGATGCAGCTTGTGCGGAGACGCAGGCTGCCAGGGTGGCGCCTGAGGCTTGAAACGCGGCTGCCGCGGCGTGAATGATCCGTGAGATACTGACAATGGGCGACCCAAGTGATCGCGGCGCATCCGCGGACGACAAACGCCCTGCTGCTCGCTGGCGCGAGAAATCGTTAGTATCCATCTGCGAGGGGCGCGGTGCCCGCAAAAGAGGTCGGGCGTTTGGTGAACCCTGGGTCAGCGGACTGGTTTCGGCCGCCATTGCGGCACCACATTCGTGGGCGCTTTACGGAATGTGAACAGACGATGCTTAATGGATCGTTGCGGCGTGACAGTCGGGTCTGGCCGGAGGAACAGTGAGAGAGAACGAATTTCGAGCGTGGCTGATGGCCAAGGGCTATGCCGAGCATTCGGTAACCAGCGACATCAGCCGGATGCGCCGGGTCGAGGCGGCGATGCCCGACTATGGCTTGGTCGACCGGGATCTGGACCAGGCCTATGAACGCGACGCGATGGAGGCGCTGCTCGCGGCGCTGCGGCAATCGATCGACGATCTGCCGCACAATACGCCGCCTGCCGTGCTGGTTCCGCGTTCGAACAATTATGATGAGCGGTTGCGAACGGCCTTGCGGGGTGCGGAGGCCTATCGGGAATTTTGCCGGGGCGAGGCGGGGGAAGAGCAGGGAGACGCCGACCGGGTTCGCCGGCATGCGATGGAGCATTATTTTGCGCCGGCGCGCGGGGCGGGCGAGGCCATTGTGGAGATCCCCGTCCGCGAGATCAACGCCGCGCTCGAGCTCAAGAACCACTACAAGAATATCTGCCAGGCCCTTGCCGGTCCCAAGATGCAGGCGCTCGCCGATGTTCCGCCGCCGGTGCGGACGGGCAAGAACGACAGCCCGTTCACGATTTTCCGCTACACGCTGACCCGCTTCGACCGAAGCATGCTTGAGCGCCTGCGGAAGCTGTTCGTCGAGAAGCATCCCGACTTTCGGGATTTCGGCGACAGTGCAAGCTATGCATCGGCCGAGGATAACTACAAGCGCGCGCTTCTCATTCGCGCCGAAGAAATGATGGAGGAACATCGCTCGTCCGACGATGCGGTGCTTGGCGCTGCTCTGCTCGATCTCGCGTCGGGCAAGGCCGGGCTTGAGAGCAACCTGCTCGACTGGCGCGTGGCCAGGATGGTCGCCGATATCCGCGCGAGCGACCCGGGCGTGATGGAAGAGTCCGCTGGCAAGCTGGCGCGCGCGCCCGATGCGATCGCTGCGGTGACCGAATGCGCCGAGCGCATCTGGCCTCATCTCTGCGAGAAATGGACGACAAGCCGGCCTCTGGCGGAAAGCCGCACGATCCCCACGATGATCCGGGCCCTGGTCGATCCACGGGCGATGCTCGGCATTCGCTCGAGACCCACCGACAATGCCGCGCGGATGCTGATGGGCTCCCCCGCTTTTGGCGCCCAGCCTCTCGGTGCGGCGGAACTGGCGGCGGTGCTGGATCTGGCGAGGCGCATCTTCGCGATCATGGAGGAGGAATGGGGCTGGAGGCCGCGCGACCTGTGGGACGTGCAGGGCTTCATCTGGGAAACCTGCCAGGAGCGTTTGCCGCCCGTCGAGGAGAAACCGGCCGATCGGGCTGGAACGAGAAAGAGAATGACCATGCCGACCAACCTCATCCTCTACGGCCCTCCGGGGACGGGCAAGACCTATGAGACTGCGCGGGAGGCCGTGCGCCTGTGCGGTGAGGCGGTCCCGGAGGACCGTGACGAGCTGATGTCGCTTTATCGCGCACTGAGCCAGAAGGGCCGCATCGAGTTCGTCACCTTCCATCAGAATTTCAGCTACGAGGATTTCGTCGAAGGCCTGCGTCCCGTGTCGGGCGAGGGCGAGGATGGCGCCGATGCGCCCGCCGGCTTCAGCCTTCAGCCCCAGGACGGGATCTTCAAGCGGATCGCCGATGTTGCCGGGAGCAACCGCGGCAAGGTGGGGCAGGGCGACCGGGCCGTAATCGATCGCAGCCGCAAGGTGTTCAAGATGTCGCTCGGCCGGAGCTGGTCGTCACGTGACGACCTCATCTACCAGGAAGCCATTCGCGAGGGCTATGTGGTCCTCGGCTGGGGCGGCGACGTCGACTGGTCCGATCCGCGCTACGATCAATGGGACGCGATCAAGGAGCGGTGGCGGCAGGATCATCCCGACGCCAGCGGCAACGACCCGAACATGTCGCAGATGTTCACCTTCCGCATCAACATGGAGATCGGATCGCTGGTCGTCGTCTCCGACGGCAACCGCAAGTTCCGTGCGATCGGCGAAGTCACCGGACCCTATCGGTTCGTGCCCGGCGTGAACGGCGAATACAACCATCGCCGGGCGGTTCGCTGGCTCTGGCACAGCGACGAAAGCCTGCCCCGCGAGCAGGTCTACAATAAGGAGCTGAGCCAGGTCTCGGTCTACCAGATGGACAGCCGTCATGTGAATTGGGACGGTCTTGAACAGACGGTGGCGACCGGCGACGACGGGAGCGGGACGGGGACGCCCGAAGGCCATGTCCTGATCATCGACGAGATCAACCGCGCCAACATCTCCAAGGTGTTCGGAGAGCTGATCACGCTGATCGAACCCGACAAGCGGCTCGGCATGGGCAATGGCCTGACCGTCCGCCTGCCTTACTCCAAGGCCCCGTTCGGGGTGCCGGCCAACCTGCACATCCTTGGCACGATGAACACGGCGGACCGGTCCATCGCCTTGCTCGACACCGCGCTGCGTCGGCGCTTCACCTTCCGGGAGGTCGCGCCAGACCCCGAACTGCTCGTGGACGCGGAGGGGCGTTCCGCCGTGCCGCTTCGGGAGGCTCTCGAAACCATCAACGAGCGGATCGAATATCTGGTCGATCGCGAGCATCGCATCGGCCACGCCTTCTTCATGCATTGCGCGTCGCGCACCGATGTCGACGCGGTCATGCGCGACAAGATCATTCCATTGCTCCAGGAGTATTTCTTCGAGGACTGGGGACGGATCCATGCGGTGCTCGGGAGTGGCTTCATCGGTCAGCGCGTGCTGAAGGCGCCGCCGGGAATCGACGGGCTGGAGCGCAAGAGCTGGTTCGTGCGCGTGCCCTTCGCAGACGATGCCTATGAGGCGCTGGTCGGGAAGGTTGCCGCGGCACAGGACGGCGTGGCCGATAATCCGGCACCGCAAACGGCGTGACGCATCTTGCGGTTCCCGAATGGGGCCGGGCGCCGGTTGGCCCGCAAGGTTTCTCCGTCGCGCAGGCCGAGGCGCTTGTCGCCGCGGCGAGGGGGCATCCGCTTGGCGGCGCGGATGGATCGGGGATCGTCTCCGACCATCGTCATTACCTGCAGGCCCGCCAGATGGTCGGAGTGCTTGCCGCGCCGGGATGCAGCCTCGAAATCCTGCCCAAGGTCGATCCCGACGCGCCGCACGAGGACATGCCCACGGTCCGCCGGCGGCTGGTCGCGCTCCTCGACCTCGCCCTGGGTCTCGACATCGGCGCCGGCGCCGCGACGGCGATGGGGTGGGGGGCCGGGAATCTGCTCGAGATTCTCATCAGGATATTCGCCGACCGGCTCCTTGTCGAAACCCGGCGAGGCCTCCCGCGGCGCTATCTGCCGCATGAGGACGATCTGTCGGCGTTGCGGGGGCGTCTCGATGTCACCCGGCAGTTCACGCATCATGCGGTCCGGCCCGATCGGCTCGCCTGCCGGTACGATCAGCTCTCGAGCGATCTTCCGCTGCTGCAGGTCATGAAAGCGGCCGTGCTTGCGCTGCGCCGGCTGAGCCGCGCGCCCGACACCCAGCGGCTGCTGGATGAGCTTCGTTTCGTGCTCGCCGGCGTCTCCGATATCCCCCTGTCGTCATTGCCGTGGGATCGGGTCAGTATAGATCGGACCAACCGGCGCTGGGAGAGCCTGTTCGCCCTCGCCCGTCTGCTTGTGAGGCGCGACTGGCAATCGACCTCGGCGAGCGCCGGCGGCGGGGAGGGTGTTGCGCTGCTGTTCGCGATGAACGACCTGTTCGAAGCTGCGGTCGCCGCGCTGCTTCGCCAGGATCTTGCCGGCAGCGGCATCGATGTCGTCGCGCAGGGCGGCCTGCGCTATTGCCTGGGCGACTGGCGTGGGGACGAGGATTGCACGGGGCACCTGTTCCAGACGCGGCCCGACATCCTGCTGCGCCGGGACGGCGAGGTGGTGGCCATCGTCGATACCAAGTGGAAGTCTCTGAGCGGAGATCCGCTCGATCGCCGCAAGGGCGTCGGCCAGGCCGATGTCTACCAGATGATGGCCTATGCGCGGCTCTACCGCTGCGACCGCCTGATGCTCCTCTATCCCGCGCGTCCGGGATCGGGAGGCGCCGTGGTGCGGGAGTTCGGTATGGATGGCGGCAGGGAATTACTCGTGTTGGGGCAGGTCGATATGTCGGGCAGCCTGGATGACGCACGAACCGGGCTTTCCGGGTTGGTTGCTGGGATGCTTTCGCCTTTGGCGACGTGACCATCGGCGCCGTCACAAATCTGGTCGGGCTTGCGTCAGTGTACTCCTTCGATGGGGCTGGCGGACTTGCACAGCTTGGCAGGCTTGGTGGACGGCCTGTGATCTGCTGATCGGTGAAACTGACGACAGGCAGGCAATGGCGCGATAGGGTGGCCACGAGGAGGGACAATGTTTCATGGAAATGTCAGCCTAGCACTACTTTGGCAGAATTGCAGGATGTGCAGTTGCCAGGCATCCTCCGCAATGAGGGCAATGGCGCGGCGGCGCGCGCGATAAGCGGTCAAGGATAGCTTGGCGTACAGCCGGTAGGCTCGGCTGAGGGGGCGGACCGGAGACTCTTTTTTTTCCGCCCCGTCTGAGCGAGCCTTCGTGTTTGCAGGAAGGCATAGGCGATCATTGTCATGAGCGCATGGCGATGCAGCCCGGTCCACGAGCGGCCCTCGAAATGGTCGAGACCAAGTTCTTCCTTGAGTTGCTGATGCGCCTGTTCGCAGACCCAGCGCGCCTTGATGGCGCCGGCGACATCTTTGGCTGGCGTGTCGGCGGGAAGGTTGGAAAGATAGTATTTTCGCTCGCCGCTGGAGCGATGCTCGCCCACCAGCCAAGCCTCTTCGCCTGGCATGTGCTGTGCGCCAGCAGCACCGATCCGCTGTGGCGCGCCATCAGCGATCCGCACGCGCATGACAGCGAAGCGGGCGCTCAGACGGCCTTTGGTTCCGCGGCGCCAACTGATCTTCCGCCACTTCGCCTCCTCCAGCATGGTATGGGCGGCCAGGGATTTGACGTCGGGTACGTGCCGGACACGCGGTCGTCCACGTCCCGCCACCGGGAAGATCAACTGCACGTCTGAGGGATAGACCTTCTGGTGGCGGGGGATGCCGACCGCCCAGCAGAGGCCCCGTGCGCTGAGCGCCTGCCGGAACGGTGCGGACAGGCCATAACCGGCATCGGCCAGGACGCAGCCAAAGCGCACGCCGGCAGCGATGATGCGGTCGATCTCCTCAATCGCGATGTCAGGCTTTGTGCGATAGGCCCGAAATGCTTCGGGCACAGCCGCCTTGGCCATCCGTGCAGTGTCGCTGGTCCAGCTTTCCGGCAGGAACAGCCGCAAACCCAGCATGACCGGAACTTCTCCCGAGGCCAACGTCACCGATACCAAGGTCTGGCAGTTGGCGTTCTTGCCCAACACCGTGGCGTATTGCGGCGCGACACCGACCGAGGCCTTGCCCTTCTTGGGTAGCGCTGTGTCGTCGATGATAAGCCAGGCCTTGTCGCCGCCGACCAGCTCATCAGCCTGTCGCCACAACGTCGCCTCCAGCGGCGCGCTGTCCCAGATCCCTGCTCCGACGAAATGGTGTAGCCGGTCATAGCTGAGCGCGTCGATGCGTGCTGCCATCGGCTGGATACTCTTGCGATCGCCCGGGCCTATCAATCCGGCGATATAAGCCGGACACATCCGCCGCCGCGTCTTGTTGGCCAGAGCCTGCAAATACGGCTCAAGCCACTGTTCGAGGTCCCGCCGCCAATCCTCTTCCATCGCCAGCCTCCACAAAAGCTGGCTCCCTATGAATCACGCATTCCTCCGAAGGGGAATCCCAAAAATTACACTTCTGCCAAAGTAGTGCTAGAGATCGCGCGAGCCCTGAAGGTTCTGCGCAGGCGCATCGAAGCGGCGCAGATCCCCTCATCGAATCTCGATGAGACGCTCAACATCGCCACCTGGAATAACCGCAGAACTATGTCCTGTATGATCTCGGCAAGCCGATTCTTGAGATATTCTTGAGATAAAGCGGCTGCGATATTGAGAGACTGGGCGATCAATTGAAAACATTTGGGATGAGTATGACGCCCGCGCCCGCAGCGGAATGATCATGCATTTGTGTTGCCCATGACCTGCTCTCGATCTTGGGCCATCCGGCCGGAGCTGATCCGGTCAATCTGATGATCGAGCTGAAGTCCATCGATACACTCAGGAGCCTTACGTAGTGACGTTGCCAGTCGGCGCGGTGATGGTGACCACAAAAGAGGTGGCTGGGTGAAACCTTGAGGCGGCCTCTGGCACCTTACGCAAGCTGGAGATGAGCTATGTCCAAGCCGATGATTTTGTGGTTCGAAGACATCGGTATCGCTGATGTGCCGGCCGTAGGCGGCAAGAACGCGTCTTTAGGCGAGATGACCGCGGCCCTCGCTCAGAAGGGCGTGAAGGTGCCCTCTGGCTTTGCCACCACTGCGGACGCTTACAGGGCGTTCGTTCACGACAATGAGCTTGCACCCCGCATTACGGAACATCTCTCCGCCTTCCACTCCGGCGGATGCACCCTTCAGGAAGCGGGGCAGGCTATAAGGAGTCTGTTTCTGGAAGCGGAAATGCCCTCCCATATCGCCGAGGAGATTGTGTCCGCTTATGCGGAACTTGGCCGGCGTACCGGCACAGAGCGTCCCGCCGTTGCCGTGCGCAGCAGCGCGACCGCCGAAGATCTGCCGGATGCGAGCTTCGCGGGCCAGCAGGAAACCTTCCTCAATGTCCGGGGCCGGGCCGCACTTCTGGCGGCCTGTCGTCGATGCTTCGCCTCGCTGTTCACCGATCGCGCGATCAGTTACCGCGATGCGAAAGGCTTCGATCATCTCGAGGTTGCGCTGTCGATCGGCATTCAGCAGATGGTCCGTTCGGACCTGTGCGGATCGGGCGTCATGTTCTCGATCGATACCGAAACCGGCTTTCCAAATGCTATCGTCATCAGCGCCGCCTGGGGGCTGGGTGAGACCGTCGTCCAGGGGAGCGTAAACCCGGACAGATATGTCGTATTCAAACCGCTTCTCGCGCAGCCGGGGACCGAACCGATCATCGACAAGGAGTTGGGCGGCAAGGCGTTCCGCATGGTCTATGGGGAAGGCGGAAGCCACCGTACGAGGATCGTCGAGACAACCGAGCAGGAGCGTCAGAGCTTCGTTCTCGATAACAGCGATATCGTCCAGCTCGCCCGGTGGGCCGTGGCGATCGAGGACCATTACCAGCGTCCCATGGACATGGAATGGGCGAAGGACGGCGAGACTGGTGAACTCTACATCGTCCAGGCACGCCCCGAAACGGTTCAGGCCCAGGCCAGCACCTCGACATTCCGGCATTACCGCCTCAAGGAGAAAGGCGACCCGCTATTGACGGGCGCGGCGGTGGGAACAGCCATCGCTGCTGGCAAGGCTTGTGTCATCCGGACCGCCGCCGACATCGCCCAGTTCCGGGACGGGTCTATTCTCATCACTGAGACGACCGACCCCGATTGGGTTCCGGTCATGAAACGCGCGGCGGGGATCGTGACCAATCATGGCGGCACCACCAGCCACGCCGCCATCGTCAGCCGCGAACTCGGTGTTCCCGCAATCGTCGGCACCGGAAACGCGACCGAGATCATTGCCGAGAACAGCGAGATCACGATCAGCTGCGCTAACGGTGACGTCGGAACAATCTACGCCAGCATACTCGATTTTTCCGTGACGGACGTGGATATCGGCTCCCTGCCGGCCACCCGGACGGACATCATGGTCAATATCGCGAACCCGGCGGCGGCATTCCAGTGGTGGCGGCTTCCTGCCCGAGGGGTCGGCCTTGCGCGCATGGAGTTCATCATCAACGCGCATATCAAGGTGCATCCGATGGCACTGGTTCACCCGGATCGCGTGAGCGCTGAAGCTCAGCGGCAAATACGCGATCTGACCAAGGGGTATTCCGACCCATCGGAGTTTTTTGTCGATGTCCTCGCGCGCGGCATCGCGAAGCTTGCAAGTCCCTATTACCCGCACCCCGCCATCGTGCGCCTGAGCGATTTCAAAACGAACGAATATGCGCACCTTGTGGGCGGCGACGCCTTCGAGCCGGATGAGGAGAATCCGATGCTCGGCTTCCGCGGCGCCTCGCGCTATTACGATGAACGGTATCGCGAAGGCTTCGCTCTCGAATGCCGCGCGCTCAAGCGGGTCCGGGAGGAACTGGGCTTCTCGAACGTCATCGTCATGGTCCCCTTCTGCCGCACGCCGGCCGAGGCGGATCGCGTGCTCGAAGCGATGGCCGAGAACGGTTTGCGCCGCGGGGAGAATGGGCTGCAAATCTACATGATGTGCGAGATACCCTCGAACGTCATTCTCGCCGAGCAGTTCGCTACGCGCTTCGACGGATTTTCCATCGGCTCCAACGACCTCACCCAGCTTGTGTTGGGTGTCGACCGCGATTCCGGGATTCTGGCCAATCTCTTCGATGAAAGAGACGAAGCCGTCACCCGCATGATCTCGGAAGCCATTCGCAACGCGCACGCGGCGGGCATCAAGATCGGCATATGCGGCCAGGGGCCGAGCAACCATCCGGACTTTGCGGCGTTCCTGGTTTCGGAGGGTATCGATTCCATGTCGCTCAATCCCGACAGCTTCGTGCGAACGATCAAGGCCGTCGCGGAGGCGGAGGGACAGTCGGGCTGAGCGCCGGGTGAAATGACACTGATGCGAGGTACAGGAAATTGCGTCTACCGGTGATGATCCGCCT
>NZ_BCTX01000030.1 GCF_001590985.1 Novosphingobium naphthalenivorans NBRC 102051
AGCGGCCAAGCCATCGAAGCCCAAGCGCATGCTGACCGGCTTGCTCGCAAGGTAGACCTTCGTGCCCGGTGCCAGCGCAATCACGACGCCTCCCGCAATGCGCGCAGAACCCGAGCCAGCGCCTTCTCGTTGACGTAACTGTCGACCGCCAGGCGAATGCCGTTCCTCAGGTCGATATCGATCCCCCCAGGCCGCGCGCCGGGATAGGGGCGGACTAGTTCTTCGGCCAGCGTCGGGCTTTGTGGCGGCACCGGTGCAGCAGGCATCGGTGCCGACATTGTCGGAGAAACCGCGCGCGCAGGCTGCTCCGGCACTGTGCCATAGGGAATGAACTGCATCGGCTCGTTGGCGACCTTTGCCGCCTCGCGGCGCAAACGCTTCCAGTTGTGGATCAGGCTTGGCGAGATCCCCAGAAGCTTTGCTACCCCCACGATCGTCGCGCCCGGCTCATCGCACCGCTCCAAAACCGCTGCCCGCTCAGCATCCGAATACCGCCGCCGTCGCTCGACCCCCGTGATAATCTCGATCCGCTCCAAGCCACTCTCCTTCGGCAGTGCCAAAGGACACTCCTGCAGAAATGCTCATCGCGGCAGGGCTCTACCCGCGCAACACGCCGGAGCCCGGACGCTTACGGAGCAGCGAGGCGCAACGACCCTTGGCCGCGCGGACAACCTTCGACGAGGTCGTGCAGGGGTTGAGCGAGCCCGAGGCGCGGTTCGAAGCGGGACGCTGCCTCTCTTGCGGCAACTGCTTCGAGTGCGACAACTGCTTCGCGGCTTGTCCGGAGCAGGCGATCCTGCGTCTCGGCCGCGGGCACGGCTATCGTGTCGAGCCCGATCTCTGCACCGGCTGCGGGATCTGCTTCGAGCAGTGCCCCTGCCACGCCATCGAGATGCAGCCCGAACCCGTGCCGACGGATGCGCCACTTGGGCCGACCGACGAGCCGCTCGCACCGCATCGCTTCCGCCTGCGTGTATAGGACCCTGAAGAGAGGAAGCGCCCATGGAACGAATGACTATGGACGGCAATGCGGCCGTCGCGCATGTCGCCTATCGCGTCAATGACGTCTGCGCGATCTTCCCGATCACACCAGCCTCGCCCATGGCCGAACTCGCCGACGAATGGTCGGCGGAGGGGCGAACCAACCTCTGGGGCGCGGTGCCGATCGTGCAGGAGATGCAAGCGGAAGGTGGCGCTGTCGGCGCCGTGCATGGTTCGCTCCAGGCGGGCGCGTTGACCACGACGTTCACCGCTTCTCAGGGCCTGCTCCTGATGATGCCGAACATGTTCAAGATCGCGGGCGAGCTCACGCCCTGCGTCTTCCATGTGGCAGCGCGGTCGATCGCCACCCAGGCGCTCTCGATTTTCGGCGACCATTCCGACGTCATGGCCGTGCGTGGCACCGGCTTTGCCCTGCTCGGCGCCGCATCTGTGCAGGAGGCGCATGACCTGGCGCTGGTAGCGCAGGCGGCCACGCTCGAATCCCGCGTTCCCTTCCTCCATTTCATGGACGGCTTTCGCACCTCGCATGAGGTCAACACGGTCACGATGCTGTCGAACGATGATATCCGGGCGATGATCGACGACGAGCTGGTGCGCGCGCACCGCCAGCGGGCGCTGAGCCCGGAGCGACCGGTAACGCGCGGCACCGCCCACAACCCGGACACCTTCTTCCAGGCCCGCGAGACGGTGAACCCGTTCTACCTGGCAACGCCTGCCATCGTTCAGCGCGCTATGGACCGCTTCGCCAAGCTGACCGGCCGACATTATCAGCTATTCCGCTATGACGGCCATGTCGAGCCTGAGCGCGTGGTCGTGGTGATGGGCTCGGCTGCCGAGACCCTGCGCGCAACCATCGCCCACCTGACCGCCCAGGGTGAACGTGTGGGGTTCATCCAGGTGCTGCTGTACCGGCCATGGTCGGCCGAGGACTTTCTGGACGCGCTGCCAGCGAGCGTGCGCAAGGTGGCCGTGCTCGACCGCACCAAGGAGCCGGGCGCGCCTGCCGAGCCGCTCTGCCTCGATGTGGCGCAAACCCTGGCCGACGCTTTCGCCCGCGGCGCGCGCAAGGACCTGCCGCTGGTCGTTGGCGGGCGCTACGGCCTCTCCTCGAAGGACTTCACCCCGGCGATGGCCAAGGCCGTGTTCGATCACCTCGAAAGCAATGACCCTCGCACCTGCTTCACCATCGGCATCAACGACGACGTCTGCGGCACCAGCCTCCCGGTCGAGACAGGCTTCGAGATCGAGCCCCCGGGCACGACCCGGGCGCTGTTCTTCGGTCTCGGCGCGGACGGAACGGTCGGAGCCAACAAGAACAGCGTGAAGATCCTCGCGGAGGACCCGGAGCGCCACGCGCAAGGGTATTTTGTCTATGACAGCCACAAATCCGGCGCCGAGACCGTCAGCCACCTACGCTTCGGCAACGCGCCGATCGCGGCGCCCTATCTGCTTTCATCGGCCGACTTCATCGGCGTGCACAAGTTCGAGTTTCTCGACAAGCTCGATGTCCTGCGCCATGCCCGCGAGGGAGCGACACTCCTCATCAACGCACCTTACGATCCGGCCAAGCTCTGGGACCATCTGCGCCGGCCAGTTCAGCAGCACATCCTCGATAAGCACCTGCGGCTCTTTGTCATCGATGCGAGCGGTGTCGCGCAGCGCTTGGGGCTCGGCCCGCGGGTCAACACCATCCTGCAGACCTGCTTTTTCGCGATCAGCGGCGTGCTGCCGCGCGAGGAAGGCGTCCGCCGCATCCGGGCGGCGATCGAGAAGACGTATGGCGACAAGGGCCGCGCGATCCTGGAGAAGAACTTCGCCGCCGTCGACTCGGCGCTCGATCACCTTCATGAAGTGACTGTCCCCAGCTCAGTGACCTCGACCGAAGAACTGCATGTCTTCGTGCCACCCGATGCGCCGGACCAGATGAGACGCATCGCGGCGCTGCAATTTGCTGGCCGCGGCGACGAAATCCCGGTCAGCGCCATCCCGGTGGACGGCAGCTACGTAGGCGGTACGACGCAGTACGAGAAGCGCAATATCGCTTTCGAGGTGCCGGTGTGGGAACCGGACCTCTGCATCCAGTGCGGCCAATGCAGCATCGTCTGCCCGCACAGCGTCATTCGCGCCAAGTCCTATGACGGCGCGTTGCTCGAGGGCGCCCCGGAGGGCTTTCTCTCCGCGCCCGTCAACGCGCGCGGCTACCCGGACAAGAATTTCACCCTGCAGATCGCGGTTGAGGACTGCACTGGCTGCGGCCTCTGTGTCGACCACTGTCCAGCCCACGACCCGCTCGACGCGAGCGTCAAGGCCATCAATCTCAGTGAGCGGCAGCCGCAGATCGAGCCGGGCCGACGCAACCTCGCCTTCTTCGATACCCTGCCGGAGCACGCCCGCCAGGACGTGGACCTGCATCTCTCGCGGGGGCTGCAGTTCGTGCGGCCGCTGTTCGAGTTCTCCGGCGCTTGCGCCGGCTGCGGCGAGACACCCTATCTCAAGCTTTTGTCACAGCTGTTCGGCGACCGCCTGCAGATCGCCAACGCGACGGGCTGCACGTCGATCTATGGCGGCAACCTGCCGGCGCTGCCCTGGCGGTCCGGCCCCGACGGGCGGGGACCCGCGTGGAACAACAGCTTGTTCGAGGACAATGCCGAGTTCGGATATGGCATGCGGCTCGCCGTCGATCAGCAGGTCGCGATGGCATACGCCCTGGTTCGCACGCTCGCCGACCGGATCGGGCCCCGGCTCGCAGCGCAGATCCTGGATGCACCACAGCGCACAGACAGCGAGATCGTGGCGCAGCGGACGCGGGTCGAGGATCTTCGCCGTGCGCTGGCCGACGCGACCGACGGCCTGGCGCGGAACCTCCTTGCCCTATCCGAATACCTGGTACGCCGCAGCCTGTGGATCGTCGGCGGCGATGGCTGGGCTTACGACATCGGCGCGGGCGGCCTCGACCACGTCCTCGCCCAGCCGCGCAACGTCAACGTCCTGGTGCTGGACACCGAAGTCTATTCCAACACCGGCGGCCAGGCTTCAAAGGCGACCCCGGTCGGGGCTGCGGCCAAGTTCGCCGCGGCCGGCAAGCGCACGCCGCGCAAGGACCTGGCGCTACAGGCGATCGCGTCGGGCTACGTCTACGTCGCCCAGATCGCGCTTGCCGGCAGCCCGGAGCAGACGATCCAGGCCCTGCGTGACGCAGAGGAATACGAAGGACCGTCGCTCATCCTCGCCTACAGCCAATGCATCGCGCATGGGCTGAAGCTCAATTTGCGCGACGGCATGAAGCAGCAGCGGCGGGCGGTAGCCAGCGGATACTGGCCCCTCTTCCGCTACGACCCCAGAATGCGCCAGGCGGGCATGAACCCCTTCCGCCTCGACAGTACCCGGCCCCGGTTGCCGCTCGAGGACTTCGCTTACCAGGAGCTCCGCTACCGGATCCTGACACACACCCGGCCCGAAGAGGCCCGCGTGCTGCTGCGCCAGGCCCAGGCGGCGGTCGACGAACGCTACCGACTCTACGAGGACATCGCGGCGCGAGATGGGACGCGCTTCCATCCCTTCTGGCAGGAGGAAAGCGTCGCTCCCCACGATGGCAACGAGACCGGGGAAGCGGCGCAATGACGCTCGGGACGACCTACCTCGGCCTCGACCTCGCGCATCCAGTCGTCGCCGGCGCGTCGCCCTCGTCTGCGACCCTCGACGGCATCAAGCGCCTCGAGGATGCCGGGGCGGCGGCGGTCGTGACCACCTCGCTGTATGAGGAAGAACTCATCGACGAGGAAGAGGCGCTGGAAGCTGCCGCCATGGTCGGCGCGGAAAGCCATCCGGAGGTCACAGGCTATCTCCCGCCCCGGTGCGGATGCCGCAGTCCCCTGGCGGCGCATCTCGAGACAATCCGGCGCGCTGCGGAGGCCATAGCAGTGCCGCTGATCGCCAGCCTGAGCGCAACGACGCGGGAGGGCTGGGTCGGCATCGCAGCGGATCTGCAGTCGGCGGGGGCGGCGGCGCTCGAGCTTAATATCCACCATGTTCCGACCGATCCCACTGAAACCTCGACCGATGTCGAGCGGCGACTGATCGAGACCGTGCGCGACGTGCGCGCAGCAGTCCACATTCCCATCGCCGTGAAGCTCAGTCCCTATTTCACCGCATTGCCTCACCTGGCCGCCGGCCTGGCCGAGGCCGGAGCAAACGGCATAGTCCTGTTCAACCGGCTCTATGAGCCCGACATCGATCTCGAGACCAGGACGTTTTGCCCCGTGCTGGAGTTGTCGACGCGGGAAGACATCCGCCTTCCGCTGATGTGGATCGCCCTGCTGAGCGGAAAGACAGCGCTCTGCATGGCCGCCAGCGGGGGAGTGGAGCGGACCGACGATGTCATAAAATACCTGCTCGCCGGCGCTGACGTCGTACAGACTGTCTCGGCGCTGCTGCGCCACGGACCGGAACATCTGGCCCGGCTGGTCAAGGGGCTCACCGAGTGGACGCAGGGGCATGGGGCCACTTCGGTCACGGAAGTTCGCGGGCGCATGTCCGCCGATCGGCTGGACGATCCCGAAGTGCTCGTGCGGGCCCACCAAACCACGGCTTTGCTTCTTCGACACCCCTGTCGGCACACCGGACGCGGCGTCACTGGCCTGTGAGAAACAACAAGGGCTGCTTGCCGCAGAGACAGGCATCGCCTTCCCTGGATCTATTCGGCGCAACCTGCGGGGATGGAACAGCGCCGGCCCTTCTTTAACCTTCGTCAAGGACGCGGGACGACTACTATCCCTTATTGGATGCCTATTCAGGGACGGCTCCCGCCACCGCCAAGATATCCAAAGCGATCACCGACCATGGCCTATCAATATTCCACTCTCGACGACCTTGATGTGACGGGCAAGCGTGTGCTTGTGCGCGCCGATCTCAATGTGCCGGTCCGTGACGGCAGGATCACCGACACGGCCCGGATCGACCGGCAGGCGCCGACAATCCGGGAGCTCGCCGAAAGGGGCGCGCGCGTCATCGTATTGTCCCATTTCGGCCGCCCCAAGGGCAGACTCGTGCCGGAGCTGTCGCTGAAGCCCATTGCCCCGGCGCTCTCCCGAGCCATCGGCCGCACCGTGGCATTCGGTAACGATTGCATCGGCGATGTGGCGAAGGCCGCCGTATCGAAGCTGAAAGACGGCGACGTCCTACTGCTCGAAAATACCCGCTTCCATGCTGGCGAGGAAGCGAATGATCCGGATTTTGCGCGAGCGCTGGCCGAACTGGGCGATCTCTATGTAAACGATGCGTTTTCGGCTGCGCACCGTGCACATGGTTCGACCGAAGGTGTGGCGCACATTCTGCCTTCAGCGGCCGGACGAGCGATCCAGGACGAACTCCTCCATCTGCATAGGGCGCTGGACCAGCCCAACCGGCCAGTCTTGGCCATCATCGGTGGCGCCAAGGTGTCGACCAAGATCGCCCTGATCGAAAACCTGCTGAAAAAAGTCGACATCCTCGTCATAGGCGGGGCGATGGCCAATACTTTCCTGGCGGCAGAAGATATCGATGTCGGCAAATCGCTTTATGAAGCTGATCAGCTCGATACGGCCAAGCGCATCGTTAGTCTCGCGACCGAAACCGGCACAATTCCGATTCTGCCATCTGATGTCGTCGTGGCGAAGGTCTTCGAAGCGGGGGCACCGCATCGCACGGTTCCGGCACGTGAGGTGGCAGCCGACGACATGATCCTCGACGTCGGTCCTGACACGATCGCCGACTTCGAACAGCATCTGCAAACGGTGAACACGCTGGTTTGGAACGGCCCGGTCGGCGCATTCGAGACGCCCCCCTTCGACCATGGCACGATGACCATCGCCAGGCTTGTCGCGGCGCGCACCAAAGCAGGTCACCTGCTTTCCGTCGCCGGCGGCGGCGATACGGTTTCGGCGCTGAAACATGCCGGCGTCGCAGGCGACTTCAGCTACGTTTCAACCGCCGGCGGTGCCTTTCTGGAATGGCTCGAGGGGAGGGAATTGCCCGGCGTCGCGGCACTCGCGGCAAGTGTGGGAGTGGCTCAATGAGGTTCGCCGACTTCAACCGAATCGCAAAGGGTAAGAATGCCAAAGGCAAGGGACGTCTCGACCTGCGGCTCCGATCAGTACCAGATATGGAGACACGACCATGGTGAAGACAATGAGAGCGGCTGTGGTACACGCCTTCGGTGAGCCTCTGAAGATCGAGGAAATCCCCATTCCGACGCCCGGACCCGGCGAAGTGCTGGTGAAGGTAATCGCCACGGGCGTGTGTCATACCGACCTTCATGCAGCAAACGGCGACTGGCCGGTGAAGCCGACTCCGCCTTTCATCCCTGGTCACGAGGGTACCGGGATCGTGGCAGCGCTCGGACCTGGCGTCGTTGGGTTGAAGGAAGGCGATGCAGTCGGAGTGGCTTGGCTCCACGACGCCTGCCGTCAGTGCGAATACTGCGAGACTGGCTGGGAGACGCTCTGCGAATCGCAGCATATGAGCGGGTACACGGTAAACGGCAGCTTTGCCGAATATGTCATCGGCGCTGCATCGTTCGTGGGACGTCTGCCAGATAATTGCAACTTTGCCGAACTGGCACCTATCCTCTGTGCCGGCGTGACGACGTACAAGGGTATCAAGGAGGCCGAAGCGAAGCCGGGCGAATGGATCGCCATTTCCGGCATTGGCGGACTTGGTCATATTGCGATCCAGTATGCCAAGGCAATGGGTCTGCATGTCGTCGCCCTCGATGTGACCGAAGAGAAGCTCGCCCTCGCCCGTTCGCTCGGCGCCGAGCTGGCAGTGAATGCGCAAGCGCCCGATACGCCTGCCAGGATCGTCAAGGAGACCGGTGGCGGTGCGCATGGCGTCCTGGTGACGGCCGTCTCGGTTCCCGCCTTCGCGCAGGCACTGCAGATGGTCCGCCGCAAGGGAACCGTGACCCTCACCGGTCTCCCTCCAGGCGCATTCCCGACGCCGATCTTCGATGTGGTGTTGAAGCGCATCACGATCCGCGGCTCGATCGTTGGCACACGCAAGGATCTCGCCGAAGCCATTGAGTTTGCGGTGGAGGGAAAGGTCCGCGCCCACATACACAGGGCACAACTCGATGACATCAACGAGGTGTTCCGCGACCTCAAGGCGGGGAAAGTCGATGGCCGGATGGTGATGACATTGTGACGGTGGGTGCGCGCAGCGAGCCTCGCAAGGTTTCCCCAATTAGACTAGGGGCCAGAAATATATTGGGCGGCTCCAACGGTGTGACTTGATGCGCGGCCGCGTGACCAATGCGAAAAGCGATCGAGCCACAGTCCGGTCAACTCGGCCCGCCAAGGGCCGTGACCTGGAGGTCTTCGAGTTCGCATTGAAACAATGCGGGTTAAACATCCTACCGAAGCTGACAAACCGGTTGTGTGCTTCGGGCGCAAGTCCGAAATTAGTGCTGGTCACCCTCAATCTCGGCAACCTCAAGGTCATCGTGAACGGGATTCGGTCGCTATTATGACGATCTGATCGTCCTAGTCGGCCCACGACGGATTGAACGATATGCAAAGACATCGGGGCGCGGCACGGGACGGCAAAAAACGCATTTTTACCAACTGCTTCCAAGGAGACGTAGCCATTTCCGCATATCTGCCGCGCAAGCCAAGATGGGATCTGCTGCTTCACGCCATCATCGGTGCAATTCTTGGGATTGTAGTCCTGCACCCGATCACTACGCTGGCCAGTTGGTACGAGTTCGGTGAGAAGGTCGGCGGGCCGGCGACCACCCCGCTGAGCTTCGCGATTGGTCGGCTTGCCACCGCATTTGAATTCAAAATGCTGCCGATGAGCATGGTGTTTGCAGTGATCGGCAGCGCCATCGGCTTGGCCTTCGGAGCTTATCACATCCGATTGATGCGTGAGCGTTATACAGTTCGCTATCTGGAGCACGAACTTGAGGAAGAGTTACCCTCACTGATCGCGCGCGGAGAAAGCGAGCAGTTGGAATTCAAGTCTTCATTCCGTTGGGACAGACGGCAGCGATGCGTTAACCGTAGCCTTCAGCAAGTGATCGTCAAGACGATAGCCGGCTTTCTCAATCATGAAGGCGGTACATTGCTCATAGGCGTTGGAGATGACGGAGAAATTGCCGGCATAGAGGAGGATCTTGAAACTCTTAAGCACGCAAATCGAGACGGGTTCGAGCGCTTGTTGATGGACGTCGCGAGAGACGGCCTCGGAGGAAACGCATGCGCCCTAATTCATTGCCGATTTCATGACCTGAATAACAGGACGGTGTGCAGGGTTATCATAGAGAAAAGTCTCGATCCGATCTATTATCTGGATGACGGTGTAGCGCGCTTCATGTTGCGCGCCGGGAACAGCACACGAGAGTTGGATGTTCGTGAAGCACACGCACACCTTCACCAACGCGAGAAAGCACACAAATAAACGAAACCAGAAAAACCACTTCGCTGTCCCGAAGCCGATCGGCTTCGCCCGACATTCGCCGGTATTGCAGCTCCCACCACTTCCAAGCCGGCAAATTGGCTGCATACACTCGGCGCAGCAAGAAGACTGTGCAGGGGCGGACCTGGTGATCCGCCCCTCCCCCACAGTCACTGTTTCCTGATCGCCGTCACTTCGCCGCCATCACCCTTGACCTTGAGATCGAAGGATACGTTGTCGCCAGGCTTCACGGTCTCAAGCAGCTTGGGATCGGCAGTGAACATCATCGTCATGGCCGGCCAGTTGGCGGCCGGGATCGGGCCATGCTTGATCGTGACCGTCCCGTCCTTGGGATCGACGGCGGTCACCATGCCCATCCCGCTTGCCATCGCGGGCATCTGCGCGCTGCTCATAGGCATCGTGCCGCTGTTGCTGCCCATGGCCTGGCCCATGGCGCCCATCGACTGAACGGCGGGTTCGGACGTCGATGTCGATCCGGCAGGCGTTTCCTTTGCCTTTTGCCCGCATGCCGCCAGCAGCAGTGCAGGCCCCAGAATGATCAAGCTGTACATAACTTTCATCGGTCTTCTCCTTACGATGGTTCTGGATGTCGAACGGATTTGCGTGGCGATCGCATCAGCAAATAGCCGGCCGGAATGACGAACATCGAGAGCAGCGGCGCCGTGATCATGCCGCCGATCATGGGCGCGGCGATGCGGCTCATGATCTCCGAGCCCGCACCGGTCCCGATCAGGACGGGCAAAAGGCCGGCGAGGATGACCGCGACCGTCATTGCCTTGGGCCGGACTCGCAGCAGCGCGCCTTCGCGCACAGCAGCCTCCACCTCGGTTCGGTCGGGATCGGTGCCACGCATTTCGAGCGCCTGCTTGAGATAGAGGAGCATCACGACCCCGAATTCAGCGGCGACGCCAGCCAGGGCGATGAAGCCGACGCCTGTAGCGACTGACTGGCTGTATCCCAGAAGGTAGAGAAGCCAGAATCCGCCGGTCAGCGCGAAGGGCAGCGTGCCCATGATCAGTGCCGCCTCGTCCCAGCGGCGGAAGATCATGTAAAGCAGCAGAAAGATGATCGCGAGGGTCGCGGGCACAACGATCTTGAGACGCGAGATCGCGCGGCTCAGATATTCGAACTGCCCGGCATAGGTGACGCTGATGCCGGGCGGTAACTGAACCTTTGTTGCAACGGCGCGCTGCAGATCATGAACGACCGAGGCAAGGTCACGCCCGCGCACGTCGATATAGACATAGCTCGTCGGCCGCCCGTTCTCGCTCTTGAGCATCGGTGGCCCGTCGGCGATGCGCAGGGATGCAACTGTGCCGAGCGTGATCTGCTGTCCCGATGGGGTCAGGATCGGCAAGGCGCGCAAGGCATCGAGATTGTCGCGCACCTCGCGCGGATAGCGCACGTTGATGGGGTAGCGCGCCAGCCCTTCGACGGTGAGGCCGACATTGGCCCCGCCTACAGCTCCCGCGACAATTTCCTGAACATCAGCAATGTTGAGGCCGTAGCGCCCTGCCGCCGCGCGATCGATGTCGACATCGACGTAGCGACCGCCTTCGAGACGCTCGGCGAGGGCTGAACTGACACCGGGCACGGTCTTCGCCACTGCTTCGATTCGGCGCGCGACTCGGTCGATCGTGCCCAGGTCCTCTCCCGAAACCTTGATGCCGATCGGGCTCTTGATCCCGGTTGCAAGCATGTCGATGCGGTTGCGGATCGGGGGCACCCAGACGTTGGACAGGCCCGGAACCTTCACTACCCGATCAAGCTCGTCGACGAGCTTGGCGGGCGTCATGCCCGGTCGCCATGACCCGCGCGGTTTGAAGCGGATGGTTGTCTCGAACATTTCGAGCGGCGCTGGATCGGTTGCGGTGTCGGCCCGACCGGCCTTGCCGAACACGCTCTCCACTTCTGGCACGGTTTTGATCAGCCGGTCGGTCTGTTGCAGCAACGCGCCAGCCTTTGCAGCAGAAAGGCCAGGTAGTGCGGAAGGCATGTAGAGCAGATCGCCTTCGTTGAGCGGCGGCAGAAATTCTCCACCGAGCCTCGTTGCGGGCCACGCTGTTGTCAGGAACACCAGCCCTGCCACCACGAGTATGCCCTTGGGGTGACGCATCACCCAATCGAGCGTGGGACGATAGGCGCGGGTCAGCGCCCGGTTGATAGGATTGTCCTGTTCCGACGGAATCCGCCCGCGGATCAGCCAGCCCATCAGCACCGGCACCAATGTCACCGACAGGATCGCCGCAGAAGCCATCGAATAGGTCTTGGTGAAGGCGAGCGGGGAGAACAGCCGTCCCTCCTGCGCCTGCAGCGTGAAGACCGGCAGAAACGAGAGGGTGATGATGAGGAGGCTGAAGAACAGCGCCGGCCCGACTTCCTCTGCGGCGAGCGTAACGGTGAGCCAGCGCGCCTGGGCGTCGGGTTCGCGGCCTGGATTGGCGCGGTGCCAGCGTTCGAGGTGCTTGTGGGCGTTCTCAATCATCACCACCGCCGCATCGACCATTGCGCCGATGGCAATCGCGATGCCGCCTAGCGACATGATATTGGCGCTTACCCCCTGGAAGCGCATGACGATGAATGCCGCAAGCACGCCCAGCGGCAGTGTCACGATAGCGACCAGCGCTGATCGCACGTGCCAGAGGAACAGTGCGCAGACGACGGCCACGACAATGAACTCTTCGATCAGCTTGTGGGTAAGGTTCTCGACGGAGGCATCGATGAGCTGGGAACGGTCGTAGGTGGGGACGATCTCGACGCCGGGCGGCAAGCTCTTGCGCAAGGTGGCGAGCCGCTCCTTGACCGCCGCGATCGCGCTTCGGGCGTCGGCGCCCTGGCGCAGAATGACCACGCCGCCGGCGACTTCCCCCTCCCCGTTGAGGTCGGCGATACCGCGGCGCATTTCCGGGCCAAGTCGGATCGTGGCGACATCGCCCAGCGTGACCGGCACGCCGCCCTGGGCTGTCTTGACCGGAATGGCCCGAAAGTCGTCGAGCGATTGCAGATAGCCCGAGGCTCGGACCATATATTCGGCCTCGCCCATCTCGAGCACCGATCCGCCGACTTCCTGGTTGGCCCTGCGGATTGCCGAGACCGTATCCTGAAAGGTTATGCCGTAGCTTGCGAGCTTCACCGGATCGAGCACGACCTGATACTGCTTTACCATGCCGCCGATGCTGGCGACTTCGGCGATGCCGGGGATGGTCTTGAGCTCGTAGCGCAGGAACCAGTCCTGAATGCCGCGCAGTTGGCTGAGGTCGTGCTGACCGGTGCGGTCGACCAGCGCATATTCGTAGATCCAGCCCACCCCGGTTGCATCGGGTCCGATGGCGCTGGTGACGCCTTCGGGCAGGCGCCCCTGCACCTGATTGAGATATTCAAGCACACGCGAGCGCGCCCAGTAGAGATCGGTGCCGTCTTCGAAAATCACATAGACGTAGCTGTCGCCGAAAAAGGAATAGCCCCGCACTGTCTTCGCTCCGGGCACAGAGAGCATGGTCGTTGCGAGCGGATAGGTCACCTGATCCTCGACGATGCGCGGCGCCTGTCCTGGATAGCTGGTGCGGATCACCACTTGTACGTCAGACAAATCCGGCAAGGCATCGATGGGCGTGCTGCGCACTGCCCAGATGCCCGCTACCGAAAGGGCAATCGCGGCAAGGACGATGAAGAGGCGGTTGGTGACCGACCAGCCTAGCAGCCGCGCGATCATTGCCCCACCTCCGCGGCCATGCTTCGGATCGTCGGCCCCGCATCATCCTGACTGAAGGTGAATCGAACACGGTCACCCACCTTGAAGCCGCGCGCCAGTGCTGGGCTTTGGAGCCCGAAAGTCATGGTCATGGCCGGCCATTGCAGCGCCGGGACCGGCTCATGCTTGAGCGTAATCCCGCTGGGCGCGATCTTCTGGATGACGCCGCGCGTCTCGTAGGTCGCAGGCTTGGTGGATTGTTTCGCTGGCTCGGATGTGCTGGCCGCATTGATCGGCCGCACGTCCATACCAGACAGGCTTGCCTCGGAATCGATCAGGAACTGGCCGGACGTGACGACTTTCTCGCCTTGCGAGAGGCCGGCAAGGATCTCGGTCTGGCCGTTGCTGGTTTGGCCGGTGCGCACTTCGGCAGCGCGGTAACGGCCCTTGTCGAGCGCCAGCATCACGATCGCACGCTTGCCGGTCTGGATCACCGCTTCGGAGGGCACCAACAGCGCTTGCCGGTCGTTGCCGGTGAAGTTCACCTGGGCGAACATGCCAGGCCGAAGCTTGAGGCCGGGATTGGGCAGCTCGATCCGCACGGTAAGCGTCCGGCTCTGGTCGTCGGCCTTGGGAAGGATGGTTCTGATCCGCCCGCGCCGTGTCTCGCCGGGAAATGCCGTAAGCGCAACTGTCACAGGCTGTCCGGGAGATACCGAACCCGCAACCGCTTCGGGCACGGCGGCATCGAGCCAGACGCTGGAAAGGCCATTGATCTGCGCCAGTGCCTCGCCCGCCGACACGGTCATTCCCGGACGCACGTCGAGCGTCGAGATCGTTCCTCCGATCGGAGCCGAGACGGTGTAGACGGTGCTCGTGCGCCGTCCGTTTTCAACGGCGGAGATGGTCGAGGCCGGCATGCCTAGGAGCGTCAGGCGCTGCCGAGCCGCTCGGGCAAGCTCGGCATTGCCCGTGCGCAGCGTTGCGAGATATTCCATCTGTGCCCCGCCCCAATCCGGCACTAACAGATCGACGATTGGGGCGCCTGCCCGGATCAGGTCATCGGGCGCGCGTGCGTAGGTGCGCTGAACGAAGCCACCCGCACGAGGCTGGACGATGGCAACGTCGCGCTGGTTGAATGCGATGACGCCGGTCGCGCTGATCGCGCTACCGAGCGTGCCCATCCTCGCGGTCGCGGTGCGCATACCCAGGCTCTGAGAAAGTGCGGGGTCGATCTTTACGCTGGCGTCGCCTTCCGCCTCATCGGCATATTTCGGGATAGTCTTCATCCCCATCGACGAGAGAGAATTGGGATTGTCGTAGTGCTCGGCTGGCACCATAGGGTCGTACCAATAGAGAATCTTTCGCCCCGACTGACCGGCATCATTTTCGGTCACCGGTCCGCCGCGCAATCCGAGCCAGTATCCGCTGCCGCCAGCAATTGTTGCAATTGCCAACACCCCGGCGCCCCACAGCGCCGCTCGTTTTGCATTCAGTGTCATGGCTGCGTATCCCCATAGGTAAAGTTGATCCGGATCGCGTCGCGCGCGACCTCAGCTTCGCGCGCCAGCGCGTCGACTTCGGCTTCGGCTTCGGCCAGCGTCGAGAGCAGCGCGCTGCCGAGGTCGAGCTTGCCCGCAGCATAGCTCGCCATGTCGAGTTCGGCCCTTCGCTTGGCGAGCGGCACCAGCGTGTCACGGGCGTTCATCAGCAACTGATGGTGCATGACGTGGTCGGCCAGAGCCGCGTCGAGTGCGGCCACGATCTGCCGTTCACCGGCCTCGCGTAGCAGCCGGGCACGTTCGGCATCGCTGGCCCTCGCAGCGATCTTCGGGTCTTGCCTGCGCTTGGTGAACAACGGCAGGTCGATGCTCACGCCGACCGACACCATGTCGCCAAAGGCCGGATCGCGGCGCCCGTAGGATGTGGTGACCCGCCAATCCGGCCGTTTTTCGGCGCGAGCCAGTTCGGTGTCCGCATCCGCCACGTCGATTCCGGCGTCGAGCGACTTGAGCGCGGGGAGCGAAGCCACCCCCGCCATCAGGCGGGCGCGATCGACCTCGATCGTCGGCGGATCGCCTGCGGCGTCGGCATCGGGATCGCCGGTGAACCGGATCAGCCGCGCGCGCGCAGCGGCGACCTCGGCGGCAAGTTCGCTGCGCCGGTCGTTGACGGCGGCGCGTAGTTGCTCGGGTTCGAACGCCTGGCTCGGCCGCGCGGTCCCGGCTGCGAGGCGCGCCGAAACGGTCGTCTGCAGATCGTTGAGACTGTCGTTGAGCAGGTCGAGCTGTGCGAGCCGACGCTTGGCGTAATAGAGATCAATCCAGGCCAGGGCCGTTTCGAGGCGGACGTTCTGCGCTTCGACCGCCAGACCGGCCTCTGCCATGCCGATGTCTGCCTGCGCGCGGGTCCGCTCCGCGCGGCGCTTGGCCGGATTGGGGAATGCCTGCTCCAACCCGATACGCTCCATCGTCATGTTCTCGCGGGTGAAGCTGAAGGCCGGCGGTCCCGAGACGGGGAAATTGTCGATGCCGACCGCCAGCGTCGGATCGGGCAACCGACCCGCGGCAACCGAATCAGAACGCGCGGCATCGACCCCGGCCGCGCCCGCCTTGAGCGACGGCGCGTAGGCGCGTGCGCGTTCGAGCGCCCGCTCGAAGGTCAGCGGCTTGGCCAGCGCAGCGCCCGGGATCGCCGCCAGCAGCGGCACCAGTACAATCAATCGCATGGGAGTCTCCTGATCGGGAGAGCCATGGCCAATACCGCAACGAAGCCTGGGCGAACGGGCGCCGGCGAAGGGGGCATGCTCCGCCGGCGCCACGCGCCCGGCCGTGTTTGCTATCGGTTATCGGCCAGGCAATCGCCTTAGCCGGCCGATGGCGCTCCAGCCTTGCCGGGCATGTTCATCATGCAGCTGGCTTTGTCGGCCTTCATCATGGCGCAATCGCAATTGGCCATGCTGGTTTCGGCGTCCTTGACCCAGACGCGGGTGCGCGAAGGGACGGTCGACTTCGAGCCGAACGAAGGTTGGTTTCGCCATTCCCAATGACCGCCGGGATCCTCGTGGGCGGAGGCGATGGATGCACTAGCGAGTGCCGCCGCAACCGCGGCGAGCGTCAAAATAGTCTTCATGTGAAATATCCTTGGTTGAACGGAGTAGAGGTACGCAGCGGACAATGATCCGGCGCGCGCTTCTGGGGTTCAGCCAAGGCGGGAGGGTGGCTCCGGCTCGGGAGAAATATCGCGACCTACCAGCGGAGCGACTGGGGTGAACGGAGGATTCACCCGACGAAATTGCGGAGAAACGCCCAGATAGAACGGCGGAACCAACGCCAAGGGTATCGCGCAACCCATCTTGGCGATGCAATCCAGGGTCATCCCCTGGCAGGGTACCTGGGACTGTGACGCCTTCTTGACGACCGTTCCCATTTCCGTGCAACCGGAACCCATCTGCATGGCGGACTCGGCTTGCGTCGAGGTTTCGAACGGCATGGCGCGCGCCAATGCTGCTTCCTGGCCCAATAGCCCAATAATTGCGGCGAGCGCGATCAGGCAGGCAAGAAACTTCATCTCAACAAAGCCTGTTGGGCCGACCTCCCCAGTTCCCATCGCACGAACGACTATAGACTTCCGTCATCGCTAACAATAAAAATCTGCCGACAGTTGGTGTCAATCCTCATCCAGATCTCGCCCAACAACCGGTTTTCGCGAGGGGCGACCATTCATCAGGAAACCAAGAATGATGGCAAGAGCCGCCAGCGCTTGGGCCGCTACCGTTTGAATTGTCGGGAACAGACCGAAAATCGAAAGGCGCGGCACGTCGTGGAGCGGCGCGATGTCGATCCAGCCGGCTTCCTGGAGGGCGGCAACACCCTTGCCCGCCAGGATGACGGTCAGGACGGCCATGAGCCAGGAGCTGTATCGAAAGAAGGTTCCCACCGGGAGGCTGCGGCTGTAGCGCATCATCGCCCAGGCGAGGGCGGCAAGCGTGCCGATGGCACCAACCGCGCCGGCGAACATCGCCGCTCCATTCCCCTGTGCCCACAAGGCGGCATAGAAAAGAATCGTCTCGAAGACCTCTCGATAGACGACGACGAAGGCGAGGCCGAACAGGAACCAGTTGGATTCCCGGTTCATCGCACCCGCCAGCTTCTCGCGGATATAGCGCTGCCACTGGTCCGCCTGGCTCTTGCCATGCATCCAGATACCCACCGACAGGAGCACGACAGCGGCGAGAAGCGATCCGAGCCCTTCGGTGAGTTCCCGGCTCGCGCCGCTGATCGAGATGAAATAGGTCGCGGCGAGCCAGGTCGCAGCGCCGGCCAGAAGCGCCGCCATCCAGCCGCCGTGGACATAGCGCAGCGCATGATCCTGCTCGGCCTTGCGCAGAAACGCGAGCATGGCGACCACGATCAGGAGGGCTTCGAGGCCTTCGCGAAGCAAGATGGTGAAAGCTCCGACGAATGCGCTCGTCCCGTTTGAGGCTTCAGGCGAAAGCGCCGTGCCGGCATCGGACAGAAGCGCTTCGATCGCGTCGATGCGCATCTCGACGGACGACACGGGATCGCCATCGTCGATCGCCGCGCGCAGTTCGCCCATGCGCGTCTCGATCGTGCTCAGGAGACTTGCGTCACTGGCGCCCAGCAGCGGCTCGATCGGTTCGAACCCATCCAGATAGGCTGAAAGGGCAAGCTGCTCAGCCCGCGTCCGATCCCCTTCGCGATAGGCGGCGAGGCTCTCCGCTAGTCTGCTGCGGACCAGATCGAGCGATCCGGCGGTGCCGCCCGCAGTCTGGGTCACGGCTTCCGGATGAGCGCGCAGATAGGCCATGACCGCGTCGGCCCTTCCCTGCCCGATGTCCTTGCCCAGCGCAGCAGGTGTTGTGGTGACCAGCGTCTTGAGGTCCGGAAAGCGCGAACGGATGTCGGCATCGCTTGTCCATATCTGCTTGCCCCGCTCGACCTGATCCGGCGAAAAGGCAAAGTGCCCCGCGTAAAAGGCCAGCGCCCAGCGATCCTGGACCGGGAGATCGGCGAAGCTCTGCATGGCCGTGCCGTCGATGCCTTGCGAAATTACTTGCTCTAGTGCGGCAACGCTACGCTTGCGCGCCCGCTCAACGTCCGTGAAGGCGATGGGCGGGGTCGAGAGCTTTGCGGCATCGCGGCCTTTGCCGTCGCCATTCATGCCATGACAAGCTGCGCAGCTTTCCCTGAACAATGCCGCGCCGCGCGCAAGGTCAGGGATGGATTGCGGCGCGATCGGCACCGGATAGGCGTCAAGCATCGCAGCGGACAGCGCGTGCGAGGCCGTGGCGATCTGCTGTGCGGAGGCCTTCTGTGCCACCAGTTGCTGAAGCACCTTCGCACCCGTTTCGAGCTTTGCCTTCGCGGGATTTTCGGGAAGCGCGCCGATGTGCTGGGCGATGGTCGCGGTGAATTCCTGCATTTCGGAAAATTCGCCGGTGCTGACGATCCGGCCGTCCTTGACCGCGCCGTCATAATCCACCGCCACATAGTCGAGCAGCTTCCACGTCGTCTCGACCGTAGCCGTCGTCGCAGCCGTATCCGGAATCGTGCTCGGCGCCGCGTGCGCCAAGGGGATCAGCCCGCCGCTCAGGATCAGTATCAGGCCGAGAAAAAGGCCGGCCAGGCGTCTTGCACACCGGCTGCCAGGCGTTCCTTTTCGATTCTGTCGCGTTTGCATCATTGCCTCATAGACCCTGAAGTAGCTACAGGGTCAAGGCTATTGCGACGCATTCTTGATAAAGCATTGTCCATGCAAGCCCGACTTGTTCAGAAGTTTCTTAAGGCTGATCTGCTTATGACACTCAACCGGCGACGCCCGGTCGAGCTTTTCGGCCCCCTTCTGCCCGTTGCTCTCACGGGCGGGGCGGCATTGCAGCCGCCAGTCGGAAATCAGCAGGCATGTTAGGCGACCTTATGTCATGGTCACCTCCCGCGCCGACACGGCGCACCGTCGATCACGATATAGTATGCCACGGCAGTCTCTTTCGACACTTGGCGCAGCTCCGTGTTGAGGCCGTACTCGCCGCCTTGCCGGGGAGCCTCCAACCCTACATCGGATTCACGGCCGCCGGACCGTTTGTCCATCTTGGATAGCGCGACCCCCGAGCGGCAATGCCATACTACTTGTGGACGATATCGGTCCACATCATTCAATTCTCAACCTTTTTCGCAAAACCTGAGGGTCCGCGATGCGCCGGCGCGTCAAGCGCAACTGAATGATATCACCCAACTACTTTTGAGGAATGGCTCTGAGAGATGTCCCGCGAGTCCTTACGGTACTATGTCTCCCCGTTGTCCCGGTAGCCAAGCAATCGCAGCGCATTGAATACCACGAGCAGGGTCGAGCCTTCATGCACTGCCACGGCCGGGCCGATGCCAAACCCCAAGATCGTCGCCGGGACGAGAATGGTAACCACGCCGAGGCTCACAAATACATTCTGCCGAATGATTGATCGCGTTCGGTGGCTCAGCCCGACTACAAAGGGAAGGTGCGACAGATCGTCAGCCATCAACGCGACATCTGCCGTCTCCAACGCCACGTCGGAGCCAGCGGCGCCCATCGCAACCCCCACCGTCGCGCTCGCCATAGCAGGAGCGTCATTTACGCCGTCACCCACCATCGCAACCTTAGTTGCGGCGCGAAGCTTTTTGATCGCTTCCACTTTGTCCTCGGGCAATAGATCGCCCCAGGCTTCGTCAATCCCGACCTGCTTCGCCACGGCCTCGGCGACACGTTGGTGATCGCCCGAGATCATGATCATTCGCGCGATCCCGATGCGACGGAGACGATCGAGCGCGTCTCTTGCGGCCGGGCGCGGCGTGTCCATGAGCCCGATGGCCCCTAAGTCTTGCTGATCCCGCCGGACCACCATGCTCGTCTGTCCGGCAGTCCTCAGCCTTTCGATTGCCTCCTTCATTTCCTGCGACAACGGGGCGATGCCATCAGTGCCGAACATCTCGGCCTTGCCGATGAGGACCTCGTCCTCACCAACAAGGGCTGAGACGCCGCGCCCCGTCAGGCTCTTCAGGCTTTCAGCTCGCGGGATGGAATTTTGTCCGACGTGATCGCGTCCATCGCGCGCGATCGCCCGCGCAAGTGGATGGTCGCTCAGACTTTCGACCGCGACGGCGATCGCCATGAGGTCTTCCTTCAGCACGCCATCGGCCGGGATAACTTGTTGGATTCGAGGCTCGCCTAAGGTGAGCGTTCCAGTTTTGTCGAAAGCTATGGCGTCGAGCGATCCAAGCAGTTCGAGTGGAGCGCCGCCTTTGACAAGCACGCCGCCCCGCGCCGCGCGCGCGACACCAGAGAGCACCGCGCTCGGAGTGGCGATCGCCAATGCACATGGGCTTGCCGCCACAAGGACTGCCATCGCGCGATAGAAGCTGTCCCGGAATGGTTCGTCGACAACGACCCAGGCAAACAGCAGCATGAATGCCACCGCCAGGACCGCGGGCACGAAGAAGCGTTCAAACCTGTCAGTAAATCGCTGGGTCGGCGATTTCTGGGTTTCGGCCTCACTGACGAGCTGAATAACTTTCGCCAGTGTACTTTCGTTCGACGAGCGCGTTACCTCAATTTCGATAAGCCCGCTGCCGTTGATCGTGCCTGCGAAAGCCCGGTTTGCAGCATCTATACGATCGGGATTTGCCCTTGCCGCCGCATCGTCCATCACCGGCCGCTTATCGACCGGCATGCTCTCGCCTGTCACAGGGGCCTGATTGATGCTCGTGGTACCTTTGACAAGAAAGCCATCTGCGGGAATTCGCGTGTCAGGCTTCACCACGATGAGATCGCGAGGGACCAACTCTTCAACAGCGACCTCTTCCGTGCCGCCGTCTTCGAGCCGAAGGAGCGCCGTTCGAGGCGCCAGTTCAGCCAATGCCTCAATTGCGCGTTTGGCGCGGCCCATCGCATAGTGCTCTAGGGCGTGGCCGAGGCTGAATAGAAAGAGTAGGAGCGCGCCTTCGGCGAAAGCGCCTAGCGCTGCGGCGCCGGCCGCCGCCAGCAGCATGAGAGTGTCGATCTCGAATTTCCGCAGTCGGAGATTGTCGATCGCCTCGCGCACGGTGAAGAAGCCGCCGGACACGTAAGCTCCGATGTAGAAGGCAATCGATAGCCACGTGGATACGCCAGCGTCGAGCTTGTCGATTGCAAAGCCAATCCCCAGCAACGCCCCACAAGCCAACGCAAAGATTAATTCCGTATTGGAACCGAGAACTCCGCCGTGATCATGATCATGACCGTGGCCATCGCCGTGTGCATGGTCGGCTCTCAAATCCTCCCGACCTGCGCCATGACTGTTACCGGCTTGGGCTCCGCCTGGAGCGGCGGCAGACCGCCGGACGCCCAATCGCGACAGCGCATCCACAATCTGCTTTTCGGACACCTGATCGCGGTCGAACTCCACGCGCACTAGGCCCGAGGCATTGGCATCTGCTTCAATTACGCCCGACATGGCGTGCAGTTGCTCGCTCACCGTACGCGCTTTTCTTTGGTGACCGATCCCGCTCACCGGCCACAGCACATGACCGTAGCGCTCGGCAATCGCAGCTCCCGCAGAGCGGGCGATGTCGCGGATGCGCGAAAGCGACAGCGTGTCAGAATCATAATGGATGCAGAGCAGTGCGGGCTTGCCCCCTTTGGCCGGAACGACATGCGCCTTTTCGATGCCGGCGCGCGCTGAGAGATCGGCTGTCAGCCGAGCCACACAAGCATCATCGGCATCGGGGATGTCGGGTAGGATAAGCGGAATTTCGAGTTGAATCTGGTCCGTCATGAAACCTCCTCAATGTTTGCTCGGGCCTGGTTCCGCGCCGATGCGGAAGTGCAAGGGCGCGGCCCGGTCAGGGAGGCGGGTGCCCGTCCCGTGGCTGATTGGAAGCGGCGCGCTGGCAGATTTGCGTTTTCGCGTCGGGGCGGATGACAACCACCCAATCGTTGGAGATCGAGAGGTTCATAGTGTCGCCGAAATAGGTGACGCCGGCCGCGGGCGCGGTTAGATGTTCGGATTCGCCATCAGGCAAAATCGCGGCCTCGACTGTCAGACCGTCATCGCCGAGAAATTCGACGCGCACCTTCGTGGCGTTCGCGCAGACGAAGCTATGGGTTCCGGTGAGCCCGGCACTCCCAGCGTCGGAGCTTTCGGGCGAACAGCCAGCGTTGGCCGCGAGCAGCAACATGGACGCCAACGGGACGCACGGCCGCCGCCGTTTCGTCGCCTCGCCGTGACACTGGCGGCTACAAACTTTCGCCGTGAACGGGGGGCAGAACGTCCACGGCGCGGGCCCTTCTCGCACAAGCGCGCATGAGGGCTTTGCGCTTGTGGGGGACCATTTCCGATGCCGTCGAGAAGGCTATGCCGGCGCTCCCGGGCTCGACAGGCTTTGCTCTCGATGGCGCGATCTGTCGGTGCTGGACTCACATAAGCTCCTCAAAAATGAGCAGCCCCAGGAAGCCCGCGAAGAACATGCCGGTGACCAGAGGACTGTCCGGACATTGGTGCGCATCGACGAGCAATTCCTCGGTTACGAGATAAAGGAGCGCCATGAGCCCAAAGCTCAGGAAGGCGACGATGATCGGCTGCGACAGGGTCGCTACCGGCATCGCCAGAACCGCGCCGAGAGGCAGCAGCAAACCGATCGCGGCAACGACGGCCACCACCTTCCAGGCTGCACGGACTGACTTACGAAGGTCGCTCGTGAGGGTCAGCCCGAGGAACAGGACCTCCAGCGTCAGCGCGATCGTCAGCAGAATTCCTGCCTTCTCGCCTGCGAGAAAGGCAAGGCCCAGCACCAGCCCATCGACGAGGATGTCGATGGCGACAGCGCCAATCATCGCTAGAGATCCGGTAGCTCTCTCTTCGAGAGCCTTCAGCAGCAGCATGGCGCCGACGCCGACCGTCCCGCCCACCAGGGTCGCGACCGGGGCCGCGTCGTGCTTGATCTGCGGCAGGATTTCGGTCGCCGCAGCCGCGAACACCACGCCGGCCGCCAGATGCTGCATGGCGCTGACAAAGCGCCCGCTTGGCGTTCGCAGGAGGGAAACGATCGCGCCGACAATGACGGCCGCGACAGGCATGATCGTGTAGGTGAGCGTTGACATCAAACCCCCTTTCGCAGGCAGGGCGCCGCTACACGTCCGACGGCTCTTTGAGCTTTCCCTGGGAATACCGGGCAATGGTGGAACCTCGCTTGACTTGCGTGGCCAGGGACTTGTCCGTCGCGATCAGCATTCTGTGCAGCCCGCGCCGGAAAACTGGTACAGTTGAGCGCGATGGGCTGGATCGCCCATCGCGCCTGGGCCGCTGCATCGATCGCAGCAATCACGCCTGCACGCCGACAGCGGCTTGCAACGCCTTGCCGCCGATCACCTCGACGGTTTCGAGCGTGATGATCCCGATGTCGGGAACATCCGCCAGCAAGGCAACAAACGCCCGTAGCGCATCTTCGACATCGATGATCTCGATGACCACCGCGCGGTTGCTTTCGAGGACATGACGGCGATGGAGCCGCGCCGAGCCGCCAAAACCCATCAAGGCTTCCAGGACGGTCACACCGGCGATTTTTTGATCGCGCGCCAGCGAAGCGACATATTCGAAGACCTTGCGGTCGCCGATATAGGCCGCTTCATCGGTGTAGATGCGCAGCAGCTTCTGACCCTTCTTTTCCATCATGCCTCTCCTTCAGCGGCTGCCGGCTGCTCACCGACTTCCGGTTCTGACTTTCTTCTCTTCCATTGGATGTTGAGGCCGAGGACGACCTTGGCGATCGCCGGCAGCACCAGCAGCGTGAGGATGGTCGCCGCGATGAGGCCGCCGATGACGGTCGTCGCAAGCGGCTTCTGGACCTCGGCGCCGGTGCCGTGCGCGAGCGCCATCGGCACGAAGCCGATCGCCGGCACGAAGCCGGTCATCACGACCGCGCGCATCTTTTCGGCCATGCCTTCGCGAATGGCCTCGGGCAGCGCGACACCTGCCTCCAGCCGCTCGCGGATAGCGGTCATCACGACGAGACCGTTGAGCACGGCGACGCCCGCCAGGCAGATGAACCCGACCGCCGCCGACACGGAGAAGGCGATGCCGGTCATGGCGAGGGTGAACACGCCGCCGGCAAGTCCCAACGGGACCGCGAGGAACACAGCCGCGGCACGGCCGAACCCGCCGAGCGCCATATAGAGCAGCCCGAAGATCGCCAGGAAGCAGAGCGGCACGACGATCGACAGACGGTCAGCGGCGGCCTGGAGATTCTGGAACTGACCGCCCCACTCCAGATAATAGCCTGCCGGCAGCTTGACCTGCGCAACCTTGGCCTGCGCCTCCGCAACGAAGGAGCCCGCGTCGCGGCCTTGCAGGTTCGCCTGAATCACGACCCTGCGCTTGCCGTTCTCGCGACTGATCTGGTTCAGCCCTTCGGTGAACCTGATCTGGGCGACCTGCGACAGTGGAACCGAGCTGCGCGCATAGCCTTCCTCCTTGGGCAGCATCACCGGGAGCGCGAGCACGTCATCAAGGTTGACCCTCGTGGCGTCCGGTACCCTTACGATGATGTCGAAACGTCGGTCGCCCTCGAACAGCAGCCCCGAAGCGCGGCCGCCCATGCCGGCGGCCACGGTATCGGCAACCTCCCGAACGGTGAGGCCGTACCGGGCGATGGCCGCGCGGTCGAACCGGACGTCGAGCGTCGGCGCACCGCCGGTCTGGTCCGCTTTGACGCTGGAAGCGCCGGGGATCGACTGGAGCACGCGCACGATCTCGTTGGCCGACGCCGACATCTTGTCGAGATCGTCACCATAGAGCTTGATGGCGACGTCGCCGCGCACGCCGGCGATCAGTTCGTTGAAACGCAACTGGATCGGCTGGCTGACCTCATAAAGCTGGCCCAGCTTGCTGCCGGCCGCTTTCTCGATCCGCTCGATCACGTCCGCTTTGGATTTGACGTCCCGTGGCCATTGGTCCTCCGGTTTCAAAATGACGAAGCCGTCAGAGACGTTCGGCGGCATCGGATCGGTCGCGACTTCCGCCGTGCCGGTTTTCGAGAACATCAGCTCGACTTCGGGCAGCTTGGTCACGGCCTTTTCAACGCCGCGTTGCATCGCCAACGATTGCTCAAGGCTGACGGAGGGCACACGGGTCGACGCCAGCGCCAGGTTCTTCTCGTCGAGCTGCGGAATGAACTCCGAGCCCAGCAATCCGAACACCGGCACCGCCGCGAGGAAGAAGGCCAACCCGCCGAAGATGAACGGCCAGGGCCGAGCGATCGCCTTGTCGAGCAGCGGCAGATAGCGCTCCTTCGACTTGCGGATCAGCCAGACGTCCTTTTCGGCGACCTTGCCCCGGATAAGCAGGGCGACCAGCGCCGGAACCAGCGTGATGGCGAGGATGAATGCCGCCACCAGCGCGAGCATGATGGTGATCGCCATGGGCGAGAAGGTCTTGCCCTCGACCCCGGTGAACATCAGCAGCGGTGCGAAGGCCAGCAGGATGATCGCCTGACCGAACACGGTCGGTTTGATCATTTCCTGACTGGCGTGCATCGTCTCTTCGAGACGCTCGCGCAGACTGAGCAAACGGCCTTCATGTTCCTGGCGGTGCGCGAGGCGGGCTAGACAGTTTTCGATGATGATCACCGCACCGTCGACGATCAGGCCGAAGTCGAGCGCGCCGAGGCTCATGAGGTTACCCGGCACCCGGAAGGCGTTCATGCCCATCGCCATCATCAGGAAGGAGAAGGGAATGACGAGGACGGCGATGATCGCCGCGCGCCAGTTGCCGAGCAGCAGGAACAGCGACGCGGCCACCAGCAAAGCGCCTTCGGTGAGGTTGCGCTCGACAGTGCCGACCGTGGCATTGACCAGCTTCGCGCGGTCAAGCACCACCTTGACCTCGACACCTGCCGGCAGGGTTGATTTCACTTGGTCGAGCTTCTCGTTCACCGCCTGAGCCACGACGCGGCTGTTCTCGCCGATCAGCATCAGGGCCGTGCCGACGACCGCTTCCTGGCCGTTCATGCTTGCCGCGCCGGTGCGCAGATCGCCGCCTATCTTCACATTCGCGATCTGGCCGACTGTGATCGGAGCCCCGCCGCGCGTTGCGGCGACGGCATTGCGGATTTCATCGACCGAGCGAATGCGCGCGTCCGCACGCACCAGATAGGCCTCGCCGCCGCGATTGAAGTAGTTGGCGCCGACCGCGAGATTGGCGGCTTCGAGGGCTTCGCCCAACTCTGTATAGGAAATGCCGTAGCTCGACAGCTTGACCGGATCGGGCTCGACCACGAAGGTCTTAGCGTAGCCGCCGATCGAATCGACCCCGGCCACGCCGGGAACCGTGCGCAGTTGCGGCCGGATGATCCAGTCCTGCACCGTGCGCAGATAGCCCGCCTTCGCGACTTCATCAGTAAGGCGGTCGCCTTCGGGCGTGAGATAGCTGCCGTCCGATTGCCAGCCCGGCTGGCCGTCGACTTTCTTCGCGCCTTGCCCGTCGGGGTTGGCATAGCCGACGGTATACATGACGACTTCGCCGAGACCCGTCGTCACCGGCCCGATCTGAGGCTGCACGCCCTGAGGCAGATTTTCCTGCGCCTGGATGAGCCGTTCACCGACCTGCTGCCTTGCGAAATAGAGGTCGGTGGAGTCCGAGAAGATCGCGGTGACCTGACTGAACCCGTTACGCGACAGCGAGCGTGTGGTTTCGAGACCAGGAATGCCGGCCAGCGCCGTTTCAATCGGATAGGTAACGAGTTTTTCCATTTCGACCGGCGACAGACCGCGGTCGACCGTGTTGATCTGGACCTGGTTGTTGGTGATGTCCGGAACCGCGTCGATCGGCAGCTTGGTGAGTTGCCAAACGCCAAGCCCGGCGATCGCGAGGAAGAGGAACAGCACCGCCCACCGCGCGCGGACTGACAATGCCATAAGAGATGCGATCATGGCTTATTCCTCCTCGCCCGCGCCCTTGCCGAGTTCGGCCTTGAGCAGGAAAGCGTTGCGGGTGGCGACCGTCGCGCCGGACTTGAGTCCGGAGACGATCTCGACCCGGCCTGCACTGCGCTGGCCGAGCGTTACGAATTGCGCGCGGAAACCCTGGGCTGTGCGAAGGAACACTGCGTCACGACCGTCGACGCTCTGCACGGCATCTTCCGGAACCACGATTGCGTTCGTCGGCGCGCCCTGACTGGGCATTAGCCGCACGCGCACACCGAGGCCGGCCTGCAGGATGCCACCCGGCACTTCGATGAGCGCCGTGGCAGCGCGGGTTTCTCCGTTCAGAGTCGGCGTGACGGCACGTATCCGGCCCTCGACCGTTCGACCGTCAATAAGTTCGATGATGGCGTGATCACCGGTCGCGAGACGTGCCACATCGCCGGGATTGATCGCCGCCTCGACCTGAATTTTGCTCGGATCAGCGACCCGAAACAGCTCGGCTTCTGGCTGGACATACGCACCGAGGCTGACATTCTCGGAGGTCACCCGCCCGGCGATCGGGCTTGCCACGATAACGCCACGGCCGTCCTTGGTGACATTAGCCGCGCCAACGGACACCTGCGCTCGCCTGGCTTCGGCTTCGGCCGCGGTGGCCTCGGCTTCCGCGCGCTCAAGATCGACCCGCGCCGACACATTCTGCTCGAACAGGTAGCGCTCGCGAGCAAGCGCTTTCTGCGCAAGAACAGCCCTGGCCGATGCGGCCGTGCGATCTGCGGCGATCTGTGCCGCATCGCGGCTTTCGACGATCGCCAGCGCTTCTCCGGCGCGGACCGGATCGCCGAGCCGCTTGAATACCCGCGTCACCGCGCCGCCCGCGCGTGCCGTTACCAGCGCTTCACCCGTGGGTGAGGCTGTGACCTGGCCTTGCACCAATATCTCCGAGCCGAGGCCGCCGGCTCGAACGGTCTCGACAGCAATTCCGGCATCGCGGATTGCGTCTGGCGTCATCGCCAGACTGTCCGACGGTGTTTCGCTTTCAGCACTGTCTTTGGCGGGCGCGGATGCCACCGACGGATCAGCCGTACAACGTGCGACGCTGAAACCACCGATTGCAGCCAGCAAAACTGCGCCGGTGACACCGCCAAGGAGTCGTTTGTCCTGGGTTATCATTGAAAATCTCCGAAACGGATCGAGCAGCGGCCAGTCAGGGGCGCGTTCAGCTCGGAATGGGGAATGGGGAAGGTGAGGATCAGCGAGGCGGAGGCGGTCATGGCGTCGCCCCAGCCACATCGGGCGCCGGTGTCGTCAGATGCGCCAGGCGCGCCTCGGCGTCGTGATAGGCGACCAGCGCATCGACGAATGCGCCTCTCGTGTCGGCCAGAGTCCTCTCCGCATCAAGCAGATCGAGCTGGCTGAAACGGCCTTGCGCATAACCGATCCTGGCGATGCGGGCCGTTTCGCTTGCTGCCGCGAGCGCGGGTCCGCCCGTCGAGCGCGCGGTTGCGGCCGCGTTGGCAAGCTCGGCCTGCGCGGCGGCGATCGCCTGTTCGGTGTCGAGGACAGTGACCCGCCGCTTCGCATCGACCGCCTGCCGTTCGGCCTGCGCTTGGCTCAATGCAGCACGACCGCTATTGAACAGCGGAAAGGGAATGCTGACCCCGAATACCGCCGCCGTGTCGCCAGTTGCGGACAGCCGCCGTGCCCCGGCGCTTAATGTGACGTCGGGGATACGTTGCGAGCGAGCGAGACGCACTTGTGCGCTTGCCGTGGCCACGTCGGCTTCGGCGGCGGCCAGGATGAGCGTTCCGTCTGCTGAAGCCGGTCGCGTCGGGCCATATCCGCCGACCCGATCGAACCAGCCGGCATCCAATGGCCCCGCAACGGGCTCGCCGATCAGGCGTCCAAGGTTCTCCCGCGCAACGGCCGCCTCCCGCCGTGCCTGATCGAGCGCGACGTTGGCATTGACGCGCTGAACGTCGGCGCGCTGCTGCTCGATCGGAGAAGCGGCGCCGGCGGTTACGCGCGTGCTGGCCGCGCGAAACCCTTCATCCGCGAAACCGGCGAGTTGACGCGCGATCTCCACCCGCCGCTCGGCCGACGCTGCCGCGATATAGGCCTGGGTTACGCGCTCGCGCAGATCGGCGAGCGTGATGGCGGCTTCAAGGCGCGCTCGCAGGCTGCGCGAATCTGCAACGGCGATGCGTGCTGACCGCTTGCCGCCCAGTTCGATCGGCAATGCCAGGCCGGTCATGACCTCGGCGCTCTGCGTGCCACGATAGAGACCTGAGCCCGCGACGTTCTCGACCTGAACCTGGACTTCAGGATTGGGCCGGAGGCCCGCGACGGTGCGCGCCGCGTCAGCCGCGCGCACGCCAGCGTTGGCAGCCTCAAGGTTGGGTGAAGAGGCTCCGGCCGCATCCAGGGCACGTTCGAGCGTATATGGGGGTGCCGAATGCGGCGGCGACGCGGCCGTCTGCGCCTGTGCGATCGACGCGCAGGACGACACGGCCAGCAGGGCCGCGATAAAGCGATGCATGATTTAAAGGCTCCTGACAGTTTTCCAGAAAACCCCGGAACTCGGGGCAAAAGGACGCTGTCAGGCGCGTGGAGGACGGTACGCGGGGTAAGTTGGCGCCGAAGAACCGTCCACGGCATTGGCGATGGACAGCAAGGATTTGATCATGCTGACAAGGCTAATCCTGCTCTCGCGTGCCGGTTCGGCGATGTGATGGCCATGACAGGTCGCATGGTGATGCGGCGTACCTTTGTCGATATCGGACGGCACTTCGTCGCGATCGCCCTCAAAGTGCCCAAGCGCCGAGGCGGTCTCACTGTCGATGCAAGCAACCGGCTCTGCGGCATGCGCCATCACACCCGTGGCCAGGGAAATCGAGAGCAGGACCGCAAGCATGACAGATAGCCATCGCATAGCTCTTGAGCTATCATGCGTCGGCTCGCGAAGCAAAAAAAATCTGGGGCCAATAAGACGCCCATTTCACAGAAAGTTATAACATATCTAGCCCATTTAGATTCGGCTGATTACGGTTATTAAATTGCGGAAATACCCCACTGTCCGTATAAAAACATGTTTGTGCTTCGCGTGCCCGCGACACCTTCCCCAAACAGATTCCAATTTCCCGCCGCGACAGCAATCAATTCGTATCTTCGCTACTTAGGAGGTTAGCGCAATGGTATGCCTATCTGGTTAAGGTGTTTCACCCACGGCCAGCGCTTGCGGATGGCATCGAGAATGGCCTGGGCGCCTGCGCTGTCCGAGTTCAAGGCTAAAGCCCTTCCCGGCTAAAGCCCTTCCCGGCTAAAGCCGGGGGTTTGAAACCAAAGGTGGGACAATCAACCAGTGTTCCGGTCTTCATCATCACCGCCTTTGATTTGAGCTGCGTGGTCACGGCTTCAAACAGTGTCCGGTCAAGCCTGTGGGCAACCAGCAGCCTGCGGAATCTGACGAAGGCTGTACGTTCAGGCGTCGCTTCATTCGCGGAAAATCCGCAGAGGCGGCGAAAAGAGGCTCGATCGTAGAGCGCTTTGGCCAGCTTCACGTCAGACAGGTCGTACCAGATCGACAGAAGCAGGGCTCTCAACATCGCCAGCGGCGGCCAAGCCGGCTCGCCCTTGGCAGCCGGATAGAGCGGATCGATCAGCATCGCGACCTGGCTCCCGTCGATCAGCGATACCAACGCGTCGAGCGATGAAGCCGCTCGCTCACGCCCTGCAAAACCAACTTGCTCCTGTCCAATCGAACGTTGCGCCACCTGCCGCTCTCCTTCTAGGAAAGCCTATAGAATCAGCTATCAATGCCCCTTTCTACGCCCACCCGCTCACAGATCCCATGACGAGGTGGATAGCGATCGACACTCTGGCAGAGTGAGTTTGCTGACCACACTCTCAGGAGGCCGATATGCAGATTGCAACTGACCGTACCCAAGCGTCGACCGCTATCCCGACCGATCTTGGCGCGATTTTCGTTTCAATGGAACTGAGCCGATCGATCTGGCTGATCACCTCGCTATTGCCCGGCAGCGGCGAGAAGCTGTCGAAGCATGTAGTGCGCGCCTGGGATATCGCCGGTTTATTGGCACGCTTTACCCAACTGCAGGCAAAAGCGCAGGCGCGAACAGGACGCAGCTTTCCAATAATCGTGATCCAGGAAGCCGGCCTTGATGGCTTCTGGATCCACCGCGTTTTGCGCAAGGAGGGGATAAAAAGCCACGTCGTGGATCCCGCTTCAATTGCGACCTCACGCCGTCGTCGTCGCGCAAAGACCGACCGGATCGACGGCGAGGCGCTGGTCCGGGCCTTGCTGGCCTATAAACGAGGGGAACCACGTGTGTGTGCGATGGTCAGGGTGCCAACACCCGAGGAAGAGGATCGACGTCGTATTTGTCGCGAACGCAAGGTTCTGATCGCGGATCGGATTCGCCACGCCAATCGCATCAAAGGCCTGCTCTTCGCGCGGGGGGTGACAGGCTATCAGCCGCTGCGCCGCGACCGGCGGGAGCGGCTGGAAAAACTCATGACCGGCGATGGCCGTCCGCTACCGATGCATCTGAAAGTCCAGATTGGCCGCGAACTCGACCGGCTCGAACTGCTGCTCGAGCAGATCAGAGCGGTGGAGGCCGAGCGGGACGCGCTGCTTGCCGCGGAAACTACCGCCATGCCGGCACCAGCCGCAATGCTGCTCGATATCAAGGGCATTGGCCCCGAGTTCGCCGCCATTCTCTGGTCGGAAGGCTTGTTCCGGCACTTCTCCAACCGGAGAGAGGTCGCTGCCTATGCGGGGCTGGCGCCAACGCCCTGGCAGAGTGGATCGGTCGACCGCGAACAGGGCGTGTCAAAGGCGGGGAACCCCCGGCTGCGCACAACGCTGATCCAACTGGCCTGGCTGTGGCTCCGCAACCAGCCAGAATCGGCGCTTGCCCAATGGTACCAGCAACGGGTCCGATTCAACGACGGCCGGCTGAAGAAATCGATGGTCGTGGCCTTGGCCCGAAAACTGCTGGGTCGCGCTGTGGAAATATGTCACCGCCGGTGTCGTCATCGAGGGCGCGTTGATGAAAGCCGCTTGACCCTTTATCCAGCCGTCATTCCAATCCTCAGGACCTGATCAGTTCTGACGGATCCAGGTGGACGAACCGAAGGAGACCGTGGCTTCCATAGCCGTCGCACAGAATGGTTTCGTCTTCCTGAGCCCAGCGGCCGCAAGCGGGATATTGGTGCAGCCGTCACGAGCGGCGACCGAATGTGAGGTTGATCGTGCTCGGCAACGAGCCGCGTCTTGTCGAAGGGTTCAGACCTCGGATACGCGAGTACTGGAGATCATGGATGTCGCCCTAACATCCCTTGCCCCAAGCTCGTCATGTGAGGTCTCCTAGTTGCTATAGGGTCAAGAAGAATTTTGCCGGCTGGCTCGAAACCTATCAGGTGGCTGCAGCCCGGCGACGATTCAGGACGAATCCCCCGCCCACGGCCACAAGCATCAACAGTTGCGCGCCCATCGACTGGAATGTTGGAAAGATGCCGAGCATCGAAACGCGAATGCCGCCGGCAAACGGTGCGATGTCGATGATGCCTGCTTCCTGTAGCGCCGCCACGCCCTTGCCAGCGAGCACGATGGTGAGGATGGCCATCAGCCACGCGCTGTAGGCGAAGAATTTCGCGATCGGCAGGTCGCGGCTGTAGCGCAGCATCGCCCAGGCAATGAATCCGAGCAGCAAGACCGCCGAGCCCGCTCCCGCCAGCATCATGCCGCCATTGCCCTGCGTCCAGAGCGCGGCATAGAACAGGATCGTCTCGAACACCTCGCGATAGACGACGACGAAAGCGAGGCCGAACAGGAACCAGGCCGACTGCCGCGACAGCGCGCGCGACATCTTCTCGCGGATGTAGCGTTGCCATTGATCCGCCTGGGCTTTGCCATGCATCCAGATTCCCACGGAGAGCAGGACGACGGCCGCGAACAGCGATCCGAACCCTTCGGTCAGTTCGCGGCTCGCGCCGCTGATTCCGATCGCATAGGTCGCGATCGCCCAGGTCAGGGCGCCCACCGCCAGCGCGCCAATCCAGCCGGCATGGACATAGGGCAGCACTTCGGGCCGGTCGGCCTTGCGCAGGAAGGCAATCATCGCGACGACGATCAACAGCGCTTCAAGGCCCTCGCGCAGCAGGATGGTGAGAGCGCCGACGAAGGTCGATGCACTGCTCGCCGCGTCCGGAGACAGCGCAGCTTCCGCGTCATCGAACAGACCACCGAGCACCTGGACGCGGGTCGCCACCTCGTCGGCCGGGCGGCCTTGCTGGAGCGATGCGCGGAATTCGCCCATGGCGCTCTCGATATGCCCCATAAGCGTTGCGTCACGCGCGGTCAGCATGGGTTCGAGCGGCTCGAACCCGTCGAGATAGGCCGACAGCGCTAATTCCTGCGCCGCATGGCGATTGCCCGCGCGATAGGCCGCGAGGCTCTGCGCCAGCTTGCCCCGCGCCACGTCAAGCGAGCCCGGTGCCTGCTGAACCACGGCTTCGGGGTGGCGGCGCAGATAGGCTATGATCGCATCGGCCTGCTCGGGCCCCATGCTCTTGGCGAGCGTTTCCGGGGTCAGCCCGGCCAGTGCCGTCAGATCGGGAATCCTTTGGCGAAGGCTGGGATCGGCTTTCCATAGCCGTTCGCCCTCCTTAGCGGCCGCATCGGAAAAGGCGAAATGTCCCGCATAGAAAGCAAGCGCCCAGCGATCATCAGATGGCAGCGATGAGAAGCTTTGCATCGCCGTGCCGTCGATGCCCTGGTCAATCACCTGATAGAGCGCGAAGGGACTGCGCTGGCGGGCCCGGGCGACATCGGTGAACGCGATCGGCGGGGTGGCGAGCTTGGCGGCGTTCGGGCCACGACCATCGCCGGCCGCACCGTGGCAGCTCGCGCAATTCTGGGCGAAGAGCGTCGCGCCACGGGCGAAATCGGGTGCCTTGGCCGGAGCAAGCGGGACCGGATAGGCTTTCAGCAGATCGGCGGCGAGACCATGGGCAAGATCGGCAACCTGGCTCGGCGAGCCCTTGGCGGCAACGACCGCCTGAAGCCGTGTCGCGCCCTCGAGGAGCCGGGCGCGTTCAGGCGTTGGCGGCAGCGCCGCGAGGCGCGCGGAGACCGACGCCGCGAACTCGGTCATTTCAGCATATTCGGAGGCACTCTTGATCCTGCCTCCGGAGACCGCATCACCATAGTCGACCGCCATATAGTCTAGAAGCCGCCATGCGGTCTGGACATCCGCCGTTTCGGCCTGGGCGATGGCGCTTGCACCCAGTGTACAGAACACGGCACCAAGCACCGCCAACATGCGGAGCGCCCATCGGTGGCGTGAGGGCACTTGCACGCGAATCGGCAAAAGGCGGAGGCGGGACGGGGACGTAAACATCCTCCTCCTTTAGACCCTCTAGCAGCTAGAGGGTCAAGCAGTTTTGCGACTTGTTTGCATTAGCGTGACTGGCCGCAAAAAAATGATTCTGAGGCTACCCCGCCCCTCCTAACCGCCCGCCACGGAATCCGGCGCCAGGGTCTCGATGATCCGGCACTCGGAAATGGTGCCCTGCCCGCACTGGACGATAACGCTGCTCAGTTCGGATCTGAGGGTATTCAGATCCCGAAGCTTCCGGTCGATCTCGGCGAGATGTTCGCGGGCGATCGTGTCGACGGCCTTGCACGAAATGTCTTTCTGGTCCGCGAGCTTGAGAAGCTCCTGGACCTGGTCGATCGAGAAACCCAGCGCGCGTGCCCGGCGGATGAAGCTGAGCCGTGCGAGATGCTGCGCGGAATAGGCCCGATAATTGCCCTTCGTTCGCCCCGGCGGGGCAAGCAAGCCTACACTCTCATAGTAGCGAATTGTCTCGACCTTCGTCCCTGTCGCTTTCGCGAGCTTTCCAATGCTGAGTAGCTCGACGGACATATCGGTTGACCCTCTAGTGACTTCAGACTTTATAGAGGGCGTCATGTCGAAGAGTCGAGGTGACGATATGGTCGAGCAAACCGACGCGCACGCTATCGTGATGGGCCGCTGGTGGCGTTTCAAGGTCCACGGGCTCGACTGCCAGAATGAGGTTCGACTTCTCAAGGCAGTCCTCGTCCCGCTTGTCGGGGACGAGCAGCTGTTGTCGTTCCAGCCGAAGCGCGGTCTCCTCGATGTCGATGTCGAGTCCGGCATCGGAGTGGAGGCGCTGATCGCGGCCGTATCGACCACCGGAATGACAGCCGAATTGCAAACCGCGGATGCATTCGCGGAGGATAAAGTAGAGGCCGGCGGTTGCAGCAGCTGCTCGGGCGAACCGACGCCTGTCGAACAGATGCTTCCTGACCGTCCGAATAGCGTCATCTTCAAAATCCACGGCATGGACTGCGGTGACGAAGTCGCGGTGCTCAAGCGCGAAGTCGGGCCGGTCGTCGGGTTGGAGAAGCTATCGTTCGATCTCATCAATGGCCGCATGTCGGTCGCGGGTGCTACCGACGCCCTACATCACATCGAAATATTGAAGGCGGTCGAGCGCACCGGCATGCGCGCCGAGCTCTGGAAAGAAGGCGTGAACAGTGCCGGCGCGCAAGCCGAGCAGCGCCGGCGCCGCATCCAGGCGGCGCTGACGATCGCGAGCGGCGTGTTGGTCGTGGCGGGCTTTGCGATCCATGTCCGCGCGAGCGGCCTCGCCGCGGTGTTGCACGAGAGTCTGGCGCGGGAGGCTCATCCTCCCTTCCTCGCCATGCTCGCCTATTCGCTGGCGATCCTCTCGGCGGTTCGGTACGTCGCCCCCAAGGCGGTCCTCGCGGCACGGCGGCTCCGGCCGGACATGAACCTGCTCATGATCGTCGCGGTGGCGGGCGCCCTGGGCATCGGGCAATGGTTCGAAGCGGCGACCGTGGCGTTCTTCTTCGCGCTTGCTCTTGCCCTCGAGGCATGGAGCCTTGGACGTGCCCGCCGCGCCGTCGCGGCGCTCATGGACATCGCGCCCGACTCTGCCCGGATACGCGATGCCGCGGGTGTCGAGAAGGATGTGCCGGTCGCCGAGGTCGCGGTCGGAACGCAGGTGATCGTTCCGCCCGGCGGCAAGATTCCGCTCGATGGGCGCGTGGTCGCGGGGACCAGCGCGGTCGATCAGGCGCCGATTACAGGCGAAAGCGTACCCGTCACCGTCGAGCAAGGCGCAACGGTCTTTGCCGGGACCATCAACGGCATGGGCGCGATCGAGCTCATAACGACCCGGCCAGCCTCCGACACGACGCTCGCCCGTATCGTGCGGATGGTCGGTGAAGCGCAGAGCAAGCGTGCGCCGACCGAACAATGGGTGGAACGCTTCGCACGGATCTACACGCCGGTGGTGATGGTGCTTGCGCTGGCGGTGTTCCTCGTGCCGCCGCTTCTGCTCGGGGGCAGTTGGGCCGCCTGGTTTTATCAGGCGCTGGTGTTGCTTGTCATCGCCTGCCCCTGCGCCCTGGTTATCTCGACCCCCGTCAGCATCGTTGCGGGACTGACCGGCGCAGCCCGGCAGGGCGTGCTGGTCAAAGGCGGGGTCCATCTCGAAACCCCCGCTCGCATCACCGCGATCGCCATGGACAAGACGGGCACGCTCACGCTTGGACGTCCCAAGGTGATCGAACTGATCCCGCTTGGCGGCCGGCACGAACTTGAACTGCTGGCGGTTGCGGCTGCTATCGAAGCGCGAAGCGAGCACCCGATTGCGCGTGCGATCCTCGATGCCGCCGCGGAACGCGGCGTTGACGTGGTCCCCGCAAAGTCCGTAACGGCGTTGCCCGGCAAAGGCATCGTTGGCGTGATCGATGGTCGCGAGGCCTGGGTCGGGTCTCCCGGCTATCTTGGAGAGCGGCTTGGGAACGCAGCCGATGATGCGCTTGCCGTCCAATTGCATCGCATAGCCGGGGCTGGACTGACCGGGATCGTTGTCGGTGAGGCGGAGTCAGTCATCGGAGTGATTGCCGTCGGTGACGCGATGCGCCCCGAGGCCCGACAGATCGTAGCGCAACTGCATAAGCTCGGTATCGCGCAGATCGTCATGCTGACCGGAGACGGTCGTGCGCCTGCCGAGGCCATCGCGCGCGATACCGGCGTGGATGAGGTTCACTCCGAGCTGCTTCCCGAACAGAAGGTCCAGGCGATTGAAAGGCTGGTAGCACAGCACGGCCTGGTCGCCATGGTTGGTGACGGCGTCAATGATGCGCCGGCGATGGCGCGCTCGGGCCTCGGCATCGCCATGGGCGCGATTGGCAGCGATGCGGCGATCGAGACGGCGGATATCGCGCTGATGCAGGACGATCTCTCTCGCCTGCCGTGGCTCATCCGGCATTCGAGGGCGACGCTCGCCGTCATCCGGCAGAACATCGGCTTCTCGCTGGGGATAAAACTCGTTTTCGCAGGCTTGACGCTGCTTGGCATGGCGTCGCTCTGGGGCGCGATCGCTGCGGATGTCGGCGCCTCCCTCCTGGTCGTGCTCAATGGCATGCGTCTTGTCGGTCGCGATCAGCGGGTCCGATAATCCGGTTGCCCAGGCAGCGAAGCAACGATCTAAGCTCACCCACCATCCAATAGGACCGCACTGCTATGACCGGACAATGTGCCGCGGGCGTCGATACGGGCTTCGTGACACTGGGCTATGCCAAGGTCGCATTCTTGGGCGTGGTGCAAGGTATCACCGAACTCCTGCCGATTTCATCGACCGCCCATATGCGCGTCGTGCCGGCCCTCTTGGGCTGGCGAGATCCCGGCTCGGCTTTTTCGGCCGCGATGCAACTCGCCGCGCTCGCCGCCGTGGTCAGTTATTTCTGGCAGGATGTCCGCCGCTTGGCGGTCGGTTCCGTGTCGGCGATCGGCCGTCGGCAGTTCGCCGATCCCGATCTCCGTCTGGCGATCTGGATCGCGCTCGCCACGGTTCCGATCGTGCTGGCGGGTGCTCTGCTGTCCAACAGCCTCAACACATGTAACTCGCCCTTTCGCGCCCTGCCCGTGATTGGCTGGGCTTGCATCGCGATGGCGGTGCTGATGGCTCTGAGCGAGATTCTGGCGCGCCACAGCCGCAGCGTTGAGAAGGCATCGCTGGTTGACGCGCTGGTCGTCGGGCTCGCGCAGGTCGGTGCCCTTATTCCAGGCGTATCGCGCTCAGGATCAACGCTCACCGCCGCGCTCGCGCTCGGATTTAAGCGCGAGGAAGCGGCCCGCTTCTCGTTTCTGCTGGGCATTCCGGCTATCGCTCTCGCCGGATCGAAGGAACTATGGGAGCTGCACAAAGCCCATCTCGACATGCATGGCTGGTCCGTTCTCGCGCTCGGCCTGCTTGTCGCGTCCGTTTCGGCATTCGCCGCGATCTGGGCGCTGATGCGTGTCCTTGAGCGGTTCTCCGCCTGGCCGTTCGTCATCTATCGGGGTATGCTGGGCGTTCTTCTGCTCGTTGCGACCGCCAACGCCAGGCTCGTTTAAATGGGGCGGCTTTGACAGGCCGCGCCAGAGGCGTCGCTAGCCCGGAAATCTCACACTGCCGTTTGGCCTGAGTGTGCTGGGCGCTTTCGCGGCCTTTTCGAGGTTCGCGGAGGCCGTCGAGAGGTTTGGCGGCAGCCCAACGGAGCATTTCGAGCTTTGCAGGGCGAGTGCCACCGTTCCCGGGGGTGGCGGGTGGATCGAGACGGCAGGCTGTGGACCGTGCGCTGTCTGGTTCGTCAGCGCGCAGCGGCGGTTCGCAAGGCAAGATGGGCAAGAGCCCCGCGGAAGAATTTCTTAGGCTGACCGCCCAAAAAAGAGAGCCCAACGCGAATGATACGCATCTCCGTCTGTCATGGACCTGTCCGACTTCGCCGGGCCGACCCCGATCGCGTAATTTCCTAGCCGAAAACGGTAATCGGCAACGAACGACTTTCGTCCGGCGCCTGTTCAACGGATATAGAACAGCCCACGGGGCCTTTAGATAAATCAGGCAGTCTGCCTTTCAGTCCGGCGCCATCAGTAACAGATATGGACTGATTTCAAGCCCTTTCGCGATCCTCTCGATATTGTCGATCGACACATTGCGCTCGCCGCGTTCGACGCCACCAAAATAGGTTCGATCCATTTCGATCTCGAGAGCAAAATCCTGCTGGCTCATACCTGTCGCCAGGCGACACCGACGGATGTTCGTCGCCAGGACATTTCGAAGAGAGCCAGGATGCGTTCGTTTCACGCCACATAAATCGAACTTAGATGGTTATAAGGCGACGGGTTTTAAGTATCATTTAACCCGGCTCGCATTAATAGCACTTCGATGACACTCATGCTGTCGGAACGATGAATGACGCCCGCGCGTCCTAAATGATGCGCTAAGCTGAAGAGACTTCAGGCCAAAATGGTCACAATAAAGTGCAAATAAGTAGCTTCGAAACGCACACGTTAGCAGAGACTTAAATGCAGACGCGTATCGTAGTCGATAGTCCCCTTCCCATCAAACTTTCGAATCATCAGGTCGGTCATTGCTAGGCTTACGAAACATCATCCTTGAAATGATCGCAAAGGGGGCCGACCTCACGGCGACCATGGACCGCTTATGCCTTGAAATCGAGGCACTTGCGCCAGAGGTGACCTGCTCGGTCCTGTCAGTCGATCGCGATGGTTTCCTTCATCCCCTGTCCGCACCCGGCTTGCCCGAGGAATTCTCCGCTGCACTTGACGGACTGATGATCGGCCCCGATGTCGGATCCTGCGGCAGCGCCCCCTATCTTCGCAAGCCAGTCGTCGTCACCGACATTGGCTGTGATCCGCGCTGGACCGATTTTCGGGAGGCGGCACTGCTGCTCGGCTTTCGAGCCTGCTGGTCCACACCGATATACGGTGAATTGGACCGGGTAATCGGCACGTTCGCCCTCTATTGCCGCCAACCACGCGCGCCGAGTGAGGAAGAGAAAGCCATAGTCGAGGCATCGACGCACCTCTGCTCCATAGCGCTCGAACGTCATGAGCGCGTGGTGGAACGCGAACGAAGGGCGAGCTTCGACCTGTTGACAGGACTTGGCAATCGATCCGCATTCGGGACGGCGCTCTCACTATTGCCTTGCGACAAGCCTGGAACATGGGCCTTGCTGATCCTCGACCTCGACAACCTCAAGGTCGTCAACGACGGTTTCGGGCACCATGCCGGCGATCTCCTGATCCAGGCAGCGGCGCGGCGAACCGAAGAGTGCGCCGCCCCGAACCGCGTCTTCAGGATCGGCGGCGATGAAATCGCCATCATCTTGCGAACCCCGGAGGCGCTGCATGATCTCGACGGCTTTGCTGCGCGCCTTCTTGCATGCCTGACGCAGCCGCTCGATTGCAACGGGCACTCTGTCGTGCCCAAGGCCACCATCGGGGGAGCCGTCTTCGGCCCCGGCGACCGGGGTCCCGAGACAGTACGGCAGAATGCGGACTTCGCGCTCTATCATGCGAAGGAAACCGGCCGGGGCGGCTTCGTGCGATATTGGCCAGGCATCGACACGCGCATCATCCACCGCATCGCCGCCATCCGGGACGTCGATGCCGCATTACGCGAGAGCAGGGTCGAGGCGCATTACCAACCTATAGTCCGGCTCGACACGCGAGAAATCGTCGCGATGGAGGCGCTGTGCCGGTTGAGAATGGCCAACGGCGGTCTCCTCGCCGCCGCGGCATTTCGCGAAGCCACTGCCGACATCCATGTCGCCTCGGAACTGACGCAACGGATGCTCGAAATCGTGGCAAGCGACATGCGGCACTGGCGGGATCGCTCCATCCCGCTTGAACATATCGGAATCAATGTGTCTCTGGCCGATTTTCATGGCGGGCAACTCGACAAGCAGATCGCATCGGCGCTCGCCGACCATGACCTCCCCCTCGGGCACCTGGTGATAGAAGTCACTGAAAGTGCCTATCCGGCTTTGCGGGACAAGGCGCTTCTCGAAGCTATCGACACGCTCCGCCAGAAGGGATTGAGAGTGGCGCTCGACGATTTCGGAACGGGCGGCGGGCTTCTGATGCCATTGCTTACGATGCCCGTCGACATGATCAAGATCGATCAAGTGCTGGTCGACCGTCTTGCGCCCGACGGCGCGGGCGCGGCGGTGATCGGCGGTCTGCTCCACACCGCGCGCGAGCTCGACATTCCGGTCGTTGCCGAAGGAGTCGAGAGTGAGGCGCAGGCGGCCCATCTGGCGCAACTGGGATGCCGGCTCGGCCAGGGTTATTTCTATTCGCGGCCGCTTGACTGCGAGGCTGCAACCAGCCTGTTGCTGTCTGCCAGGAGCGCAACCGTGCCTATGCGCGTGGGAAGGCCCGGACTGTAAGAAGATTACAGGTGCGGTATGCGTCACTTACCAGATGATGTGGTCGCGGATCAGTTCGATGGGGTTCGCACCAGCCCAAATCCCAGCACCCTCGTTGCAGAGCTTCCAGCTTCCGCACCAAGGGGCCTTCCAGACCCCGTTGGCCGGGACGAAGCTACGATGGCGGCGCCGAAGATGTTTCGACCAAATCGGCGCTGCATGTGACGCGACACGCTTTGCGCATAGCGTCGCTGCCGCCAAGCAGTCGGACTATGATAAACACCGACCGCTTTCCAGAAGTCGCCCGTCGTCCTCAATGCCGACAGGAATATCCACCGCGCTGCCCCGGCATTGAAGCAGGCATCGTGCATCAGCCAGGCGCGAACCTCGGTCTGCGAACGCCCGACAAGTGCGGCGATCTTCGGCACCCACCAACTGTTGATCTGCAGGGGGCCAAGATCGTGCGAGCCGTTGGTGTTGCGAACCTCGGCGCCGATCCACCCGCCTTCCTGATCGCGCAGGCCCCAAAGCGTCTTTTCGAGCCACGCTTTTCCGCCTGCGGCTTGCCGGATGCATTCGGCGATCCGTGCTTCCCCGTTGGCCGTGCCGCGCGCCTGGGCCGGTATTGCAACGGACAGGACGACACTCGCGCAAAGGGGCAAAGTCAGCCTGCTTATCGGGGAAAGACAAATTGCATTCAGTCGGAAGGAGTTCATCGTGCTCGTCCTTGGCTTGGGGACTTGTCCGGCTATCGATCGAAGCCGTGATCGGGCTGGGATTGAGGCTGAGGTTGAAATTCAGGCTGGGGCTGATGATCCGGCTGACCGTGGGCGGGTTCGGTCCGCGTGTTCACCCGGGATGTGCGGCCATCTTCGAGGTCAGGGCCTGTCCTGCGATCAATCACGGATTGCAGAACACGATCCAGAATCTCGCCGATCCCGCGCGCACCCTCGGCGATCCGTTCGCCCAGACCTTCGGGGGATCGATTGCGGTCAAGCTGCCGTTCAAGCGCACGGTTGCGCCGTTCCTGCCGGTTGCGCAGCTGCTCGTCGCGGGCGAGGGCCAGACGATCCGCATGACGATCGGCATAGGCCCGCATGCTATCCTTGTGGAGGCGGCCCAGCCCCTCAAGCGCCGAGTTCTTCTCGCCCGATCGCTGCTCCAGCTTTTCGACGAGGCGTTTTTCATCCTCGGTCCAGAGCTTCACGCCCAACCGTGCGCGGGTGATCGCGGTGTAATAGTTCTGCCCGTTGACCAGCGACGAATTGACCGGCGCCAGCACATAAACGCGCGCATAGGTTTTCGACTGCGCCGAATAGACCGTCTCGGCATAGCCATGATCCCAGGTCTTGTGCTCGCCAAGATCAATGGTCTGGACGCGGTCGTTCCGATCCCAGCGGATGGTCGCCTGCGTACCCTCCAGCTTCTCCACGGTCCCGCGCTCGGCATTCTTGAGACCGAGATCCTTGTTTACCAGACGCCACTGGATACGGTCACCCGCCGCTAGGTCCCGCTCCTCACGGTTGAACACATTAATCTGACGCGCCTGCCCCAACCGGGGATCCCAACGAACCATCCGGCCGTTCTCGTCGGCGAGACGAACCACCTGACGGCCACCGGCATCGCGCCCGATCCCGATTACGCGATATTCGGTGTCGCGGGCGATCCCGGCGACGGCGAGATCGCGCGCGAATGTCACCACTTGGCCGCCCGAATAGAAGCGCGCGAAATGCTTCTCCTGATCGGAAAGCCCTGCCGGCGTCAGGATCGCAAGCCGGGTATCCTCGGCCGCGATCGCGCTTTCGGATTTGAGCGTCTCACGGATCTTCGTATTGACGATCAGCCGCGTGGCGTTTTCCAGAACGAGAATATTGGTGGTGGCACGGGTTTCGGGCTTCAGCCGGGTCCATTCGCCAACCAGGCCCCTGGCCAGGCTTTCCGCGTCGGTGCCGCTCACCACCTTGTCGAGTTTCTCGAGCGAGGCTGCGTAGTCACCGGAGCGCGCGGCAGTTACCGCCGCCTTCATCGCACGGGTCTCCTGGCGCATCGATTCGGTGAGCTCGGCGGTGGGCAGCCCAAGCCGCTGGAGCAGCCAGAAGGGCTTGCCCTGCTCGATCGCACCGGTCTGCTTGTTGTCGCCGAGCAAGATCAGCCGCGCGCCCGTCACCCGGCTGATTTCGAGCACGCGCCGTGCCTGCCGGTTCCCCAATTGACCGGCCTCGTCGAGCACCAGCACATGGGCCTCGGTGAGCCCATGACCGCCGCTCGCGAGCAGGCTCGCGACCGTGCGGGATTCGACGCCGGCGCTCTTCCCGAGATTGGCGGCAGCCGACGATGTGGGGGCAAGCGCGACGAACTGGGTGCCCGGCTCGGCAGATTCCTTGAGTACCTGTACCAGCATCGACTTGCCGGCACCCGCCACCCCGTGCAGCCCCGTCACCCGGTCGCGCGACAGGCCAAGCGTTACCAGCGCACGATCCTGTGCCGAGGTAAGCCCGGCACGTTCGAGCACACCAAGCAGCCGGTCGGAGGAGGCGATCGGCCGGGCGTCGTCCAGCGCCAGCGCGAGCTCGCGGACCAGCGACTGCTCGAGCCGGGCGCTGCGCCGCGTGGTTCGTCCCCGCGCCAGAACCTGATCGCCGGTCTGGGCGCGGGCCGCAAGGAGCTTGCGGCGTTCCTCGTGCCCCGCAATCAACGGACGGATATCGGAGAAACGCACCTCGCCCACGTGGCTCGCCAAGGCATGGCGATAGAGCGTCCCGAGGTTCGACACCGCTTCGCGGGTCTCGGTCTGGCGGATGCCGAACAGCGCGGCGCGGCTGGCAGTGAAGGGATCGGGTTCTATTTGCTCGCCGGTCCCTTCCCGGCTTCTTTCCGTAGCCTTCGCCTGCACTCTGACCAGATCCTCGGCATAGGGCCTCGCGCGCTCGGTCCATTGCCCGCGCAGCTCCTCGAGGCCGACCTTCGCTTTGGCTCCCCGCGTCTGATAGAAGGAGGCGCGCCGGGCCGCCTGCCCGGTCAGGCCATGTTCTTTTGCATGGGCATCGATCTGCTCGGCGCGCTGCGAGGTCTCGCGAATAAAATCCTTGGGCACGCCGGTGATCTCGAACAGCCCCCTTCTCGGATCGAAATCGATCCCGAAGCCCTGTTCGCGCAAGGTGTGGGCGAGCTCGTTGCGGTAGATCTGGCCAGCGACCATCTGCTCGGCGAACATCGCCCGGGTCTCGAGGCTCGCCATCGGCGCGCCCTCCCCGCCGTTGGTCATATTGAGCACAACAACATGGGTATGAAGATGCGGGTCGAGCTCACGGCTGGCATGCTCGGTGAACCGCGCGAACAGCAACCGCCCGGTCGTCTCGTGGACTATCTCGCCCGCTTCCCGGCGGCGGAGCGCGGCATGTTCTTCGAGGTAGGCGAGCGCCGTGGTGACGGCCCGTTCATGCGCGGCGATGATCCGATCGTCGCCCGCGACCAGCGCCATGATCGAGACCGACTTGGGGGCATTGACGGCAAAATCCCATCCGGGGTGATGCTGGATTTCGCCGCCCATGCGGTGACGGCCGAGCTGCTGGCCCGCGACCCGGCCGGCCAGCAGTTCTTCGAACATGTGCGGGTCTACCTTGCCCGAGAGCCCAAGTTCAGGTGCGAGCCTGCCGCCCCATTCGCTGGGTTCCTCTCCGCCCTTGGTATAATAGTCGCCCACCGTATAGTAGCGGGCGATATTGCCGGACGTACCCTTGAGGCGGCGCGGATGGATCATGCCGGCTTCGCCTTGCGGGCAGGTCCGTTCTCGCGGTCATAGACGTCGATCTCGATGCGCTGGTGCCCGCGCCGCGGCGCCAGCGTGAAGTCCTGAACAGGTTTCGGCGGCTCGGTGGGTGTTTTGGGCGGCGTGACCGGCGGGGTTTCCGGTCCACTGACAGGCTTGTGATCGCCCTCGCTTGCGCCCTCTGGCAGCGGCGTGAACAAGTCCGTTTGGGGCGGGTTCATGGTTGGTTCGCCGGTCGGTTTCTGCCTCCGTTTGGGCCGCGCGGTTTTGGCTTTCGGAGCCGGCTGCGGCTCCGCCTGGCTATGAATAGCAGCGATGATCGCCTGCCCTTCGCTGTCACGCAGCGGCGGCGTATCGCGCTCGATAAACCCTTCCGCCAAGGTCTGCACGGTGTTGAACCGGTCTTCGAACCGGACCACCGGCAGGTTGCGCCCGAACCGGAGATAGCCGCAGAGGTTGGGAAGGTTTGTGACCTCGGTGTGCATCACCAGCGGGCGGGTCACCTGCATGCGGCTGAGGTTGACACCGTCGCGCATGTCGTTGACGCCGTAGGACATGCCCTCATTGGCCTCGACCTGCTCGACCTGCCCCAGATTTTCCGAAACATGTTTGGCGGTTGGGGTGTCGTTCGCCCTCAGCGCCACCCAGGTCGAGCAGTAGCCGGTGATCGCGGCGGCATCCTGAATCCCGTAGGTCGCTTCCAATTGCGGATAGGACTGGAACCCCAATATGCCGCAGCCGCCATATTTGCGGGCTCGCGCGAGGAAATCCGAAAGCGAGGGTAGTTTCTGTAAAGAAGGCAGTTCGTCGATGACGCAATAGAGCCGCCGCTTGCGGTCGGGCGTGAGGCTCATGATCGCCGAGATGGCGATGTCGAGCCAGACCGTAATCAGGGGTCGCAGCGAAGGAAGCTGGTCGGCCTTTACGGTGATGAACAGCCAGTTGTCGCCCTCCTCATTGGTCACCCAGTCGCGGATCGAGAGGCCCTTCCTTGTGTCGTCGAGGTAGGAGAAGCTGCGCATCACCGAGGCGAGCTCGGCCTGGATACCGGCCGAGGTCCGCTCCCCCTCGAGGCTGATGAAAGCCGCGGCATCGGTGCCGGCGGCGAAGGCGGCAAGGTCCTTAAGCTTGGATCGCAGCAGCCGGTCGAGCAGGACCGAGACCAGCATCTCCCCTTCCCGGGCGAGCTTCCTCAGCACTGCCACCAGCGTGCCGCGCGAGGCCTTGGCCCAGAAGGGATCGCCGTGCTTTTCGGGGATCGTCGACTCCGCGATCTGGTCGTAATGATAGTCGCGCGGCACATCGCCCCAGGGCGACCATTTGGCGGTGCGCATGTCGAGCGGATTGAGGATGATGTCCTTGCCCGGCCGGTAGAATTTCTCGACGAAAGTGCCGGCGGTGTCGTATATGATCGCCCGCTTGCCCTTTGCACGGATCCCTTCGAGCATCTTGACGATGAGGTTGGTCTTGCCAGTGCCGGGTGCTCCGCACAGGAGGATATGCTCGGGCTCGTAGGCGTCAGGGACAGGGACACCGCCGATCGCGAAGCTCCCCTTCTTCTGCCGCCAGAGCAGCCGCCGCACTTCGCGAACGCTGCCGAAGCGCGCGCCGCGGATATATTCGTTGGAACCGAGGCCCCGCCCCGTCCGGGTGAACGAGAACCAGGCGATCGCGAGCGCGGCAAGAGCGAACAGGCCGGAGATGATCGCGCCGTGGATCAGGTATAATTCAAAGGCGTGAAGGGTCTTCTTGGCGAGCCCGGACGCAAGCAGCCAGTCGGCCGAGGTCCAGTATTGCTGCCCCGCCGGGGTCTTGAACAGCACCGGATCGTTGGTGCCGGGCGCGGCATCGGCCTTGAAGCTCGCCTCGACCAGTTTGGTCACGACATAGCGCTCGTAGGGCGTCGATTTCTCCAGCGCATACCAGACGATCCCCATCACCCAGAGCACCAGGCAGGCGGTCATGGTCTGGAAGAAGACCTGGGTAGTCATGCGGACATTGTGGACGATCGACTGACCGCCGCGAGTCCAGCTGCCCAGCGTGTCGTTGCGGAATATGCTCATGATCGGGGCTCCTGAGGGTCATGCGGGTGGAGACGATACGTGCGGGCGCCCATGTTGAAGAGCGGCGGGAAGCCGGCAGCTGACGGCAGAACCGGGGAATGAAACACTTGCCTGTTCGATCTGTACGACAGGCCGAGACGTCGCTTGGCAGGTCCGCTCACCGGTCCTGCTCCGGATCGAGCAGGCCCCGTTCGCGCAGGACCGCCTTGGCATCCTGCATTCCCCGCTCGAGCAGCTGCGGAGAGCGCTCGCCGATCGAGGTCGCGACCAGGGTCAGGATCTGGATGACGATCCCGAGCAGTTCGTCCTGCGAGGAATAGATGTAGCGCCCGCGCGGGTCGGCGGCCTGCGCCAGGACCGAACGAACGAAATCGGAAAGGGACAGATTGGCGCCCTGCGCGCGGCGCTGGAGACTGAGATAAAGGGTGTCGTCCACCCGAACACTTATTCTGTGCATGCCGTTGCTCCGAAGTGGAGCCCGGCGACAGAATGTCATGAAGCGAGCGCATCAATAGCGTAAGCCTCGAGAAAACTCAAGAAAATCAGATGTCAGCCATGGCACCCGGCGCAAAGGCGCGGAAAATCGCGATTCTGCGCGAGGCCGGTTTGCTACGGGGTGACATGGATGCCGGAGGGCCGGTCCAGCGGGTGCCATGGCACCCAACACAACTCCTTGAACAAGCGCGGTAAATCGCCGCAGCACCCGTGCGTACGGTGCATTACAAAACGGCCACGGCCGTGCGTCTTTTCTTGCGCAGCGATTTCTCGCTGCGTCGCCTCGTCCCGGAAGGGGCGCGGCTCCCCCGAAGGGGTTTTGTCCTCCCGCCGGCGGCACGCCGGCAGGCTGATCCATGTGGGCAAAAGGGGGAAACGATGACGTCATGACACAACGTCGATCCGGGGGATTGCATGAGCAATTCCATGCTCCGATATTGGGGGCGGCGGGCAGACCATCCCCAAGGATGATCGACATGCCCAAGATGACCGACAGAGAACGCCTTGCCGACCTCGAAGCGCGCCAGCGCAAGATGGGCGAAGAGGTGGAAAAGACCCGCCGGAACTTACGCGGAAAATATGCCCAACTGGTTCCCGAGCTTGCGGTTGAACAGCTTACTGAACGCGAGTTCCGCGATGTGATCACCGCCGCCATTCGGGTGGGCGGCGCAGCCGCAATCGCTGCGCTCAAGCCCCTGCCCGATGCGAGCGCCACTCCTCAATCTACCCCCGCGAACAATCAAAAATCATCCCGCAGGGATGGCCCAGCGACGAGCATGGCGTAGCCACGCGCAGGAGGCCGGAGCCGCTCTTCGCGGCTTCGCATCGCCGCCGCGACGGACCCGGGCCGCAGGTCCGGGCTCCCGAGCGGGGGCGACCTCCATGCAGGCAAAAAAAGGGACCGGCCGGACGAATGCCCGACCGGTCCCACACCCTTATCTCACGCCGCGGCCTGCGCTGTCCGCTGGTCCTTGAGGGCGAAGAAGCGCGCGGGGATGCGCTTCGCCCTCACCTCCCGAGCCAGATGCGACTGCAGCCCGGACCCTTCGCAGACGATCGCTTCGACCGGACGCAGGTTCAGGAGCTGTTCGTTCCGGGCGAACCCTGCGCGCTTCCCCAGACGCCGGTCGAGCGTGAAGGCTATGAGCATGGTCCCGCTCTTTGCCGCCCAGGCAGCGGCAATGGCGTCGCACCCCTTGTCCTGCGCGGTCGTCGCCAGCACCATCCCCGGAATGCGCGCCTTCACACCGTCGAGCGTTTCGGTCAGCAGCGCGTGATCCTCCCAGACCTGCCCCCCTGAGAAGACCACCACCGGGCCCTGCGGGGCATGCGCCTCCGCCTTCCTCATCCGGCGCGCGGCGAGGAAGTCCTGCGCCGCGATGACCGAGGCGGTGCGCTTCGAGGAAACCAGCGATCCCTTCGGGCTGGACCAGGGCCGCCCGGTCTCGGCGAGATAGGTGGCTGCGGCATAATCGCGCATGCAGGCGACCGCTTCGCGCGCCTCGTCGAGGGACTGGCAGAGGAGCTGGGCTTCCTCGAGTTCCCCCATCATCACCTCGCTGCCGTCGGCGCTGTGCACCAGATCCTTGATCTTGACTGCGGCCCGGTCGGCCTCGCCATCGAGCTGGTCGGCGACCTTGTGGAAGCTGTGAACGATCCCCCAGGCAAGCCGCGCCGCCACACTTTCCAGCCTGGTATCGCGCAGCACGTCGAACATCGTGCGCACCAGCATTTCGGTAGCGAGCTGGGCTTCGGTTGCGTCCGGCATGTCGGCGGTCAGTTCTTCCTCACCGAACCCCATGCGGCTCGTCTCCTGCGCGCCTTCGAATGCTGCGCTGAAGCTGTCGGTCGTCACCATGGTTTCGGCGGCGATGAGGTCGGCGATTTCTGCGAAGTCACGGATCGTGCGGGTCGTCGTGGTCATGTCTGCCTCCTTGAATTGATTGAAAGAGGCATTTTCAAAGGCACGGGCTGTGAGCGCCGGGGTCAAGGATCGCGAAGCGACCGCGCAGCGGCGATGGGGGTCACGATTTTCTTTGGCGCTGCGCAAACGTCCGAAACAGAGCACTGCCGCCCGCCCGCCAAAGAAAATGGTGGGGCCCCGTCGTCCTTGAGGCCGGTGCTGTCCCCGTGCCAAACTTGGACTTGTTGGTAGAGAGAATTATACACCCACCTCGCCCCACGCACCCGAGGACCAGCACGGGCTCGATGCCCGTGTTGGCCCTGTTTGCGCCGACGCTGCGACCCCGAATCCCACCGTAAATTGGCGACGATCCAGCCATCGCAATGAGCGTGACAAGGCGGTGGAGTGGCTCCCCCATAGCATAAAAATGGGCCGGCACGCGGCAACCGCGTCCGGCCCAGCATCGTTGCCATCGGGAGCAAATGCGGAGGCGGAGAAACTTCGTCCCGCACCGGCGTCGAGCGATTAGGCCCGCATCCTCCGCACCGCGCTGTCGGCGACCTGATCAACCTTGCGGAAGGCATGGATCGGAACATTGGCCTGCCGCAGCGTCTGGTAGAGATTGGCTTGCAACCCCGAGCCTTCGCACAGCAAAGCCTCGACCGGCTTAAGCTCGGCGAGCTTGCGGTTGCGCGTAAAGGCGGTCTTGCGCCCATTGCCATAGAGGCCATAGGCGACGAGCGGCACGCCGTTTTCGCTCCGCGCCGCCCAGGCGGCGGCAATGGCATCCGCTCCCTTGCGCTGCCCAGTCGTCACCAGCGTCATATGGGGAATGCGCTGCTTGATCTCATCGAGCTTGGCCCAGAGTGTCTCCCAGTCGTGCCATTGGGCAGGCCCGGAAAACACCACGATGGGTCCCCTCGGCATGTGCTTCTCGCGGGTCGCGAGTTCACGGGCGCGCAGGAAATCGAGCGCGGCGATCTGGCTCGCGGTCGAGGCCGAGGATGCCTTGCTGCCGCGCGCCGCCGACCAGGGCCAACCCGACAGAACGCGGTACATTTCGGCGGCATAGTCGCGCATGCATTCGATCGCCTCGCGCTGTTCTGCGACCGACTGACAGAGGATCTGCTTCTCCTCCATCTCGCTGTTGTAGACCTCGCTCATGTCGGGATGACGGGCCATGTCCCCGACTTCCTGTGCCAAGGCATCCTCGCGCCGTTCGAGCTTGCCGGCGACGAAGTGGAAGCTGTTGACGAAGCCCCAGGCGATTTCCGCTGCGAGCGGCTCAAGCCGGGTTCCGGCGAACAGGTCGAAGATGGTGGCGACGATGCCGCCACATTCGGCCTGCGCGGCGAAGGGGTCGGGCATCTCATGCTCGCCGGGCTGCTCGCCCGGTTCGATGATCGACATGGCAAGCGGATCGCCGAACGCCGCCTGGAATTCGGGGGTGGCGGTCATCTCGGCGTAAAGTTCCTTGAGGTCGGGAAAGCTGCTGACGCTGCGCGCTGCGGGTGAACTGGCCATGGGTCTGGCTCCTTGACGGGAAAGGGAAATGAAAAAGGGCCAGAGGCGACTGGCGCCCCCGGCCCTTCGGCTGGCCGCCCAGGTCAGAACGGCAGGTCTTCGCCATCCTCGGCGCCAGCGCCCGCCCCCATCAGCGCGCCATCGTTGCCCGCCGTGCTGTCGCCGAAGCCGCCCTCGGACCGCTGGTCGTAAGAGCGCTGCGACGTGCCGAAGCCACCGCCGAACTCGGCGCGCACGGTCTCGCGACGCCAGGCGATGGTGAAGCCGCCATCCTCGGTCGGGAACAACGCGACGGGCAGCGGCTCGGGCAGGCCCGGGTCGTCGACCGTGCCAGCGAGGAAGGCTTCGCCGGTCTTCTTCGAGAAGGCTTCCCACAGCGCCCCGATCTGCACCCAGCGCCGAGCGACGTTGAGCGCGAGGATCTCGTAGACCGGCGCGCGGTCACTCATGCTTTCGACCTTGCGCAGGCCGATGCGGGGCAGGTCGATGGTACGCGTGGCGATGGAACCGGTCAGACGGCCGTTCACATTCCGGATTTCACCAATGTTCATGATCTCAACTCCTTCGATAATGTCGCTCTCGAACTATTTCTTCGCGACACCCTCTTCAAACCGCCTCTTCTCTAGGGACCCGGCCTTGCCGCCCGCACGGAGCGGGAGTTGTCGCACTTCCCTTCCCGCATGCCCCGGCCTCACCCATCGAACCGCCCGCGCCACCTCGACGGGCTGGCGCCCGAACCCCGTCATGGCTATTATGCGGGCATGGACTCGACGACGCTCCGCACCGTGGCCGACCTCGCCCGCAAGCGTGCCGCACGCGGTTGCTCGGGAGCGCAGGGCGATGGTCTGATGCGGCTTGGCGCTGCGCGCGCCCTCAACCAGCTCGCCGCCGATCTCGAAGCCAGCGCCACCGAATTCGAGCGGCGTCCCGCTTCGCGCCGCTCCCGCGCCTGACTCCATTCGTCTTCAGCACGGTGCATGGAATCTCATGCACATTCGCGCGGCAACACACCGCACCATCCCCCCTCGCCCCGCGGCAGGGATATAAGTCCGTCAGGAGCGAGACCCGCGAGAGCGGGGCTCGAGGCGCAGCCCGTTAGCCCGGTGCCCGCGCAGCGGGCAGCAGCCCTTCCCCTCAATCCGCTTCACAAACCGCCCAACGACCACAACCATGCGAACGGCAATCTGTGCCCCGCACATACGGAAGCAGGCGGAACACCAATCGAATGATGCCGAGGTGGGTCCGCAGAGCAGGAGGGGATGGAGTTCTCAGCGCAGCGGCATGGTCGGCGGACAGCATGACGGGCCTGCCGCGCAGTGAACCGTGCCCAATATGACTTGTCCAGTCGCAGGCCGATGAAGGCCAATCTCAGGCGCTGGCGAGACCGATCCAGGTCAGCGACAAACGATCAGCCCCAGACAGTTCGCCTTCGACGACAACGTCTTGGCCATCGAAATTCGAGAGATCGTCGGACGCCGTGAGGTAGAACAGCTTCTCCTCGGCCGTCTCGAGCATGGCGCTACGGCCATTCAGACGAAACCGCCCCGTCATACGGCGATAGGCATTGTTGCTGCGGCTTGCCATCACAGGTGCCGGTAACAAGGCATGACCTGCCAATGCGTGGCAGCGGCGCCGGAACGGGAATCGACTCGTTGAATGACCATGATGCTCTGTCGTTTGGCACGGCGTGGCAGGCAAGCCTATTCCCGTGGCCGTCACCCGGCGACGCAAGCGGCATACTCGCAGAAAATGGCCCGACCGGGAGGCATCAGCGCCTCCCCGTTCGGGATACTGGGTTATCCGTAGCGGATTATGCGGTTGAGCGGATACTGGTTAACAGCGCATCCTACTTTGTAGGGCGCTGAAGGCTACCCGGCCCCGGCCTCCAGAACCTCGGGAGCGGAAGGCATCAGCGCCGCCCACCCGCGCCCCTAGAGCCTCCCCCTCAAACTTGATTCGCCCGCGTAGCAAGCACATATCGGGATCAAGAAAGGACTATTCCGATGGCGATCAAAAAGCAACCGGCGGCCAACGCCGACCTGCGCACCAATGAAAAGAAGTGGTCCAAGCCGCTCATGGATGCCGGCTGGACCGCGTTGCCCAGCGTTATCATCGAAAACCAGAAGCAGCTTGGCCTCTCCCCGCTCGACCTCAACATCGTGCTCTACCTGGCGAGCAAGTGGTGGACGCCGGAAGGCAAGCCGTTTCCTTCCAAGAGCACGATGGCAAAAGCCATGGACGTGCACCCCCGCACGATCCAGAAGCATGTCGCGGCGCTGGAAGGCGCTGGCTACATCCGCCGTGAAGAGCGGCGCACGGAGACGGGCAGCAAGACGAACGTCTATCACCTCGACGGCCTGATCAAGGCCGCCAGGCCGTTCGCAGAAGAGAAGTTGGCCGAGATGAAAGACAAGGCCGAAATGGCAAAGCGGCGACAGAACCGCCGCGGCGCACCCAAGCTACGCCTGGTGAAGGGCGAGGAGTAGAACCGAAGTCATGTCTGCCCATGAACAAGCGCCGCCGCCCAAGGTCGCGCCGCGCCTGGTCGGCGCGCCGAAGATCAGGCAACTGCTCTGGTGCGATTTTCCGCAGGACGCCCAGCTGCCGGAATTCTGGAAGCGTCGACCAGTGATCATCCTGTCTTACCGCAACACACTGCACGGGGCGGTCACCGCCGTCCCTTGTTCGACGCAGGCCCAGCCGGGAAACAACTGGGCGTTTCCCTTGCAGACCACGATCGACGGCCGGGCGGCATGGGCGATCTGCGACAAGATCACCAGCGTTGCCGTCAGCAGACTCCTTCCCGACAAGGGCGGTATCGTCAGGATGCCTCAGGTCGAGTTCGACGACATGATGCGGCTTGTGCTAGCATGGCTCCCGGTGCCCGCAGCGCCTCCCGCCCCGTAGTTTTTAATTGCATGTTCATACCCTGACACCTATATGGGGAGCACAGGCGGCCTCCCTCAGGAGTGTCCGTTTCCCGCAAGGGAACTAAATGCCAAGGCAGTCCGAAAGGGCTGCCTTTGGTTTTTTGGGGCTCAGGCAACTGCAGGATGGACCGGGAGAAATCGGGTCTTCGCAGGCCAGTGCATATTGGCTCCAGCCCGGCAACGCTCCGCTCAGGCAGTTCCCAACGTCTCGGGCAGAACGGCCAGATGCACCGGCCGGTGCGAGCCCAGCGTCTCGACCAGTCGGGCTTCGGCCTGGACGAGATCATCGAGTGTCTCGAAGGCCTCGCTGGTGTAGGCACCGCGGGCGAAATGTTCGTCCTGTGCCGGGACCATTATCGCATAGTCCGCAGGCCAGCGACAAAGCATCAGCCAGGGCCATTCCGGACGGGGCGGCGGGTAACGAGCGACGACGATGTCATCGGCTCGAAGCGCGGAAAGACGATGATCGAACAGGTCGGGCACGACTAGGCGCGATCGTTCCATTGCGAGGAAGGCCGTTATTTCCGCATATTCAGCGTCGGTCTCGAGGATCACGGGGTAATAGCGCCCCAGAGGGAGGCTCGGTGACGCGTAGACGGGCGGAATGTCGATGAGAAGCACGTCGGGCATGGTCGCAAGCGGGCGGCCGTACAATGCCCGCCGGGCGGCAAGGTCGTCGAGAAGGCGCATTGTTTACTGCTTCGAGCTGGCCGGCCATGCCGGTCAAGCTGAATTCAGGCCAATCCTGCCCGTTCACATAACGGGCGAAGACCGGGATCATGCGGTTGCGGGACTCCCAACCGACTTCATTTCCGCAGGTCCGCAATACCCAGTTCCGCCCACATCCATGAGAAGTCGTAGCTGGCCATGGGATCGCATGAGCCCTGCGTCCTCGCTGTGCCATGCTCCAGATATTTAAGCCATTCAGCGACTTTCGTGCGGCCAGCCTTGGTGCGGGCAAGCGCGCGCGGGGTCTTGCCGCCCAGCATGGGAACCGGCTCATCCAGCGCGCTGGCATATTCGCGGTCGAGCATGGCGTGGACGATACGCTCCATGTCCTGCGGGTCGAGTTCCGGCTCTTCCTGATGCGGGCCATGGTGAGCGTCGTCGTTCAGCATCTGCTCCAGTGTGCGGATTTCGGTCAGCGGAGTACCCACCAGGGCATCCAGCCAATGCGACAACTGCATCCTGGCGCTCTCGGCCCGTTCGGCGCTGTTGACCTCGATGGCCACACGCCGGCCTTCCAGCGCGATCGTGCCGAACACCGGCGTGCCATCGTCCATGGTGCTGGTAATGCGCTGGCTGCCGGTCGGAACGGCGCGCGTTCGCCTGTTCCCACCAGCACGTAAGAGCCAGTTCCAGAATTTGGGACCGGCGGTTTCGAGATCGGCGATCGCATCCAGCCTTTGCGCGATGTCCCTTTGGGTCGCCCCCTTGGCGATGGGAAAGACGATGCGGTGAAACACCACGTCCTCTCCATCGGCATTGACCAGTTCGGGCAAGCCGGATCTGGCCGAGGCACCAAGACAGTCCCGCAGCCACATGGCGGTGAACAGCGGGGCAGTGTGGCGCAGCAACTGGTCGCGATCGGTCACGTCGAAGCCGGCGTCCGGATCGGGAGATGCGGAAAGCCGCGCAAAGGCCGCGATCAGTTCGGCGCTGGCTTCCGGTCCGAACGACAGCAGTGCGCCCGAAATACCATGGGTTGCGCGCACTTCGACGACCCGTGCGGCGATGCGGTCCCAGTTGACCAGCGTCTGTGTCGCGCTCCGCTCATGCACGGTGACGGGTTCGGCATCTCGCAGCAGGTCGCGCAGCTTCATCGACTGGCCCGGGACGACCTCGCTCACTTCGTAGAGCGACATCACCGAATGGCGCAGCGCCCGCATATAAGCCTTGCTGGGTGCCTTCTCGTTCCAGCCCCGGCGCTTGAGGTAGTCCTCGACCAGGTTGAGCCCGTCGGGTCCGATCTCTTGTGTCAGCAGATCCTCGAAGGCGCAGCCCCAGAGGTTTCCTTCCCAATGCGACCCGATCCGGTCGAAAAGCGCCTCGGGATCGAGCCCGGCATCTTCCAGGACTGGGCCAAGATGAGCGGACAAGGTCTCGTCCATTGCTTCGGCCCAGGGTGAGCGGTCGGCATATTTGATGAGACCGGCAATATCGTAGGTGGCTTTGGTCTTGGACATTGAACGGGTTTTCCTCACGGGAAGGACATTTCGCAACAGGTTGGCTGAGTGGTCCATCGGATGGTGACGATCCCGGCCCCACGCTGTTGGCGACTACACATGGTCTTGGCAGTCTATTCCGGCCAGCAGCATGTGGGCAGCGCATCTCCCGATTGTACGCAGGATATCAGGCGACCAGCGCCAGGATTTGCTCGTCCCGTTGGGGTGCTCGGCTGGTCGTACGGAACGGCTGAACCGGATTGCCTGTTCTCACGATGAATTGGCTCCTGCCGCTTTGCCCACGCTTTCTTAGCGCGACTGCGTATGCGTGCTCGAACGACGCGAGCCGCTGGCGTCGTGGGGACAGCAATGGCTCAAGCTCCGCGTAGGGCATGTTGCATCTCCAGATAGGATGGCGAGCAGGGCGACGATCGGCTCGCGAGCGATCAGTTTGGCCAGGAAGACTGATCCTTGGGCAGGCGTCCGTCGGGATCGTGAACCCCCAGCCGATCGTCAGCTGTCAGATTGGAATTGAAGATCACGAGATTGGTCCCACCCGGATGCCGGATCGAGGGAAAGAGAATGCCCTTGTGGCCGGCGGAAATGACCTGATCCGCCAATATCCAGGAGGGCGGCGTCACCTTGTCGATCCGGAGCATCCGCCGCCAGGAGCAGTCCCACTCCGCCCATCCGTCCGCCCAATGAGCGGGGTCATAGCCGCCCGACAGATCAACGACGCCGTCGACCGAAAGGATATAGCTCGCCAACATCGCCGGCGGGACGAGCGATGAATCCTGCCGGTACTCTTCCAAAGCGGTTTGCGGGGCTCGGGCGAGATAAAGCGCTTCGACGCCGATGCGATTGAAACGACCGCCTTCGGCCGCCGCGCCCGCACCGCTCAAAGGCACGTAGGCCCATTTGGGGGTGAGGTAGCGGTAGAAGACGTCATCGGGACCAAGCGTGGCGATCTTCACCCGCTGGCGCCGTTCTCAAGATCGCGCAGATGCGCCATCACCGCGTCGGAATGGCCCTCAGCGACAAGTTCGGCGGCGGTCTTGTGATCGTAATCGGCGATCGGCTCGTTGCGATACCAGAAGATCGCCTTCGACACGTCACCGGTCAGCGTGGCGGCTGCGGAAATGACCCTCACCATCTCGCGAAGCTTGTCCTGCAGACGTTCCGAAGCCGGGTTGCGCAAGGTATTGCGGTGAACTCCGGCCAGATTGGCGAGACCCGCGACCTGTACCCCCAATGCGGCGGAAAACCGCTTGGGCGAGATATAGGGCGTGCGCGGCTCTTGCAGGCTTTCGACGAACCCCGATATGGCAGTGGTGCGCCGCTCCATCGATACAGCGTTCATGGTTACCTCCTTTGACCAAGAGTATTTGCACATAATATGCACATTTTCAAGGCTCGTCCACGCCCATCGGCGCAATGAATTCGTCGCGTAGACCGAAGATGTGGTCAGCGGATAGCCACGGCCGTGGGTGTTCCAGCTAGCCCGATGCGGACACAGTCGCTGCATTCGCGAAAGCAAGTTCCACCTGGCCACCACCAGCAACCATCGACACCTGCCGTCCGGCGGGAATGAGCCAACCGATCTCGTCGTGAACGATGTCGCGGATACGCTCGAGGATCGCCGCGTCTTCACCCAGGAGCAGGGCGTTGGCGATCTGCCGTGCCTGCATCTGGAAATTGCGTTGCTGGGTGGACCAGCTGTCGTCATCGACATCATCCCGCGCGCAAAAGCAGGTGTCTTCCAGCAGATCGGCCAGGTCGTTGGGTGCAATCGCGCAACCGGGCGACAGCAGGATCACGGTTTCTTCGAGGTCGGCCGACCAACCGTCATCGGGCGCAATCAGGACGTCGGCAGGCATGGAATGGCATACGGCGGCGTCGGTTCCGTCTCGCGACGGGTTGACCGTGACGTCGAGTGCAATTGCCGCCACGTATCCCGATTGGACTGTGTCGGGGAGCGTACGCCCTTCCTCGTAGCGGAATGTGCCCCTATCCGTCTCGAACCGGAACGACAGGTCCGATATGCGCGGCAGGGCGTCATACCAGCCATATCCCTCGAACTCGGAGACCTCGCGAACCAGCGTACCGCCCAGAGCCTCCCCCGATCGCAAGACACGGGCCGCGCATTGCTCGATTGGCGGCTCGGCGTCGGGGACCAGCACCATCGGTACGGCGGCGACGCGCTCGCCGTCCGGCATGCCCTCGCCATCGGCGGTGCGCGGAAACCAGGCCAACAGCCAAG
>NZ_BCTX01000031.1 GCF_001590985.1 Novosphingobium naphthalenivorans NBRC 102051
GATTAGCGCGTCTCGACTTCGCTCGACACGAACGGGTAAGGTGTTCAGATATTGTCCTGTTGGCTCTAATAAGGGCGCATGGACGAAGTCGATGCGATCGTTGTCGGGGCAGGGATTGTCGGCCTTGCCGTAGCGCGGGCCCTGGCGCTGGCGGGCCGCGAGGTGATGATCCTGGAGCGTGAGCGGCAGTTCGGCACCGTCACTTCCTCGCGCAACAGCGGGGTGATCCACGCCGGGCTCTATTACCCCGACGGATCGCTGAAAGCGCAGCTCTGCGTCGAGGGGCGGCATCTGCTCTATGACTTCTGCGAAAGGCGGGGGGTGCCCCACCGGCGTTGCGGCAAGCTCATCATTGCCGAAAGCGAGGCGGAATTTCCCGCGCTTGACGCGGTGATGGCGCGCGGGGCCGCCGCCGGGGTGGACGATCTGGTGCGCCTCAGCGCGGACGAGGCCCGCGCGATCGAGCCCGCGCTGACGTGCGCCGGAGCCGTCCATTCGCCCTCGACCGGCATTGTGGACCAGCACGAACTGATGCTGGCGCTGCTCGGCGAGGCCGAGGCGCACGGCGCCATGCTGGTGTGCGAAGCACCGGTCGATGCCATCGCGCAAGCCGGATCGCGCTGGACGGTTCAAGTGGGCGAGACGCGGCTGGCGGCGCCACTGCTCGTCAATGCCGCCGGCCTCGGAGCGCAGGCGCTGGCGCGCACGATCGAGGCGCTCGCCCCGGCGCTGGTGCCGCCGCTCCATTACGCGAAGGGCTGCTATTTTTCGTACTCGGGCCGGGCGCCGTTCACGCGGCTGATCTATCCGGTGCCGGGCCCGGCCAGCCTCGGCACCCATTTCACGCTCGACCTCGGCGGACAGGCGCGCTTCGGGCCGGACATCCATTGGGTCGATGAAATCGACTACACCGTCGATCCGGCGCTGAAGGGCGAATTTCTGGCCGCCGCACGCCGGATCTGGCCAGATGCCGAGGAAGAGCGCCTGCAGCCCGCCTATGCCGGTATCCGTCCGAAGCTGGCGGGACCGGGGATGCCCACCGCCGATTTCGTGCTGCAGGGCGAGGACACGCATGGCCTGCCCGGCCTGATCAACCTGTTCGGGATCGAATCGCCGGGGCTGACGTCATCGCTGGCGATTGGCGCGCGGGTGGCCGCGATGGCGGGTGGGGGCGTTTAGGCGAACGTCTCCAGATCCTCCCCCATCGGGGGAGGTGGCAGCCACGTAGTGGCTGACGGAGGGGGAGCGAAAAGGCGCGACACTGGCGTTTGCAAAGCCCCCTCCACCACCCTGCGGGCGGTTCCCCTCCCCCGATGGGGGAGGATTGGGCAGTTCCGCAATGCCGGTCCTACCCCTCCAGCAAATCCAGATAGGCGACCACGTCGTTGTCGGTGGCAAGGAACAGGCCGTCCTGTACCTCTTCCGGCTGGCGGGCGGCGATCTGCATCGCTTCGGCCAGCGGGCCGTAGAACAGCGTCTCGGCCGCGCCGCCTTCGGGGCCGCTGTCGAGGTGATAGAGCCGCACCGTCGCTTCGAGATAGGTCGTGCGCATCAGTCTTCGGTCCGGTCGCGCTTCGCGCCTTCGACCGCGCGGGTGAGGCGGGCCACGTCGGCCTCGGTGGCCTTGCGTTCGGCCTTGGTCTGGCCATGCAGCGCGCGGTTCTCCGCCGCTTGCGTCTTGTCCGCCGCGCGGGCCTTGGCCTTGCGGGCCATCCTGAGGTTGACGATCTCGGCCATGATGGTTCCTTAGGGAGCGGCACCGGCCATTCGGCGTGAGCCGAACAGACAATTGATATTACGCTTCGACGGCCGCCGTTGTCACGCCGAGATCGGGCAGGCCGACCGAGCGCTTGCCCGAAAAGTCGGTGCGCACCACGATCAGCCCGTCCTTTTCGAGATAGTCGAGCAGGCGCTGCACGCGGCGCGGGCTGCTGGTGCCGTAGATCTTGGCGAGTTCGATATCGTCGGGGCAGGGCTTGCCGTCCATCGCCGCGCGGGCGATCACGTAGAACGGCGCGAGCGCATCGTCGGGCACGTGCTTGGCGAGGTTCTGCAGGTCGAACCAGCGTTCGTCGTCCGGGTCCTCGATCCCGGCGATGGCGGCGGCGAAGCCGCGGCGGAACATCGTCGCGTCGAGCCCGCGCACCGAAATGCCCTTCATCCGGCAGCGGATGGTGAAGTCCTGGAACAGCGTGGTGGCGGACTGGAAAGTGCAGTCTTCCTCCTGCGCCATCGTGTTCATGATCTCGACCATGGCGGCGCGATTCTCTTCCGGGTCGGCCTCGGCGCGCTGGCGTTCGGCCTCGCGCTCGCGGGCCGGACCGCCGGTGGGTTCGAGCATCTCGCTGGCGGCGATCCGCCGGGCGACCGACTCGGCATCCTCGACGCGCGGGGCCGGGCGCGGGAATTCCGGGCGCTCGGGCTCGACGTGGAGGTTGTCGTGCAGCAGCTCGCGCATGTCCTCGGTGCTGGCCGTGGGCAGCGGGACGAGGCCGGGAGTCACCGACTTGGCCCCGGTGCGCACCGCGCCGATGTTCACCGCCACCGGACGGCGGGCGATGGCGGGGCCGAGGCCGAGGAACTGGCCGCGCGCAAGATCGCGGATCGCCTCGGCCTGGCGGCGCTCCATGCCGAGCAGGTCCGCCGCGCGCACCATGTCGATGTCGAGGAAGGTGCGGCCCATCAGGAAGTTGCTGGCTTCCGCCGCGACGTTCTTGGCGAGCTTGGCGAGGCGCTGGGTGGCGATCACCCCGGCAAGGCCGCGCTTGCGGCCGCGGCACATCAGGTTGGTCATCGCCGCAAGGCTGACCCGGCGCGCTTCTTCCGACACTTCACCCGCGGCGGCGGGCGCGAACATCTGCGCTTCGTCGACCACCACCAGCGCCGGATACCATTGCTCGCGCGGGGCGTCGAACAGCGCGTTGAGGAACTGCGCGGCGCATTTCATCTGCTGGTCGATTTCCAGCTCGTCGAGCGCGAGCACCACCGAGGCGCGGTGCTGGCGGATGCGCGCGCCGAGGCGCGTGATCTCGGCCTCGCCATAAGCGGCGCCGTCGATCACGACATGGCCGAACTCTTCCGCCAGCGAAACGAAGTCCCCTTCCGGGTCGATCACCACCTGCTGGACGATCCCGGCGCTCTCTTCGAGCAGGCGGCGCAGCAGGTGCGACTTTCCGGACCCGGAATTGCCCTGCACCAGCAGGCGGGTCGCGAGAAGTTCCTTGATGTCGATCTCTATCGGCTCCCCGCGCGGGGTGTCGCCGATGACGATGGATGCGCTCACGGCATGCCTCCTGCCAAAGCCGGGCGGGGCGGCGCAAGGCGCGCGCGGGTTTTTTCCAGAGGCTGGGGGCGTGAAACCCTGTTAATCGCCCCGCTGTTTCACGCCTTTGTCACATGATTGCGCAAACCATGCCGGATGGGAAATCGCCTTACCGTCTTGCCCGATAGCGGGCCCGCGTTGCGGATGGTCGTGCTGGCTGGCCAGAACAAGGATGTGTCCGATCCGCTGGCCGAGCGTTTCGGGCAGAGTCACCGCAGCCTGATCCCCCTCGCCGGGCAGCCGATGATCGCGCATGTCCTGCGCACCGCTTCGTTGCATCCCAGAGTCGAGAGTCTGGCGATCTGCATCGAGCGGGAGGCGTTCGGGCCGGTATGGGACGTGCTGACCCGACTTCCCGGGCGCGGGACTGTCGCGCTGGTGGAAGCGCGCGCCAATCTGGCGGACAGCGTGCGCGATGCGGTCGAGGGCTGGGACGGGCCGGTGCTGGTGACGACCGCCGACCACGCGCTGCTGAGCGTGGAGGCCATCGACGCCGTGGCGGCGGCTTTGGCCGGGTCCGATGCCGTGATTGCCCTTTCCCCGCGCGACTGTGTGGAAGCCGCGCACCGCTCGGCGCCGCACCGGTTCCTGGCGCTGCGGGACGGCGACTATGCGCCTTGCGATGTCTATGGCCTGTCCGGGCCTGAGGCGATCGGTGCGGTCGAAGTGTTTCGCGGCAATGGCGGGCTCGATCGCAGCGGCGCGCGAATCCGGCGCGCGGCGGGCCTGCTCGGCCTGCTGATGATGCGCTGCCGGATGCTCACGCTGGGCAAGGCCATCGAACTGGCCTCGCGCCGTCTCGGGCTGCGGCTGGGCGTGGTGGTGCTGCGTGACGGCGGGCAGGCGATCGACGTCGATGATGACCGCAGCTATGCCGTCGTGCGAGACCTGCTGGAAAGCCGGGGGCCTGCTGCTTCTGCCAGTCCCGCCGTTTCCAGCTCTGCCGTTTCTGGCCCAGCCATTTCCAGTCCCGGCGCCGGGGATGCACGGCGCGTCGCGGGCAGCGGCTGATCCGTAATCGGGGGTTCAGGTTCGAAGGCGCAGCTTCCTTCATCGCAATGGGACGAGTCACCAAGGAGGATATCCCCAATGCGAATGCCCCCCCGCAAGTATCTGCTCGGCGCCGCCGTTCTGGCCGTGCTGGGTGCCGGTGTGGCCGAGGCCGCGACGGCGAAACTTCATACCGTAAAGCTGGACGCTCCCGATGGTTCGGTGGTCGAGGTGCAATACACCGGTGACGTCGCGCCCAGAGTGCAGATCGTGCCTGCCGATCAGGTCACGGTTCCGGCGGCTATCCCGATGATGGGGCCGGTCATGGCCGATCCCTTCGCCGAGATGGAGCGCGTCTCCGCGATCATGGATGCGCACATGCACGCGATGATGCAGCGCGCCGCAATGCTGCAGCAGCAGGCGGCGCAGATGCAGCAGGATGCCGTGGTGCATGACGGCGACGTTCAGGCCGCGCCGGGCTTCACGGTGACGAGTGACATGCCCAAGGGTATGCACATGACTTATTATTCCGCGACAACCGATGCGAACGGCTGCACCCGCACCGTTTCCTACAGCTCGGATGGTTCGGGCGCCGCTCCCAAGCTGACCAAGGCCGCCTCGGATGCCTGCGATGCCGCGCAGCCGAACAACCATGCGATCCCGGCGAAGGCGGAAAAACCCGCAGTACAGCCCGTGGCGCCCGGCGAGAAAGTCTGACGCCGGTTCCGCCGGTCCTCCGTCATTCCCCCGCCCCCTTGGAATGACGGTCGAGGGGGCGGCGCCGTATGCAGTCCGGCGCCGCCCCTTTCTCGTATTGGCTGCGGCTATTTCAGCGTTTCGAGATAGTCGATGAGTTCCTTGCGCTTGGCGGCGTCGGGCACGGTGATGACCATCTTGGTGCCGGGCACCATCTTCATCGGGCCCTGCAGCCAGGTGTCGAGCTTCTCGCGGTTCCAGACGATGCCGGATTTCTTGAGCGCCGGGCTGAACGCGTAGTTCGGCACTTCACCGGCGGTGCTGCCGACGATGCCGAACAGAGTCGGGCCGACGCCGTTCTTGCCCGGCTCCACCGAGTGGCACGCGCGGCACACGGCGAAAGCGGCAGGGGCCGCAGCGGCCGCGACGGTTGGCGCCGGGCTGGCTTCGGCCGCGGGGGACGCGGCAGCGACGGGCGCCGGTGCCTCAGCCGCGGGGGCTTCAGCGGCGGGGGCCGGAGCCTCGGTGGCGGCGGGAGCATCGGTCTCGGGCGTGGCGGCGGCCGTGTCCTTGCCCGAATCCGAGCCGCCGCATGCGGCCAGCAGCGCAAACGGCGCAATGACGGCCAGATTCCTGAAATGCATGTGTCTTCCTCCTCGAACCCGAATGTCCCGGTAGAGCGGGAGCTATTGCAGTTTGCTGATCCAGCGCAAATACCGGATTGCAAAAAAATCGAGGCCGTTTGCGTCTGGTGAAAGCGCGCTTTGGTATCCTGTCCGGCGCAGCGAATGTCCGTATGCCGGAATGGGTTGCCGGGATGGGATGCGTGAAACTGCTTTCGCACGCGCGGCATTGCCCCTAGGGCTCCGCGCGCCATGTCCGCCGCCGTCTCTCATGCCTTCCGCGCCGAATTGCGCGCGACCCTGCATCTTGCCGGGCCGCTGGCGCTGGCGAACCTGCTGCAGATGGCGGTTTTCGCGACCGACGTGATGTTCGTCGCCCGGCTGGGGCAGCAGGCGCTTGCGGCATCGAGCCTGGCCGTGGCGCTGATCGCGGTGCTGATGATGGGGCTCAACGGCGTGACCGGCGCCTGCGCCCCGTTGATCGCGGCTGACATCGGCCGGCGCAGCAATGCCGTGCGCGAAGTGCGCCGCTCCACGCGGATGGCGCTCTGGCTGGCGGTGGCGCTGGGGCTGGCGGGGATCGGCCTGTGCCAGTTCGCCACCGAATTCATGCTGGCCACCGGTCAGGACCCCGAGCTGGCGCGGGAGGGCGGCAAGTTCCTCGGCATCCTTTCGGTGGCGATGCTGCCGATGGCCGTGGCCAATGTGCTGCGCACGTTCGTTTCGGCGCTGGGGCGCCCGGTGTTCGCGACCGTGATCACGGCGCTTTCGATCCTGGTGAACATCGCCGGCGACTATGCCCTGGTGTTCGGCCATTTCGGCGCGCCCCGGCTGGAGCTGACCGGCGCGGCGCTGGCCAGCATCATTACCGCATCGAGCACGGTGCTGGCCTATGTCGCGGCCATCTTCACCGATCGCAACTTGCGCCGTTTCCATATTTTCGGCCGCTGGTGGCGGCCCGAGTGGCAGCGGCTGGGCCGGATGCTGGTGCTGGGCCTGCCGATTTCCGGCACGCTGATTGCCGAGGGCGGCCTGTTCAGCGGCGCCGCTTTCGTGATGGGCCGCGTCGGCGAGGCTCAGCTCGCCGCGCATACGGTGGCGCTGCAGATCGCCGCCTTCGCGTTCCAGGTGCCGTTCGGCATCGGCCAGGCGGCGACGATCCGCGTCGGCTATCACTATGGCGCGGGCAATCGCGAGGGCGTGGGCCATGCGGGCTGGGCCTCGGTCGCAGTCAGCATGGCGTTCATGAGCGTGTCTGCGCTGGCCATGTTCACGATGCCCCGGCTGATCCTTTCGGCCTATGTCGACGTTTCGGATCCGGCCAATGCGGCCATGACCGGCTATGCGCTGAGCTATCTGTTCATCGCGGCGATTTTCCAGCTTTCGGACGGGTTGCAGGCGGTCGTGGCCGGAGTGCTGCGCGGCATTCAGGATACCCGGGTGCCGATGCTGATCGCCCTGATCGGCTACTGGCTGGCCGGCTTCGCGACGTCCGTGGCGCTGGGCCTGTTCACGCCGCTCGGCGGAGTCGGCGTGTGGATCGGACTCGCGGTGGGGCTGACGGTCGCGGCCGTGTTGCTGATCGCGCGCTGGCACCGCCGCGACCGCTTTTCCGGGCCTGCCCTGGCCTGATTGCGGTTGCCTGTCCCGCATCGGGACCGGCTCACCGCGCGGCAGTATGACATCGAAATTTTTTAGGCCGGAAGCGCTTGACGCTCTTGGGGGCGAAGACCATATCCGCGCCCGTTGGCACTCAGGAGCTTAGAGTGCCAATCCCAGTTTTCTGTTCGTAGGATAAGGGAGAATCCCATGGCATTCCGTCCGCTGCACGACCGAGTTCTCGTGCGCCGCGTCGAGGCTGAAGAAAAGACGGCCGGTGGCATCATCATTCCTGACAGCGCCAAGGAAAAGCCCGCCGAGGGTGAAATCGTGGCTGCCGGCAACGGCGCCGTGGTCGATGGCAAGGTGCAGGCGCTCGACGTCAAGGTCGGCGATCGCGTGCTGTTCGGCAAGTGGTCCGGCACCGAAGTCAAGGTCGACGGTGAAGACCTGCTGATCATGAAGGAAAGCGACATCCTCGGCGTCATCGCCTGAGATCGTTCGCACTCATCCATCTGATATTCTAAAAGGAATTCTACAATGGCAGCCAAGGACGTAAAGTTCTCGCGCGACGCCCGTGAGCGCATTCTCGCCGGTGTCGACACTCTCGCCAATGCCGTGAAGGTCACGCTGGGCCCCAAGGGCCGCAACGTCGTGATCGAAAAGAGCTTCGGCGCCCCCCGCATCACCAAGGACGGTGTTTCGGTCGCCAAGGAAATCGAACTCAAGGACAAGTTCGAGAACATGGGCGCCCAGATGCTGCGCGAAGTGGCCTCGAAGGCCAACGACGCGGCCGGTGACGGCACCACCACTGCTACCGTTCTGGCCCAGGCGATCGTTCGCGAAGGCATGAAGTCGGTTGCGGCCGGCATGAACCCGATGGACCTCAAGCGCGGCATCGATCTCGCCGTCGGCAAGGTCGTCGAGAACATCAAGGCGCGTTCGAAGGCCGTTGCCGGCACTTCGGAAATCGCCCAGGTCGGCATCATCTCGGCCAACGGTGACACCGAAGTCGGCGAGAAGATCGCCGAGGCGATGGAAAAGGTCGGCAAGGAAGGCGTCATCACTGTCGAGGAGGCCAAGGGTCTCGAATTCGAACTCGATGTCGTCGAAGGCATGCAGTTCGACCGCGGCTACCTCTCGCCGTACTTCGTCACCAACCCGGACAAGATGACGGTCGAGCTCGACAGCCCCTACATCCTGATCCACGAGAAGAAGCTCTCGAACCTGCAGTCGATGCTGCCGATCCTCGAAGCCGTGGTGCAGTCGGGCCGTCCGCTCCTCATCATCGCCGAGGACATCGAGGGTGAGGCTCTGGCCACGCTCGTCGTCAACAAGCTGCGCGGCGGCCTCAAGGTTGCTGCCGTCAAGGCTCCGGGCTTCGGCGACCGCCGCAAGGCCATGCTGGGCGACATCGCCACGCTGACCGCCGGTGAGATGGTTTCGGAAGACCTCGGCATCAAGCTTGAGAACGTGACTGTCGGCATGCTCGGCCAGGCCAAGAAGGTCACGATCGACAAGGACAACACCACGATCGTCGATGGCGCCGGTTCGGCCGACGAGATCAAGGCCCGCGTCGAGCAGATCCGTTCGCAGATCGAAGTCACCACTTCGGACTACGACCGCGAGAAGCTGCAGGAACGCCTTGCCAAGCTCGCTGGCGGCGTGGCCGTGATCAAGGTCGGCGGTGCCACCGAAGTCGAAGTGAAGGAGCGCAAGGACCGCGTCGATGACGCCCTCCACGCGACCCGCGCTGCGGTTGAGGAAGGCATCGTCCCGGGCGGCGGCACGGCGCTGCTCTACGCCACCAAGGCTCTCGATGGCCTGACCGGCGTGAACGACGACCAGACCCGCGGCATCGATATCGTCCGCAAGGCGATTTCGGCTCCGGTCAAGCAGATCGCCGAGAACGCCGGCTTCGACGGCGCGGTTGTCGCTGGCAAGCTGCTCGACGGTTCGGACGAGACGCTGGGCTTCAACGCCTCGACCGACGTCTATGAGAACCTGGTCGCCGCTGGCGTCATCGACCCGACCAAGGTCGTGCGCACCGCGCTGCAGGATGCGGCTTCGGTTGCTGGCCTGCTGATCACCACCGAAGCGGCGATCGGCGAAAAGCCGGACGACAAGCCCGCCATGCCGGCAATGCCCGACATGGGCGGCATGGGCGGCATGGGCGGCTTCTAAGCCTCTCATTGTCCAACCGACGAAATGCGAAGGGCCGGGGAGCGATCCCCGGCCCTTTTGCATGTCCGACCCGGTTTGCCCGAGCGGCCGGGGCCGCGATTCGCCGCATGGGGATTTCGTGAGCAGACCGCGTTTGAATCGGTCTGATTGGTGAAACGAACGTGCCGATTACGGTAATTACCGCAAGCGCCCTGCAATTCGTCGCGCCGGGGTGGTTTTTTGTCACTGCGGCGTTAACCTGCAGGGAACACGGACGGGACTATAACAGGGACGCATGACCGGGGCAGATAACCTTATCTCGCGGTGCCGTGCCGGCACCAGGCGTTTCATCGGACTGATGGCTGTCACGGCCGCTGTCTCGCTGGCGGGCAATTCCGCGCAGGCAGGGCAGCTCGCGCCGATGGCGCAGCCGACCCAGCAGGTCGTCGAAGTCCAGAATACTTTCGATTCGGTATTCGGCACCGAACTGCGCGGCCCGCGCACCTATTCCTCGCCGCTGGGCCAGCGTCTTGCCTCGGTTGCCGAGGCTTCGCAGGGCCGCATCGGCGTCGCCGCTCTCGATCTGGCGACCGGGCGCGAAGTCGATGTGCTGGGCGATCAGCGCTTCCCGATGGCCAGCACCAGCAAGGTCGCCATCGCCGCGACGTTCCTTGAAGGCGTCGATCAGGGCAAGTGGAGCCTGACCAGCGAATTTCCGATGATGATCCCGGTACAGTCGGCGCCGTTTTCGACCGCGGTCGCACCGGTTCGTCCCGGCGCTTACATGAGCGCGGGCAAGCTGCTCGAACTGATGCTCACCCGGTCGAACAACTACGCGACCGACGCGCTGCTCAAGGTCGTCGGCGGCCCCGATGCCGTCAATGCCTGGGTGCGCCGCGCCGGGATCGAGGACTGGCATATCGACCGCGATATCGCGACCCTGGTGCGTGACGATGGCGCCATCGATCCGGCCAAGGTGGTCGACAAGCGTGACAGCGCCACGCCGCTGGCCATGGTCAAGCTGCTGAGCGGCATTTATCAGGGCAAGTGGCTGAGCCCGTCGAGCCGCCAGACGCTGCTCGACACGATGAGCCGCTGCCTCACCGGCAAGCGCCGTATCCGCGCGGGCCTGCCCGAGGACGTGCAGGTCCTGCACAAGACCGGCTCGCTCCACAACACCTCAAGCGACATCGGCATTATCGAGGCGCCCGACGGCCGCGTGTTCGCCGTGGCCATCTACGTGACAGGCCAGGGCAGCCGCCCCAACCGCGAAGCGCGCATCGCCAGCATCGCCCGCACCATCTACAGCGGCTATCTGGCCGAAGGCCCGACCTACCGCCACACCGCATCGCGCTGACACCGGCCCCGCCTCCCGGCGGAAAAGCAGGCAGCAGCCCAACAGAAAAGCGCCCCGAACGGTTCGGGGCGCTTTTCTGTTGGCGGTGAGGAAAAGGCCGGGGATGCGCTTTGGCGCGGGGACCCCGACCTTGGTGCCTCAGTTGGTCTTCGAATCGCCGTCGGTGTGGTCCGCCAGTTCGCTGGCGGCGTCGTTGGCGGCAGCCTGGGCAGCGTCGGCGGCGTTTTCAGCGGCGTCCTTCGCATCCGAAGCGGCATCCTTCACGGCATCGCCGGCATTGCTGGCTGCGGCTGCCGCGGCATCGCTGGCGTCGTTCACCGTGTCGGCGGCCTGCGTGGCCATGGCGCCCATGTCATCGGCGGCAGAGGAAGCGGCGTCCTCGGTGGTATCGGCCGTCTTCTGCGAGCAGGCAGCCAGCGAAAGGGCGCCGATGGCGGCGGTGGCGATAAGGATCTTGCGCATCTTTCAGTATTCCCTCGTTGCGAGTTGATCTGACGGCGAAACGTCGCGTCAGCTTTGCAGCCTCGTGAACGGGCCGGGCGTGACGATTAATGATGTGGCCGCGGCGTTTCAAGCATAGGGGCCCAAACGCAGTGGACGGCGGGCGGTTCCCCGTTTTTGCATTCTCCCATGCTGACGGCCCGCCCCGGCGCTGCTAGGGCTGGTGCCATGGAGCCCAAGCAGCATCTCTACCTCGTCGACGGTTCGGCCTATATTTTCCGCGCCTATCACCGCCTGCCGCCGCTGACCGATCCGGAAGGCACGCCGGTGGGCGCCGTCTATGGCTATACGACGATGCTGTGGAAGCTTGCCGACGATCTCCACAAGGCCGATGGCCCGACGCATCTGGCCGTGATTCTCGATGCCAGCGGCAAGTCGTTCCGCAACGAGATCTACGAGGACTACAAGGCCAACCGTCCGCCTCCGCCCGAGGATCTGAAGCCCCAGTTCCCGCTGGTGCGCGATGCCACCCGCGCCTTTTCGCTGCCCTGCATCGAGGAGGTGGGATACGAAGCAGACGACCTGATCGCCTCCTATGCCCGCGCTGCCGCCCTGCAGGGGTGGGACGTGACGATCGTCTCGTCCGACAAGGACCTGATGCAGCTTGTCGGCACGTGCGAGACCGGCGGCGGCAAGGTCGACATGCTGGACACCATGAAGAACCAGCGGATCGACATTCCCGAGGTCATGGAAAAGTTCGGCGTCCCGCCCGAGAAGGTGGGCGACGTGCTCGCGCTGATGGGCGATTCGGTCGACAATGTGCCCGGCGTTTTCGGCGTCGGCCCCAAGACCGCGACCAAGCTGATCCAGGACTACGGCGATCTCGAATCCGCGCTCGCCGCCGCGCCGGACATGAAGAAGTCCAAGCTGCAGGAACGCCTGATCGAACAGGCCGAACAGGCGCGGCTGTCCAAGGTTCTGGTGACGCTCAAGGAAGACTGCGCGCTGCCGATGGCGCTGGACGATCTGAAGCTCGACGCCATCCCGCCTGATCCGCTTGCGGCGTTCCTCGGCAAGCACGGCTTCACCAGCCTGCTCAAGCGGCTCGACGGCGGGCACGGCAGCCCCGAGCGGGCGACCCAGCTTCATCCGGCCAAGCCCGTCACGGCGGCGGCCGGGCCGGGCGAGGGCGCCGCGCGCCAGCCGCTGCCCGAGATGCCGGCGGTGGACTATGCCGCTTACGAATGCGTGCAGACGGTCGAGGCGCTCGAACGCTGGATCACCCGCGCCCATGCCGCGCACTTGCTGGCGGTCGATACTGAAACCTCCGCGCTCGATGCCATGCGCGCGGACCTGACGGGTGTCAGTCTGGCGCTGGGCCCCAACGATGCCTGCTATATCCCGCTCGGCCACGGGGGGTCGGACATGTTCGCGGAAAAGCCCGAGCAGGTGCCGCTGGACACGGCGATCGCGCTGCTGAAGCCGCTATTGCAAGACGATGCGGTGCTGAAAATCGGGCAGAACATCAAGTACGACCTCAACGTCTTGGCGCGCTATGGCATCATGGTTTCGCCGATCGACGATACGATGATCGAAAGCTTCTGCCTCGATGCCGGGCGCTCGGCGGACGGGATCGGCGGCGGTCACGGCATGGACGAGCTGTCCGAGCGGCACTTCGGCCACAAGCCGATGGCCTTCAAGGACGTGTGCGGCACCGGCAAGAAGGCGATCCCCTTCGGCGAAGTCCCGCTCGACAAGGCAACGCATTACGCCGCTGAGGACGCGGATGTGACCTGGCGCCTTCACGCGCTGCTGCGGCCGCGTCTGGCCGAGGAAGGCGGCACCCGCATCTACGAGCGGGTCGACCGGCCGCTGATCCCGATCGTCGCGCAGATGGAACGCCACGGCATCAAGGTCGACCGCGACCGGCTGGCGCACCTCTCCAGCCAGTTCGCCGAGGCGATCGGCGCGCTCGAAGGCGAGATCCATGGCCTCGCCGGGCAGGAATTCACCATCGGCAGCCCCAAGCAGCTGGGCGATATCCTGTTCGACAAGCTTGGCTACAAGGGCGGCAAGAAGGGTAAGTCCGGCCAGTATTCCACCGACCAGTCAGTGCTCGAACGGCTGGCCGACGAAGGCGCGCCGCTCGCCAACAAAGTGCTCGAATGGCGCCAGCTTTCGAAGCTGCGCTCGACTTATACCGAGGCGCTGCAGGCGGCGATCAATCCCGATACCGGGCGCGTCCACACCAGCTACAGCCTTGTCGGCGCGCAGACCGGGCGCTTGTCCTCGACCGATCCCAACCTGCAGAACATCCCGGTCCGCACCGAGATCGGCCGCCAGATCCGCGACTGCTTCGTCGCCGAGCCCGGCAACGTCCTGCTCTCCGCCGACTATTCGCAGATCGAACTGCGCCTCGCCGCGCACATGGCCGACGTGCCCAGCCTGAAAGAAGCTTTCGCCAACGGCGAGGACATCCACGCGCGCACCGCGACCGAGATGTTCGGCACCGTCGATCGCGATACGCGCGGGCGCGCCAAGACGATCAATTTCGCGATCCTCTACGGCATTTCGCGCTGGGGCCTCGCGGGCCGGCTCGGCGTCGGGGCGGATGAGGCGCAGGCGATGATCGACCGCTATTTCGAGCGCTTCCCGGGCATCCAGAAGTACATTGTCCACACGCTCGAACACGTGCGCGAGCGCGGCTATTCGGAAACGCTGTTCGGCCGCAAGACCTGGTTCCCGCGCATCAATTCGAAGAACGGCGCCGAGCGGCAGGGCTCTGAACGCGCCGCGATCAACGCGCCGATCCAGGGCACCAGCGCCGACATCATCAAGCGCGCCATGGCCCGCATGACCTCCGCGCTGGCCGATGCCGGACTCGGCCATGTCCGTATGCTGCTGCAAGTGCACGACGAACTCGTCTTCGAACTGCCCGAGGGCGATGTCGCCGCGGCCTCGCCCGTGATCGAACGGGTCATGGCCGAAGCGGCGCAGCCCGCCGTGACGCTGGACGTGCCGCTCGGCGTGGAAATCGGCTCGGGACCGAGCTGGGGCGCGGCGCATTGACGCGAGGCATGGCTGCTGCCGGTCAAGCTGGCGGCCAATCTGGCGGCCAATCTGGCGGTTGAATCTGGGCGCGGGTGCCATACCATAGGCGCCATGGCTGACTGGATCGAACACTTCACCGGGCGCCTGCCCACATGGGCCGAACAGTTGATGACCGGCGCGCTGGCGGCGGTGATCGGCATCGTCGTGGCCCTGATTGCCCATCGCGTGCTGTTCCGGGTGCTGCGCAAGGTGGCCCGCGGCAGCCTGAGCGAGGCCGACGACATTCTGGTCAAGCGCCTGGCCCGGCCCGCCCGCTATGCCTTCATCGCGCTGGGCGTGGCCTATGCCGCGCGCGAGACGTCCGCGCTGCAAGTGGCCTGGGACAAGGTTTCCGGCTTCGTCATGCCTTTCCTGCTCGGCTGGATCGTGCTGGCATTGCTGCGCAGTTTTGTCGACGCGATGATGGTCCGCAACGACATCACCGTGGCCGACAACCGCAATGCCCGGCGGCGGCGCACGCGCCTGGCCATCCTCAGCCGCATCGGCACTTTCGTGATCGTCTTCATCACCGTGGCGCTGATGCTCTTCGCGATCCCCGGCGTGCGGCAGATCGGCATTACCCTGATGGCGTCGGCCGGGCTTGCCGCGCTGGCCGTCGGCGCTGCCGCGCAGCCGGCGCTCAAGGCGCTGATCAGCGGCTTCCAGATGGCCATGACCGAGCCGATCGCGATCGACGATGTCGTCATCATCGATGGCGAATGGGGCCGGATCGAGGATATCCGCACGACTTACGTGATCGTGAAGATCTGGGACGAGCGCCGCCTGATCGTGCCGTCGAACACCTTTCTGGAGAACACCTTCCAGAACTGGACCAAGCAGAGCGCACAGCTCACCGGGACAGTCATGCTCTACCTCGACCATGGCGCGGACGTGGCGCCGGTCCGGGCCGAATTCGAACGGCAGGTCCAGGCCGATCCCCGCTGGGACAAGCGCGCGCAGGGCGTGCAGGTGACGGATATGTCGAACGAGACGATCGAGGTGCGCCTGCTGATGACGGCGGCCAATTCGGGCGATCTGTTCGATCTGCGCTGCGCCATGCGCGAAGGCGTGCTGGCCTGGATCCGCCGCGAAATGCCCGAAGCGCTGGTCCGCCGCCGCACGCTGCCGGTGGCCCCGGTGGAACTGGCGGCCGGTCCTTCGATGGCCGAGGCGATCGCCGAAGCGGGCGAAGGGCGATCCGGCCAGTCCTGAGCCGGGCACGCCAATCCTGAGCCGGATAGGATTGTGCTTTCCCACCGGCCGCCGGGCTCTATGCTGGGTCTGACAGCAGACCGGTGAGGATGGCCTTCGATGCGGTTTGAACATCCCTTGCGCCGCCAGATGGTGAGCGAAATGCACTTGCGGCGCTGGCCCGAACTGGCCGCGCCGATGTTGCTGGTGCAGATCCTGCGGCTGGTTCCGGGCGAGGCCCGCGAAGCGGAAGCGGCGGCTCTGGCGGGCCTGCCGGCCGGAGCGCTGGACGAAGCCGACAATCCCCGCCATGCCTCCGGTACGCTGGCGGGCAGTGTCCCTTTCGTGTGGGAACGGCATAGCGAGGCCAGCGCGATCACGCTGTTCCTGCCGATGCCGCCCGACCCTGCCGATTTGAACTCCGCCGATCTGGCCTCCGCCGATCCCGCTTCGGCTGCGGCGCTGGCCTGGGCGGAGGCCTTGCCCGGCGAAGTGATCCGCGCCACGCGCATCCTGATCGTGCCCGACGAAGCCGGCGCCGAAGCCGTGCTGCCGCGCCTCGGCATGACGGACATGGACGTGGTCAGTTGCCGGGTAGGGCCGCAGGGCGCGGCGCGCATCTGGTCCGATTTCCGCATCGGCGCGGGCGGCCTGGGGTGCCTGCTGGTGGCCGCCGGGGACGTGACCGGCGGCGATCTCTCCCGGCTGGTCCAGCGGCTGCAGGAACTGGGCAATTACCGCAATCTGGCCCTGCTCGGCCTGCCGGTGGCGCAGGCGCACTGGGACGATCTCAATCGCATCGAACAGGCCTTGGCGGCCTTGGCCGCCGATGTCGCGCTGCCGCAGATGACCGACGACATGCTGCTCGAAAAGGTCTCGCAGCTCTCGCTCGATCTGATGCGGGTGGCCACGGCTGCCAGTTACCGGATGAGCGCCACGGCGGCTTATGCCCGGCTGGCGGAAGAGCGGCTGGCCGATGTCGCGCCGCAGCCGGTCCGGGGCTTCCCCTCGCTGGCCGATTTCACCCAGCGGCGCCTGCTGCCCGCCGTGCGCACATGTGCCGCGCATGTGCGCCGGGAAAGCGAGCTGAGCTTGCGCGCCGCCCGCTTCGCCGCGCTGCTGCGCACCCGGATCGAGACGCGGATCGAGAACCAGAACGCCCGGCTGCTGCGTTCGATGGAGCAGTCCGCCACGATGCAGCTGCGATTGCAGCAACTGGTGGAAGGCTTCTCCGTCGTGGCGCTCAGCTATTACGGCATCAGCCTCGTGTCCTACATGCTGAAGGGGCTGGAGGAGATCTGGCCGGGTCTGCCGGTGCCGGTGATCGACATGGCGCTGGTGCCGGTCGTGGTCGGCAGCATGTGGCTGGGCATCCACCATTTGAAGCGGCGGGTGCTGGGCGGGCATGGGTGATACGCGGCTGGCAGGCGTACTGCGGGACGCTTGCCGCACGCCCGGAATTTTGCCACCTGCGATAGCGATGATCCGCCTGCTTCCCCCCCTCAGCTGGAGCGGCCTTGCCGCTTTTCTTTTCTGCGCTTGTCCTGGCGTGCCGGCCGCACAGGCCCAGGCGCCGGTTTGCGGCTACCATGTGGTCAAGACTTATCCCCACGATCCCACGGCTTTCACCGAGGGCCTGTTCTACGCGGATGGCGCTTTGTTCGAGAGCACGGGCAAGCTGGGCGATTCGCGCATCTTCAAGCGCGATCTGGCGGATACCGCGCCCCTGGTGGAGACGCGGATCGATCCCACGCTGTTCGGCGAGGGCATCGTGCTCTGGAAGAACCAGATCATCAGTCTCACCTGGCGCGACGGGCTGGGCTACCGCTGGGATGCCAAGACGCTGAAACAGCTCGGCTACTTCCATTACGCGGGCGAGGGCTGGGCGATGACCATCCATGACGGCACGATCTACCAGAGCGACGGTTCCTCCAGCCTGCGCCTGCGCGATCCGGAAACGATGGCGCAGACCGGCACGCTCGCGGTCACCGATGACGGAAAGCCGGTGCGCAGGCTCAACGAACTGGAATGGATCGGCGGGGAGATCTGGGCCAACGTTTGGCTGACCGACCGCATCGCCCGGATCGATCCGGCGACGGGCCATGTCACAGCGTGGATCGATTTCACCGGCCTCGGCGACGAGGCGGGGGCCAGCGGCTACGACGCGGTCCTCAACGGCATTGCCTATGACCCGGCAGGCAAGCGCATTTTCGTGACGGGCAAGAACTGGACGAAGCTGTTCGAAGTCGTGCCCGACTGCGGGAAATAGGATGATGCGCAAGGGGGCCGCCGCAAGACGGCGCCCTTGCCGCGTCAATCCCCGTGCTTCTTGTCGCGGGTGCTTTCGACCATGCCCGGGGTGATGAAGCCGATCGGCGAGACTTCCATGGCGCGCTTTTTCAGTTCGCCTTTCATCTTCGCGTATTCGGCTTCCATCTCCTCGGTCACGGTGGCGCGGCTGTCTTCGAGGGCGTCGTCGAAATCGGCCATGGTCACGCTTTCCACTTCGGCGCCGCGCTTGCGGATGGCGATCAGGCCGGCGCGGCGGACCACGTCTTCCAGATCGGCGCCGGTGAAGCGCTGCGTGCGGTCGGCGATCGTGCCCAGGGCAACGTCTTCGGCCAGCGGCATCCTGGCGGTGTGGATGCCCAGGATGTGCTCGCGCCCGGCAGTGTCCGGCGTGCCGACATAGACCAGCTCGTCGAAGCGGCCGGGGCGCAGCAGCGCCGGATCGACCAGCGCCGGGCGGTTGGTGGCGCCGACGAGGACGACCGACTGCAGTTCCTCCATCCCGTCCATTTCGGCCAGGATGGTGTTGACCACGCGGGCGGTCACTTGCGGTTCGCCCATGCCGCCGCCCATGCCGCGGGCGGGCACGAGGCTGTCGATCTCGTCGATAAACACCACGCAGGGCGCGACCTGCCGGGCGCGGGCGAAGAGCCGGGCGATCTGCTGCTCGCTCTCGCCGTACCACTTGCTGAGGAGGTCCGACGACTTGATCGAGATGAAGTTCGCCTCGGCTTCCTTGGCCACCGCCTTGGCCAGCAGCGTCTTGCCAGTGCCGGGCGGTCCGTAGAGCAGGAAGCCCTTGGCCGGGCGGATGCCCAGCTTGTGGAACGCCTCCGGGTTCTTCAGTGGGAGTTCGATGCCTTCCTTGAGCGTGCGCTGCGCCTCGTCCAGCCCGCCGATATCGGCCCAGCCGATGTTCGGCACCTGCACCATGACTTCGCGCATCGCCGAAGGCTGGACGCGCTTCAGTGCCTCGATGAAGTCCTCACGCGTGACCGAGAGGCTTTCGAGCACTTCGGCCGGGATCGTGCGCGCTTCCAGATCGAGCTGCGGCATGATCCGGCGCACCGCCTCGATCGCGGCTTCGCGGGTGAGCGCGGCAAGGTCGGCGCCGACGAAGCCGTGGGTGGTGCGGGCCAGTTCCCTGAGGTCCACTTTCTCGCCCAGCGGCATACCGCGGGTGTGGATGGCGAGGATCTCGCGGCGGCCTGATTCGTCGGGCACGCCGATCACGATCTCGCGGTCGAAGCGGCCGGGGCGGCGCAGCGCCTCGTCGATGGCATCGGGCCGGTTGGTGGCGGCGATGACGACCACGTGGGCGCGGCTGTTGAGCCCGTCCATCAGCGTGAGGAGCTGCGCGACAAGGCGCTTTTCCGCCTCGCCGTGGACCTGGTCGCGCTTGGGGGCGATCGAGTCGATTTCGTCGATGAAGACGATCGCGGGCGCGGCCTTGGTCGCTTCCTCGAACACTTCGCGCAAGTGCTTCTCGCTCTCGCCATAGCCCGATCCCATGATCTCCGGGCCGTTGATCGAGAAGAAGTTGGCTTCGCTCTCGTTGGCGACGGCCTGGGCCAGACGGGTCTTGCCGGTTCCCGGCGGGCCGTGGAGCAGCACGCCTTTGGGCGGGGCGACGCCGAGGCGGGTGAACAGTTCGGGATAGCGCAGCGGCAGTTCCACCATTTCGCGCAGCTGGCGGATGGTGTCGCTCATGCCGCCGACGTCGTCGTAATTGACGTCGCCGCGCGCGTCCTGCGCTTCCTCGAAGGTCTCGCGCAGTTCGACTTCGGTGTTCTCGTCGATGTGGACGATGCCGCGCGGCGTGGTCGAGACGACGTTGAGGCGGATCTGCGTCAGCGCATAGGCGGGCGCGTTGAACATACGGCGAAGCTGCGGCGGGATGTCCGCCACCTGCTGCTGGCCGGTGGTGGCGATGAGATCGCCCTGCACCATCGGTCGCCCGAAGAAATTGCGCTTGAGCGCGCCCGGCGGGCCTTGCAGGCGCATGTCCTTCTGCGCGGGCGCGAAGACCACGCGCTGGGCAGCGCGCGATTCGGCCTTGCGGACAGTAACGTGATCGCCCGAGCCGACTTCGGCATTGCCGCGCTGGAGGCCGTCGAGGCGAATAAGGGAAAGCCCCTCGTCCTCCTCGAAAGCGAGGACGGCGCGGGCCACCGTCACCGACTTGCCGGTGATTTCCAGAACGTCGCCTTCCATGGCGCCGATGGCCGAAAGCGAGGCGCGCGAGAGGCGGGCGATGCCCTGGCCGCTCTCTTCCTGCCGGGCCGCTGCGACCTGCAGCTTCACCGTGCGCTCTTCCAGCTGGGTATCCCCGTCCGCCATGTCGTTCCTTTCCGGCCGATGGGCCTCGAACCGCGAAGCGGCTCTCGGCGCTTGTGCCAGAAGGAGCTAGGTATGACTGTGCGGGATTTCAAACGGAGGCGCGGCTGGCCGGGCGCGGTCCATGCCCGGGACACCATCTGCTGCCCAAGAAAAAAGCCCGGTCGTTGCCGACCGGGCTGTGAAAGTTTTGGGAGAGGATGCCTGAAAGGCACTCTCTGTATGCCTATGAGCCGGGTTTTGTGCAAGTGCGAAATGGCGAAGTGCGATTGCAAAAAACACAACTTAGGTTGCAAGGAACCAAACTACCCGGCGGGTATCGGCTGCAAACCCCGGAAATCCGTAAATTGTGAAAGACGATTCGGATTTTCGCTTGCGTGCAATTCAAGCCGGAAGAACCGGCCGGGCGCTATGCAGGGCGTTAACTGCTGCATCGCGAAATTCGCTAATCTAGCTGAGTGTTTTTCGCCCGGAAAACAAATGGCTACGGGCAGGCCTGCCGCCCACCCGAAACCTTGGCCCGAAACTTTGGCCCGAAATCCTAACGCAACCCGGCCGGCATAGACGGCGCGCGGTTCAATGAGCGAGAAGCAGCGCGGGTCCGTTGGCTTCGTCCAGGAAGTAGGCCGTCACCCCGCCGAACAGGAATTCGCGCATCCGGCTCTTGCCGTAGGCGCCCATCACCAGCAGTTCGGCGTGGGCCTGAGTCACGGCAATGGCCAGCGTCTCTTCGGTCGACCCGCGCCGTTCGTGCTCTTCGAACTCGGCATGGATGCCGTGGCGCGAGAGATAGCGAAGCGCGTCGGTGGCGGGGAAACCGCCCGGCTTTTCGATCACCGAGATCACTTTCACCACCTGACAGCTATCGAGCAGCGGAACCGAGGCGCGCAGGGCCGAGGCGGCCTGTTCGCTGCCGTCCCAGGCAATGCAGGCGCGGCGGACGGGCATTTCCAGCTTCGCATTGTCGGAGAGCGCCAGGACTGGCGTGTTCGAGGCAAGCGCGAGTTCGCCGGCAAATCCGCCCGAGCGCGAGAGCACGACGAGATCGGCCAGCCGCGCGGCATTGGCGAGGGCGCTTACCGGATCGTCCTCGCTGCGCAGGATGTCGAACGGCACGTCATCGCGCGCCATGCGGGCCTCGAACTTGGCCGCAGCTTCATCGTCTTCCTTGCGCGCTTCTTCCAGCGCATCGGAAATGACATAGCTGCCACCCATCGGGTCCATGGCGATGTAGCGGGTCACCGGCGTATCCACGAGCACGCTGAGGTGCCCGTTGAACCGGCGGGCGATATCGAGTGCCGTCTCGATCCGGGCATCGTTGCCCGGCTTGCGGTCGGCGTTGACGAGAATCGAGCGCATTATCAGTTTCTCCCTCTGACAGGCCGAAAGTAACCATTGGGCGCGCAATGGCCATGACAAAGATCAACCATCGCCGCAGGCCGTGCTATTTTATTGGAGTTGCCCGGCTTTTCCAGAGGTCAGGGCGCTGGGGCATCGATCTCCAGCCGCGCCGCGCGCGCGAACAGGTCGAGGATCACCGGGTCGCGCTCGCGGGTGCGGATGGCGGCCTCGAAATGGACGGTATGGCGCGGGCGGGGCAGCACTTCGCGCAAGGTCCCGGCGGCCAGCTGCTTGCGCACCATGGTTTCCGGCAGCACGGCCGCGCCGGTGCCGTTGGTGACGATCTCGATCAGCGTGCGCACGTTGTTGCAGGTGTGCAGGGCGGGCGCGGCAAGGCCTTCGGCTTCCAGCGTCGCCAGCGTCACGGCATGGAGCGGCGAGTGATCGGGCAGCGACCAGACCGGCAGCGGCCGGGAAAAACCGCCCGCTTCGGCGACTGCGGCGCCGGCCACCCAGACCAGCTCGACCGATCCGATCGGCGCGGTCCTCATGCCGGGGCTGGCGACGGGCCCGGCCAGGAACACGATATCGCGCGTGCCGGCGAGCAGGTGCTGCAGGAGGCGGGCGGTCAGATCGAGCTCGATCTCCATCGTCACGCCGGGCCTTTCGCGTTCGATCGTCTGGATGAAGGCGGGCAGGCAGCTTGCCGCGGCGATCTCGCCCGAACCGATGCGTACGGCGCCGGTGGCGCCGGCATAGTCGCTGGCCTCCAGAAGGACTTGTTCGAGGCTCCGGCACAGCGGTTCGCTGGCCTGGACGAGCCGCCGTCCGCGCGCGGTCAGCACCATGCGCCGTCCCTCGCGCTGGAACAGGGCAACGCCCAGTTGCTGCTCGATTTCGCGCACGCGGGCCGAGATGGCGGGCTGCGTGGTGTTGAGCCGCTGCGCGGCGGCGCCGAAAGTGCCGAGCCGGTCGATCCACATCAGCGTTTCAAGATGGAAGAGCGCGATCCGTTTCATCGAATCTCCTCCTCCTCTTGAGAGGAGGGGGCCGGGGGGTGGTGGCGGGCTTCAATAGCCGCGTGGCGCACCCGCACCACCCCGCTGCGACCAGGACTTGCCATGCAAGCCCAAGTCTCGCTCCCCTCCTGTGAAGAGGAGGGGGAAGGAAGCTCTTTCAATTTCATCATCATTGCTTATCAAATTCGATAAAAAATAATCGCTATTCGTAATCAAAGACTGTGTCTAGGCTCGCGCGGAAATCCGGAAGGGAGACTCATGAACAAGCTCTATCCCAGCGCCGAGGCCGCGCTCGACGGCCTGCTCAAGGACGGCCTGCTGATCGCCAGCGGCGGCTTCGGCCTTTGCGGCGTTCCCGAGCGCCTGCTCGACGCCGTGCGCGATTCGGGCGTGAAGGACCTGACCTTTGCCTCGAACAATGCCGGCATCGACAACGAAGGCATCGGCAAGCTGCTGCGCACCAAGCAGGTGAAGAAGATGATCTCGTCCTACGTGGGCGAGAACAAGGAGTTCGAGCGCCAGTACCTTTCCGGTGAGCTGGAAGTGGAATTCTGCCCGCAAGGCACGCTGGCCGAGCGGATGCGCGCGGGCGGCGCGGGCATTCCCGGCTTCTACACCAAGACCGGCGTCGGCACCCAGATCGCCGAGGGCAAGGAAACCAAGGTGATGGAAGGCCGTAGCGGGCCTGAGGAATTCGTCCTCGAACAGGGCATCTTCGCCGATCTCGCGCTGGTGAAGGCGTGGAAAGCGGACGAGAGCGGCAACGTGATCTTCCGCAAGACCGCGCGCAACTTCAACGTGCCCGCCGCCACGTGCGGCAAGGTCTGCGTGGTCGAAGTGGAAGAGATCGTGCCGACCGGCTCGCTTGATCCCGACACCATCCACTTGCCCGGCGTCTACGTCCAGCGCCTCGTGCTGGGCGCGCCCTACGACAAGAAGATCGAATTCGTGACGACGCGCGAGAGGGAGGCTGTCTAATGTTTGGTAGCCGCTCTCGGCAGCCAACGGGGGCTATCGATTTGACTGAGGTCGATCTTAAAGACGCTACCGAAGTGATCCGCGCCTTTCTTCCCGGCAAAGAGGAAATCGTCGGCGGCATCTACATCGATCCACCCGCAAATTTACAGCCATTCGGATTCGGAATTCTTCTCGCCGACCTCGTTCATCATGCCGCCAATGCCTACGCTTACAAGTTTGGCTTGGATGCCGAACAGGTACGTGACGGCATAGCCGCTGGTTTGCAGGCTGAACTTTCCAGTCCAACCGACACCGTAAAGCAAGTCTATCCGGAGGGACGCCACTGATGCCCTGGAATCGCAATGAAATGGCCGCCCGCGCGGCGAAGGAACTGCAGGACGGGTTCTATGTGAACCTCGGCATCGGCATCCCGACGCTGGTGGCGAACTACGTGCCCGAGGGCATTACCGTCACGCTGCAGTCGGAAAACGGGATGCTCGGCATCGGGCCGTTCCCCTATGCGGGCGAGGAAGACGCCGACCTCATCAACGCGGGCAAGCAGACGGTCAGCGAACTGCCGCAGACTGCCTATTTCGACAGCGCGCAGAGCTTCGCGATGATCCGCGGCGGTCACATCGATCTGGCCGTGCTTGGCGCGATGGAGATTTCCGAAAACGGGGACATCGCCAACTGGATGATCCCGGGCAAGATGATCAAGGGCATGGGCGGCGCGATGGATCTCGTGGCCGGGGTCAAGAAGATCATTGTCGTCATGGAACACACTTCCAAGGCCGGCGATCCCAAGTTCATCCCCGAATGCACCCTGCCGCTGACCGGCAAGAACGTGATCGACATGATCGTGACCGACCTGTGCGTGTTCCAGCGTCCGGATCACGACAGCCCGTTCAAGCTGGTCGAACTGGCGCCGGGCGTCACGGCCGAGGAAATCGCGGCGAAGACCACGGCGAGTTACGTGATCTGACCCTTCGACAGGCTCAGGGTGAGCGGGGGATGGTAAAACAAACCCGTTCGTGCTGAGCTTGTCGAAGCACGCTTCCGCACCCGGCCGAAGCGGCGGACGGCAAGGAGGCGCCCATGAAAATCCTGCTGACGGGCTCTTCCGGCTGGCTCGGCAGGCATCTTGCGCCGCTGCTGCAGTCGCGCGGGCACGACGTCACCGGGCTCGATGTCGCGCCCGGCGATTACACCCGCGTCGTGGGCTCGGTCGCCAACCGCGATCTCGTGTTCCAGACGGTCGCGCATTACGGCATCGAGGCGATCATCCACGCGGGCGCGCTGCACAAGCCGGATATCGTCCGCTTCCCGCGCCAGGCCTTCATCGACGTCAATGTCAGTGGCACGCTCAACTTGCTCGAAGCGGCCGTTGAGGCCGGGCATTCGCGGTTCCTGTTCACCTCCACCACATCGCTGATGGTGCGCGCCGACGTCCGCGCCGGGGCAGGCGAAGCCGGGGCGTGGTGGATGGACGAAGAGTTCGGCCCGCTGGAGCCGCGCAACATCTACGGCGTGACCAAGCTGGCTGCCGAGAACCTGTGCCGCCTCCTCGCGCGCGAAAGCGGCATGGCCGTGGCGATCCTGCGTACCGGCCGCTTCTTTCCCGAGGACGACGATACTCATGCGGTTCCCTCTGGCCCCAATCTCAAGGCCAACGAACTGCTCAACCGCCGCCTGACGGTGGGCGATGCGGCGCTGGCGCATCTCGCCGCGCTGGAGCGGATCGAGGGGTGCGAGACGTTCGTTCTCTCCGCACCGCCGCCTTTCGCGCGCGAGGATGCGGTGGAGCTTGCCGCCGATGCCCGCGCGGTCATCGCGCGGTGTTTTCCCGAGGCCGCCGCGCTTTACGGCCGGCAGGGCTGGGTGCTGCCCGAACGGATCGAGCGGGTCTATGATCCGGCCAAGGCGCAGCGCCTGCTGGGCTGGCGGGCGCAGACGGACTTTTCGGCCGTTCTCAAGGCCTTGCGTGAGGAAGCGGATCTGCCCTTCGCGCACGATCCGGACTGGATATCGCCGGTGCTCACGCAATCGTCCTGAGGTTTCGGGGCCGTCTTGCAGCACTCATGCGGGCACCCCATACTCTCCCCGATCAGCACGGGAGAATTCAAGACATGACCGATATCGCCGCCATTCCGCTGACCCGTATCGATGGCACCCCCGACAGCCTTGCCGCGTACACGGGCCATGTCCTGCTCGTCGTGAACGTCGCCAGCAAGTGCGGCCTTACCCCGCAGTACGAGGGGCTGGAAAAGCTCTACAACGCATACAAGGACAAGGGCTTCGAGGTCCTGGGCTTCCCCGCCAATGATTTCGGCGCGCAGGAACCGGGCACGGATGAAGAGATCGTGGAGTTCTGCTCGCTCAACTACGGCGTGTCGTTCCCGCTGTTCGCCAAGGCGGACGTAACCGGGGAGAGCAAGCAGCCGCTCTATGCCGCGCTGACCCAGGCGCAGCCTGAAAAGGTCGGGCCTGCCGCGGAATTCCGCGAACGGCTCAAGGGCTATGGCATGACCCCGACCGAGGACCCGGAAGTGCTGTGGAACTTCGAGAAGTTCCTGATTGCGAGGGACGGCACTGTCGCGGGCCGTTTCGCGCCGGGCGTCGAGCCTGCCGCGCCGGAACTGGTCGGCGCGATCGAGGCCGAACTGGCGAAGTAGGGCGTCTTAAATGGAAGCTTCCTGGTGACGACTCTTCCCCCTTTTCGTCATTGCGAGGAGGCGAAGCCGACGCGGCAATCCAGGGCGGCTTAAACTGCCCTGGATTGCTTCGCCCTGCGGGCTCGCAATGACGAAGGGAGGGCCATGAGTTCGGATCAATGAGTCATGGTGTCAGCCCTCGCCTGTCTCCACCGGGCGGGCGGGGTCGCTGATCCATTCGCTCCACGAGCCGGGATAGAGCCGCGCGCCGGGCAGTCCGGCAATCTCCATCGCCAGTGCATTGTGGCAGGCGGTGACGCCGGAGCCGCAGCTCAGCACGGCGGGCTTGCCGCCCAGCAGCGCGGCGAAGTCCTGCGCCAGCTCTGCTGCGGACCGGAAACGGCCGTCCGGGCCCAGGTTGTCGCGGAAGAAGCGGCTGCGGGCGCCGGGGATGTGCCCGGCCACCGGATCGATCGGATTGGGATCGCCCCGAAAACGCGAGGGATCGCGCGCGTCGAGCACTTGCGCCTCGCCGCCTTCGATATTCTTCAGCACCATCGCGGCATTGACCGGCATGGCCACGAGCGGCTCGCCCGCTTCGAAGTCGCCGGTCATCACCGGACCCGGCGTGGCCGATTCCAGCGGCAGGCCCGCCGCGACCCAGGCCGGCTTGCCGCCATCCAGCACCGCCACATGGGCGTGGCCCAGCCAGCGCAGCAGCCACCAGGCGCGCGCCGCCCAGGCGCCGCCGTTGCTGTCGTAGGCGACGACCTGCTGGCCCTTGCGCAGCCCCAGCGAGCGCAGCCACGCGGCCAGCGCGACCGGCGCGGGCAGGGGGTGGCGGCCGTTGGTGCCGTCGGGCGGACTCGCCAGATCTTCGTCGAGATGGGCATAATGCGCACCGGGCAAGTGCCCTTCGGCATAGATCGCGGGTCCCTTGCCGGGATTGCCCAGATCGAATTCGCAATCGAGCAGCAGGACCTCGCGGCCGGAGGCGAGCAGCGATCGCAGCTGCGCGACAGTGATCAGGGTTTCAAAGGACATGGGGGGGATCTCGGCGAAAAGCATGACGCTGGGGGGCATGACGTGGGGGGCACCGGGAAGCCCGGTGTTCGAAGACTGGAAGCTAGTGACAGAATGCGCCGGCGCAAGCCTAAGCTTGTTGCTTGCAGAGGTGGTGGCGGCGTTCGTCGATAACGTGGGCGGCCTGAATTGGGCAACCTTTTAAGGCTGGCCGGAATTGGACTGGACAGCGCGGATTTCCGTGGGAAAGTCGCCGCATTCAAGAACGAGGCCGGAAGACACGGCCAGAACAAGGATAGCCGCATGACCCCCCGTTCCCTTTCGCTGCTTGCCGGCACGGCCGCATCGCTGGCACTGGTTTCTTCCCCTGCCCGTGCCGATGAAGGCATGTGGACTTTCGATGGTTTCCCTGCCGCGAAGATGAAGGCGGACTATGGCTGGGCGCCCGACCAGGCCTGGCTCGACACGGTCCGCAATGCCGCCGTGCGCCTGACCGGCGGCTGCTCGGCCAGCTTCGTTTCGGGGCAGGGCCTGATCCTCACCAACCACCACTGCGTCGCCTCGTGCCTCTATGACAATTCGACCGGCGACAACGACCTGCTCGATCACGGTTTCGTCGCCGCGGCGCTCACCGACGAGAAGAAGTGCCCCGGCCAGCAGGCCGAAGTGGTGACGAAGATCACCGATGTGACCGCCGATGTGAAGAAGGCCATCGGCTCGCTTACCGGCGAAGCGCTGACCAAGGCCCGCGACGCGCGGATCGCCGAGATCGAGGCGGCGAACTGCACCGACCGCGAAAAGACGCGCTGCCAGGTCGTCACCTTGTTCGGCGGCGGGCAGTACAAGCTCTATACCTACCGCAAGTATTCGGACGTGCGGCTGGTCTGGGCCTCGGAGGACCGCGCGGCGACGTTCGGCGGCGATCCCGACAATTTCAACTTCCCGCGCTATGACCTCGATGGTGCCTTCCTGCGCGCTTACGAGAACGGCAAGCCGGTGAAGACGCCGGATCACCTCAAGTGGAACCCGCGCGCGCCCAAGGAAGGGGAAGCGACTTTCGTCGTCGGCAATCCCGGCTCGACCTCGCGTCTCTACACCCAGAGCCAGCTGGCGTTCGAACGCGAAGTGCGCCTGCCGGTGATCGTCACCACGTATTCCGAACTGCGCGGCCGCCTGATCCGCGCGATGGAAGAAAGCCCCGAGCACGAGCGCGAAGGGCTCGACATGCTGAACGGCGTCGAGAACAGCCTCAAGGTCTATATCGGGCGGATGAAGGCGCTGAACGATCCGGCCTTCACCGGCAAGCTTGCCGAGGCAGAAGCGGACCTCAAGGCCAAGAGCGCGGCCAACGCCGGAATCGGTGATCCCTGGGCGGAGATGGACAAGGCCGTGCAGGCCTACCGCAAGCTCTACATGGCCTATCGTTTCAGCGAGCCTTCGGGCGAACTCTACGGCTATGCCCAGACGCTGGTCATGGCCGCCGCGGAGCGCGCCAAGCCCAATGCCGAGCGCTTGCCCGGCTATACCGAAAGCGCCCTGCCGCTCACCGAAAAGCGCCTGCTCGATGCGGCGCCGGTCTATCCCTGGCTCGACGAGCTGCGGATGGAATGGAGCCTGTCGAAAGCGCGCGAATACCTCGGCGTCGATGATCCGGACAGCAAGCTGCTGCTTGGCAAGGAGAGCCCCGAGGCGCTGGCGCAGCGGCTGGTCTCCGGCACCAAGCTGGCCGATCCGGCGTTCCGCAAGCAGCTGTGGGAAGGCGGGCTGGCCGCGATCGAGGCGTCGGACGATCCGATGATCGTCTATGCCCGCAAGCTGGACGCGCGCCAGCGTGAGCTGGAGAAGCAGGTGGACGAGGCCTATTCGGGCCCGGCCACGGCCGCCGCAGCCAAGCTGACCGACGCGCGCTTCGCCGCCTATGGCGACACGCTCTATCCCGATGCGACTTTCACTCTGCGCATCAGCTACGGCAAAGTCGAAGGCTGGCCCGAACGCGGCCGGCAAGTGCCGTTCGAAACGACGATCGGCGGCACTTTCGAACGCGCGACCGGCGCACCGCCGTTCGATCTGGCCCCGGCTTTCGCCGCGAAGGAAAAGCAGATCGACAAGTCGGTGGCGTTCAACTTCGTGACCACCAACGACATCATCGGCGGCAATTCCGGCTCGCCGGTGATCGACAAGGCGGGAACCGTGATCGGCGCCGCTTTCGACGGCAACATCCACTCGCTGGGCGGCAACTACGGCTACGATCCGGTGCTCAACCGCACCGTGGTGGTTTCCGCCGCCGCGCTGCAGGAAGCGCTGGAAACGATCTATCCCGCGCCGCGTCTGGTGAAGGAACTGGCGGCGAAGTAAGCGCCGCCACAAAAGCCCAAACAAAAAGGGCCGGGGTCATCTGAACCCCGGCCCTTTTTGTATCGGTGAAAGGCCTAGCTCTCAGGCCAGCGCGGCCTTCAGCGCGTCGCCAAGGTCGGTGCGTTCCCAGGGGAACAGGTCGCCTTCGGGCTTGCGGCCGAAGTGGCCATAGGCGGCGGTCGTCGCGTAGATCGGCTTGTTGAGGCCGAGGCCGGTGCGGATGCCGCGCGGGGTCAGGCCGCCGAGCTTTTCGGCCGCAACCTTGGTGAGGGCCGCTTCCAGCGCCTCTTCGGAGACGGTGCCGGTGCCGTGCAGGTCGACGTAGAGCGAAAGCGGTTCGGACACGCCGATCGCATAGGAGACCTGGATCGTGCAGCGCTTGGCAAGCCCGGCAGCGACCACGTTCTTGGCGAGGTAGCGGGTGACATAGGCGGCCGAGCGGTCGACCTTGGTCGGGTCCTTGCCCGAGAACGCGCCGCCGCCATGCGGGGCCGCGCCGCCATACGTGTCGACGATGATCTTGCGGCCGGTCAGGCCGGCGTCGCCGTCGGGGCCGCCGATCACGAACGAGCCGGTCGGGTTGATGTGGAACTTGGTTTCCGCCGTGACGAAGCCCTCGGGCAGGATGTCGGTGACGACCTGCTTCACATAGGCCTTGAGCTCGGCTTCCTTCTCGCCTGCGTCATAGCCTTCCTTGTGCTGGGTGGAGACGACCACGGCGGCCGCGGCCACCGGCACGCCGTTGTGGAAGCGCAGCGTTACCTGGCTCTTGGCGTCGGGTTCGAGGAAGGGCGCCGCGCCCGAATGGCGGTCGGCGGCGAGCTTCTGGAGAATCTTGTGGCTGTAATCGAGCGTGGCCGGCATCAGGTCGGGCGTCTCGTCGCAGGCAAAGCCGAACATGATGCCCTGATCGCCCGCGCCTTCGTCCTTGTTGCCCGAGGCGTCGACGCCCTGGGCGATGTGGGCGGACTGGCCGTGCAGGCGATTGATGAACTCGAAGGTCTCCCAGTGGAAACCGTCCTGTTCGTAGCCGATCGCCTTCACGACATCGCGCACGGTCTTTTCGATTTCCTCCAGCGCGCCGGGGGCCCATGCGCCGTCCTCGTACACGCCCTTGCAGCGGATTTCGCCGGCCAGCACGACAAGCTGGGTGGTGGTCAGCGTTTCGCAGGCGACGCGCGCTTCAGGGTCCTTGGCGAGGAAAAGGTCAACGATCGCATCGGAAATCTGGTCGGAGACCTTGTCTGGGTGGCCTTCCGAAACGCTTTCGGAAGTGAAGACGTAATCACTGCGCATGCATCACACCTGACATATAAAGAAATCTTTATGTGAGGCGTTCTCTACTCGCGACGGCGGCCCAGTGCAACCACCGAAACGGCACAAAGGCAAAGGAATGCCGCGAGCGTGAGCGGCAGCGCGTTGCCGTAGCGGGCGAACAGGGTGGGTTCATGCGGCGGGGGAATGCGGCCGTCGATGCGCCCGGCGGTGTGGCGCGCCAGGGCATGGCGCACCAGGCCATCGGCATCGATCACCGCGCTGATCCCGTTCGTGGTCGAGCGCAGGACCGGCAGGCCTTCCTCGATCGCGCGCAGCCGCGCCTGGGCAAGGTGCTGAGGCGGCCCCCAGGCCCCGAACCAGCCGTCGTTCGAAGGGTTGTAGATGTAGTCGGGGCGGTTCAGCGGATCGACGACTTCGCCGCTGAAGACGATTTCGTAGCAGATCTGGATACCGGCCTTGCCCCAGCTGCCGAAGTCGTAGGTTCGCGGGCCCGGCCCCGGCCAGAAGTCGAGTTCGCCGGCGACGAAGCGCGAGGCGCCGAGCGGTTCCAGCAGCCAGCGCAGCGGCAGGTATTCGCCGAAAGGGACAAGGTGGGCCTTGGAATAGCCAGCCAGAATGCGCCCCTGCCCGTCGATGGCGGTGACGGAATTGCGTGCGGCAATGGCGTCCTCGTCCTTCATGACGAGGTCCACGGCGCCGGTGAGCAGCAGGCCGTAGGGGCCGATCACCCGGCCGATGCGCGCGCGGGCGATTTCCGGATCGGCGGCGTAAGTATAGAGGCGGTAGAGATAGAGCGGATAGCCGTCGCGCAAGTAGTCGCCGAGGCCCGATTCGGGCCAGAACACCACGCGTTTCTCCCCCGGATCCCGAGGCAGGGACAGAAGCGCCATCTTCTGGAAGTTGGCTTCGTACCAGCGGGGATCGTCGACGATTTCCTGCCGCAGGTCGGGCTGGATCAGCGTGAAGCGCACAGCGCCTTCCTCACGCGAGGCCCAGGGGTCGGGCAAGGTCATTACGGTGCCCAGCACCGCGGCGGCAGCCAGGACGGGAACGGCCCAGAGCCAGCGTTTCGCGCCTTGGCCCCCCGTGCCCAGCCGGGCGAAGATGCCCGGCAGTCCGGCGAGCAGGACCAGCACTCCGGACAGCCCGTATGTGCCGATCCAGGGGGTCAGGAGTGCGAGCCCGCGTGTCTGGAACTGGCCGAGCAGGGCCACGCCGAGCGGATTCCACGCAAAGCCGGTAAAGACCCAGGCGCGCATCCACTCGGTGACGATCCAGGCCGCGCCGAGGGCGAGAACGAACGCGGGAAACGCGGCACGCCCCTGGCCCCGGTCCGGACGCGTCAGCAGCCAGGCCGCGAGCCCCGCCAGCGCGGGAAACACGGCCAGGTAGAGCGAGAGCAGGACCACGGCGATGCCGCCCAGCCAGGCCGGCATGTTCGCCTGATAGGTAAAGGCGGTCGCGATCCAGTTGTCGCCGAGCGTGAAATGGCCGAGGCCGAAGTACCAGCCGATCAGGAAGGCGCCGCGTCCGGTACGGGCGCGCACCACGAGTTCGAGCAGGCCGGCCACGGCCAGCAGCGTCAGGGGCCAGAGCGAGAGGGGTTGAAACCCGCAGGCGGCCAGCGCGCCGCTGCCGATGGCGGCAAGGGCTACCGTGAGGCGGGGCCGCTCCAGGGTTTTCGGGATCTTGGGAAAGGACATGGGGCGCCGGGGAGAGTGCATCGGCGCCGGGTTGTAAGCCTGCCCGGCAGCGACGCAAGCGAAGTTGCGCGCGCCGGGCAAGGTTGTCGCATTATCAGCTGTTCACGGTCTCGAGCGTGCCGCCGGCATCGTCGGCCGGAGGTGCGGTCTTGCGGGTGCGGCGGCGCTTGGGCTTTTCTTCCGCAGCGGCTTCGGCAGGCTCCTCGGCGCTCTTTTCCGGCGCCTTGGCCGAAATCGAGGGCGGCAGTGCGGCCGGGTCGAAATTGCTCGCGCCGGCATCCTGCTCCGATTCGCCGGCATCCGCACCTTCGTCGCGGGTCTTGCGGCGCGGCTTGCGGGCCTTGGGCGCGCGTGTGCTGCTGCTGCGGTTGTCGCGAACGAAGGGATTGTCCACGGGCTCGTAGATCGAGCGCGGGTCCGAGCCGGCCTCTTCCGCGCCGGTCTCACCGGCTTCGGCGGTTTCCGGCTGGTCTTCGGCCGGTGCCTTGCCGCGCGGCTCGCGCTCGGCACGCGGCGCCCGTTCCTGGTCGGCGTTGCCGCCCCCATGATGGCCCGAATAACCGCCGGAATAGCCGTTGTCGCCGTAGGTATCGTCGTCGGACCCGTGGTCCTCGCCGTTGTCCTGGTGCTGGCGCTCGTCGCGGCGCGGCTGGCGGGATTCTTCCTGGCGCGCCTTCTGGTCGGCAAGGACGCGGAAGTAGTGATCCGCGAACTGGAGGTAGTATTCCTCCTGAACGCGATCGCCGTTGAGATGCGCGTCGTGGGCCAGCTTCTTGTACTTCTCCAGCAGCTGCGGAGCATTGCCCCGCGCCCTGCTGTCGATGCGATTCATCTGCTGGCCGCCCTGCTGACGGTTATTGCCGCGGCCACGCCTGCGGTTGTTACCACGATTATTATTCAAGGATTACTTTCCTCAAAACCCCTGGCATGCGTCCGGACGCTGCGCCCGGACCGCCGTATGTCTATGATCACGGCTAACCCCCCGGCCGCCGAGACTTCCACATCTGCCTTGCCACGGCGCCCCAACCGCGACCGCTTGCAAATAATGGAGGTGAACCGGGAATGGGAAGTTTCGTCCATTAACCGGTACCCCGTAATCATTAGGGTCTCCGAACCCGGATTCCAAGCAAAAACTTATGCCGATCCGCTGTTATCGACCGAAAATGCGATGATTCGCGAGCGCCCGCCCAAGTCGTGATGGACTGCGGCGGCCAGTCCGGCGGCACGGCCGATGGCGCTCACGGCATCAGCCTGCCGGTGCCCGATTTCAACCAGAGCCAGCCCGGAAGGGGCCATGAGGTCGGGCAGCTGGGGGATCAGTATCCGGTAGGCATCGAGCCCTTCGGGGCCCGCGAACAGCGCGCCGTGCGGCTCGTGATCGCGTACCACGGCCTCAAGCGGGGCATTGTCTTCCACATAGGGCGGATTGGCCAGAATCAGGTCGAACGGGCCGCCCAGATCCTGCGTCCAGCCGGGCTGTTCCCAGTCGCGCAGATGGAAGGCGGCGCGCGGGGCCAGCCCGAGCTTCACCGCGTTGCCGGCGGCGACGGCCAGCGCTTCGGCGCTGCGGTCGATGCCCACGCCATGGGCATCGGGAAAAAGACTGAGCGCGGCCAGCAGCAAGGCGCCCGAGCCGGTGCCGCAATCGAGGATGCGCGCCGGGGCATGGCCGGAGAAAGCCTCGTGGGCCGCATCGATCGCGGTTTCGGAATCGGCGCGGGGGATCAGCACGGCGGGCGTCACGGCGAATTCCAGGCCATAGAATTCGGCGCTGCCCAGAATATAGGCGACCGGCTCGTCGCGCAGCCGCCGGGCGAGCAGGGCTTCGAACGCTTCGGGGGCCGGATCGCGCATGTGCCGCAGCAGCAGTTCGGACCGGCTCGCGCCCAGCGCCGCGGCCATCAGCAGTTCGGCATCGAGGCGGCCGGTTGAACTTTCCGGGCCGAGCTGCCGGGTGGCCTCGCGCAGCCGCTCGGCGACAGTGATAGTCACGAATCCATCGCCGCGAGGCGCTTGGCTTCATCCTCGGCGATCAGCGCGTCGATCAGTTCGCTGAGGCCCGGGCCTTCGAGCACTTCGGGCAGGCGGTGCAGGGTCAGGTTGATGCGGTGGTCGGTCACGCGCCCTTGCGGGAAATTGTAGGTGCGGATGCGCTCGGAGCGGTCGCCCGAACCGACCATGGCCTTGCGCGCCTCGGCCTCGGCGCCCTGCGCCTCGTCGCGCATCTTCTCGTAGAGGCGCGCGCGCAGGACCTGCATCGCCTTGGCCTTGTTCTTGTGCTGGCTGCGCTCGTCCTGGCAGATCACCACGAGGCCGGAGGGCAAGTGGGTGATGCGCACCGCCGAATCGGTGGTGTTGACGTGCTGCCCGCCCGCGCCCGAGGCCCGGTAGATGTCGATCTTGAGGTCCTTGTCCTCGATCTGGACATCGACTTCGCTCGGTTCGGGCAGGACGGCCACCGTCGCGGCGGAGGTGTGGATGCGCCCGCCCGATTCGGTGACGGGCACGCGCTGGACGCGGTGGACGCCGCTCTCGAACTTGAGCTTGGCGAAAACCCCGGTGCCCGCGATATTGGCGACGACTTCCTTGAAGCCGCCCAGATCGTTGGCATTGGCGGAGATCATCTCGACCTTCCAGCCCTGCTCGGCGGCATAGCGCTCGTACATGCGGTAGAGATCGGCGGCGAACAGGGCGGCCTCGTCGCCGCCGGTGCCGGCGCGGATTTCGAGCATGGCCGGGCGCTGGTCGGCGCTGTCGCGTGGCAGCATGGCCACGGCAAGCTGGCGTTCGAGCTCGGGCAGTTCCTGCTTGATCCGGGCGATTTCCTCGGCCGCGAGCGCGCGCATCTCGGGATCGGGATCGTCGAGCTGCTGCAGGTTCGCCAGTTCGCCGCGCATGTCGGCGACTTCGCGCGCGACTTTGGCGACCGGCTCCAGCTCGGCATAGTCGCGGCTGGCGGCCACGAAAGCATCGCCTTCGAGCGTGCCCGAGGCGAGCCGCGCTTCGAGTTCGGCGAAACGGTGCGCGATCTGGGCGAGGCGTTCGTCAGAGACCGACATCGTGCCGTACCTCCCATGCCGCGCCCTTATCCGTCATCCCCGCGAAGGCGGGGATCCCGCTTGGGCGCGTTAGACGCGAAGAAAGCGGGGCCCCCGCCTTCGCGGGGGCGACGGGTTTTTCTTGAAAGGCCACGCTGTTCACGACTGCAGCGACTGGATGACCTGCTCGACTGCGAGATATTCGGCGGTCGGCTCCGCCGCGCGCAAGTTGGCGACAGGCACGCCGTCGCGCATCACGAACGAGACGAGCACTTTCGCGCCCAGCTTCACCGCCTTGTCGAAGCGCTTGCGGGGCGATCCGGTGGCGATCATCTCGGCATCGATGCCCTGATGGCGCAGCGCGGTGATGGTCTTCTGCGCATAGCCCAGCGCGGCATCGTCTTCGACCGCGAGGATGCAGGTCAGCACCGGTTCGCTCGACGCACCGGCATCGGCCACCAGCATCGCCAGCCGCTCGATCCCCGCTGCCCAGCCGACCGCCGGAGTGTGCGGGCCGCCGAGCGCTTCCAACAGCCCGTCGTAGCGGCCGCCGCCGAGCACGGTGCCCTGCGCGCCCAGACGGTCTGTCACAAATTCGAAAGCGGTATGCCTGTAGTAGTCGAGCCCGCGCACAAGGGCCGGAGCCCGGACGAAGTCCACCGAGGCGGCTTCGAGCCCTTGTGTCACCGCGCCGAAGAAATCCTGCGCTTCGGCCGAGAGGAAATCGTCGATCTTCGGCGCATCGGCGGTGAAGGGCTTGTCGCGCGGGTCCTTCGAATCGAGGATGCGCAGCGGATTGCGCTCCAGCCGGTCCTGCGAATCTTCGCTCAGCGCATCCTTGTGGTCGCGGAAGTATTCGATCAGCGCGGTGCGCCAGGCCTCGCGGCTGGGGGCATCGCCGAGCGTGTTCAATTGCAGCGTCACGCCTTCGGCAATGCCGAGTTCCTTGAGGAGCTGATCGGCCATGACCAGCAGCTCCACGTCGGCCATCGGTTCGGCCGCGCCGATCACTTCGGCGTCGATCTGGTGGAACTGGCGGTAGCGGCCCTTCTGCGGACGCTCGTAGCGGAACAGCGGCCCGTGCGTCGCCACTTTCAGCGGGGCGAACTGCTTCCAGCCGTTGGTGAGAAAGGCGCGGGCGATGCCGGCGGTGAATTCGGGGCGCAGGGTCAGCGAATCGCCGCCGCGGTCCTCGAACGAATACATTTCCTTGGAGACGACGTCGGTCGTCTCGCCCAGCGAGCGCGAGAACACGGCGGTCTTTTCGAACACCGGCATCTCGACCCGGCGGAAACGGTAGAGCTTGCGGACGCGCTCGAAGGTCTCGACGACGTGCGCGAAAGCCTCGGCATCGGCGCCGAAAATGTCCTGGGTTCCGCGAATGGCCTGAGGCGTCTGGCCCTGAGGTGTGGAATTGGGTGTGCTGCTCATGACGCGCGCGCTTAGCCCGAATGGGCGCGGCGATAAAGTGGGCGTGCATCCAGCTCTGCATTGGATGGTTGCCAAATGCGGTAATGGACGCAAAGATGGGCGTAATGAAATATCTTTCCGCGGTTGCGACGCTCTCTGCCCTTCTGTCCCTTGGCGCTTCGGCGACGGCACAGGATTCCACCCGAACCACGCCGATGGCGCCCGCGCTGCCAGCGGCGATCCCGGCTGCGCAGGACGTGCCCTATCCGGGCACCCTGGCACTGACGATCGATGCGAGCGATGTCGAGCACGGCGTGTACCGCGTGACGGAGCGCGTTCCGGTGGCGCCCGGCACCTCCACGCTGACGCTGCTCCAGCCCGGCTGGCTGCCCGGCAACCACTCCGAGACGGGCCCTTATTCGCTGCTGGCCGATTTCCACTTCTATGCCGACGGCAAGGAAATTCCCTGGGTGCGCGACACTGTGGCGGTGAATGCCTTCCACCTCTCGCTGCCGCAGGGCACCAAGCAGGTGACGGCGAAATTCGTCCACACTTCGCCGGTGCGCTCCAGCGAGGGCCGCATCACGATGACGCAGGAAATGCTCAACCTGCAGTGGGAGAAGATGAGCCTCTATCCCGCCGGCCATTACGTGCGCGACATTCCGGTGCAGCCCACCGTCACGTTCCCGAAGGACTGGACCGTTTTCACCGCGCTCGACGGCATGGCGCGGCAGGGCGACACCGTGACCTGGACGGCGACCGATTATGAACGGCTGGTCGATTCGCCGATCTTTGCCGGGATCAATGCCAAGCGCTGGGACCTGGGCCATGACGTGCATCTGGACGTCGTGGCCGACGAGCCGGAGCAGCTGGCGATTACGCCCGAGCATCTCCAGACCTACCGCAATCTCGTCGATCAGGCGCTGAGGACGTTCGGCGCGCGCCATTTCGATCACTATGATTTCCTGCTGGCGCTGACCGACCGCATGGGCGGCATCGGCCTGGAGCATCACCGCTCCAGCGAGAACCAGTACGAGCCCAATTCCTGGACAGACTGGGACGCGATGGACTGGGATCACAACGTGATCCCGCACGAATTCACCCACAGCTGGAACGGCAAGTACCGCCGCCCGGCCGATTTGTGGACGCCCGACTACCAGCAGCCGATGCAGAACACGCTGCTGTGGGTCTATGAGGGGCAGACCCAGTTCTGGGGCTATGTGCTGGCGGCCCGCTCGGGCGTGCAGGCCAAGGATACCGTGCTCGGCATGTTCGCCAGCGCCGTGGCCAAGTACGCCGAAGGCACGCCGGGCCGCGGCTGGCGTTCGGTGGAGGATACCACCGCCGCGCCGCAGCTCGCCCGCCGCCGCCCGCTGCCTTACGTCTCGCTGACCCGCAGCGAGGACTATTACGTCGAAGGCGCGCTGACCTGGCTGGAAGCCGACCAGATCATCCGCAAGGGCACCGGCGGCAGCAAGGGCCTCGACGATTTCGCAAAGGCCTTCTTCGGTGTGCGCGACGGGGACTGGGGCGAGCTGACCTATGACTTCGACGAAGTCGTGCGCACGCTGAACGGGATCTATCCCTACGACTGGGCGACGTTCCTGCGCACCCGGCTCTATCAGACGAACCAGCCCGCACCGATGAACGGCGTGCGCATGGCCGGGTACAATCTGGTGTGGAAGGCGGAGCCCAACCCTTACGAAAAGGGCCTGTCCGATGCGCGCAAGACGCTGGACCTCACGTATTCGCTGGGCTTCTCGCTCGACAAGGACGGCAATGTCACGTCGGTGCTGTGGGACGGTGCGGGCTATAATGCCGGGATCGTCAATGGCGTGAAGATCGTGGCGGTCAACGGCCGGGCCTATTCCAAGACGGTGATCCAGAATGCCATTACGGCCGCGAAGACTTCGCTCAAGCAGCCGGTCACGCTGCTGGTGAAGCGGGGCGAGCGGTACGATACCGTCGCGATCGACTACCACGACGGGTTGCGCTGGCCCTGGCTGGAGAGCGCGACGCCCGGCAAGGCGAATGGTCTGGACCGGCTTCTCGCACCTCGACGCAACTAAATTGCGTGCGGACGAGAAGGCTGTTGCGGTGCAAAAGAGTGACGGCTAAGTCGCGCGCATCTTGATCCCATCGGCATTTATTCAGGGAATGCCAGTAAAGAAGGACCATCATGCGCATCGACAAGATTCCCGTTGGCGATAACCCGCCGGAAAGCCTTAATGTTATCATCGAGGTCCCGGTCGGCGGTGAGCCGGTCAAGTACGAGTTCGACAAGGAATCGGGTGCGCTGTTCGTTGACCGCATCCTGCACACGCCGATGCGCTACCCGGCGAACTACGGTTTCGTGCCGCACACGCTCTCGCCCGACGGGGATCCGCTGGACGCTCTCGTCGTCGCGCGTTCGCCGTTCATCCCGGGCTGCGTGATCCGCGCCCGTCCGATCGCGGTGCTCAACCTGGAAGACGAGCACGGCGGCGACGAAAAGCTCGTCTGCGTGCCGGAGGACAGTACTTTCCCTTACTATTCGGATGTGAAGGAAAAGGATGATCTTCCGGAGATCGTCTTTAAGCAAATCGAACACTTTTTCACCCACTATAAAGACCTTGAAAAGGAAAAGTGGGTACGTATCGGTACATGGGGCGGTGCGGATGATGCCCGCCAGATCGTTCTGGAAGCGATCGAGCGGTATCAGGCCACGAAATCCGCCTGATTCGAGTTTATTGAGAACGAGGTCCACTCCCCCATGTGGATCGGGGGCCGGCGGCGAAAGTCGCCGGCCCCTTGTCATATGCGAGGCCTTCGTCCTGGGGCGATTTGCAGCTGGCGCGTGATCGCCTTACCTTGAATCGTCATTGCGAGGCCCGTAGGGCCGCGGCAATCCAGAGCGTCGTGGCGCCGCACTGGATTGCTTCGCTCCGCTCGCAATGACGAAGCAAAGGGACGGGAGTTGTCATCAGCAAGCCTCGATATAAGCAAGTTTTGGTAGGAATTATCTTCTCCGAACCTCAGCGGGAACGGGGGCTGTGGAGATTCGGGCCAGACGGCGGCGGCGTTTGCAGGCCCGTATGAGCTGACGCTTCACGGATCCTAGGCGGCCACGCCCCAGCTCTCCGCATAGGCGGTCAGCCTGGCGAGATAGCCGTCCCGCTGCGCCGGGGGGATCCACGCCGTGCCGAAGGCATTGCGTTCGATACGGACGAGTTCGGCGGGGGTCAGGGCGCTGTCCTTCTGCGCGCGGATCAGCACCTGGGTAATGTATTCGCTGCCCATGTAGGCCGGATCGTCGGAATTCACCGAGACCTTGAGCCCGGCGTCGAGCATCTTGCGCAGGGCATTGATCGGCTGGCCGCCTTCCATGACCCTGCCCGAGAACGTCGGGCAGACGGTGAAGGCAATGCCGAGGCTCTTGGCAAGGGCGACCAGCTCGGGCGACTGGACGATGTTGCCGCCATGATCGATGCGTTCGGTCTTGAGATCCACCAGTGCCGTGCGGATATGGTCCAGCGTGTTTTCCTGATTCACGTCGCAGTGCATCGTCACATGCAGACCGGCGGCGCGGGCCTTGGCGAAGTGTTCGGCGAACTTCTCCGGCGGATTGCCCTTCTCGTCGGAATCGAGACCGACACCCACCAGCTGGTCCTTGTAGGGCAGCGCGGCATCGAGCGCTTCCATGGCCGATTCGGCGCTGAGATCGCGCATGAAGCACAGGATCAGCTGCGACTCGATCCCCAGCCTCTTCGCCGCGTCGCCGCGGGCGCGGGTAATGCCGCCGATTACGGCCTCGATCGGGACGCCGCGCTTGAGATGCTCCTGCGGATCGAAGAACATCTCGGCATAGAGCACGTTCTGCGAGGCTGCCTTGCCGAGGTAGCCATAGGCGAGATCGTAGAAATCCTGCTCGGTCAGCAGGACCTGCATCCCGTCGTAGTAGATCTTCAGGAAGCTCGGCAGGTCGTGGTAGATATAGCTGCGCTTCATCGCGGCGACATCGGCATAGGGCAGTTTCAGCCCGTTGCGCCTGGCCAGCGCGAACTTCATTTCCGCTTCCAGCGTGCCTTCCAGATGGACGTGGAATTCCGCCTTGGGCAGCCCGGCGATGAAGCGGACCATGGTCGCCTCGTCCTGAGGCGGCGTGGCTGCGCGGGCCTCGGTCAGAAGTGCACGGGCCGGAAGCGCGCAGGCCAGTGGAGCCGCCATGGCGGCGCGGATGAGCTGTCTTCTGTCGAACATGTATGCGGTCCCCGTGGTGCCGAAAAGTCCTTCCGGCACGATCATGGCACTATCCCGTGTTTCCGGCGAGGCTGTCCATCGACGATTAGGCGACGCACTGTTCCAAAAATTGCAGCAGCTTAGCCGGTTCATGCGCTTTCCTCGCAGTTTTCCGGGTTGCAGGGCGCGCGCCGTCCCGGCATTATGTTGCGATGCACAATGCCCCTGATACGACCATTTCGCCGGAGCGCACGATTATCGAGGCGATTGCCCTCAAGCGCGCGATCAGTGCCCGCTACAACAGCGCAGACATGCTGCTGGCGCCGCACCGGCTGTTTTCCCGGCATGGCGAACTGTTCGTCAGCGCGCTCAACTTGCGCAAGAACTGGCGCTCCGAAGAGGAGCGGCGCCTTGGCCATTTCAAGCTCGATGGCCTGTCCGGCACGGAAATCACCGAAGACCTGTTTGAGCCGCTGCCCGCCGACGAAAACGGCCTGCCGCGTGAGACCGATCAGGAAGTGTTCTCGATCTACGCCTGACGGACAGCCCCGCCCGAAAGCGGCGGGGCGCCGGAATCAGGCCGGATCGATACCCATGCAGAGGTACTTCACCTCCATGTAGTCATCGAGCCCGTAGTGCGAGCCCTCGCGGCCGAGGCCCGACTGCTTGACCCCGCCGAAGGGGGCGACCGCGGTCGAGATCAGGCCGGTGTTGATGCCCACCATGCCCGCCTCGATGGCTTCGGCCACGCGCCACACGCGGGACAGGTCCTTCGAGTAGAAATAGCTGGCGAGGCCGAACTCGGTATCGTTGGCCATGCGGATCGCCTCGGCTTCCTCGGTGAAGCGGATCACGCCTGCCAGCGGGCCGAAGGTCTCCTCGCGGGCCAGCTTCATCTCCGGGGTGACGTTCGCAACCACGGTGGGGCAGAAATAGGTGCCGCCCAGCTCGCTGCGCTGGCCGCCCGCGAGCAGGGTGGCGCCGCTGCCCAGCGCGTCCTGAAGGTGTTCCTCGACTTTCTCGACCGCCTTTTCGTCGATCATCGCGCCGATCTGCGTGCCTTCGTCCATCGCGTAGCCGACCTTCATCGCATTGACCCGCGCAGCCAGCTTGGTGACGAATTCGTCGTAGACGCCGTCCTGCACGTAGAAGCGGTTGGTGCATACGCAGGTCTGGCCGCCGTTGCGGAACTTGGAGATCATCGCGCCTTCGATCGCGGCATCGACATCGGCATCGTCGAACACCAGGAACGGCGCGTTGCCGCCCAGTTCCATCGAGCACTTCTTGATCGTCTCGGCGCATTCGCGCAGCAGGTCGCGGCCGATCTCGGTCGAGCCGGTGAACGTGACTTTGGCGACCTTGGGGTTGCGGGTGAGTTCCGATCCGATCTGGCCCGCGCTGCCGGTCACGACGTTGACGACGCCGGCCGGAATGCCCGCCATCTCGCAGAGGCGGGCGATGGCAAGCGCCGAATAGGGCGTGGCCGAGGCCGGCTTGATCACGATCGTGCAGCCCGCCGCCAGCGCCGGGCCGAGCTTGCGGGTAATCATCGCGTTGGGGAAGTTCCACGGGGTGATCGCGGCGACGACGCCGACCGGCTGCTTGATCACGACGATCCGCTTGTCGCCCTGATGGCTGGGGATCACGTCGCCATAGGCGCGTTTGCCCTCTTCGGCGAACCACTCGATGAAGCTGGCGCCATAGACGATCTCGCCCTTGCCCTCGGCGAAGGGCTTGCCCTGTTCGCGGCTGAGCAGTTCGCCCAGATCGTCCTGATGGGCCATCATCAGGTCGAACAGCTTGCGCATCATCGCCGCGCGCTCGCCCGCAGTCCTGGTGCGCCAGCCGGGCAGCGCGGCCTGGGCGGCGTCGATTGCCCGGGCGGTTTCATCGGCCCCCATCTTCGGAACCGTTCCCAGTACTTTGCCCGTGCCCGGATCGATGACGTCGAACGTGGCCCCGGAATCGGCATCGCACCACTTGCCGTCGATGTAGCACTGCTGCTTGAGGAACTGGGTGTAGGCCATTTCGCGCGGGTCCTCTTCTGATTCCTGCCGGACCATCCTTGCAGGATGGCGGTTCCGGTAATGGGCATAGGGACGACCCCTTAGCGTGACAACTGTCCAGCTAGGGTCTGTGGGGATTCAGGCCCTAGAGTGGGGGCGGTTCTTCCGCATCCCTCACAAGGGACAGGTTCGCTTCCTGCCGGGATGAATTCATGCCGGGGAGCCGGCCGCGCGAGAGGGGCCGGGCCTGTCCGCGCACATCAGGCCTTGCCGTAGTGACGGCGGATCAGGCCGATGAAAGGGCTGGCGAGTGCTTGTGCGACATGCGCTTCGTCCGCATGGAGCAGGCCCACCTCGCGGGTCAGTTCGAGATCCTTCACCGGCACGAACCGCACCGAGGGTCCGGCAAAGCATTCGGGCATCATGCCGATCCCGGCTCCGGCGCGCACGACGGCCAGCACGCGTTCGTCGCTGGTGGTCTTGAGCACGAAGCGTGGGCGCACGCCGCGGGCGATAAAGAAGCGGTTGACCTCGGGCAGGGCCTCGCAGTGGCGGCGCAGCGCCATGCGGTCGCGCGCGAGCTGTTCGGCCATGACTTCGCGCTCGCCCGCCAGCGGATGATCGACAGGCAGCACCATCATGTAGCGCTCGCGCGCCAGGACTTCGGGGTGGAAGCGTGCGTGGTGCGCTCGCACTACCGTCAATGCGACGTCGATGCGCCCGCGTTCGAGGCGCTCGATGATGTCGCGCTCGCTGCCGTCGAGAATTTCCAGCGCCTCGCCGGAGCCCAGCGCGCGGTGCTGCTGCAGCAGGTCCTCGATCATGGCGGTGGGGATGGTGCCGAGCACGCCGATGCGCAGCAGCGTGGGGTCGGAAACTTCGGCGAGTTCGACGAGTGCATGTTCGTATTCGGCGGCGATTCGTCTGGCCCGGACAAGGAAACGGCTTCCGGCAAGCGTCAGCGCCACGCCCTTGCCGTTCGGCCCGCGGCGGTCCCGGTCGAACAGGCGGGCGCCCAGTTCGCGTTCCAGCTTGGCGATTCCGGCGGAGAGCGAGGGCTGGGTCACGCTTACGCGCTTGGCCGCGCGGCTGAAGCTGCCGGTTTCGGCCACGGCGAGGAAATAGCGCAGCTGGTACTGATCGATCATAGAAGCTGTCTATGGAATTCAGGCGAAACTTTCAATTTCCTCTGACGATCCAGCTTCGTTAGATAGGCAGTGTAAATCGAACCTCGACGGGATGAGGCTGCTGCTGAGGGCGGCCGGAAAGGAATTGCGGGCATGAGCGCGCCGGTGCTCCAGACCAATGTCAGCCTCGACAGCCCCGAGGCCAAGGCGCGCGAGGCGCATAACCGTGCTCTGGCAAAAGAGCTGCGCGGCAAAGTTGCGCAGGCCGCGCTCGGCGGCAGCGAGAAGGCGCGCGAGCGCCATGCCGGCCGCGGCAAGCTGCTTCCGCGTGACCGTGTGGAGCGCCTGCTCGATCCCGGCTCGCCGCTGCTCGAACTGGGACAGCTTGCCGCCAACGGGCTCTATGGCGAGGATATTCCCGGTGCCGGCCTGATCACCGCGATCGGCCGCGTCTCGGGCCGCCAGTGCATGATCGTGTGCAACGATGCCACGGTGAAGGGCGGCACCTACTACCCGATGACGGTGAAGAAGCATCTGCGCGCGCAGGAGATCGCCGAAGAGAACCGGCTGCCGTGCATCTACCTCGTCGACAGCGGCGGCGCCAACCTGCCGCACCAGGCCGAGGTCTTTCCGGACAGGGATCACTTCGGCCGGATCTTCTTCAACCAGGCGCAGATGAGCGCGAAGGGCATTGCCCAGATCGCCTGCGTCATGGGGTCGTGCACCGCGGGCGGCGCCTATGTGCCGGCGATGAGCGACGAGACCGTGATCGTGAAGGAGCAGGGCACGATTTTTCTGGCAGGGCCGCCTTTGGTGCAGGCCGCAACCGGGGAAGTGATCTCGGCGGAAGATCTGGGCGGCGGCGATCTGCACAGCCGCAAGTCGGGCGTGACCGATCATCTGGCCGACAATGACGAGCACGCGCTGACCGTGGTGCGCGATATCGTCTCGCACCTTGGCCCGGTGCACCGGCATGGCCTGCCGAGGCAGGAAGCGCGCGCGCCCAAATACGATCCCGAAGAGCTCTATGCGATCATCCCCGAGGACGTGCGTGCGCCTTACGACGTCCATGAGGTGATTGCCCGCCTGGTCGACGGCAGCGAATTCCACGAGTTCAAGGCGCTCTACGGCACCACGCTGGCCTGCGGCTTTGCGCATATCCACGGCACGCCGGTGGCGATCCTTGCCAACAACGGCGTGCTGTTCTCGGAGTCTGCGCAGAAGGGCGCGCACTTCATCGAACTGGCCTGCCAGCGTCAGATCCCGCTGCTGTTTCTCCAGAACGTCTCGGGCTTCATGGTCGGCGGCAAGTACGAGGCGGAAGGGATCGCCAAGCACGGCGCCAAGCTGGTGACGGCGGTCGCCACGGCCAGTGTGCCCAAGATCACCGTGCTGATCGGCGGCAGCTTCGGCGCGGGCAATTACGGCATGTGCGGCCGCGCCTATGGCCCCCGCTTCCTGTTCAGCTGGCCGAACGCGCGCATCTCGGTGATGGGCGGCGAACAGGCCGCCAGCGTGCTGGCGACAGTCCACCGCGATGCTGCGAAGTGGGACGAGCGCGAGGCCGAAGCCTTCAAGGCGCCGATCCGCCAGAAGTACGAGGACGAAGGCAACCCCTACTACGCCACCGCGCGCCTGTGGGACGACGGCGTGATCGACCCGGCGCAGACAAGGGATGTGCTGGGGCTTGCACTGGCGGCGGCGCTTGAAGCGCCGATCCCGGAGGCGCCTCGTTTCGGGGTGTTCCGGATGTGATGAAGCTGGAAACGGACAGAGTCACCATCGACGAGGTGACAATCGCACAATTGCGCGAAGAACTCGGTTCGCTGGATGGTGTTGATAACACGCGCGCGATCCTGTCACGCGGCGACGAATTTTATCTGCAAACCGCTTGTTTTGATAATGGCTTCGTTATCGAGAAGCGCGAGGGTAGCGAGGCGGATCATTTCCATGCAGTGCCTCGCCATGCCCCGCTGCCAGCCACGCGCACGCCACCGAAACGCGGCTGGCTACGGCGTCTGTTCGCTTCGAGTGATTTTCTTACCTCCGAATGCGCTTTCTCCAAAGCCGATATGATCAGGGCATTCGCCGCCTATTACGAGGGCACCGAGGCGCAATTGCCGCTTGAATGGAAGGAGGGCTATTGTGATCGCTGAACTCCTCGTCGCCGGCCCGCTGCGGTCCGGCCTGTTCAGGAAGGGGCGGCCATGACGCAGGAGCCGCAATCGTCAGGCAACAACGGTATGCCGCGCTGGATGATTATCGCCTTCGCCGCGAAGCTGGTGCTCGTCGTCGCCATCGTCATCGCCGTCGTCTGGTGGGCCAACGCATGATTGCGTCGCTCCTCATCGCCAACCGCGGCGAGATCGCCTGCCGGGTTATCCGCACCGCGCGCCGCCTCGGCATCCGCACCATTGCCGTCTATTCCGATGCGGACGCCGAGGCGCTGCATGTGCGCGAGGCGGACGAGGCCGTTCCCATCGGCCCGGCCCCGGCGCGCGAGTCCTACCTTGTGGCGGAGAAGATCATCGCCGCCGCCCGGCAGACCGGCGCCGAGGCGATCCACCCCGGCTATGGCTTCCTTTCCGAGAACGCCGCCTTTGCGCAGGCGGTGATGGATGCCGGGATCGTCTGGGTCGGGCCTGACCCTTCTTCGATCACGGCGATGGGCCTCAAGGATGCGGCCAAGACGCTGATGGCCGAGGCCGGAGTGCCGGTGACGCCGGGTTATATGGGGGAAGACCAGTCGCCCGGCCTGCTTGCCGACGAGGCGGGCAAGATCGGCTATCCGGTGCTGATCAAGGCCGTCGCGGGCGGCGGCGGCAAGGGTATGCGCCTGGTCGAGCGCGAGGAGGACTTCGCCGATGCGCTCGCCTCGTGCCAGCGCGAGGCGGCGAGTGCGTTCGGCAACGATCATGTGCTGATCGAAAAGTACATCGCCTCGCCCCGCCACATCGAAGTGCAGGTCTTCGGAGACAGGCACGGCCATGTGGTGCACTTGTTCGAGCGCGACTGTTCGCTGCAGCGCCGCCATCAGAAAGTGATCGAGGAAGCGCCCGCGCCCGGCATGGATGCTGCAACCCGCGAGGCACTTTGTGCAGCTGCCGTGCGTGCAGCAAAAGCGGTCGATTATGTCGGTGCGGGCACGATCGAATTCATTGCCGACGGCTCGGGCAAGCTCTCGGCGGACAAGATCTGGTTCATGGAAATGAACACCCGCCTGCAGGTGGAACACCCCGTTACCGAAGAGATCACCGGAGTCGATCTGGTCGAATGGCAGCTGCGCGTCGCTTCGGGTGAACCGCTGCCGCTCAGCCAGGAAGACCTGACCATCGACGGCTGGGCAATGGAAGCGCGCCTCTATGCCGAAGACCCGGCCAGGGGCTTCCTGCCGAGCGTGGGCAGGCTCGAATTGCTGCAGTTCGGCGATGCGGAAGGGGGGCGCATCGACACCGGCGTCTATGAAGGTGCGGACGTCTCTCCGCACTACGATCCGATGATCGCCAAGGTCATCGCCTGGGGCGAAGATCGCGACGAGGCGCGCGAGCGGCTGGAGGAAATGCTGCAGGACAGCGCAGTGTGGCCGGTGAAGACGAACGCCTCGTTTCTTGTGAAGGCGCTGCAGCATCCGGACTTTGCTGCAGGCACGGTTGATACCGGCCTGATCGGCCGCGACGGCGCGGACATGGCCGAGCCGCCCGTGCCGTCGGACGAAGTGCTGCAGGCCGCCGCCGATGCGCTGGTGCCGCTCGCCGCCATCGCCGGTTTCCGTCTCAATGCTGCACCCCGGCGTGCAGCATGGTTCCTGCTCGATGGTGCCAGGGTCGAGATCGAGCTGACCGGGCAGGGCAGCGCGGAACCGGCCCTGGGCGTGCTGGTTGCCGAGCAGGGGCAGGCCTGGCTGCTCTCCCCCTGGCGTCACGACGCAGTGCATGGCGCCACCGGCGGTTCGGGCGCGATCATGGCGCCAATGCCGGGCAAGGTCATCGCGGTCGAGGTTGAGAAAGGCGACAGGGTCGTCAGGGGGCAGAAGCTGCTCACGCTCGAAGCGATGAAGATGGAGCACACGCTGACGGCGCCGTTCGACGGGGTCGTGGCAGAACTTGGCGCGGGCGCGGGCCAGCAGGTGCAGGTCGATGCCCTGCTGGTGAAGATTGCGGAAGACGCGGAACAGGACGTGTAGATGAAACGGGAACCGGACAGTTACGCCCATCATTTCGCAGGCCGTTGCCACTGCGGCGACTTGCGCGTGGTTATGCACAGCGACAAGGCGCCGGAGAGGTTCACGCCGCGGGCCGACCAGTGCGGTTTCTGCCTGCGGCATCGCGCGATGGCGGTTTCCGATCCGGACGGGCTGATCGAACTGGAGGCGCCGGGCGATCTGGAGCCCTATCGCTTCGGCTTCGGGATCACCGACTTCTTCGTGTGCGGGCGCTGCGGCGTTTTCGTGGCGGCGGTCTGGCACAAGGACGGCGGGACATGGGCGGTGGTCAACCTGCCGGCGCTGGACGATCGCGACCGTTTCACAAGAGAGCCCGCGCCGATGGATTTCGAAGGCGAGGATGTCACAGCGCGCGGGGCGCGGCGGCTGCGCCACTGGACCCCGGCGCGGCTGACGCTGCGAGCGCCGGAGCCGCACGCGTGACAGGCCTTGCGATGCGCGATGCGCGCGAGGAGGATCTGCCCGCCATTGTCGCGATGCTGGCCGACGACGAATTCGGCCGGGCGCGCGAGGATGCCTCGCTGCCGCTCGATCCGGCCTATGTCGCGGCCTTCCGCGCGATCGACGGATCGTGGGAACGCTGCAGCTCAGCTTCCTTGCCGGCATTTCGATGCATGGCGCCTGGCGCGGCCAGATCGAGGCCGTGCGCATCGACAGCAGCCTGCGCGGTCAGGGGCTGGGCGCGCAGCTGGTTGCCTGGGCGGTCGAGGAATGCCGCGCGCGGGGATGCAAGGCGGTGCAGCTGACATCGCACCGCGACCGCGCCGATGCGCACCGGTTCTACGAACGGCTGGGCTGGGAACGGAGCCACGCCGGCTTTAAGCTCAAGCTCGCCTGACGGGGCGAAGACCCCGAAACACAAAGGAAAGCACAATGCCCGGAAGGTTTTTCGACGAATGGGCGGTGGGGGACAGGATCGTCCATCAGCCGAGCCGGACCGTCACCGAGACCGACAACCTGCTGTTTTCGGCGATGACGCACAACATGCAGCCGCTGCACCTCGATGCTGAAACGGCGAAGGCCAGCGAGTTCGGGCAGATCCTCGTGAATTCGACTTTCACGTTCAGCCTTGCTGTCGGCCTGTCGATTACGGACACCACCGCTGGCACGCTCGTCGCCAATCTTGGCTATGACAAAGTGGTGACGCCCAAGCCCGTTTTCATCGGCGACACGCTCACTTGTTCGAGCGAAGTGGCCGAGATGCGCGAGAGCAGGTCGCGTCCGGCGCAGGGGATCGTCGTGTTCCGGCACGAACTGACCAACCAGCGCGGCGAAACGGTGCTGTCGATGCTGCGCACCGGGCTGCTGAAGAAGAAGGGCGCGTAATACCATAATACGTCGATCGGAACGCACACCTCTCCCTTCGTCATGGCGAGGAGGCGAAGCCCGCGCGGCAATCCAGTGCCGGCGTAAACCGCTCTGGATTGCTTTCGCCTGCGGCTCGCAGTGACGAAGGGGAGAAGAGTCCTCTCCTGCAAGCTTTGAGGCGGATGTCGGGCGCACTGTCCTTCTTGGGACTGACTGGGACGTCCTTCATTTCCGCCGATCCTGAGCGTGTCGAAGGATGGTGCGACAGCCAAGCGGAACGAAAAACACAGGTCATCGCCCGGGGAAATTGCGCGGGATCATACTAATTACGACAATTTGCGGCTTGAGGGCTTGAGCAGGTTGCGCTTGCATTGCATGCAATCACTCAGGCTTCAGGAACAGGACTTACCCATGCGCAAATGGCATCGCTGGCTTTCGGTATTCTTCGGCGTCTTCATGCTCTGGATCGCTGTGACCGGCGTTCTCAGCCAGGTCGCCGTGCTCTGGCCGAGCGGCGCGCCCGATGCCGCGGCGCAGGCCGCCGCCACGCCGCCGGCTGGTTTCGAGTGCCCCGAAGGCTGGCGCTGCCTGCCGCCGCGCCCCAATACCAGCGGGATCGCCTCGCTGACCGGGCTGTTCCACCACTTGCACTCGGGTGAGAGCTTCGGTGCGGTCGGCACGGCCATCTCGGTGCTGTCCGGCCTGGCGCTGGTCTTCTTCTCGATTTCGGGCCTCTGGCTCTATGTGCAGATGTGGCGCTTCCGCAAGAACCGCAGCCTCGCCCCGCGCTGGTTCTGGAAGTGAGCTGAAGGGCGCGCGCTGAGAGACGGCCCGAAAATACCCTTCCGGGCATTTTCGGGCCGGGGCCGCAAAAGTCGCCCGCCGCGAATTTTTGAAACGGGCTCTTACGGCTGCGCCCCCAGCCCGAATGTCGCATCGCCCCGGCGCTGCAGCAGCACGCCCTCCTCGCTCACGCCGTCGACGAGCGTGAGCGGGATGGAGTCCCCGCCTTCGAACAGGATCTCGCCGCCTTTCACCGCGGCGACGAGGCCAAGGCTGGAGCCGTCCGGCGCGATGACGGCCATGCCCTTGCGGATCGTGCCGACCACGGTCGTCCAGACTTCCTCGCCCGAGTGCATCTGACTCATCGTTCGTCCTCCATGTGCGGGGCCCAATAGGGGCCTTCCGTTAGGGAAAACCCCGCGCCCGGCCGCGCGTTCCTCGCGATTCGCGCATTATATTGCCTACCAGCGCTTGCGTCCCCATATCCGGTGAACCGCAAGATGTATGTCATCGCGGCTGTGGATGGTTGCGGCAGACCACTCCTCTTGCGGACAATTTTGGCTATCGTGCTCCTTCGCGCCTCGCCAGGCGCGCGCCGAAATTCTTGCCCGGAGCCGCCAGAAGCGCCGGGTTTCCGCACCGAATCGCACACCGGAGTCCGTCGCATGCCTCTTCTCGAAGCCCGCAAGACCTACAAGCCCTTCGAATATCCCTGGGCCTACGACTTCTGGAAGCGCCAGCAGCAGGTCCACTGGCTGCCCGAGGAAGTGCCGCTGGGCGAGGATTGCCGCGACTGGGCGCAGAAGATCTCCGAGCACGAGCGCAACCTGCTCACCCAGATCTTCCGCTTCTTCACCCAGGCCGACGTCGAGGTGCAGGACTGCTACCACGAGAAATACGCCCGCGTGTTCAAGCCGACCGAGATCAAGATGATGCTCACCGCCTTCTCCAACATGGAGACGGTGCACATCGCGGCGTACTCGCACCTGCTCGACACCATCGGGATGCCCGAAAGCGAATACGGCATGTTCCTCGAATACGAGGAGCTGAAGGCCAAGCATGACTACATGCACACTTTCGGCGTCGACAGCGACGAGGATATCGCCCGCACGCTCGCCATGTTCGGCGGCTTCACCGAAGGCCTGCAGCTCTTCGCCAGCTTCGCGATGCTGATGAACTTCCCGCGCTTCAACAAGATGAAGGGCATGGGCCAGATCGTCTCGTGGTCGGTGCGCGACGAGAGCCTGCACTGCGAAGGCATCACCAAGCTGTTCCATACGTTCGTGAAGGAACGCGGCTGCCTGAGCAAGTCGGTGCGCGAAGACATCATCGACTGCTGCCAGAAGACGGTGCGCCTCGAAGACGCCTTCATCGACCTTGCCTTCGAGATGGGCCCGGTGCCCGGCATGAGCGCCAAGGACATCAAGAAGTACATCCGCTACATCGCCGACTGGCGCCTGGGCCAGCTCGGCTTCGATCCGGTCTACATGATCGACGAGCACCCGCTGCCCTGGCTGACCCCGCTGCTCAACGGCGTGGAGCACGCCAACTTCTTCGAAACCCGCGCCACCGAATACTCGAAGGGCGCCACCCGCGGCGACTGGAACACCGTCTGGGCCAACTTCGACCAGCGCCGCAAGGCCAAGGCCAACGACGAGGACATGGCGGACGACGGCAGCGAACCGGACATGTTCGGAGGCACGCAGGCGGCGGAGTGATCCCTCAGGAGGTGTCAGCACGGCCTCCGGCGCAGCGCTGACACGCCCCTCCCGCAGGCGGGAGGGGCTGGGGGTGGGCTCTTTACACTGCGTTCCGGAAACCACCGCCCACCACAGGCGTTCCTCCAGTCATAACCGCACCCGCTTTCGGGAGACCGCTTATGACCGTAAGGACCCTGTTCCCCATTTTCATTGCCGCGCTGGGCATGGCGGTGCCTGCCATGGCGCAGGAAACGACCGCTCCGGCGACGCCCTCCGCCATGGCCAACCCCGATGTCGTGACGGTCCGCAACATCTCGCATGTCGAGCTGTCGGCGGGGCTGCCGGTCGTCGATGATCGCGGTGCGCCGATCGGGACTGTCAAGAAAGTGGCCGGCAACACCGTGATCCTGACCGATGGGCGCGCCGACTACCGGGTGCCGGTCGTCCAGCTCTATGCCTATACGCAAGGCGGCGCCGACCATTTCGCCAGCCGCCTGCCCAAGTCCGCGCTCCGGCCGGTCGGTTGAGCGATCAAGCCCCTTCTCGTTGCCCCAGCGCAGGCAGAGGCTACGATGAAGGAGGGAGCGATGCGGGGGACGTTACAGTCCCGAAACTTTCCTACACGCCTCGCGCCTGTCACGCTGCGCGCGGCCCTTTCCCTGCCGTGCTCCTTGAACCGTCGATATCGTTTTATTTGCCGCGCGGGGCCGGTGCGAAATTACGTCCGCTGCAAGGCCTTGATCCCTCTGCTATTTTCGAAAACGTGCAGGGACCGCCACGGACAAACTTAGTGACCTTTGCCGCGCGCCCATTCGCAGGCAGGGTTTGCGGGACTCGGGGGGCATTTGCTATCCCTCTCCCCGCGAGTGCGCCAAGTCCTGCAACAACTTCCCGAAGGAGAATGCAATATGGCTGATTCCGCCCCGACCGGCCGTGCCAAGTGGTTCTGGATCATCATTATCCTGCTTCTGCTGGTGGTTCTGGTAGTCTGGTTGTGGAAGCCTTCGGGCGACACCAGCGGCATTGTCCCGGCGCCGGTGCCGACCGGGCAGTCGACGGACTGGGCGGTCGAGCCGGATGGGCCGAGCGTGCCGGTCACGCTGCCGACTGCCCAGTAAGGCCAGGCTCTGCCGCCGGCCTGCGGGGCGGGCGGCAGAGCGGAATTCGATCCGGCTTTGGCCCTAGACCTGCTCCATCGCCTCGACGGCGTCTTTTGATTCCTGAAGGCCCATGCCGGTGGCGTCGCGCAGCAGCTTGATCGCTTCGATCTTGCGGCCGGCGGCGATCGAGCTTTCGATTTCGCTGCGCAGCGCGGGGCACACGTTGGCGAAGGCGCGTGCAGGAACCGGAGCGGACAGCGCGCGCGCTCCAGTCACGCCGCGGGCGGTGATCCAGCCCAGCACGAACACCGTCAGGGCGCCGAGTATGACCACGGACCAGCTTACAATCATCATGCTCCCATCTCCCGTGCCTTGATGCCCCGGATCTGCGCAAGGTCCCCCTTGAGCACATCGAGCGCGTCCTGTTCCTTCCGGTCGAGATCCGTGAGGTCGAAGTGGCGGACCAGCACTTCCAGCGCATCGGCGATGTGTCCGATCTGCCTGCCGTAGCTGCCCACTTCGTTGAGGATCGCGCGTTCGGTTTCGGGGTACTTGGTCTCGCCGATATTGACGTTGATCAGGCCGATCTGCCCGGTGTCCAGATTCCAGGTCCAGGGATTGATCGCCTGCCACAGCCTGTCCGGCGCCAGCTGGAACTGGAAAGGCCGTGCGCCGGCTGACGAGAGGCCGGCTGACGAAACGGACGTCGCTTCAGAGGGCATTCCGGTCCTCCCGCGGCTGGGCTGAAGGAAAGGGGGCACGCCCGGGGCGGGAGAGAATGAACGACTGTCCAAACCCCATCTTCGTCCTGCCTTTCCGAAACGGACTTCATTTTCCCCGTCGAACCGCCGTCCCAGGGGGGGTGGGAGGGACGGCGGCCGGTACAGCGGTGAGGCTGCACCTACGACGGGGCAAATGTCGAACCCGACAGCGGAATCAACAATGCCTTCCCGGCGATTCGTCTGTCTGGTTCCATGAACCTTTTGTGCCAGCGCTACAGCACTGGCTCTTGTTCTAAAATCAAATAAAACGAAATATGCGTCAACAGTAATAACGATTGTTGTGATGGTCTATAAAGTACACAATTTCCGTTAGGTTTATTGTAAAATTCCGACAGTTCTGGCGAGGAAAATTGTCTTGGTTAGTATTGTTAACTATCTATCGATATTGTTATTAAAATCTTTTCACCTCTTTTGCAGGTACGCCGATTCCGGCGGCTGCGTGGGCCGCCGTGTTGTTCGGCAGCCTGCGCGTCTGGCTGTCAGATCGTCCAGGAACCGGGGTTGGGCATCGGCAGGTGCTTCTGTGCATTGAGGAGGGCAAGCACGCTGCGCACGATCACGAGGATCGCGACGGCCCCCATCAGCAGGAAACCCACCAGCACGATCATCAGCACCATGCCCAGCGCGGTGCCTGCAAGCGCGATCCAGAAGCTGTTGATATGATACTGGTAATGCGAGATTTCCCAATCCGCCTTGGGCTCGTTGCGCCAGACGAAGGCCAGCACGGCACCGATAATGCCGGTCAGCCCGCCCGTCACCCATGCGGCGAGGTAGAGCAGGCTGATCACTGTCGGATTGTTGAATTCGAACCCCGAAGCCGGGGGCTTGCGGTCGAGATCGTCCATGGCGGTCTCCCTGCCGGCCGGATGCCGATCGACAGGGATGCTGCCTGCTTTGCAGTCCGGACGCAAGCGGCGTGCGATGCGGCAAGGGGGTGGCGTTTCGGCGTTAGGCGAAGGCTTTCCCGCGCCAGCCGGGGCTGGGCCGGATCAGGAGAGGCCCAGGAACAGTCCCGCCAGCGCCGCGCTCATCAGGTTGGACAGGCTGCCTGCCGCCAGCGCACGGATGCCCAGCTTTGCGATCACCGGGCGCTGGTTGGGGGCGAGGCCGCCGGTCACGGCCATCTGGATCGCGATCGAGGAGAAGTTGGCAAAGCCGCACAGGGCAAACGTCACGACCGCCACGGTGCGGGGGGACAGTCCGGCATCCTTGCCCAGCTCAATGAACGAGACGAATTCGTTGAGCACGATCTTGGTGCCGAACAGGCCGCCGGCCTGCATCGCCTCGTGCCAGTCGGGCGCCGCCAAGAGGTAGAACACGGGGGCGAAGACATAGCCGAGCAGGGACTGGAAGGTCACGTCCGCAAAGCCGAACAGGCTTGCCGCCCAGCCGACGATGCCGTTGGCCAGCGCGATCAGGGCGACGAAGGCGAGCACCATCGCGCCCACCGCGACGGCGAGCTTCACGCCGGTCTGCGCGCCCTGCGAGGCGGCCATGATGAGGTTCGCGGGCTTTTCCTCGTCGTGCTCGACCGGTTCGGGCTCGTCGATATGGACGCCCGGCTGGTGCGTCACGTCCTCGCGGTTGAGCGCGGCGGCGGCCATGCCGGCAGGCGGGTTGGCGCCTTCGTGGACGTCGCTTTCGTCCGGATGGGGCCCGCGCGGATCGGGCATGATCATCTTGGCCATGAAAATGCCGCCGGGCGCCGACATGAACGCGGCCGCGACCAGATAGTCGATGCGGATGCCCATCGAGGCATAGGCGGCCAGGATCGTTCCGGCCACGCCCGCCAGGCCCACGGTCATCACGCAGAACAGCTGCGAGGGATTGAGGCTGGCGAGGTAAGGCCGGATCACCAGCGGGCTCTCACTCTGGCCGACGAAGATGTTGGAGGCCGCGCAGAGGCTTTCCACCTTGCTGATGCCGGTGACTTTCTCCAGCGCGCCGCCGATCCAGTGGATCACCAGCGGCATGATCCTGAGGTAATAGAGGATCGAGATCAGCGAGGCGAAGAAGATGATCACCGGCAGCGCCGAGATCGCGAAACTGGTGCCGCCGATCGCAGGCGTGGCGATCGGGCCGAACAGGAAGTCGATCCCCGCGTGAGCATAGCCCAGCAGGCTTTCCACCCCCGAGGCGGCGCCGCGCAGCATCTTGTTGCCGAACGGCACGTAGAGCACGAGCGCGGCGAGCCCGGCCTGCAGCGCGAAGGCGGCGCCGACCACGCGCAGGCGGATCGCCTTGCGGTCGGAAGATAGCAGGAAGGCGGCCGCCATGATGAGAACGATGCCGAGCAGGCTGTAGGCGACATGCATCGAGGCCAGGATCTTTCGTAAATTGCAGGAGAAGAATCGGGGGAACCTATCGAGCCGTGCGCGAGACGGCTAGTGCAATTGTCCTTGTGCGGTTAGAGCATGGGGATGAACGAACCCGCAGCTTCCGCGCCGGCGCCGGCCATCACCCGCTCCCTCTTCGTCTTCTCGCTGCTCTACGGCGGCCTTGTCGTGCTGGCCGGGGTGCTGGGCACCAAGCTCGCCTCGCTGGGGCACTGGCCGGTGCTGGGCGATCTCGCGGTGGAATCGGGGATCTTCGCGTTCCTGCTGCTGGTCGTGCTGTCGAGCACGGTGGCAGAGCTGCATGGGCGCGACACGGCCAACCGGCTGGTGCGCTATGGTTTCATTCCGCTGATCGTCTCGATGACGCTGCTGACTTTCGTGATCCACGTCGTGCCGCCCGCGCCGTTCTGGAGCGATCAGGAGGCCTTTGCCCGTCTGCTGGGGCAGGGCGCGCGGATGCAGTTCGCGGGGCTGGTGTCCTATGGCGTGTCGCAGACGCTCAATGTCTATCTGTTCGCGAAACTGGCGGGCGACAAGTTGGGCCATGAACGCTCCGGCCTGCTCCTCTTGCGCGCGTGGATCGCCAGCCTGCTCTCGCAAGTGGTCGATACGGTGCTGTTCATCACCATTTCCTTCATCGGGCAGGACCTGCCGATCCTCTCGATCATGGAAGGCCAGATCATTTCCAAGCTGGCGCTCTCCACGATCATGGTGCCGCCGTTCATCTGGTTCTTCGTGAAGCTGGGCCGGAAGCTGGACGCGTAGAGCATCGTGCGGGAAATCCGCACACCTTCCGCTCGTCCTGAGCTTGTCGAAGGACGCTGACGCTGCACAAGGTCCAACACCCTTCGACAAGCTCAGGGTGAGCGGGCCTTGATTCGGATTTCTTGCATTTTGCGCTAGAGCCGCTCCGG
>NZ_BCTX01000032.1 GCF_001590985.1 Novosphingobium naphthalenivorans NBRC 102051
ATGGCCGGTAGTCCGGCTTTGCAGGAACCTTAACACAAGGCATGCCGCACCGCGGCATTAGACATTGGTCGTAACCCCACCACTATGGTCCAGATGGCCGTACTCTTCCCTAGGGGTCAATGGTAACAAATCCTTGGAATGCCCCAACACAACTAGGCGGCAACCGGATACGGGAAGGAGAGGATGATGAAGCACATCAACAGGCCCCTGGTATGCGCCTTACTGGCTGCCAGCAGCTTGGTCGCACCACAAGCTGCCCTGGCCGCTACCAGCCGCGAAGCACAGCTCGAAGCACGCCTCGAAAAGCTTGAGGCCGAAATGCAGCAGCTGCGCGCGGATCTTGCGAACGCACGTCAGGAACAGGCCGCCAGCGCCGAACAGGCGCAGACCGCCATCGCCGCGGCCAATGCCAATGTCGCCGCCGCCAATGCCAAGAGCGACGAAGCGGCTGCGAAAGTCGCCGCTGTCGAAAGCAAGCCGCAACCGGATGGCTTCAAGTCCGGCAACACCACGATCAAGCTTGGCGGCTATATCAAGATGGTCGCCTCGGCGAGCCGCTTCAGCGACGGCGAAGTGGCCACCAATTCGCTCGGCCGCGATTTCTACCTGCCGCAGGTAATCCCCACCGGCGGCGGCAAGGCGCAGAAGGTCGAGGATTTCACGGCCAAGCAATCCCGCTTCTGGCTGAACATGGACACCAATGTGGGCGGCCAGAGCGTAAAGGGCTATGTCGAGGTCGATTTCCAGACCTCGCCTGGCACGCAGGGCTCGCAGCGCACTACCAATGGCTACAACCTCGCGCTGCGCCGCGCCTGGATGCAGGTGGGCCGCGTGACCATCGGTCAGGACTGGTCGACCTTCCAGTACACCGGCGCCCTGCCCGAAAGCACCGACTTCGTCGGCACGACCGAAGGCACCGTCTTCGTCCGCCAGCCGTTGATCCGCTACAGCGCCCCGCTCAGCCGGGACCTGACCCTGCACGCCTCGGTCGAGGAACCGGAATCGGGAACGGCGACGCTGGGCTCTCCGGCGCTGACCGAAAACGGCGACGACCGCATGCCTGACTTCGCCGCCCGCCTCGCCTATGCCGGCAAGGCCGGAGAAGGCTCCCTCGCGCTGCTGGCCCGCCAGGTCCGGGTCGATGCCGCAGGCGTGGGCGACAACACGTTCGGCTGGGGCGTCAGCGCCGCCGGCAAGATCTGGCTCAACCCGTCCAAGACCAGCGACGTGCGGGCCATGGTCACTTATGGTCACAATGCCAGCCGCTACATCGGCCTCAATTTCGCGCCCGACGCGGTCTATGATCCCGTCGCAAACAAGCTGGAAAGCGTGAACGTGATCGCCGCACTCGCCGCCGCACGCATCGCCATCGCCCCGCAGTGGCGCATCAACGTGATGGGCAGCTATCAGCGCGTCGATTACGCCAATGTGCTCACCGCCGCCACCATTGCCTCTTACAACAAGCAGGCCTGGAGCGCAGCGGCCAACATCTTCTACTCGCCGGTCAAGAACATCGACGTCGGTCTCGAATACCGTCACGGCGAGCGGGAACTGGTCAGTGGCGCCGATGGCGCGCTCGACCGCATCGAATTCGCCGCGAAGTACAGCTTCTGACGATGAAAAACCCGGTCCTGCAACGACAGCACCGGCTCCACTTGGGAGAGTGAGCAATGGCTACGACTTATAGCGCCTTGCCGAAGCACCATCAGGCGACGCACGACGAGAAGCTCGTCATCACCGCGTCGTCGCTCGGCACCGTATTCGAATGGTACGACTTCTACCTCTACGGCCTTCTGGCCTCCTTCATTTCGAAAGTCTTCTTCGCGGGCGTGAACGAGACCACCGGGTTCATCCTTGCGCTCGGCGCCTTCGCGGCGGGCTTCGCCGTGCGGCCTTTCGGCGCACTGGTGTTCGGCCGGGTCGGCGACCTTGTGGGCCGCAAGTACACCTTCCTCGTCACCATGGGCCTGATGGGCCTTTCGACTTTCGCCGTCGGCCTTCTGCCCGGCTACGACACGATCGGCATTGCCTCTCCCATCATCCTTGTCAGCCTGCGCATCGTGCAGGGCCTGGCGCTCGGCGGTGAATACGGCGGCGCAGCAACTTACGTGGCCGAGCACGCGCCCAACAACCGGCGCGGCCTCTATACGAGCTTCATCCAGATCACGGCGACCTTCGGCCTTTTCGCCGCGCTGCTGATCGTGCTGGGCGTGCGAACCGGCATGGGTGAAGACACTTTCGCAGGCTGGGGCTGGCGCGTGCCGTTCCTGCTCTCGGCCGTACTGCTGGCGGTTTCGATGTGGATCCGCCTCCAGCTCAACGAGAGCCCGGTCTACCAAAAGATGAAGGATGAGGGCAAGACCTCGAAGTCGCCGATCAAGGATTCCTTCGGCAAGTGGGGCAACCTCAAGTTCGTGCTGATCGCCCTGTTCGGTGCCGTCGCCGGCCAGGCGGTGGTCTGGTACACTGGCCAGTTCTACGCGATGTTCTATCTTGAAAAGATCCTCAAGGTGGACGGCGCGACGACGAATTACCTGATCGCCATCGCACTGGCGCTTGGCACGCCGTTCTTCGTGTTCTTCGGCTGGCTGTCCGACAAAATCGGCCGCAAGTTCCTGATCCTGGGCGGCTGCGCCCTGGCTGCCCTGACGTACTTCCCGGCCTTCCACGCCCTGTCCGATGCCGCCAACCCGGCACTCGCCCATGCGTCGAAGAGCGCGCCGGTGGTGGTGACGGCCAACGATGCCGAATGCTCGTTCCAGTTCGACCCGATCGGCAAGAACAAGTTCGATTCTTCGAGCTGCGACATCGCCAAGGCTTTCCTCGCCAAGAACGGTATCAACTATACCAATACGCAGGCCCCGGCAGGCACGGTCGCCTCGGTCGCGATCGGCGGCAAGACGCTGACCGCACCCAACCCGGCCGAAATCACGGGTGAGGATCGCGCTGCGGCGATCAAGACCTATCAGGACAGCATCAAGGCCGCTCTGACCGAGGCCGGATATCCCGCGAAGGCAGACCCGGACCAGATGGACTCGGTCAAGGTCGTCGCGGTCCTGTTCTACCTCGTGATCCTGGTAACCATGGTCTACGGTCCGATCGCAGCCATGCTGGTGGAACTGTTCCCCAGCAACATCCGCTACACCTCGATGTCGCTGCCCTATCACATCGGCAACGGCTGGTTCGGCGGCTTCCTGCCGACCACGGCCTTCGCCATGGTCGCGGCCACCGGCGATATCTACTACGGCCTGTGGTATCCGGTCGTGGTCGCCGTGGGCACGGTCGTGATCGGCCTGCTCTTCCTCCCCGAGACATTCAGGAGAAATATCGACGACTGAGTGTCCTTCGGCGCCGCGTCCTGAGCGGGGATTTGCCCCCGATCAAGGCGCGGCGCGCCCTTTTTGGTCCAGCAGACGGAGTCATCATGACCAAGACATCCCAGCTCACCACCCGTACCGGCATCAACCTTTCCGTTCGCCCCGCCACCGAGGGCGACGAAGCTATGTTGGGCACCTTCTTCGACGCCGTCAGCGACGATGACCGGCGCTTTCGCTTTCTCGCGGCCAGCGAGCATGTCAGCCACGAACAGCTTGAGCCGCTGCTGACGGCCGATCACTTCCAGTCGGAAAGCTTCCTCGCCTTCGATACGGCAAGCGGCGAACTGGTGGCTTCGGCTCTGCTCGCCTGTGATGCCGGTCTCGACACTGGCGAAATCGCCGTATCCATCCGCAGCGATTACAAGGGCAAGGGCGTGGGCTGGGCTCTGCTCGATTTCCTCGCCGGTGAAGCCAAGGAGCGCGGTGTGCGCCGGGTGATCTCGATCGAAAGCCGCGACAATCACGCTGCCATCGAACTGGAGCGCGAGAAAGGCTTCACTCCGGAACCGTTCGACGACGAACCCACCCTCGTCGTGCTCTCGAAGACCCTACGCTAAGACAAGACGCATTACGGAGACCGGCATGAGTAACGCCTACAAAACCGCCTGGCAGGCCAGCATCGATGACCCGCAAGGGTTCTGGCTCGAAGCGTCCAAGGCCGTGGACTGGGCGCAGCCGCCGGGATCGGGCTGGAGCGATGCGGACGGGTGGTTCCCCGGCGGGCAGCTCAACACCTGCCATAACGCCGTGGACCGCCACGTCGCCGCCGGACGCGGCGATGCGACGGCGCTGATCTATGACAGCCCTGTCACGGGCACAATCCAGACTTACACCTATGCCGAACTTCTGGACGAAGTCGGCCGCGTCGCTGCCATGCTGTCCTCGCTCGGCGTGGCCAAGGGCGACCGCGTCGTCATCTACATGCCGATGATCCCGCCGACGGTCTTCGCGATGCTGGCCTGCGCCCGGCTCGGTGCGATCCATTCGGTCGTATTCGGCGGCTTTGCTCCGCTCGAACTCGCCAAACGCATCGATGATGCCGCGCCCAAGGTTCTGATGACCGCGTCCTGCGGTATCGAAGGCAAGCGGACCATTGCCTACAAGCCGATGGTCGACGAGGCGCTGAAACTGGCGAAGCACGCCGTCGATCACGTCGTTCTGTTCCAGCGTGAACAAGTGACGGCAGAGCTTTCCGCACCGCGCGATCTCGACTGGATGGAATTGCGCGCGCAGACGGCGCAGGCCCCGCTCCCGGCCTGCGTGCCGGTGGCGGCCAACGATCCGCTCTACATCCTCTACACCTCGGGCACCACGGGCACGCCCAAGGGCGTCGTGCGCGACAATGGCGGCCATGCCACCGCCCTGACCTGGTCGATGGCCAACATCTACGGCATCGGCGCCGGTGACGTGTTCTGGGCCGCGTCCGACGTGGGCTGGGTCGTGGGGCACAGCTACATCGTCTATGCCCCGCTGCTGGTGGGCGCGACCACGGTGCTGTTCGAAGGCAAGCCGGTCGGCACGCCCGATCCGGGCACGTTCTGGCGCACTATCGACCGCCACGGTGTGAAAGCCTTCTTCACCGCCCCCACCGCGATCCGCGCGGTGCGCAAGGAAGACCCGGAAGCCACGTTCCTGACGGAAATCGGCACCGGGCCGTGCCAGACGATTTTCCTCGCCGGCGAGCGGGCCGATCCCGATACGATCGCCTGGCTGGAGGAAAAATCCGGCCTGCCGGTGATCGACCACTGGTGGCAGACCGAACTCGGCTGGCCCGCCATTGCCACGTGCGTCGCGCTGGGGGATCTTCGCCGCAAGCGCGGCAGCGCGGGCTTCCCCGTTCCGGGCTATGCCTTCACGATCCTGGGAGATGACGGCAAGCCCGTGCCCGACGGCGAGAGCGGCTCGGTCGCCATCAAGGCGCCGCTGCCGCCGGGCGCCTTCCGCACATTGTGGAACAACCCGCAAGGCTATGCGAAGAACTTCGAGGGCTTTCCCGGCTACTACGAGACCGGCGATGCCGGGCACTTCGACGCCGAAGGCTTCCTCAACATCATGGGCCGCACCGACGACATCATCAATGTCGCCGGGCACCGTCTCTCGACCGGCCAGATGGAACAGATCGTCGCGCAGGAAGACGGCGTGGCGGAATGCGCGGTGATCGGCGCGGACGATGCGATCAAGGGCATGATCCCGGTCGCTTTCGTGGTGGCGCGTGCGGGCGCGGAAGGGGATGACACGCTGGTCAAGCGGGTGGTCAACGCCGTGCGCGAGGAGCTCGGCCCCGTCGCCGCGCTCAAGACGGTCTATGCCGTCCCCCAGCTGCCCAAGACGCGTTCCGGCAAGATCCTTCGCAACCTGCTGCGCAAGATCGTCAATGGCGAGCACTACGACACGCCGGCAACGATCGAGGATCCTTCGGTTCCGGCGGCCCTGCACAGCATTGTGCACGGCTGAAAAGTTAGGGTTGGGCAAAATGCCTCGTCATTGCGAGGAGGCGAAGCCAACGAAGCAATCTAGGGCCGGCGCAAACCGCCCCTGGATTGCCGCCGGCCTTTAGCCCTTGCAATGACGAACTGCCCGTTTCCGCCCTACCCCAGCTCCAGCGCCCCGGTCAGATCGCCGGGTGCAACGCCACCTGCGGCGATCATCGCTTCCTCGCGCATGGCGAGGCCGGGCAGCTTCTCCAGCCCGAAGCGGCGCGTGATGAAGCGGGCGATCGAGCCCGTATCGTAGATCGTGTGATCGACGCTGCCCTTGCGCGCGTGCGTCGAGACGACCATCGCGGGAATGCGCGTGCCCGGCCCCCAGCGATCGCCCTTGGGCGGTGCGACATGGTCCCACCAGCCGCCGTTCTCATCGAACGTGATGACCACCAGCATACGCTCCCATTGCGGGCTCTCGCGCAGGGCATCGACCACGGCGGAGATGTGCCGGTCGCCCGCATCGACGTCCGAATAGCCCGCGTGCATGTTGAGATTGCCCTGCGGCTTGTAGAACGTGACCGGCGGCAGCTTGCCCGCCTCGGCATCGGCAAGGAAGTGGTTGGTGCGCGCCGTGCTGCCCTCGCCCGCATCGCGCAAGTGCGCGGCGCGGGCGGCCGTGCCCGGGGCGAAACGGCTGTAATAGTTGAACGGCTGATGGTGCGGCTGGAAATTCGGGCGCGAGGGGGTTGAGCCATCGTTGGCATGACCTTCCAGCGCGGCCTCCCAGCCACCGGCGTACCAAACCCAGTCGACCCCCTTGGCGGAGAGCGCATCGCCGATCGTCTTGTGCTGCTGCGGCACCAGCGTGTGCCCGCTCGACCAGTTGGCATAGCCCGGCCGTTCCGGATCGAGCTGATAGGTCGGTGCATAGGGCGGAAGCATCGTGTTGACGGCCCAGAAATCGGGCGTGAGCGTGCTGGCCACGAAGCGGGCCGGGCCATCCATCGCACTGGCCGGTGTCTTGGGATCGAGCTTCAGCCGGATGCCTTTGGGATCGCTCCCTTCGACCTGGGCTATGCGATTGGCGGCCGGTCCCTTGTCCGCATCGGGGTAGACCGGCGGCTGCGCCGCGATCAGGTACTGGTGGTTGAGGAACGATCCCCCGAACGCCCCCATGAAGAAATTATCGCACAAGGTGAACTCGCGCGCGAGCTGCCACAGGCGCAATTGCGCCCGGTTGTCGCCATAGTGCCCCATGACCAGCGCCCCGCTGTCACCCCAGGCGACGAACCCGTCGTTGCGCCCGCCATTGATCTGCAGCTGGTTCTGATAGAACGCATGGATCAGGTCGCGCGTCACCAGCCCGTGCGGCAGCGGATCGCCTTCGGGAGTCTTCAGCGCAAAGGGCGCGTTGGGCAGCAGGGGCAGATCGTCAGCGCCGATCCGGTATTCGGCATGTTCGACCACCTGTTTGATGGGAACCAGGCCTTCCCAGATCTTCGGCAGCTTGTCCAGCGGCGTGCCGTCGCGGTCACGCTGGATGCAGTGTTCGGGTGGCACTTTGGAGAGCGGCTGTTCCAGCCCGGGGAAATCGGCGAAGAGGTTGTTGAAGCTGCGGTTTTCCGCATAGATCACCACTACCGTGTCGATCGCCTCACGCAGCCGGGCGTCGCTGACCGGCTTCGCATGACCGGACTTGGGCGCGCGCGCTTCAGCCTCCCCGGCAGCGGCACTTGTAACGGCAGCAGCGCCCAGAGCGGCGGCCAGACCGCCCAGAAATTCGCGGCGATCGGGATGGAGGGAATCTGAATCGGACATCGGGGACTCCTTCTGGGGGGAGAGGCTGTGCGCGCTGTTTGTGACGCCCGCATGACCTGCGTCAACCACATTCCCGTGACTGCAGAAACGCTTGGCCTGCCCCTGGCGGGATCAGGCGGCCTCTTGCGCCAGCGCCAGCGCGCCCAGCAGACCGGATCGTTCACCCAACCCCGGCCGCACGATCACCTCGGCAGGCAAGCCCCGGAAATAGCCACCGCCCAGCTTCTCCGCATCGATCCGAACCCGCTCCATAAGCCCCGGCGTCTTCATCACGCCACCGCCGAAAATGATGCGTCCGGGCTCCAGCATGGCCTGCACCGTCACGGCTGCCTGCGCGAGATACCAGGCGATGACCTCCAGTCCCGGATGATCGGCAGGCAATTCCGAAAGCGACCGGCCATAGCGCGCGATGACCGCCGGTCCCGACGCCATGCCTTCCAGGCAATCGCCATGGAACGGGCAGACGCCGGCAAAGCCGCTGTCCTCCGGATGCCGGGGCGTGCGGATATGCCCCATTTCCGGATGCGAGAGACCGCGCAGGGTCTGCCCTTCAATCACCGCGCCGCCCCCGATACCGGTTCCCACGGTGAGATAGACGACACAGCGCTGCCCCTGCCCTGCCCCCCAACGGCTTTCGGCCAACGCCGCCGCGTTCACGTCGGTATCGACGCCCACCCGGCATGAAAACGCCTGCGCCAAGGGACCGGCAAGGTCCGTACCGCTCCACCCCGGCTTGGGCGTTTTCAGAATATGCCCCCAAGACGGCGAGGCGGGGTCCAATTCGACGGGACCGAAGCTGGCGAGACCGATCGCATCAAACGGGCCGCGCTCAGCGAACCACGCCAGCATGGCCGCGATCGTCTCTTCCGGGCTCGTCGTGACAATTCGCGCCGTTTTTCCCACTGCATCGGGACCATGGGCAATGCCGAGCACGAACTTGGTGCCACCCGCTTCGATCAATCCATAGGTTTGCCGTGTCATCGTCGCCCAAAACCTTTCCCGTCAGCACCATAGCGCTGCCTCCGTGCCGCCTCCAGCACGACAAGGAACCTGCCCCGCAGTTGCGGGGAATAGGCACCTTTGTGCAATGCGACATTGAAACGTCACGCTTTCCCCTTAACGGGGCCCTCATCACAACATTTCGATTTCAGGGGAATATGGCTTTGAAACCAAGCGCTTTGTTCGCGGGGCTGATGGCGGGCTCGTGCCTGACCGGCATCCATACGGCAGCTTTCGCCGCGGAAGCGGATACGCCGGCTGACGCAATCCAGCTCGACGCCAATTCCATCGTCGTCACGGCGCAGAAGGTAAAGCAACGCGCTGTCGACGTGCCGATCACGATGTCGGTGGAGTCGCAGGAGCGTATCCGCCAGCTCGGCGTGACCAACCTCGGCGACCTGTCGAACTACGTGCCCGGGCTCAATGTGCAGGTCCAAAGCGCCAACAACCCCGGTTTCGTGATCCGCGGCATCACTTCGGACAGCGGCTCGGCCCAGCAGTCCCCGCGCGTCACCGTGTACTACAACGGCGTCGACATCTCCCGCTCGCGCGGTGCCTATCAGGGCATCTACGACATGGAGCGTATCGAGGTCGTGAAGGGCCCGCAGGCGACGCTGTTCGGCACTGCCGCAACGATCGGCGCGATCAGCCTGATTTCGGCGAAGCCGGAACCGGGCGTCTCGGCCGAACTGACCGGCGGCTATGGCAATTACAACACCTACAAGGTGGAAGGCCATGTCAATGCCGGCAACGACGTGCTGGCGGCGCGCATCGCCGGACAGTGGTTGAAGCGCGACGGCTATGTCAAAAACCTCGCTCCCAACCAGGACGATCTCTACGCGCAGGACCAGCTCGGCCTGCGCGGCTCGCTGCGCTACACGCCGACCAGCGATTTCACCGCGGACCTGATCTTCACCTATGACCGGGAGCGCAATTCCGGCACACCGTTCCTCAGCAAGGCACTGGGATCGACAGCCGCCGACGGCGTTTACGGCGCCGCCTACCTCGGCGGTTCGCCCTATTCGGCCTCCGTGCTCGGTGCCAGCAAGCTGGGCCTGACGCGCGACGTCTATGACGTGAATTTCACGGCGAGCTGGGACTTTGCCGACGGCTGGAACTTCACCACCGTCAACGGCTACCGCGATTTCGATGCCCGCGAGGTGTTCGATGCCGACGGCTCGGCTGCCTGGTATCTGGAATTCGCCGAACACGCCAAGGGCTGGGAAGCCAGCCACGAAGGCCGCTTCACCTACAGCGACGACAAGTGGCGTGCCTCGTTCGGCTGGAACTACTTCATCGAGGACAGCTATCAGAACGTGCCCTTCTCCACCGAGGAAGGCACCTATCTGCAGTGCACGCTGAACATCATTCCCGGACTGGGCTGCGTCGCCGCTGACAATACCGTGACGGCAGCCTCGACGACCTATCTGGCCACCGGCGGCCTGGCGACAGCCATTCCCTATTCGAGCTGGTTCGAGAACAAGGGCCGCAACCAGAGCTGGTCGATGTTCGGCGACACGACCTGGAAGCCGACATCATCGCTGGAACTGACCGCAGGCGTGCGCGTGCTGATCGAAAAGCGCCGCTCGGGCTATGGCGCCTATCAGCCGAATTCGGTGCTGGCAGGCGTGGCCCTGCTTCCCCTGGTGAATACCGGCGGGACCTTCTTCTATGCCGAGCGTTCCTACGCGGCGGTTCTGCCGCGCCTCAACGTGCTCTATCACCTCACGCCCAACCTGAACCTCTACGCGACGGTTTCGGAAGGGCGGCGCTCGCCGGTGGTCCAGCTTTCCGCAGCCGCCGGGCCGGTCGCCTCGCTCGACCTGATCCCGGCGGAAAAGGTCTGGAACTACGAAGCCGGCATCAAGGGCGCCGTGGGCATCTTCTCCGGTTCGCTGGGCGTCTATTATGACGACTACAGCAACTTCCAGGTGACTGTCGTCGATGCATCCACCGGCGTGAGCAAGACGGAAAGCGCCGGTTCCGCCGCCAACTTCGGCGTCGAAGGCGAACTGGAAGCCCGCTTCACCGACTGGCTGCGCGCCTTCGGCAATTTCGGCTTCATCAGCGGCGGCGTGGACGACACCGCCTCCAACGGCGTCTATGCCGGCAACCAGTTCCGTCTCCAGCCCAAGTGGCAGTGGGCCGCCGGCTTCATGCTGAACGCGCCGGTGACGGAAACCACCCGCGTGTTCCTGACGCCGAGCGTGACCTATCGCAGCAAGATCTACTTCGAACTGCCGAACAAGGAAGCGATCAGCCAGGATCCGGTCACACTGGTGAACCTGCGCGGCGGCGTATCCTTTGCGAACGATCGCTTCGAAGTCGCGGGCTATGCGCGCAACCTCACGGACAAGCGCTATCTGCTCGATGCGGGCAACACCGGCGGCGGCTTCGGCTACCCGACGTTCATCCCCGCCGAACCGCGCACTTACGGCATCGAACTGACCGCCCGTTACTGACCGCAGCCTCACCCCCCGGAGGACACCATGACTCTTACCATCGACCGCCGCCTGCTCATCAAGGCCGGAGCTCTCGGCCTTGCCGCCCTGTCCACGCCGGGCGTTGCCCAGGTCCTGACCGCACGCGGCTTCACCCACGGCATCGCCAGCGGCGAACCTTCCGCCCATTCGGTGCTGTTGTGGACGCGCTATGTGGGCCCGGGCGAAACCCGCCTGCATTGCGAAGTCTCGCTCGACCAAGACTTCAGCCGGGTCGCTGGCGGCGGCGATGTCATGGCGTCTCCGGAACACGACAATTGCGCCAAGCTGGTCGTGACCGGGCTCGAACCGAACAAGTGGTACTTCTACCGCTTCGTCGCGCCCGACGGCACCAGGAGCGAAGTGGGCCGCACCCGCACGCTGCCGGTGGGCGACGTCTCGCGCTTCGGCATCGGCCTGTTCTCCTGCTCCAACATGCCGTTCGGCTGGTTCAACGCCTATGCCCACGCCGCCGAGCGCGGCGATCTCGATCTGATGGTCCACGTCGGCGACTACTTCTACGAATACCGCCCCGGCCACTATCCCGACACCGTCATGCCAGGCCGCATGATCGAACCGGCGCACGATATCGTGACGCTGGCCGACTATCGTATGCGCTTCGCCTGCTACCGCCTCGATCCGGACCTGCGCCGCCTGCACCAGCAGTTCCCGATGATCGCGCAGTGGGACGATCACGAATTCGCCAACGACGACTGGCAGAACGGCGCCGAGAACCACCATCCCGACACGCAAGGCCCATGGTCTGCCCGCAAGGCGGCCGCCATGCGCGCCTACCGCGAATGGATGCCGGTCTCGGACGATCTCTACAACAGCTTCCAGATCGGCTCACTGGCAACGATCTTCCGCCCTGAAACCCGCGTTACCGCACGCAGCGAACAGCTCAGCCTCGGCGCCGCGCTCAAGGGACAGACGGACATTGCCAAGGCCCTCGCCGCGTTCCGCGACGGCCCGTGGATGGCGCCCGAACGCACGCTGATGGGAGCCAAGCAGGAAGCCTGGCTCGCCAAGGGGCTGGCGGCATCGGCAAAAGGGGGGACACGCTGGCAGATCCTCGCGCAGGAAATCGTCATGGGCAACTTGCGCGCGCCCACCGCACTGGCCGATCTGACCCCGGCGGACGCCGATCCCGCAAGCCGCCAGCGCGCCGAGATTCTGGCAGCGGCCTCGAAGATGGGACTGCCCTTCAACATGGATTCGTGGGACGGATACCCGGCCGCGCGCGAACGCCTGCTGCGCGCCGCGCGCGAAGCGGACTGCAACCTGATCGTGCTTTCGGGCGACAGCCACAACGCCTGGGGCAACGAACTCAGTCTCGGCAGCGAACCGGTGGGCGTCGAATTCGCCGGGCAATCCGTGACCTCGTCGGGCTACGAGAGCTTCCTGCCGACTATCGCACCGCGCAATCTTGCGGCGCTGCTGCGCCAGACCAACCCCGGGCTGATCTTCACCGATACCAGCCGCCGTGGCTACGTCTCGCTGCAGCTCACGCCCGAGGCCGTGCAGGGCACCTGGCACTTCATGAGCACGATCGCCACCCGCACGACAGTGGGAACGCGGGATCATACGCTGGGCGTCAAGTGGGGCGAACGCCGCTTTACGAAGGCCTGATGGCGCAGCCGCCGGTTCGTCTCGACCAGCGGCTACACCATCACAGGCTCCTCACCGCGCCGGGTAACGTGGGCGGCGACCGGGTTCTGCTTCCGTAAAAGCATGATCCCACCGGCCTGCCGCAGCTCCACATCCGGCGCCCCCGCATCCGGCGAAGACTGGGCTGTAATCCCCGGCTCCCTCTTCGCCAGTCGCGCTCTGCCCAGCGTGGGACGGAACCGAAGCCAGCAGGCCGAGCCCCAGCCCGGCATCGGCCATGCGCAGGGCCGCGCACAGGGCAATGGCTTTCCAGGTGTTGCGCCGGAAGCGCCGAAAGGCTGCCGCCCGTTCGGCGGAAAGGGTCAGCAAGCCCATGCCTCACCCTCCGCGCACTTGCGCCAGCGCGGCCGACACGATCGAGGCCACTTCGCGCTTTTCATGCAGGCTCAGGCAATGGCCGAATTCGATCCGGCGCTCGCCCGATCGCAGGATCAGGCGCAAGTCCCCCGGCGAGCGGCGCTCTGCATGGAAACGCAGCCAGAACGCGGGCAGTTCGATGACCCGGCCCGCGCGGTCGCGCAGCCGGACAAGCGTTTCGGACAATTCGAGCGTCTCGCTGCTCGCCTGCTTCCTGGCATGGCGATCGAGCACGAACGTCAGCACGCCCATCGCCGTGATCGAGAACAACGGGATGAGCCATAGCCCCTTGAACGCGAAGACAAGCGTCGTGGCCATGAACAGCACCGCCAGCGCTGCGATCGCCGCGCGGCCATCTTTCGAAAGCTGCGAGCGGTTCTCCCGCATCCGCAGCATAAGCGGCAGGGCCGCAGCACCGCCCAGTTGCAGGAACCCGTCCGGCTCGCCACCGGTCAGTTCCCAGGGCCGTTCCGCGGAACGGCGAAATATCTGATACATCACTATGCACTCCGGCTGGTCCGGTGCGCAAAGCCAGGCGCAACCGGCCGGTCCGACAAACGGGTTCGGTTCGTCAGATCAGAGCCGGAGGCCCTCGCAGTGGCGGACGCAGGAATGGCGCGCGCTGCGGCAAGGCAAAGCGAATAGGGGCAAAACCCAGAGCGATGATGAAAACCATCGCCAGTGCCAGCAAGACGGCATCGGCACCCGCAAGCGAAACCATGGAAAGCGCCGCATAAGGGCATTCGCCCCCAGGCTTATCGGAGCCGGGCTTATCGGGGCCAGGCTTGCCGGACAGATCCTGGTCCGCCTGCTTGACCGGGATCGTAACCGGATCGGCGAAAGCCTCTCCACCCACGCCATGGCAGATCTCCAAGGTGATCGCGCGCGGGCCAGCCCCGACCATCAAGCCTGCGGGCACGGCCAGCTTCAGCAACAGCGCCGCCATGACCAGCAATCCTGCCAGTCCGCAACGACGCTGAAAGAAGACGCGCAACGATCCCATGAGAGCCGGTGATATTCCCTGCCGCCTCCCTTGTCAGGAGGACAAATGGCCCAAGGCCCGAGCCCCTCCAACCGAAGCGGGCTCTCCCGGACCAACAGGCTCGCTCAGCGCCCCACGCCGGGATGAGGCCCGCCGGCCGCACAAATAAGAAGACCTTCGGATTAACTATTAACATTTTGAAAGTTAAGAAATTTCATGGGCCGAAAGCCCCGTTTGTCGGCTACAGCCCGCAACCGGAATACGCTGGAATACAAGGAGACTCATATCGTCGAAGCGGGCAACCCCGCTCCGAAGTCCCGGACTCGCCGCTTCAGCGATCCCCTGCACACTCGACACAAGTTCCAGAGGCGACCCGAAGGCACATCTGCTTCAGGCGGATGTCCTCAAATCCTAGCTGGCGGGACAGATATTTTTCGTCCCGCCAGCCCTTTTGGCGAAAGAACACGCCTCTGCCACAGCGGCTATCGCTTGATTGTAAATTCGCCTTCGGTCAGTCTGCAAAATATGACGAATCATCCATCAGAAGCCCCTGACACTCTTCATATAGAGAACTTTGAACCCCTTCGCGGCGCTGAATTCACCCTCCACATGGGGGGAGAGAAGCACTCTATTCTTCTTTCCGAAGTAACTCTTCTCAAGAACATGTCGCCGGATACGCTCTCTCGCCCGCCCTTTTCCTTACTGTTCAAAAGCGAAAGCCAGCAGGTCATTCCCCAGGGGCTGCATCAACTGGAAGGCCCCGCCCTTGGAAAAATGGCAATGTTTCTCGTTCCCGTCGGCCGGGACGCAGGCGGCGTGAGCTACGAGGCCATCTTCAGCTAACGGCAGCCGCAGTCTCCGGAACGGGGCGATCTTCGCAGGGCCGCTCCATCTCGGTGTAGAAATCCAGTTCGGCGACCGTCAGGAATCCCAAGCGGCGATACAGGCGCGAAGCCGGATTATAGGGCTCGACAAAGAGCCCCACCGGCAATGCGGCAGCATCCGCTTCGGCCAGCAAATGCTCAAGGATAGCCATACCAAGCCCTTGCCCGCGCAGGGCGGGCACCAAGGCGATGTCGATGATCCGCAACTGGCTCGCGGTTTCCTGGGTATAGAGCCTGCCGACGGGTTCGTTCTTGTGCTCGATAACGCTGAACAGGCAGTTTGCCAGACGCGTGCGATAGTGAAGCCGCTGCGCATTGAACTGCTGGGCCACGAACATCCGCTTTTGCTCGGCCGTCCAGTCGGCGATCATCGCCAGTTCGGCAGCACGCGTGCTTTCGTAGAGCTCCAGCAGGAACGGATCGTCCCCCTCGACTTCCGGCCGCAGCGAAAAGCCGCCCTTCATCAACGTGGGCGGCAGTTCGATTTGCACCCTGCCCATGGCAGACACTGCTCCTCCCATCAATTTCGCGAGGGGAACACGCCTGCCAGCGCGATGACGAAATTCAAGGAAAGATAGGGTTGCCGGTTTTCGTGCGGCTGGTTCCCTCCGGTGTGTGTCACCATATTGGGAGAAAACGTCGTGCCGCTCGCAGGCGGAACCTTGTAGGCAAGCGTCGGATTGGAAAGGCCGAACATCGCAGCAGACGTCGGCGTGGCGACGCGCTGCTCTCTATTGGCCGGGCTCAAATCCCCACCCCTCAACGTGTGGCTGTGCGCGGGAATTTCAGTCTCAAGGAGCGTTACAGTCTCCTCGCCCACCGCTTGTCCCAACGGACGCACCGTGAGACCGGGGCCATCCCCAAATCCCATGGGCACGCTGCCTTGCAGATTGGGCAACGCAAAAGTGCTGGTTCCGTTACCGCCGTAAGTCGTCCCCAAAATGGAAAACAGCGCTGTATATTGAGAAATCGGCAGCATCTGGCCATTGCAAAATGCAAAGTTTCGCGGCGCAAAATTGAAACCGACGATCTTTATCTCACCAATGAAGGGCTCAGACATGATCGCAACCTCCGAATATTAGTTGCGGGACGGAAAGACACCGAACAGGGCAATGATGAAATTCAACGCCAGAGACGGCATCATATTGTCATGCGGCAAAGACCCGCCCGCCAATTCGATGCTGCTCGGACTCATTTCGACAGGAACAACCGAGCTGCTTCCCGGGACAACGTATAGGAAAGCCGTGCTACCCACCGGACTTGCCGGCACTGCTCCAGAATTCGGCTGGGGATCTGTGCCAGCATTGGCTGAAGCCATGACCGAATGGTTGTGGCTCGGAATTTGCGTCGACATGAGAGTGACATTCTCGGTGCCGGACATTTCACCGATCACATAGTTCGAGAGTCCCGGCCCCTGTCCCATGTGGATCGGAACGCGGCCGCGCATATCCGGCAAAGCGAACGAGGTCGTCCCGTTCCCGCCATAAGTCGTTCCGATCAGTGCAAACAAAGCATCATATTGAGAAATCGCCAACAGCTGACCATGACAATAAGCCCAACCTGCGGGAGCAAAATCCCCCCCAAACATGCGTATCTCACCAATATATGGAGTAGTCATACCCCCTCCTCGAACGGCTCGCGGGTTATTGCAGCGTCAAAACACAATCAATTGCGCGACGGATAAAGACCGTAAAGCGCAATACAGAAGTTTATCGTGAGAAAAGGCTGCACATTGTTATGCGGTTGAGAGCCGCCGGCATTGGACATTGACTGCCCTGCGAGAGGGACAGTATTTGCATATGGAGCAAAGAAGTCCGCATCGGGTGATGTATCAGCCGCGAACATGGCGCTCGAAGGGCTTTTTACCGTGGCCTGATCCGTCGACGCGGCAACCACATGATTATGCGCGGCCATTTCTCCAGGCGTAAGAGTCACGGTTTCAGCGCCAGCTGCCTGACCGAGGGAATAGGATCCATTAAAATGAAGCGGCGCACGGCTCTGCAGATTGGGTAACGCGAAAGTCGATGTACCATTCCCGCCGTATTGAACCCCCAACAGGGAGAACAATGCCTGATTCTGCGAAATGGCCATGATCTGACCATCACAGAAAGCATAATTCTTGGGCGCGAAATCGAAACTGTACATCTTTATTTCGCCGATAAACGGCTCGCTCATCACGCAAACTCCCCAAGAGAATATCGGTAAAATTCACTTAATTAGCGACTTCGAATCCAGCATAGAGCCAGAGTTTCAAAATTCCAGAATTTTCTAGAGTTAAAAAAATTTAATCAGAAATTCCGCATAATACACCTGAGAATATACCCCAAACGCCCAAAAACAACTTCCAAAATAGAGGTGATCCATAAATAGTTACATGAAGCTATTTACTTTTATAGTGATACGCAGCCTCATGACTAACCCATGCGCACCGCAAAAATCAGATCGGTGGATCGCTATGTGCCCCGCCAAACCATCTGGCGAGACGCATCATGACAAAACCCTCAAAGGCGTCACGCTGGCGGCAAACCGCTATCTGACTTTCAACGTGGAACCTGCGGCATCCAGTTCGGCAAGCCTTGCAACCTGAGGCGCAAGGTAAGCTGCCACGCAGCGGTGCACCCCGGCATTCACCGCCCTGCCCCGCTCTTCCGGAGCGAAAGGAAGCGAAGGTACTTTGGAATCCTGCGACAGCACTTTCGCCATGGCAGCCATGTCAGCCGCGTCGGCCTTCACCCTGAAGTGAGGCAGAACACGCTCCGCGATTGCCTCAGGCAGAGCCTTGTAATCCAAAAACATTCCGCCACCCGACGATGCGTGATCCGCCGCCGCCGAGCAGATGGCCGCCAACACGCGCGCAGTATATTCCTCACCCGGCATCGCGAACGGATCGGTGATGCCAAAGAGTGCGGAAAGCTCACCCGGCAGCGTCTGTGTCCCCGGCATCCGGGCGTGCGAGGCCATGACCGCCAATGGATCACGGTAGAGAAACAACCATGGCACGTCCGGAAAAGCCTCAAGGAACAACGGCATGGACATGCTGTGCCAACAGTCGAGCTTGACGAAACGGCGAACGGTCTCTCCGGAACGACCACAGGTAAGCGCCGCGACCATCGCCCGCAGCAGTGCGGCCCGCTCTGCCGGCGGGAGGCCGAGGTGTCCGGAAACGAGTTGTACCACTGCATCCAGCGGCGGCGCTTCCGAGATCGAAACCGATCCGGGCAGTGCCCCCAGCGCTTGCGAGACCAGCGTCGAGCCGCATCGCGACATGTGAAAGATAAAACCGTCGGGCGGCGGCACCTCAGCAAGACGCGGCGCGGTCAGCAAGGCCGCAAGAGGCGTTCTCCACCGCATGAGCCGGTTGAACGGCCGGGCGCGGGCCCGCCTCAGTGAGTCCTCGTAGAAGGACTCGCACGGCAGCCTGCCTGCGAAGTGCGCCCACTCTACCGTCAGCTGGCGTCCGTCGTGCCCTACCCCGACCGGCAGCCAGTCCGGACCGGGACAGTCGGCACCGTCCACCGGCCGCACCTGATACCGCTCGATGCCGACCGGATCACCCAGCAGGGCCGCCATCAGCGCCTCGCGCGCGACGGGAACGCCCTGCCCTCTGGCAGGGGACAGAAGTGCGTCCGCGAAAGCCTCGCGATCGGTGATTACCGCCAGTTCCGCCGCGGCCGCCCGGTCTGCCATGAAGGCGTGACGGAGGGTATCGAGCGGAGTCATCGCCTTTTCACGCCATTCATGCGCCTGCAGTCCCATCCTTGCATTTGCGAACTCCCCCGATAGTTTCCCACTCACACCACAGCACGAGGCGGCAGCAACGGCATATGCACGGACAGGAACCGTCCCCGGCCCCGCCCATCGAAATCGCGGCGGACCGTATCCGCCTGCCGATGCAGTTCGATCCGGCGCGCATGGCAGAAGATCTGGCAGCCTTGCCCCCGGAAGGCTGGATTGCCCATTACGTTGCGCAGAACTACCTGGGCGAATGGAGCGTGCTGCCCTTGTATTGCCCAGCCGGAGCGCAGCATCCGGTGCTGATGGCTTACGCCAATCCCACTGCGACCGATTTCGAACCCACGCCCTGGCTGGCCCATGCGCCTTACCTGCGCGGCGTGCTGGACCGCTTTCACTGCCCGCTGCGGTCGGTGCGGCTGATGCGGCTGGGGCCGGATTCCCGGATCCTGCCGCACCGCGACTTTGACCTTTCGGCCGAATCCGGCACCGCGCGGCTTCATATCCCGATCACCGGCAACGAGGCCGTGACGTTCCTCCTCAACGGCACGCCGGTGGAGATGGAACCGGGCAGCACCTGGTACTTGCGCCTTGCCGACGAGCACGCCGTCATCAACGCAGGCCGCACCGAGCGCATCCATCTGGTCATCGACTGCCTCGTCAATGACTGGCTGCTCGGCCAGTTGCGCTCCGGCAAGGCCCCGGTCAGCGATGGTGCAGCGAGACATTGACCAGCGTGACAAAGCGCCGGTACGGCCCGGTCCGTCCCTCCAGCAGGCGATAGGCCAGAACCTTGGCCGCATCCGTAATCAACGAAAAGCCGATCGCATAGGCCCAGACGATCGCCACATCCTTCCAGCTGATCGGCGCCATCAGGCCCATCGGATAGACCACCAGCAAAGTTGCCAGGATCTTGGTGACGACTGCCGACCAGAACAGCGGTCGCGACGGCCAGGGGCGCTTCACCATCCAGCCGCGCGCACGGGCGACGAACAGCGACATGTGCCCTGCCACGGCAAGCTTCAGGAACACGTATGTCTGGATCTGCGGAACCGACAGGTGCAGCACCTTGTCCGCCAGATAGAGCATCCCGAAACTGCCGATCGTGCCGACCACGCCCATCGTAGTTGCCACCGAAAGCACCCGGCGCATGTCCCAGCGCACCGGCCGGGGCTCGACGCGGGTGTTATCGTAAGCGATAGCCATGATCGGCACGTCGTTGAAGAAGGCCAGCAGGATGATCATGATCGCGGTGATCGGATAGAAGCCGAAGATCACCATCGCCAGAACCACGAAGATCATCGTGCGGATCGTCTCGTTGATGCGGTAGATCGCATAGGAGTTCATCCGCTCGAAGATGCGCCGGGCTTCCTCGATCGCGTTGATGATGGTGGACAGCCCCGGCTTGGTCAGCACGAGATCCGCCGCCGCGCGCGCGGCATCGGTGGCGCCGCTCACCGCAATGCCGACGTCGGCCTGTTTGATGGCGGGGGCATCGTTCACCCCGTCGCCGGTCATGCCGACGATGTGGCCCTTGGCCTGCAGCGCCTTGACGATCTCGTACTTGTGCTCGGGAAAGACGCGGGCGAAGCCATCGGCCAGTTCCACCTGCTCGGCTACGTCGGCGGGAATGTCGCCGCCATCGTCACCGAACAGCGTAGCGGCCGGGCGGATATTGCGGCCGAGCCCGAGACTGCCCGAAATCTCGCGGCCGATGGCGACATCATCGCCCGTCACCATCTTGACCTTGACCCCATGCGCGGCGGCCTTGGCGATGGTCTCCGCGCTGTCCTCGCGCGGGGGATCGTAGAGCGTCAGCAGGCCCAGGAACGTCCAGCCCGCCTCCCCGCCTGCCTTGCGCGCGACGCCGAGCGTGCGGTAGCCCTTGGCGGCAAAGTCCTCCACTGCCTGCTGCGCCCGTGTCAGGTCATCGCCCGCCATCCCGGCCAGCGCCAGGATAACCTGCGGTGCGCCCTTGGTGACGTGCAGCACGGTGCCGCCGGCGCCATCCAGCGTGGCTTCGGTCCGTTTGCCGACCGGATCGAACGGCATGAAGGAACGAAGCCTCCAGCCCTTCATCGCGGCCGGATCGGCCAGCCCGGCGATCACGGCCAGATCGATGGCATCGCCGTCCTCTTCCTTGGATGCGAGCGCGCCCGCCAGCGTCAGATCGCCGGCATCCTTTGCCGCGAACAGCACGGGTTCACCCAGTGTCAGGCGGTTCTGCGTGAGCGTGCCGGTCTTGTCCGAACAGAGGATGTCGACCCCGGCCATTTCCTCGATCGACTGCAGGCGTGAGACGATGGCCTTTTCCTTGGCCAGTACCATCGCGCCCACCGCCATCGTCATGGACAGGACAGCGGGCATGGCGACGGGAATGGCGGCCACTGTCAGGATCAGCGCGAACTGGGCCAGTTCCAGCACCGGCGCCCCGCGATAGAGCTGCACCAGCACCAGAACAGCGGCCAGCACGATGCTGAGGAAGATCAGGTAGTCCCCGATCGTCATCACCGCCTTCTGGAAATGCGAAGGCGCAGCGGCTCCGGCCACCAGCGCGGCGGTCTTGCCGAAGAACGTGCGTGTGCCGGTGGCCATGACGCGGGCAACCATTTCGCCCTGCTTCACCACCGATCCCGAATAAGCGGTATCGCCCGGCTTGCGCGTGACCGGCAGCGATTCCCCGGTCAGCGCGGCCTGATCGACCGAAAGATAATCCCCATCGGCCAATGTCACGTCCGCAGGCAGCACATCGCCCAGCCGCACGCGGATGACATCGCCGGGGACCAGTTCGGCCGCATCGATCTGCCCCCACTGGCCATCGCGCAGCACCCGCGCGTGCAGGGCCAGGCTCTGGCGCAAGGCGTCGAGCGCATTGGACGCCTTGAACTCCTGCCAGAACCCGATCCCGGCATTGAACACCAGCAGCGCCAGAATGATCACGAAATCCGGCCAGTGCCGCACCACGGCGGACAGCAGGGCGGCAACCTCAATCATCCACGGGATCGGTCCCCAGAAATAGCCCAGAAACCTGGCGAGAGGGCTGGTGCGCTTTTCCTCGATCGCATTGCGGCCATAGCGCTCCAGCCGGGCGGCGGCCTCTGCGGTTGACAGGCCGGTGGCCAGATCCGTGCCCGCCGCTTCGTCCGGTGCGGCGGCGGTCATGAAACCTGCTCGCCGTTTTCCGCGATCCACGCGGCGATGCCCGGCCAGGTGTCCTTGAGCGTGCGGCTGCCCATGAACAGGCCGATGTGCCCGCCCGGAACCATGCTTTTCACGATCCGTTCGGGCGGCGTCGACACCAGGCCTTCCGCCGCGAAGACCTGTTCGTGAGTAGTGATATCGTCGCCCTCTCCGGCCAGCAGATAGAGCGGACAGGCAATGGTCTTGAGCGACAGCTTGTGCCCCAGCCCAACGAACTCGCCCTTGGCGAACAGATTGCGCTGGAACAGCAGGTCAATGGCCTGGAGATAGAACCGGCCCGGCAGATCTATGGGATTTTCATACCAGCTTTCGAAAGCCTCGGTCCGCTGGAGATAGCGCTTGTCCTCGACGTGCTCGTAGAGATCGAGATACTTGCCGAGATACTGCTTGCCCGGATGCATGTTTTTCCATCCGGCCAGCATGAACTTACCGAGCATCCGGCCATTGCCCAGTTCGACCATGCGCTTGTAGAAGCGCAGCGGCAGGCTGTGCGCCATGCGTTTGATCGGCCCGTCGCCCGCGTCGGTATCGATCGGCGATCCGGCCAGAACCAGCGAAGAGACCTTGTCCGGAAAGCGCGCCGCGAACATCGCCGACATCCAGCCGCCCTGGCACAGTCCGACAAGGTTCACCCGCCCGCCCAGATCATCGACGGCCACGTTGAGTTCGGCCAGATAACGGTCGATATCGAAATCGCGCATTTCGGGCGTCGCGGTTTTCCATTCCGTCACCAGAACCCTCGACAACCCGCCATCGAGCAGCGTTTCGACGAGGCTCTGGCCCGGCTGGTAATCCGCGATCGTCGAAGAGTGGCCGGCATAGGGCGCATCGACCAGCACCGGCACCCCGCCGGCATCGCGGCTGCGCGAAAAATCCCGCAAATGCATAGTGGGCAGATCGAGAGCGATTGCGTTCGGGCTCGCCCAGGCCGGAGGCGGCGGATTGTCGATCTCGACCGCGGCGCTCACGGCCTCCAGATTGCGTTCGAACAGCGCCAGCCCCTCATCTTCCATCTCGATAGCCGCAGCCATGGGCCAGAACCAGGGAACGGCGTGCTCGATTTTCGGCTTGGCAACTGGAAGCGGATTGGGAGTCAGGGGCTTGTCCATGGTGTTTCTACCTTGCGTGCAGCTTCGGTTCTGAGGGGGCCCGGGAGGTTAAGTCTCCTTGCCAAGCAGCGTGAGGCAATGGCGGGCAATCATCCGGTCCTCGTCGGTGGGAACGGCCAAGGCGGGCACAAGGCTCCCATCCGTCGTAATTTTCGGGCCGTGCGCGGCATTGGCCGCCTCGTCGAGCGTCAGGCCCAGCCATGCCGCCTGACGGCACACCGCCGCCCGCACCGGCGCCGCATGTTCGCCGATCCCGCCGGTGAAGACGAGCGCATCGAGGCCGCCCAGCGCCGCCACCAGAGAGCCCAGTTCGCGCACGATGCGATAGACGAACAGGTCCACCGCCTCGCGCGCTTCCGGCGCGGGGCTGGCCAGAAGCGTGTGCATGTCATTGCTGATCCCGGACACGCCGAGCAGCCCGCAGTCATGATAGAGCATGTCGCTCACCGCCTGCGCGCTCATGCCCTTTTCCTGCATCAGGTAGATGAGGACGCCCGGATCGATCGTGCCGCAGCGCGTGCCCATCATCAGGCCGTCGAGCGCCGTGAAACCCATGGTCGTGGCCACGCTGCGGCGATGGTGCATCGCGCAGAGGCTCGCGCCATTGCCCAGATGCGCCATGACCACGCGCCCTTCCGCCACATCGCCCAGATAGTCCGGCAGGCAACTGGCGATGTATTCGTAGGAAATGCCGTGAAAGCCATAACGGCGGATGCCTTGTCCGGTCAGTTCGCGGGGAATCGCAAAAGTCGTGGCCAAGGGCGCATTGTCGGCATGGAAACCCGTGTCGAAACAGGCGAACTGTGCAAGCGCGGGAAAATCGCGCGCCAACACGCGGATCGGCGCAAGATTGTGGGGCTGGTGGAGCGGAGCCAGCGGCACCAGTTTGGCCAGTTCCCCGATCAGATCCGCCGTCACCCGGCACGGCGCATGAAAGCGCGGCCCGCCGTGAACCACACGGTGCCCGGCCGCGGCAAGCGTGCCGCCGAAATGGCTCTCGATCCATGCCAGCAGGTCCTGCAGGACAAGGTCCTCGCCCGCATCCTCGGCATAGTCGCGGGACAGCAGGCGCGTTCCGGCCCCGTCATGCACGGCAAGGTTCGTCCCCGCCGAACCGATATTGACCGCCTTGCCTTCCGCAACGGCGCGGCCCTCGCTGCTGCCGGAGGCGGAGAAGATGGCGAACTTGATGCTCGAAGAACCGGCATTGAGCGTCAGGATCAGCCGGCTCATGCGCCCGCCCCGCCACGCGCGGCATGAAGCAGGACCGCCACCGCGCAGGAAACAAGGCGGCTCTGCGCCGTATCGGCCCGGCTGGTCAGGATCACCGGCACCCGCGCGCCCAGAACCACGCCCGCCGCCTCGCTGGCCGCCAGGTATTCAAGCTGCTTGGCGATCATGTTCCCCGCGTCGAGATCGGGCGCGACAAGAATGTCCGCCTGCCCGGCGACCGGCGAACGGATATGCTTGATCCGCGCCGCGATCGGCGAAACCGCGTTGTCGAAAGCGAGCGGGCCATCGACAATGCCCCCGGTAATCTGCCCCCGCTCGGCCATCTTCGACAAGGCAGCCGCGTCGAGCGTGGAAGGCATGGCGGGGTTGACGGTCTCCACCGCGGAAAGCAGCGCCACGCGCGGCGTTGCCACGCCCAGCGCGCAGGCCATGTTGATCGCGTTCTGGACGATGTCGGCCTTGGCATCGAGATCCGGCGCAATGTTGATCGCGCCATCGGTAATGAACAGCAGCCGGTCGTAGCTCGGCACGTCCATCAGGAACACATGGCTCAGCCGGCGGCCGGTCCGCAGCGCGTTTTCCGATGCCAGGATCGGATGGAGAAACTCGTCGGTATGCAGGCTGCCCTTGAGCAGCGCATGGACCTTGCCTTCATGCGCCAGCCGCGCGGCGAGTTCAGCGGCGGCGTGGGAATGTTCGGTGGGAGAGAGATCGTAGGGAGAAAGGTCCAGTCCGGCTTCGGCAGCGGCGGCCTCGATCTTTGCCTTCGGACCGATGAAGTGCGGAACGATCAGCGCCGCCCGCGCCGCTTCCACAGCGCCGGCGACGGCATTGGACTCAATCGGGTGAACGATGGCCGTCACGATCGGCTCGAACGCTTGCGCGCGGGCGATCAGCGCGCGGAACTTCGCGCCGCGCTCGCCAACGACGATATCGGGCAAATCCGCCTTCGCCCTCTGGCGCTTTTCCAGCGGCGCCAGAACGCGCGCGGTTCCTTGCGCCAGAAGCGTGCCATCAACTCCGGCACAATGGCAGTCGAACGCGACGGTGTGCGATGCGGCATCCTTTTCACGCGCCGTGACCGTGATCGTGATTTCGTCACCGAGACGGACCGGAGCGGTGTAGGCCATCTCCTGCTCGGTCAGCACCGTTCCCGGTCCGGGCAAAGCCGTGCGCAGCACTGCGCCGGTCAGCAGCGCCGCCCATGTGCCCGACGCGACGGAGCGGCCATGCAAGTCTACGTCGCCGGTCACTGCGGCCAGCATCTCCAGATCGCGCAGGGTCAGGCTATGGACAACGCTGGCGCTGTCACCAATGGCGATCTCGTCGAAAGTGCGGTTTTCAACCATCTCAGGCGATCCCATGACCACCTCCATCGGAGCGAATTTTCACGGGTAAGCCGGGGAGCAATCCCCATCCATCAGCGGGTTGGCGTAACACCAGCGCGTTCTCCCGGCCGTTCGGAATCTGTACGGGACGGAGTCGCATCGGCAGGCGATGCTGCGGTTGCGAATACCAGACGATAAAACCGATGGCAAAGCTGGCAATTGAGACAAATTGTCTCAACGGCTTGTCTCAATGGCACGATCCGCCGCCCGCATCTCACGCGCCCGCATCTCACGCCCGGCGGCCAAGCCATCTGCCGACGCGCAGGCCCGCGGCAAGGTGCCGCCGCGCGGCCCCGCTGGCGAGCACGCCGAGCACCTGCGCAAAGTTTTTCAGGACAGTGCGGCTGCCTCCCGCCGTCTCGCCCTGCCGCGCGTCCGGTTCCGGCTGCCGCCTCCCGCGGGAGTGGCAGCGGCGCATGATCATCTTGCGCAGCATCGCCCCGCGCGCTCCGGGCGCAGCAGCGGCGACCCGCCCTGCCCAGCCGAGTTCAGCCCGGCGCGACATGTCCACAAGCATCATGCGGGCGGCATTTTCCACCACCCGTGGCGGCAGATCCTCCGGTTCGTGCCCCTCCCAGCGAATGCCCGCCGATCCGGCATAAGTCCGGGCAAGGCACAAGGCGAGCTGCGCACTGCGAACCGCATCGCAAGCCTGTGCCTCGCTCCAGAACAGCGGCCAGTCGATCCCTCCTTTCGCCACCAGCACGTCCATGTCGAGCAAGAGCAAGGGCCCGTTGTTGAACTGGTGGTCGCAGACGGCATGAAGGATCAGGTGCAGCAGCGTGTCGGTGGACGTGAACACGCGCAGCCCCCCTGCCGCCTCGCAAGGCTCCGAGCGCGCCACGGCCCTGCGCCGGAAGCCCTGTTCGCGCTCTGCGGAAGCGGCGTCATGGACGTCGAACGTGCTCCTGTGCAGTTCGACCGCCACACCGGTGGTTTCATCGACCAGCGCGGCAAGATGCTTTTCCGATGCGGGAGCCGCTCCATCCCGCCCCCGGAAACCATGGGTCCGCAAGAGGCGATCCGCCCGGCCGATAGCATCACCGTCAACGAGCAGATCGAGATCACGCATGGGCCGCAGCGACGGCTCGATCCAGTCCCGCCAGACGACCCCTGCCCCCTTGAGCGCAACGGCATCGATGCCCTGCGCTGCGAACAGGTCTGCCGTGCGGGCGAGAACCGCCCTGCGATCGAGCGCACGCCTCGCCGATCGTCTGCGGGCAGCGCGCCATCGCGAGACGAGGTCAGGCGGTGCTTGATCTGCAAACCCCGTCTCCTGCGCGCGCGCATCGAGCAGCGGCAGGAGACGGTGCTGGCGGGCCGCCATCGTCAGCCTGCGCCAGCCGCCATCCTCCAGCACGCCGGCAGCCCGGCACGCGGCATCGGCCCCTCCCCACAGCAGCGGGAAGAGGGACATGGCGGCATCATCGCGCAAGGCAGAACCGTTCTTCGCGGCCTTCGATCCCGTGGACGGCCACCATCACAGCCGCCAATCGGCTTCGCTGCCAAGCACACCCTTGAGATCAGCCAGTGTGCCCCCAGGCGCGACGAGGGCCCGGATCGCAGTGCTTCCCATATCGAGATAAGCCTTGTGCGGCACTGCGAGCAGGACGAGGTCATAGACCTCCCCGAGCGCCTCGTGCGACGGCCGCCGGCAAAAGGCCCGTTCCGCTTCGGCGGGATCGGCAACCGGATCGTGCAGTGTCACCGAATGCCCCTCGCGATCGAGCGCCCCGACGAGATCGGAAACCTTCGAATTCCGCAAGTCGGGCACGTTTTCCTTGAATGTGAGGCCCAGCACCAGCACGCTTCCCGGACGGCCTTCCCGCGCGCGGTGCAACGAGGCCGCCACATAGTGGGCCATGGTGTCATTCACCCCCCGCCCGGCCAGCAGCACCTGCGGCTCGTGCCCCAGCGCCTGCGCCCGGTGGGAGAGATAATAAGGATCGACGCCAATGCAGTGCCCGCCGACGAGACCGGGCGTGAAGGGCAGGAAGTTCCATTTGGTCCGCGCCGCCTCCAGAACGTCCCAGACGGAAATGCCCATCTTGGCGAAAATCTGGGCGATTTCGTTCATGAAGGCGATGTTGATGTCACGCTGCGCGTTCTCGATCACCTTCGCCGCTTCGGCCACGCGGATCGATGCCGCCCTGAACACCCCACCGCCGGTAATCGCGCCATAGAGAGCCGCAATCGAATCCAGCACTTCGGGCGTTTGCCCGGCAACGACCTTGGTGATGCGATCAATCGTATGCTCACGGTCCCCGGGGTTGATCCGCTCGGGACTGTAGCCGACGAAGAAATCGCGCCCACATGTCAGGCCCGAGCTGCTTTCGAGGATCGGAACGCACACTTCCTCGGTGACGCCCGGATAGACCGTGCTTTCATAGACCACGACAGGCGCCTGCCGGCCCGGCGCGCCCTTAAGCCCAGCCGTACCTCCGAGCATCGCGCCGACCGTCCGGCTGGCCTCCTCGACCAGCGAAAGATCGGGGCGCATCTCGCCATCGACCGGCGTCGGCACTGTGACGATGTAGAAATCGCTCGCCATGCAGTCCGTAGGATTGCTCGTCACACGCAGCGCCGAGGCCTCTAGCACGGCATCATCAATCTCCCCGGTATGGTCATGCCCGCGGGCGATCCCGGCGATCCGCGCTTCATTGACGTCGTAGCCCGTCACAGTGAAATGCCGCGCGAGAGCCACGGCCAGCGGGAGGCCGACATAGCCCAGCCCGATGACCGTCACCGCCAGCTTGTCCTCCCCTGTGGCACCCGTCATCGATGACCGAACCCGGTAAGCATCGTCTTCACTGTCTTGGCGACGATGAGGAAATCGAGCCAGGCCGAGAAGTTGCGGATATAGTAGAAATCGTACTGCAGCTTCGTGCGCACTTCGTGCACTTCGGCGACGTGGCCCTGGTTCACCTGCGCCCAGCCGGTAATTCCCGGCCTCACCACGTAGCGGTAACGGTAGAAGGGTATCTCACGCTCATACCACGATGACAGAGCGCAAGCTTCGGGCCGCGGACCGATCCAGCTCATCTCGCCCCGCAGGATATTGAGAATCTGCGGCAATTCGTCGATCCGGCAATGGCGCAAGACAGCACCGACGCGCGTGATCCTCTCATCATTGGGGCGCGTGATGAAGGCATCGGCCTCATCCCCGCCTTCGCCAAGCGGAAACGGGCGGTGGACCATGGTGCGGAACTTGAAGACAGTGAACGGCTTGCCGCGATAGCCGGTGCGGCGCTGGCAGAAGAACGCCGGCCCGGGCGAATCGATCCGGATCGCGATCGCGGCCACGAGCATGACCGGCGCGAGGATGACAAGCGCGGGCAAGGCGCAAAGGCGGTCGAGCCAGGCCTTGCCGAACAGCAGCGAACTGTGTGGGTTGAGCGCGCCGAGATTGTTTTCGGACAGATGCTCCAGATCGGCCCGGCCAGTCAGAGATTCGCACAAGTCCTTGGCGTGGTAGACCGGTATCCCGGCCAAGACGTAATCGGCGAGCCGCGACTGCCAGAGCGAATCGTGATCCTCGCGAAAGTCGGCGGCCACCGCATCCACCCTCTCCGGCCAGGTATCGAGCCTGAGCGGGAAGGCCCTGACGCCTGGCATGGCCCTGAACCGCTCCGCGCTCCCGCCGCCTACCACGCCCAGCCTCAGGGCGCGGCGCTGCGTCGCGGCATAGACGAGGAAGAACCAGACGAGCGTGAGAACGAATGTGCTCAGCAACATGGCCCGCGAATAAGAGATACGGAAAAGCAGGATCGCAGCCAGTACGCCCCCGAATGACAGAAGGTAGCCGGCAAGAATGCCGGAGCTTTCCTGCGTTCCGGGAATCTTGCCAAGACTGCGATGCAGCCAGAAACCCGCAACGATCGCGGCGAAGCCGGCAAGGGCGGAATTTTGCGCCTGCAGATCGAAGATTCCCGAAGGCCGCGTCCATGCCAGCACGCAAAACGGAACGCCTACGCACACTATCGCTGCCAGGAAAACCTGATTGACCGGATGAAGCCAGCCGCCGTGCCGGCGAAGCTGCAGATCAGACATGGCCCCGGCTCCCGGAAACATTCAAGCCGCCAAATTTCCGGCGTTAACCAAAGAAATTACGGCTATACTTTCCATCAATGCCTTGCCATGCATCCAAATCAGTGAGTAATTTTGACATCCTCGGGAATAAATTTATGGGAAACACCACAACAACTCAACATTAACATTTTGTCATTCTGCATCCGGATTTAGCAAAGAGCGCTGAAATCCTGGACGCCATCCTGCCATAAGCCTCATAGTCAAGTATCAGGAATGAGGGACACCGGGCATTGAAAGACTGCAAATCAGCCATCAGCCCCCTCGATCCGGACTGGCGAAGGCATCTTGCGGATGGTGACATTTGCCTGCCGCAGGAGACTGTGAGTCTGGCCTGGCCTGCGATGACCTTGTCGGCGGCGCCTCGACTTGGTCCCCATCCGTCCAGCCCGCCTCAGGACCGCTGTCCATGATGCCGCCCTTGCAAGCGCGCGCGCTGTTCATCAGCTATGACGGCCTTCTCGATCCCCTCGGGGGTAGCCAGATCCTCCCCTACATTCGTGGAATAGCCCCGGCCTGCCGCTACTACCATGTGCTCAGCTTCGAGAAGCCGGCGCGGTTCCATGCAAACGGCCGCGCCATGCAGGCGGAGTTGGTCCATGAGGGGATCGGCTGGACACCCCTCACTTTCACATCGCGGTGGGGCAAGGCCGGCAAGCTCTGGGACCTGTTGCGGATGCACTGGGCCGCCCGGCGCATCCAGCACAAGCACGGGATTTCGCTGGTGCACTGCCGAAGCTATCAGGCCATGCAGACGGGGCTGATGCTGAGCCGGCGCAGGGGCACGAAGACAATATTCGACATGCGCGGCCTCTGGGTGGACGAACGGCTCGACGGCGGCATCTGGAAATCCCGCTCTAGGCTCGATCGCGCCTTGTACCGCCGCTGCAAAGCGATCGAGCGGCGCCTGCTGCAAGGGGCAGACCACATCGTCAGCCTGACGCATCGCGTCATTCCCGAATTGCGCGGCATTGCCCCCGATGCCCGCGCGCCAGTTTCGGTCATCCCCTGCTGCGCCGATTTCGAACACTTCGTGCCGCCTTCGCCCGAAGCCCGCGCAAAGGTCCGCGACAGTCTCGGCATCGCGCCGGAGGCAACAGTGGCCTGCTATCTCGGGTCGCTGGGCACCTGGTATCTTTTCGACGACATGCTGGACTGGTTCCGGCGCCTTGCCGAACGCGATGCAAGCGCGCGGCTGCTCCTGATCACCGGCGACTGGAGCGATGCCCGGGAACAACGGCTCCGCGATCTTGGACTCGCCGGACTGCGCGGGCGCATCGTAGTGCGCTCCGCCACGCGGACCGAAGTCCCCGAACTGCTTGGCGCCGCCGATGTGATGCTCAGCTTCATCAAACCGGCCTATTCGAAGCTGGCCAGCTCTCCCACGAAACTTGCCGAAGCCTATGCCATCGGCCTTCCGAGCATCTCGAACACCGGCGTGGGGGACGTCGCCGAACAGACCCGCAGGCTCGATGCCGGCGCCGTCATCGATCTGGACGACGACGAAGCAGTCGAGGCTTCCGTGCGCGGCATCGATGCAATCATTGCCAAAGGCGGCCCCGCCTTGCGCGCACGCGCCCGCGCCGAACTGGACCTGCCCGTGGCCATCGCACGCTATCGCCACATCTATACCGCGCTCGACAAGGAAGCGGCACCATGACGGAGGCCACCTACGTCGTCGATGTCTGCCACACCCTGTTCGACGAAGACACGACCCTGGGCCTGCTTCGCTGCCATTTCACAAGAACGCGGCGCCCGCTGCGGCGCGTGTTCATCACCATGCTGTCGGCCCGGACCAGCCCCTTGCGCGCGGCGCTGATAGTGCTCGAACGCCTCGGGCGCCGCCCCTTGGCCAAGCACCTCGCCGTGGGGCTGCTTAGCGGAGATCAAGCCAGCGCGCTTGGCGAGTCTGCGCAGAGCTATGCCCAAACGCTGCTTTCAGACCACCGCGTGCCGCAAGTCTGGGAAATCTTCTCGCAACGCGCTGCGAAATCGCGCGTCATCCTCGCATCCGCATCCCTTGACCCGATCATTGCCGCACTGGCCCGCGAGATCGGCGCCGATCATGTCGCCAGCACGCTGGAAGAGCGCGGCGGCAGACTGACCGGCCGCTACGCGCATGACGTAACCGGCCGCAAGCGCGAAGCCATCGAGGCGCGTTGCGGCAGCGAAGCCCTTTCCGGCAGATGGATCGCCATCAGCGACAATCTCAGCGATGCCGCGCTCCTTTCCGGGGCGACACAAGGCTACGCCGTGATTCGAAAGCCCGCCCACCGCGAACGCTGGGCGGGCTTTCGCGGCGAGATCGTGGAGGCCTGCCGATGAACGGCCTGCTCTGCCTTCCCGGTGCCTATTTTGCCTCGACGCGTCTGCGGAACGGCTACCTTGCCTTTCATGCCGCCTTCGAATGGGCGCCCGCACTGCTGCTCGCCGCGCTGTTCGGGCGATTTGCGCCGCTCCCCTCCATGGGCCTGGCGCTGCTGGCCTATCTGGCGTTCATCTCGGTGTACGAGATCGGTTATATCGTGAACGACCGCTATTCGGCTCTCAGGGAGACCGACGGGCGCGTCCGGGGCTCGCAAACCACAGGGCCGCTCACGATTGCAGCCTGGATCGCCATTCGGCTGGGCTGTTTCTTCGCAGCCACTTACGCCATCGGCGCCTGGCATTCCCCGGCATGGTGGGGCTTCTTCCTCTCACTCGCAGCGGTATTCGCCTTTCACAATCTCGCGACCGACCGCGAGATCCGCACCTTCAGCTTCGTCTGGCTCGCGTGGCTGCGGTTCATGGCCCCGGTGTTCTGGATCATCGAGCCCGCCCAACTGTTCGGCATCGGCACCGGAGCTGCCCTCGTCTATGTGATATTTCGCGAGCTCGCCTATCTGGACAGCAAGGCGCTTCTCGCAATGCCCGGCCGGCAGCGCCCGAACGTGAGGCTCACGGCCTTTGTCCTGCCTGTGCTTGCCCTGCCTGCCGTTTGCACGCAGCCATCGGGCCGGGGGCTTGCCCTGCTGATCGTCTGGTTTGCCGCCGTGGCTCTTGCCGGACGCGCGCTCGGCCTTCCGCGGGACGGAGCCTAGCTATGCCAGGCCTGAAACATCAGGACCGCCCACAGCGGCTGAGTGGCATCCTCTCTTCCGGACAGATGCCGGGACCAACGTTCGCGAATGACGGCGACATCGAACAACCCGCTGCGTGCCAGAGCTTGCGGTGCCAGCAGGTCCTCGGCCCAGAACCGCAGCGGCCCGCGCAGCCATGGGCCGACCGGAATGGCAAAGCCCGCCTTCGGCCGGTCGAAGAGACCGGCTGGCACATGCGAATAGAGCAACTGCTTGAGGACGTGCTTGCCGCCGCCCTCGCCGAAGCGCAGCTGCGGAGACATCCGGGCCGCGACACCGGCCACTGTGGGATCGAGAAAGGGAACGCGCGTTTCCAGGCCGGTAGCCATGGCCGCACGGTCCAGCTTGGTAAGGATGTCTCCAGGCAGATACGAGACGGTATCCACATGCATCAACGCAGTTTCGCGCGGCAGTGCGGCAAGGCGCGGGTCAAGCGCCAGCCGCGCCTGACGGCGGACCTTTTCCGCCAGTGGATCCGGCCGCAGCGCCCAGTCGTCAAGGAAACTGTCCAGAAGCGCATCGAACCGCTGCGATCCCGCCACCATCCGCAGTGCATGACGCGTCCTGTGCCCGAACTGCGGCGAAGGAGAGCGGCCGGCTGCCCGTGCCATCACCTGCCAGGCACTGGCCGGAATGCCCCCCGCTGTCCGCAGCAGCGGCTGGCGCAGCGGACCGGGGATGCGTTCCCGCCACCGCCAGAGCCAGGGGATCTGCACATGCCGGGTATAGCCGCCGAACAGCTCGTCCCCCGCATCACCCGACAGCGCGACCGTCACCTCGGTGCGCGCCAGCCGGCTGACAAGGTGCGTCGGGATCTGCGAGGAATCCGCGAAGGGCTCGTCGTACATGGCCGGCAGCCGGGGAATAACCTCGCGCGCTTCCTCAGGCGTGACGTACAGCTCGGTATGATCGGTGCCGATCGCGGCCGCGACCTTGCGCGCATGGACCGCCTCGTCGAAACCGGCCTCGGTAAAACCGATGGTAAAGCTGCGCACGGCCCGTCCGGACTGCCGCTGCGCCAGCGCTGTCACGAGCGAGGAATCGATTCCACCCGACAGGAAAGTGCCCACCGGCACATCGGCAACGAGCTGACGGCTTACGGCACCGGCAAGCGCCTTTTCCAGAAGATCGAGCGCCTCTGCTTCATCGACGATCGGATCGGCTGCTCCCGCCAGCACCACTTCGGCATAGTCGAACCAGCGCTCGACGCGGACCGGCCCGGATTGACCGGGTTCAGGTGCTTTGGCCGGACAGTGCCGGTCGCCGCTTTCCGGCACGACCAGCAGGCACCCCGGCTCCAGCTTGAAGACACCGCGATAGATCGACAAAGGCGCCGGCACATAGGCGCGCGCAAGCAGCACACTGAGCGCCTGCAGTTCGATGCTCCGCTCGAACCCGGAAAGCCCGGCAATCGGCGCCAGCGTCGATGCGAAAGCGAAACCGGCCGGAGTCCAGCCGTAGTACAGCGGCTTCTCGCCAAAGCGGTCCCTCGCAAGCGACAGAGTCCGCTGCTCCCGGTCCCACAGGCCGAGCGCGAACATGCCTTCCGCCCGTTCCAGCGCGCTTCTCAGCCCCCAGGCCGCTATCGCGGCCAGAAGCACTTCGGTATCGGAATGCCCTTTCCAGGGCGGCGCTGCGCCCTCGCCTTCCAGCCGGTCGCGCAAGGCCGCAAAGTTGTAGATTTCGCCGTTGAAGGTGAGAACGTAGCGCCCGCAGACAGACTCCATCGGCTGGCGCCCGGCCTCGCTCAGGTCGAGAATCGAGAGCCTGCGGTGCCCCAGTCCAATGCCGCCGTCATCCGCAACCCAGATGCCTGCGCCGTCCGGACCGCGCGGTTCGAGAGGCGCGATCATCCCGGCTATATGCTGGCTTTCGACGGGCGCGCGGCTGCTCATGAGACCTGCGATGCCGCACATGTCCTGCCGCCCCTCTCGATGCCTTGCCGCCGCCCCCGGCATCGTACCGGCTGCTGCGCTACCCTCTATGGCATGATGGCAAGGTCAGCAATCGCATTTGCTCGGCGTGCTTTCAGGGCAGGCCCATCAACGCAAAACCGGGAGCCATAGCCGGACGATGCGGGAAGAACCGAACTCGACACAGGGCCACTTGGCTTTCCTCCTGCCCTCGATGGGTGGTGGCGGCGCCGAACGCCTGACGATCGAGCTGATGCGCGGATGCCTTGAACGCGGGCACAGTGTCGATCTGGTGCTGGTGCGCCGCGAGGGGGAATGGCTCGCCTCGGTGCCGAAGGAAGTGCGGATCATCGACCTCGGCGCAGACCGGCTGCTGCAGGCCGCACGCCCGCTGCGCGCCTACCTGCGCCGCGAACGCCCGGCCGGGATGCTGGCGGCCATGTGGCCGCTGACCACCATTGCCATTGGCGCGGCGATGGGATTGCGGCCACGCCCTCGCATCGTCGTTGCCGACCACGGTGTGCTTTCGGAGGAATATGGAGACGGTTTCCTGCAATCACTCGGCCTGCGCCTCGCTCTCGCAGGCACTTACCGTCTGGCGGATGGCATAGTCGGCGTCTCGAAAGGGCAATGCGCGGACACGGCCCGTCTGGCCATGCTGCCGCGCAGTGCCATTACGGCGGTCGCCAATCCCGTTCCTCCCCCCGCATCAGCAGCTTCGCGCGATGCCTGGAAGGGCGCTGTGGGCAAACGCATCCTTACTGTCGGCAATCTCAAACCGGCCAAAAACCACCGCTTGCTGATCGACGCCTTCGCGAGAGTCGCGCAGCAGATGGAAGCGACGCTGGCCATCGTCGGAAGCGGCCCCGAGCGCGCAGTCATCGAAAGACAGGTGCGCACTGCCGGGCTGACCGGCAAAGTGCTCCTGCCCGGTTTCGTCCCCGAACCGGGCAAGTGGTATGCGGGCGCCGATCTTTTCGCGCTCTCATCGAGCCGGGAATCCTTGGGCAATGTCCTTGTTGAGGCGCTCCATTTCGGGCTGCCCGTGGTCGCGACCGACTGTCCCGTCGGCCCTGCCGAAGTTCTCGGAAACGGCCGTTGGGGCCGGCTGGTGCCTCCGGATGATACCGAGACCTTTGCCAGAGCCATGATGGAGGCGCTGTCCACCGAACACAATCGCGCTCCTCTGATGGCCCGCGCCGCCGATTTCGATACGGATCGTGCGGTGGATGCCTATCTCGAACGGCTCCTCGGCTCATGAGCACCGGTCGCCCCGTCATGCAGATGTTTGCACGATCATCGTTGCAGATGGCCCTGCTCTATGCTGCCTCGACCGGGCTTTCTTTCCTCTCGGGCGTCGTCGTCGCGAACCTGCTGGGCGCCACCGGCTATGGCCTCTACGCGATCGCGCTCTCGATTTCGACGCTGGCAGGGCTGGCCGCCGAATTCGGCCTTCCCACCCTGGCCATGCGTGAGGCCGGCCGGGGCCTGGCGACCGGCGAATGGGGGCTGCTCAAAGGCCTTGTCGCCTGGAGCGACCGGGCCATCCTGCTGCTCTGCATGTTGATCGTGCTCGCCGTTGCGACCCTGGCAAGTCTCGGCCTTATTGATGCCAGGCATGGTCTGCTTCGCGTCCTGCCTTTCGGCCTCCTGCTCATTCCCTTCGTTTCGATCGGCAAAGTGCGCGCCTTCGCCCTGCTCGGGCTGGACCACGTTCTGGCCAGCCAACTGCCCGTGGTCGTTGGCCGGCCCCTGCTGTTCATTGCAGGATGCGGGGGCGCCTGGCTCGTCTGGGAGCGTATCGACCCGGCGATGGCCATGGCCGCGCAGGCAGCGAGCGCGGCCTGCGCGATGGTCGTCAGCCTCGTTCTGTACCGGCGTCTGCGCCCCGCAGCGCTCGTCAAGGCATCTCCGGACCGCGATGTCCGCGCATGGCTCGAAAGCTGCGTCCCCATGGCGATGACCGAAGGGTTGCGCCTGTTGCAAGGCCAACTGGCGCTGCTCCTCGTCGGCCTGCTTGCGGGCGTAGCCCAGGCCGGGACCTACCGCGTGGCCGACGCCGTCTCGCAAGTCACGCTCGTCCTTGTCTCGGCCATCGCAACCGCAGGCACACCCATGTTCGCCCGGCTCCATGCCGCAGGAGACCGCGAAGGGCTGCAGAACCTCGCCTCTCTTTGCACCATCGCCATGCTCGGCGGTGCCTTCATCGTTGGATTGCCCATAGCGCTCTGGGGCGATCACCTGATTCCCTTCGTGTTCGGCAGCAACTTCGCTTCCTCAGCGGCGCTGTTCCGTATCCTGTGGGGCGGACTGCTCGTTTCCGCGATGCTGGGTATGCCGCTCTCGATTGCCAACATGACCGGACATCACGCACTTTCGACGCGGTCATTCCTGATCATGGGGATGGTCAACGCCAGTCTCGGCGCCCTGCTGATCCCGCACTTCGGAGCGGCCGGCGGTGCCCTGGCGACCTCTGCAGCGCTGCTGATCGCCACCACCTATTGCAGTTTGCGGCTCCATGCGGCGACCGGCATCGACACGACCCTGTACGGGCTGCGCCACATCCACAAAAAAGCGAGCGTGACTGGGAGAAAGCTTTGATCCGGTTGTTTTCAGCCCTACGCCTGATGCGCCAGGCCGCCCGAAGCTGGGCGATGCGTGCCTATGTCCGGGCAGCTTATCGCGGAGTAAGCTGCCATCCGACAGTTCGGTTCGGCCGCGGCGCAAGGCTGCGGTGTTTCGACGGCGGCACCCTGACGCTGGGGGCAGGCGTTGCCCTGGGCGATTTTGCCTATCTCGAAGCGGCCGCAGGACACCTCGAAATCGGCGGCAATTGCGAAATCGGCAAAGGTGCGATCGTGGTCAGCCGCGAGGCCGTCTCCATCGGCGATGGCACCCTTGTCGCGGAATATTGCACGATCCGCGACGCCGATCACCGTCATTCCGGAGATGACCGACTGGCCGATCAAGGCTTTGAAACGGCGCCGATACGGATCGGCCGCGATGTCTGGCTCGGCGCGAAAGTCACGGTAACGCGCGGCGTCGAACTAGCAGACCATTGCGTTATCGGCGCCAACTCGGTCGTAACCCGCAGCGCTGCCGAACGCGGCATCTACGCCGGTGTCCCGGCAAGGAGGATCCGATGAGACGAACCCTCCATTGTGGCACGATGCCCAAACCGATAGACCGCTCGACGGCAGGAGCAATGGCTTCGCCCGATGCACTCCGGGAGAAATCGGCGAAATGACCATATATTGGCTTCTCTTCGCTTTTGCCGCAGTCATGGCGCTCATTTTCCCGGTGAGTGCGGACCACCAGCGTATCGGTCCAATCCAGTCGCTTGCTTTCGTAGGGTTCCTTTCCGCTTACGTTCTGGTCGCCGGCCTTCGTGACGAAATCGGCGGGGACTGGATCACTTATGCGGACATGTTGGACGAAGTATCGCATCTCAGCCTTCTGGGCGCGATGCGATACACCGACCCCGCCTTTGGCGCGATCCTGTGGTCCTCAAGCCGCCTCGGGCTCGGCGTCTATCTCGCCAATGGCATCTGCGCCGCCTTGCTCGCCTATGGAACCTTGCGCATATCGCTCACGACAAGGGAGCCTTGGATGGGCATCCTCATCGCCGTCCCCTATCTCTTCATCGTCGTGGGAATGGGCTACGTGCGCCAGGCTGCGGCGATCGGGACGATCATGATCGCGATCGGTTCGCTCAACGAAGTGCGCCGCGTGCGCACCATCGTCACAATGGCACTGGCCGCCGCCCTTCACTCGACGGCCAGCGTCACTTTTCCTTTGGTGGTGCAAGGACTGGTGGCGCGCCGCCGCGTCCTGGCGACGGCTCTGCTCGCTTTCGGGATTGCCGCCTTCCTGCTGGTGATCTCGCTGCGGTTTTCACGCTTCGAAAGCGGCTACCTCGACAGCGAATATGATTCGAGCGGTGCCCTCGCGCGCATCCTGATGACAGCCTTGCCTTCGATGCTGCTGCTCGCGCGATGGCGCTACTTTCCCTATTCCGGCCTTGCCCGCCGCGTCTGGCTTCTGTTCGCCATTGCCGGCGCGCTGACGCCGCTCGCACTGTGGCTGAGCCCCTCCTCCACCGCGGTGGACCGCGTCACGCTCTATTTCGCGCCCGTCCAGGTGATCGTGTTCGGGTCACTGCGCGAGCTGCTCGGCCTTTCGACCGGTACGACTTATTTCCTGCGCATGATGGGCGTCGCACTGGCCGCGCTGGTGCAGACGGTCTGGCTCCTGCTGGCGACCAACGCCGATTTCTGGGTCCCCTACCATTCGGTACTCGATACCATTTCGGCGGCGGCCCCGTAGATGGCGCCGTCAGCCCCCCTGCTGATGATCTCGGCAAACCAGGCCTGGAACCTGGTCAATTTCCGCAAGGGCCTGATCCAGGCCCTGATCGAACAAGGGGTCGACATCATCGCAGCAGCCCCGCACGACGATGTCTGGAGTCCGCGGCTCGAAGCGATGGGGTGCCGGCTTGCCCATGTCGCCTACGACGCCTCGGGCCTCTCCCCCCACCGCGACGCAGGTACGCTGCGGCAGATTTTCGGACTGATGCGGCAGCATCGTCCCGCAGGCTGGCTGAGCTGGACGCCAAAGGCCAATATCTACGGCGCCCTCGCGGCCCGCGCGGCCGGCGTGACCGCGATCCCGAACGTCTCGGGCCTCGGCACCGCGTTCATCCGGCGCACGCCGCTGACGGCAGCGGTCGCTCTGCTCTACCGGTTCGCCTTCACACGCTGCCCGGTCGTCCTCTTCCAGAACCACGATGACCGCAACCTGTTCGAACGATGGCGCCTGACGCATCCGGATCAGGCGCATGTCCTGCCGGGATCCGGGATCGATCTTGCCCATTTCGCCGCCGACCGCGAAAGGCGCGCGCCCGGCCATTTCGTGATGATCGCGCGTCTGCTGGCAGACAAGGGCGTGCGCGAATTCGCCCAAGCCGCGCGCATTCTCCGGCAGCAGGATCCCTCGCTGCAGTTCAGCCTGGTCGGCCCCCTCGGCGTGGACAATCGCACCGCCATCGGCCCCGGCGAAGTGGCCGGCTGGGTGCAGGAAGGCACCCTGCGCCACCTGCCGCCCGTCGATGACGTGCGCCCGGTCATTTCCGGTGCCGACTGGATCGTCCTGCCCTCTTACCGCGAAGGGATGTCGCGGCTGTTGCTGGAGGCCGCGGCCATGGGACGGCCGATGATCGCGACGGACGTTCCCGGTTGCCGCGACATCGTGATCGAAGGCTCCACCGGCTTCCTTGCCCAGCCTCGAAGCACCGCGTCCCTCACGGCCGCGCTGAAACGAGCTGCGGCGACCGACGACAAAACCTGGCACAGAATGGCAAACGCTGCCCGGGAGATGGCAGAGACATGTTTCTCACAAGAAAAAGTTCTCTCGCTTTATTTCGAAGCCATGTATCGAGCGGACATATTACAAAGATGTAATCGTGCTTGAAACTTCTCAAGAACAGAAACGTCAGATAAGACTGCCGGCATGACAAAGGGACAGGATCGCAAGCCGGCGGGATGGGCATGGCCCCTTAAACCCCGCCGCGCAGCGAAGCTCATCTTCTTTCCTGTCCTGTTCCTGCTTGGCGCTTGCGCCATGCGTGGCGGAGACATTCCCTATGGCGGGGCGGCATTGGGCCCTGCGGACCGTCTCTCGCGGGCCGACACGCCATACGACCTCGTGCTCGGACCGCTCGACGAACTGACCATTACCGTCTTCCGGATACCGGACCTCAGCGGCGATTATCAGGTCGATTCCAAAGGCTTCCTCAACCTTCCGCTGCTCGGTCCGGTAAACGTGCGAAACCTTGATGCAACGGCATTCGCGCAGCGGCTGGAGCAGCTTTACGGCGAGCGCTATCTCAACAATCCGCAAATCTCGGTGCGGGTCACGAACACCAGCGGCACGAACATCACGGTCGAAGGCGGTGTGACCCAGCCCGGCGTCTATGCGCTTGCCGGCCCGACCACTCTGCTCGGCGCGATCGCCACGGCGCACGGTATCGACAAGGATACGGGCAATCCGCGCCGGGTCGCCATTTTCCGCAAGCAGAACGGGGAAACTGTCGCGGCTGCGTTCGATCTCATCGACATCCGGCACCGCAAGATGGATGATCCCATGGTCTATCCCGGCGATACGGTGGTGGTCGATGCGGACAACCTTCGCCAGATCTATCACGACTTCCTGACCAGCCTGCCCAGCATCGCGGTCTTCTCGCGGCTATGACGATGGCACTGTCCGGACTGCAAGCCCACGAACTCCAACCGGGAAGGTACGGGAATTGAACGCTGCGGCGAATATCGAGGGGCATGGCGCCGCTGCGCATACCGGGCCGCATCTGGGCTCTCCCGTATCCGTTCTCGAACTGCGCGAAATTCTGCGCATCCTGCTCGAACATCGCTGGGTCGTGCTGGGGATGGCGCTTGCCGGGCTCCTGCTTGGCCTGGCCAGCGCGGTCATGACAACGCCCCTCTACCGGGCGTCGGTGCTGCTCGCCTATGATCCCAACGCCACCGCATCTCTCGATGAAACGGCGGACCGGCGCACGATACGCCCGTTCATGGCCAACCAGGAGATCATCGCGACGCAGACCGGAATGCTGTACAGCGATGCCCTCTCACGCCGGGTGGCGGAGCAACTTCACCTTGTGGATTCCCCCAAGTTCGGCGGAACCTCGGGCACGCGCGAACAACGGCTCGATCGCGCGGCGAGCCGTGTGCGGTCCGGCATCAGCGTCAGCAGCGAAAAGGCCAGCCTGCTGATCCGGCTGAACTATTCGGCGCCAGACCCTGCCATTGCCGCAAAGATCGCGAATGCGCTGGCCAAAACCTTCATTGCCATGAGCCTCGAACGCAAGTTCAGTTCGACGGACTACGCGCGCAAGTTCCTCGGCGACCAGCTGGCGAAAACACAACATGCGCTCGAAAGTTCGGAAAGCGCGCTCAATCAGTACGCCATCAATTCAGGCCTGTTCCGGTCTCCCGGGCAGACGGTCGATGGCCGGTCCGTCGAAGGGCCTCCCATTTCCGTTACCGATCTCGGAGCGATGGAAACCGCGCTCAACGATGCCACGGTCAAGCGGATCGCGGCGGAAAACGCCTATCGCCACGGAAGCAAGGACAGCCAGGCCAGCAGTACCTCCGCCATTTCCACACTGGTCGCCCAACGGGCCACCCTGCAAGCCGAGTACAGCGAGAACGAAAAGCTGTTCAAAGCGGATTATCCCGAAATGCGGGAAACCCGGGCAAAGATAGAACAGCTCAACAAGGCCATCGCCACGGAACAGGGGCGGCTTTCTTCCGACAGGAACTCGGACCTTGCCGCCGCCTACAAGTCCGCCGCCGGCGAGGAGACGGCCCTTGCCGCGAAAGTCGCCCAGGCCAAGCAGCGCGTGCGCGAGGACCGGGCCCGCTCGGTCCGCTACACCATCCTGCAGCGTGAGGCGGACACCAACCGCTCGCTCTACGACGCCCTGCTCCAGCGCTACAAGGAAGTCGGCATCGCCGGCGTGATCGGCCAGAGCAACATTTCACTGGTCGACCCGGCTCGCGAGCCCCAGCATCCCTTTCGCCCGCGGCTTTTCGTCAATCTCTCGGTGGGGCTCGCTTTCGGTCTGCTGGCCGGGCTTGCGAGCGCCTTCGCGCTTTACGTCCTTTTCGACCGGATCATCGATCCCTCCGACGTGCGCAACAAGCTCTTCCTGCAAGTGGTCGGCGTGATCCCGCGCGAAAGGGGATCGGAAAGCATTGCCTCCGTGCTCGAAAACCCGGCCTCGACGCTGACGGAGGCCTATTATTCCTCGATCACGTCCTTGCGCTACGCACGCCCCGAAGGCTTGCCCCGCACCGTGTTCATCACCTCTTCCCAGACGGGCGAAGGCAAATCCACGTCCTCCTTCGCGATTGCCAGCAGCTGCGCCCGGCTGGGCATGAACGTGCTGCTGATCGACGCCGACTTGCGCCGCCCGACGTTCAGCAACAGCGCAAGTTCGCAGCCCGGTTTCGCGCACCTGCTTGCCTCCGGCGACGCACTCGCGCCGCTCGTCGTGAAATCGGCGACGGAAAATCTCAGCCTACTGCCGGTGGGGGCGCCCGCAGGTTCGCCTGCGGAACTGCTCAGTTCCGCCCGTTTGCCGGCAGTTCTGGCCGAAGCTTCCGGGCAGTTCGATCTCGTCGTGCTCGATGGCCCGCCGGTGCTGGGGCTGACCGACGCGCCGCTTCTCGGTTCGGTGGCGGATGCCACGCTGCTCGTCGTCGAAAGCCGCAGAACCCGCATCGGTACGGCGAACGATACGGTCCGCAGGCTGCGCGATGCCGGCGCCAGCATCTTCGGTGTCATCCTGACCAAAGTCTCCCGCGGCAATGCCGGCTACGGATACTATGACAGCTACACTTATGGCGCCGGAGAGCCCTTCGATTCCGACGACAGGGGACGATTCCGCCCGCAAGGTGTCCAGCAGGACAAGGCCTGATCCGTGCCCTGGAGCGGGACGTCATCAAGGCCACACTCCCTGAAACCCACACTGCTTGCCATAGGGACGTCCTGTGCCATGCTCGCCTTGGCCGTGGCCGGAGCTGCCGCACGAAACCTCGATACCAATGCCATGCTCGCGTGGCGCCCCCTTGCCGCGCAACCGTTCTTCGCCGCTGCCGGCAGTGCGAAAGGACAGCGGCGCGCCGAACTTCTGCAAGAGGCCATTCACCGCGATCCGCGTGCGCCAGAGCTCCGTCTCGCGCTGATCCAGAACCTCGTCCGGAGTGGCCGGATGCCGGCTGCCGTCGATCAGCTCGCGATCCTCCGCCGGCTGGATGCGCCGCTCACGGACGAGGTTCTTGCGAAACTGGCGAGCCAGATCGTTTCCCCGTCGCGCGCACGCGCCGTTGCCGAAGCCTTCGGCAAGCACCCCGAACTTTTCGTTCCCATCCTCTCGCATCTGACGCAAAGCCCGGACAAGGCACCGGCCGTGACCCTCATCCGGCATATGCCGCCAAAGGCCTTCGACATTGCCCCAGTCCGGGCCGCGGCCATCGGCATTCTGGCCGACGGCGGGGAATACCGGCGCGCTTATGCGCTCTGGTCCGGCACATTGCCCCCCGCCCCGCCGCTTCGCGACCCTGACTTTTCGGGGAACACGCCCGAAGGCCCGTTCTCCTGGCGCTTCACCTCCGGCGACGCCGGAGCCGCCGACCGGACGCCGGATGGCCTGGAACTCGTGGCCTTCGGCCAGCAATCCGGCGTTCTTGCGGACCAGCTCCTTCTCCTCGCCCCCGGCCCTTGGCGGATAACGCTCGACTACGAGATCATCGACCATGCGAACGGCGGCATCGCCCTTGCCCTGCGCTGCCAGGACAGCGGGCAGCCCCTTGCCTCCGCAGTGCTCGGAGGCAACGCCGGTTCGCGTCGCACGATATCGCTCGACGCCGTGGTTCCCCGCAGCGATTGCGCAGGACAGCGGCTGCAGATCGAAACCGGGCCATCGGACGACCTGAAGGACATGCACGCGCGCGCCTTTTCCATCCACGTTACACGGGCCGCCTCATGATCCGGCCTGCCCGCGATCTGCAGCCCAGGGCCTGGGCGACACTGGCCTACTTGTTCCTCACACTGGTGCTCGGCGGGGCGAGCGCGGCGGGCTATGCGGCGAATTTCCTGCTGCAGGTCAGCGGCGCATTGCTCGCCGGCTGGTCGCTTCTTGACCGGGCGGAACAGCGCCTCGGCAGATTGCTCGGGACAGCCCTCCTGCTCGGTGTCCTGCTGGCCGTTGTCCAGTTCCTACCGCTTCCCCCTTCCCTCTGGACGCGAATGCCCGGACGCGAAGCGGTGGCGCACGGCTTCGACCTGCTCGGCGAGCCGCGCCCCTGGCTGACGCTTTCCCTCGCCCCTCTCTCCAGTCTCGGATCGCTCGCATGGCTGATCCCCGCAGCCGCGCTGTTCCTGGCCATGCGAGCGCCCGGCGCGCCCGCCTTGCGCTATGTAACAGGGGTGGTTCTGGTGGCCTCGGCGATTTCGCTGCTGCTCGGCATGGCCCAATGGATGACGGGGCGCTTCTACGTTTACGAGATCACCAACTTTGGCCGGGGGCCGGGCTTTTTCGCGAACAGCAACCACCAGAGCAATCTGCTGCTTGCCGCCATCGTGCTGGGCAGCGCTCTCCTGCTGGAGCAGCGGCAGGCGCGAGATGGCCGCAGGACACTATCTGCCATCGCGATCGTGGCCCTGCCGGCTTTCTACTTTGCAGGACTGCTCATCAACGGATCGCTGGCCTGTCTCGGGCTGCTTGCCCCCGTCACGATTGCCCTGATCCTGATCGCGCACCCGGACTGGCGGGCCAACCGGGCCGTGACAGTGCTCGCCGTGGCCCTTGCTATCCTGTGTCTGGCCATTGCCGCCTTCGGCCCCTTCGCCAACGATCTGGGCGGCGATACGGCGATTGCGGGACTCAGCCGGAAGGATTTCCTTGTGAAGGGCCTCGCGATCGCGGGCAAGTTCGCACCGTTCGGTTCAGGACTGGGAACGCTGCCCACCCTCTATCCCTGGTTCGAAGACCCGGCGCTGGTAAGCGCGACTTACGTGAACCACTTGCACAACGACTGGCTGGAACTGATCGTCGAGACCGGCCTGTTTGGCGCGGCAGCCATGGGCGTGTTTGTCTTCTGGTTCGCACGGCTCGCAGGCCGCCTCTGGTTTTGCCCGGCGACGCCACCGCTCATGCTGGCGCCACCGATTGTCCTCGCGGTCGAGTTACTGCACAGTCTGGTAGACTACCCGCTGCGCACAGCTGCTCTGGCCGGCCTTGCCGCAACCATGGTTGCGATCATGTCAAACGAAGAACAGGCGTCATCGGCGGCGCCTGCAGGAAAATCCTGAAATGCCGGATCAGGGGCTGACAGGCGGATGGTTGCCCGACCCGCCCGTTGCGAACGCCACGGTGAGCCCCAGTCCGGCCGCGCCCAACAGCGCGATCGGCATCCAGCCGCCCAACCTGCCGCCTCCGCCGTTGCCGTCAGAACCGCCGCCATTGCCGTCATCGGCGACAAAATGGCTCACGCGGGCAGGAAGCTTGCCAAGGGCACCGCTGGCGCCCAGCGCCGGTGAAGCGATCAGCCCCAGAGCTGCGACAACAGCGATAGTTTTGCCGAATGTCATGGTTTCCTCCGAAACGCTACCAAACCGGGACTGTATAGACTCCGGCTTATTGGCACACTCGCCTTCGAAAATCAAGAAAATGGGGCTACTCAAGCCAGTTCCCATATGTCCCCATACAGTCGCGAGCAAGCAGCCCCCTGCCCTTCACCATTCCAGCCACGCCAGAATTGAGAAAAACGGCCGCGATTCAGAGCTTCCCTGGCAGACCATGAGCACGAAAGGCAGTAGATGAGCGCAATATGGGGCCTGTTGCGCTTCGATGGCGCCAGCGTCGCCCCCGGCGATCTCAAACGGATGGGGGCGGCATTGCGCGCCTTTGGCCCCGATGCCAGCGAGACACTGTCGCACGACAGCATCGGCCTGGGCCACAACCTTCTGATCGTGAATCGCGAAGACCGCTTCGAGGCACAGCCGCTGCACGACCACGAAAGCCGGCTTTCGATCGTCGCCGACCTGCGCCTCGACAATCGCGAGGAACTCGCGGCTGAACTCGGCCTCGAAGGCACAGCGAACTGGCCCGACAGCGCTTTCGTGGCTCCGGCCTACCGCCGCTGGGGAGAGGACTTTGCCGCTCACCTGCTAGGCGATTTCGTCATCGCGATATGGGATGCGCCGCAACGCCGGCTGCTCCTCGCCCGCGATCACATGGGACAGCGGGGGGTCTATTGGCACAAGGCGGAAGACTTCTTCGCCTTTGCGCGCGAACCGGAAGCCTTGTGGCAACTCCCGGATATTCCGCGGTGCTACAGCGAGGCATCGCTCGGCCGCCTGATTACCTTGTGCCTGCTTCCACGCGACCGCATCGAACCATTCAAAGGCCTGCACTACATCGAACGCTCCACCCTCCTCATCGTCGAGGCCGATGGCGCCATCCGCACACATCGCTACTGGCAACCGCAGGCCGCCGCCGAGCATATCGGGCGCGACGAGACCTATTATCGCGAAACCTACGAGCGCGTGCTGACCGAAGCGGTCTCATGCCGGGTGCGCCGGCTGGAAACCCCGCCCGCGCTGCTGTTCAGCGGCGCTTTCGACAGCGGCCTCGTCGCCGCGATTGCAGGCCCCATCGCTCAGGCGCGAGGGCACAAGGTCATTGCACTCAGCAGTGTACTGCCTCCGGGAGAAACCCGCCCAGGGCTGGAGGACGCGCGTGCCGCGGTCGAAGCCTGGCGCGATTGCCCCTGGCTGGAAATCCATCTGCATACCCACCAGGACAATCCTCTCTGGACGAACCCCGAAGCCTATTTCGCGGAATTCGGCAGCATTGGCCTGACCCAGCCCTGGCAGGGCGAATTGGCACAGACCGCATCGGCGTGCGGCGCAAGGCTGCTGATGACCGGGATGGGCGGCGACTACACCGTTCACCCGCGCGCACGCTGGATGCTCGGAAAATGGCTGCGCACGGGGCACTGGCTGCGTTTCACCCGTGAAGCCATGCTATACCGCCAGCGCTCCGGCCGGTCGCTGCGCCGGATCTGGAGCCAGCATATCGCCGGCTCACTGGTGCCGTTATCGTGGCAACGGCGGCAACAGCGCCGGCGCTTCGGTGCCGGCCCCGCATGGAGCCATACACCGATCGCAAGCAGTCTGGCCGAACGGCTGCTGGCAGAGGGAGAAATCGACGATGCGCGCGTGAGGACCGGCCGCCGCTTAGCTGCGCGCTGGCGCGACACGCTTCGCGATACAGTCGAATCGATCGGCATTGCGCAACTGCCCGGAGTGGCTGCGGCTGGCCGCCTGGGACTGGATTACTCCTATCCGTTTCACGACAGGCGCGTAGTCGAACTGGGACTGGCATTGCCAGACAGCCTGCTGTTTCGCGACGGGATCGATCGCTGGCTGCCCCGCACGGTTTTCGCCAACCGCCTGCCGGCTGCCCTGCTTGCCCATACCGGCGGCAATACCACTCCGGGCCCTGACTATTTCCGCTTCGCCCAGGCCGCCGCCCCCGCCTTGCTGGAAACAGCGCGGGCCATGGATCACGATGGACGGATCTCCGCTTATGTCGATCTGACGAAAGCAGAGCGATTGATCGCCTCGGCTGACGAACACAGCCGGATGGGCCACGACCGCCTCCTCAGCGCGGTACGGGCGCTGGTAGCGGTACGCTACAAACTATGGCTGGACGGCACGAACCGCTGAAACCGCTACCGACGTGAAGACGGAAGGATTCCTTCTTCGCCCAAATCCGATGCTAGGAACCGGAAGCATAGTTGTTAGTCGAAGGACGGAGGGGGCTTGGACGGTCAATACTTGACGTATAGTTCTTTGCCGTATTCCGCACCATCTCGGAGACGATGATCCTCGGCGCGACCCACGGCTTCTTCGAGCCCTCTTTTGGCGCTGTCTTCATGCCGGAGAACCTTTGCCTTTCCTCATACCGCAGCCCCCTATGCCAAATTTCCGGGCAATAATCAAAAAATAATCCTTCGATATGGATTATAGACACTTAGGTTAAGGCAACCATACATATCGTCACAATTCTCAATTTCCCCCTTCAAATCGAGAATTGTGCAGAGCGATTCCCCCTCACATCAGCTCAGTGTGAACATTTTTTAATTCAACCGCCCGGCAATATCAGCCCCTTCCTAGGGAGCATCGCCGGAACAGTCCTGGTTACGAGTCTGACACCTTGGAGCACCTCCTGCTTCACAAAGTGACAGCGGCCGCCATGACAGCGAGCCGAACGTCCCGGATCGACGCCGGAAATCCTTCAGGGCCGGTTTCGCCGGGGCACAAAGCAGCCGAGTTCCACCAGGCCCGGCGGCACCGGATACCCCGTCAGCCGCACATTCCCGGCATCGAGCCATGCATGTGCATCGACCGGGCGGGTTTCGCCGCGCGCCGCTCCAAAACGCATGACACTGCCAATGCCGCGCCGCGCCAGCATGGCCTGCGCCGCCATCGCCTGCTGCAGGCAGACCGCCCGGAACGGCATGAGCGGCGCTGCCCTGCGCACGGCCCAGCCGATCGCGCACGCGCGGCGCCATTGTTCCGGCTCCAGAACCGCGCTGCATTCTGCGGGAATGGAATCCGGCGGCACGAAATCCCCGAAGCCCCGCGACAACCGGTCGAAAGGCACGCACCGCGAGGCGATGCTCGCCACAAGCAGGCTGACCACCGCCTCGGCGGCCAGAGCCTGGTTACGCAGCCCCGCCCGCAGCAGGCGCAGCCCCTTAGCCCGGATCGCTGACCGCCGCGCCACGGCGCAGGAGTTCCTCAAGAAAGTCATCGACCTCGGACCGGCAGGTCTCGGCATCAACCTCGAACTCTCCCTGCAGCGCCGCATAAAGCGCTTCGCGCGGCTGGGGCGTCTCGATCAGATCCCAGATCCGTGCCCCAACCTCGTTGAGCCCGAGATAAACGCCGTGCGCCGCGCTCATCATCATGATTTCATCACCGACGCGTGCGCTGAGCCAATCCCCATGCCGACTGATCACTCTGCCCGCCTTTCCTCCGTCGCGCCTGCGGCGGACAAGGCATAGCCCAGCCGCTCCATCATCGGCGCATGATCCTGTTCAATGCGTTCTACCTGTTCCGCCGTCAACTCGTCGGCCCAACCGCCGGCGATCCCCCGGCGAAAGAAGCTGCGCTTGCCGCGCGACGGCGGCGCCTCGCGAAAGCCCTTGGCCTGCTCCTGCGCCGTGAGTTCGGAAAAGGCGGCAAAGCGCACTGCACGGGCCACATCTTCTTCGCTGACTTCGACGCCCGCGAAAGCCAGAACCTTGCCAAGTGTCGCCGCCGTATCCGTGTAGAGATCCTCATAGCGCACGCACTGCACGGGGACATCGCGCTGATCGAGCCAACTGGCATTGAAGGCCGACCAGCTCAGCAACTGCTGGCGAAGCTGGATCGCCTGACGCCGGGGCTGCCCGCAAAACGCGCCATCCTGCTGACCCATGAGATCAACAGCCCCATCGATCGTCGAACCATTGTGGTTCGCCAGAGAAGGTGCGACGTCACGTGGATCGCGCACGATCAGGATCGCCGCGTCGGCCACACGGCTGCCGCCAAGCAGGGGCCGGCCGTCCGGATTGACAGTCCAGGCGTCATGCGACTTGACGAAATGGACCTGACCGACACGGCTGGCGACATCATCGCCGCCCTCCTCATTGTCCTCGTCCAGATCCACGCAGTCCTCGAACTCTTCCCGCTTGGCCTCATAGACCATCGGGCGCAGCCGGTCGCACTCATCGTACGTCAGCAATCCGGAAGCGAACAGCATCGACGAATCGAACCACTCCCGGGAACTGGCAATGCCTGCACTCTCGGGAATGGCATTGATATCGGCCGGCTCCTCGCGTCCGAGATTGGCGATCAGCAGGCGCAGCCACGTATTTCCCGACTTGGGATAGGATGCGAGCCAGATCCAGCGCATCACGCGGCCCGATCGAGCAGGCCGAGCGACGCCCAATGGTCCGCGAGCCGGTCAGCCGTCTTGTCCATATCGGCGAAAGACAAGGGCCGGGTCAGGTAATAGACCCCGGCACGCTGCGCGAGCGCCGCCGCCGCCTTGAAGTAGAGCGGTTGCTGGCCGAAAGCCCGCACCAGCCGGGGCCGGTAAGCATTGGTCCGGACGATCAGCGCGGCATCGACGATGTTGGGCGCAGTAATGCCCGGCGAATGGGGCGGGCGCTGTTCGCGCAGCGCATAGATGGCCGCGACCGGCAAAGGCGTTTCGACAATCTCGCGGGGATCGACGAAATATTTCTCGATCCGGTTGCGCACCGGCGCCCCCGATCTTCCGCCCAGTGCCATGGCATCGATCGCCTGCCGCCAAAGCTTGTGCTTGCGCGCATCAGGCGCAATCCACGGCCGCCCTTCGCGCAGCGAAATGGCGCAGAAGTCATCGGCAACCAGCGCATGGCCGCGTTCGCCCAGCGCCGCGGCCAACGTCGACTTGCCTGCCCCTGAAGGGCCGCAGAACAGGACGGCTGCATCCCCGACTCTGGCCGCGCTGGCATGCAGCAAGGGGTGCCCTCGCTGGTGGAGCAGAATACCGAACCCCGTGCTGGCCACGAAAATCGCAGCCTCCTCGTCACTGACACCGGGGGCGGGGCAAAACCGCAACTCACGCCCTCCGGTCAGCAACATGGACACGACACCGGGAATCCCGATCCGGAAACGATCCTGAGCCAATGCCCAGTTCGGTCCGAGAACCTGCGCGTCGTCAAACGCATCGGGAACTTCACCACGAACGATCGTAACATCGGGGGCTGCGTTTTCCGGTCCGTCGCAAGCCATCAGGCCGTGAAGCGCGATTTCACTGCGCACGGACAATCCGGAAATACGGTAGCTCGCCATAATCTTCGCTTTACCCCTCCGCGAAGCCCAGACTCCGCCGCGATCATCAATACCGGACACCCTTGCGGGAACTTCGTATCATTCGCACAAGTAAATCAAGACACCAGTCCGTTATTCAGCGAATACCTGCGGTCGAACGCAAGGTCGATGGGCAGGCGGTGCGCAATGAGTAATATAGAAGTACTGCCGCGCAATTTCTCCAAAGTCTGGAACAACCGCTCTTCCGTATCGCTATCGAGCGCGCTGGTCGGTTCGTCAAGCACGAGAAAGCGGGGCCGGCGCAGCAGGGCCCGCGCCAGACACAGCCGCTGGCGCTCCCCACCCGAAAAGCGGCTGCCCCGGTCCCCGGCGCGGGTCGCCAGCCCCTCCGGCAAGGCAGACACGAACGGCATCGCCTCTGCCGCTTCGAGCGCGGCGAACACCTCATCATCGTCCGCATCGGGAGCAGACCAGCGCAAGTTCTCGCCCAGCGAACGATCGAACAGGAACGGGTCCTGAGGCACATAGGCGATTTCCCGGCGCCAAGCCCGCATACCCTCTGCGCCGGACACCGCCTTCCCATCGACCAGAAGCTGTCCGTGCCGGGGCGCGTAAAGGCCAATGGCGATGTCGGCCAGCGTGGTTTTCCCGGCTCCCGACCGTCCATGCAGCGCCACCAGCTCCCCCCGGCCGATCGTCAGATCGACACCGCGCAGCACCTCTCCGCCGCGCGGATCATGCGCATAGTGGACACTGCTCAATCGCACTTCGGCGCCTTTCCCCGCGCGATCACGCAGCGGCGGCGCCGACCGGGCGGGCGGGGCCTTGGCGCCGTCGGTGCCGGCAAGCCGCTGTTCGAGCGATACGATATTCACGACCGCGGGAAGCATACTCGTCATGGCTTCGAAGCCCTGCGCCAGCTGCATGACCGGCCCCGTCAGCCGCACCATCAGCGCCAGAAGCGCCGACAGCACTGCCGGAGCCGTATGAAATACATGCAGCCCCACGATCAGAACGAGCCCGGCGAAAATCGCACCGGCGGCCCGGAACAACTGGGCGGCCCGGGTCCTCTCGGCAGTATAGCCCAGCACTTGCCTGCGGATATCGCGGGAAGCATCGATATATTCGGCGGCGTAGCGGTCTTCCGCATCGTGCGCCTTGGCCAGCTTGATCCCGGCCAGCAGCTCCGTGAAACTGCCATGGCGGCGCGCCCCTTCGCGCGAGAGCATCGTGCCATGCGCGAAGGACCGGCGGGAGAGGTGCCGCACCATCGGCACGGAAAGCGCCAACAGGATCAGGATTGCCACAGAGAGCAGTGGCGCGAGCGCGACAGCCACGCCTGTGAGGACAACGATCTGCACCACACTCACCGCCCCGCGCAGCATCCGATCGCTACCGATCGAGACCCGCCCGACATCGCTGGCGATGGTAAATTCCATCTGGCTGCGGATCAGTGCCTGAATCTCGCGCCAGTTGGCCCGTACCAGCGCCATGACGAGCCGCTCACGCCAGGAGTCGACAAGATCGTTCGCCAGCCCCGTCTGCGCCATGGTGCGCTTCCAGGCGATGTATCCGCGCAAAGCCACCAGCACCGCGGCAATGCCCAGCAGCGCTGCCAGACCCGCTGTGGGGCCAATCGCCTCTATAACCGAACCGGCAAACCGTTCGGCGCGCCCCGAACCGCCACCACTGGCAAACACAAGTTCGAGCAAGGGTACGATGAGGACGATCCCCATCCCCTCGATCAGCGCGCCCGCCAGGACCAGCATCCCCGTCCAGAGCAGCCGGCCGCGGCCCAGCGCGAGAAGCGAAGCCCAATATGCCGACAGGGCAGCTCGCAACGTCAGACCCTGTGCATCGCCGGGTTCCGTCACGCGCACTGCCCTGCCATTGCGGCTCGTTCGGACGCGGCGACACTACGTTTTTGCTCCAAGTTCGCCTGCGCGCCGCCCGCCTTCATGCCCTCTCCTTCACCGACCGGAAGACGCCCTCCGCTACCCGGCGAGCTTAAGGACGCGGCAAGATGCGGGCAATAGCACAGCGGCGTTCTGCACGCCTTGCCCGGCTCTGCCGCCTCGGCTAGGCATAGGGCAAACAAACATCCCTCCCTGACAAGACCATCCTGCGCCGGACCGTGCAAACGTGAGCCAGCGTCAGGATGCCACGGGTCGCCGGAACGCTATACGATGAACACAACTTCGGGCTGCCTCGCCGCACCGGGGCTCCTGCTTCTTCCAGCCGGGAAACTGGCCAGCTCCGGCAATCCGGGCTGGCAGGCTTTCGCGAAAAGCTGGGACGACATGCCGCAGGACACGTGGATGGCCGATGGCGGCACCTACCGGCGCCGGCGCTATGCCGCGTTCGAGGTGCAGGGGGACCGGTGCGAACGCCTTTCCCACCGCCCCCACTATCAGGAGCGCGATTACAACCCGCTCAATGGCGGAGTTGAACGCTGGTTCGCGCCCATATCCGGCGATTGCGCCGCCTCACCGCTCTTTCAGGCGCTGGTGCGGGACACGGTCGCCCTGATCGAGCGGAATGCCTGCCTGACGCCCCGGCACTGGAACGTGGAAGCCCATCAATTCCGCATCGAGGCACGGCCCGATCAGCCGGGCCTGCCGACGCCCGAAGGTATGCACAGCGACGGGCGCGACTGGGTGCTGGTCCTGCTGATGGGCGGCAGCGGCTTCACCGGGGGAGAGACCTGCGTCGAGGACCAGTCCGGACATGTCCTGCTGAAACACCGGCTGTCCGAACCGGGCGAAGCGCTGCTGCTCGACGACAAGGCCGTGCGCCATGGCACGTCACCGGTCGAGGCCGTGCAGGCCGGCGCGCCCGCATGGCGGGACACGCTCGTCCTGACCTTTGCCGAGGCGCCCGCGTCCTGACGGGCGGCCTATGTTATCCTTGGCCGGAAAACAGCGTTAGCGTCCGCCCGCCGACCCAGACCTGCCCGTTCGCATCCTGCGACATGGCGACTCTGCCGGTCCGCCCCAGCCGCGTGCCCTGCGCGGCGACATAATGCCCTTGCGCCCGGCCGCTGGCGAAGAGCCATTGTCCGATCGAGGCATTGAGGCTCCCCGTCACCGGGTCCTCGATCAGGTTGCCCGTCTGCCCGGTAAAGAGCGCGCGCAGTTCGAACGCCGCCTCGCTGCCGGGCGGATAAGCGCCAACAATGCCGATATCCAGCCGCTCGGGGGAACTTCCCACCGGCTCGACCGCCAGAACCGCCTCTGCGGAGGAGAGCAGAACTGCAATCCAGCCCGGGCCGTTGTCGACCCACTGGGCCTCGACGATCGCGCCGGGATCGATCCTCAGCGCCGCGGCGACTTGCGCGATCTCCGCCTCGGACGCCGCGCCTTCGCGGATCAGCGGCGGCGCGGCGAAGGCAAGGCCGTTCGCGCCCTGCCGGACCTCGATCAGGCCCGCCCCGCATTCCTGCACGACCACGCCCTCGCGCTTCGGCTTACCGCCCGCTTCCAGCCAGGCGTGGCAGGTGCCCAGCGTGGGATGCCCGGCAAAGGGAAGTTCATGCGCAAGCGTGAATATCCGCACGCGGTAATCCGCCTCCTCCTGCGCCGGCGGCAGCAGGAACGTGGTTTCGGACAAGTTCAGCCAGCGGGTGATGCGCTGCATCTCCTCTGTCGTAAGACCTTCGGCGTCGCTGACCACGGCCAGCGGGTTTCCGGTAAAGGGATCAGTGCCGAATACATCGACGAGTTTGAAAGGACGGCTCATGCGATCTCCTGAGGATCAGTGCGTGTTGCTGTAAGCTGCGGTCAGCAGCGGGTCATCGATGCGCGTCACGGCATCGGCCACGCTGTCGCGCCAGCAGGCCGAATGGCGAACGGACCACGTTACCTCGCGCAGGCTGAACGGCGAAGCGCCGCAGACCGCAAGCGCCGCCTTCCCGATACGGGCAAGCGTGCGCCGTGCCGCCTCCGGCGTGGCGGGATGCCTGTCCACCGGCTGCAGAGTGACAGCGTACCGGTTGACGCCGATCCGGTCCTGCGCGGCTGCCGGAGCTGCCACGGCCAGGCCGAGCACGGCAACGGCAGCACCAAACGTGGCGGGCGACGAGTAGAGCAAGTTCTTCATCATGACCTCCTGTGCGCCCCCAATGCGCGCAAAGCGCTGGCCAACACAGGAACAGATCGATACAATTTCAAAAAACTGTATCGATCAGGAAAGCAATACAGTGACATCTGTCCATACCACCCGCACCGAACAAGTCATGCAGTTGATCCGGGACCGCATCGAACGCCGGGACCTGACTCCGGGCGCGCGCCTGCCTTCGGTGCGCGCCATGGCCGAAATGACCGGCTATTCGAAATCGACAGTGGTCGAAGCCTACGACCGGCTGGCAGCGGATGGCGCGATCCGCTCCCGTCCCGGGGCCGGCTTCTATGTCTCGGCCCCGCTTTCACCGCTCGCGCTCGACCGGATCGGCACGCCGGTCGAGCGCGAAGTCGATCCCTTGTGGATGCTGCGCCAGTCACTCACGCATCGCCCGGATGCCCTCAAGCCCGGATGCGGCTGGCTGCCCGACAGTTGGCTGGCGGGAGCACCGATCCGCAAGGCCCTGCGCGCCGCCGCACGCGGCGATGCCGATGCGCCCTTGACCGGATATGCCTCGCTACTGGGCTCGCCGCCGCTGCGCGCCCTGCTCGCCCGGCGGCTCGACGAACAGGGCACACCGGCCTCCCCGGACCAGATCCTGCTGACCGAAAGCAGCACCCATGCGCTCGATCTCGTCAGCCGCTTCCTGCTCGAACCGGGAGACACAGTGCTGGTCGACGATCCCTGCTACTTCAATTTTCTGGCGCTGCTGCGGGCCCACCGGGCGAACGTGATCGGCGTGCCGATGACGCCCACCGGACCGGACATGGCCGCCTTTGCCGCAGCCCTGACGGAACATCGGCCACGGTTCTATCTCACCAATTCGGCCTGCCACAATCCGACCGGCGCGACACTGTCCGCCGCCACCGCACATCACTTGCTGAAGCTGGCCGATGCGCATGATCTGGTGATCGTGGAAGATGATATCTTCGCCGATTTCGAGCATACCCCCTCGCCGCGCCTCGCCGCGTTCGACGGGCTGGACCGGGTGATCCGGATCGGCAGTTTCTCGAAATCGGTGACGGCCGCGATCCGCTGCGGCCATATCGCAGCTCGGCCCGACTGGATCGAGGCGCTGGCGGACTTGCGCGTGGCCACATCGATGTCTGGCAACCCGCTGTCGGCGGACATCCTGCACGCGGTGCTGACCGATGGCGGATACCGCCGCCATATCGAAAGCGTGCGATCGCGGCTGGCCCGCGCGACGGCCCGGACGATGGCGCGGCTGCGCGAGGTCGGCATCACGCCCTGGATCGAACCCGCCGCAGGCCTGTTCATCTGGGCGCGCCTGCCCGGCGGGCTCGATGCAGCCAAGATTGCCCGCGCCGCGCTGGCGGAGAACATCGTGATGGCACCCGGCAACGTGTTCAGCACGAACGGAATGTGGAGCGACTATATGCGCTTCAATGTGGTGATGAGCGACAACGACCGGGTCAGTGACTTCCTCGCAAGAGCCTGCCGCTGACGCCTGCTTGCAGGCGCAGCACCGGAAGCTCCAAGTATCGCCATTTGCAGGCCGCCTGAGCGGAATGGCCATCCATCCTAGTC
>NZ_BCTX01000033.1 GCF_001590985.1 Novosphingobium naphthalenivorans NBRC 102051
AGATCACCTCGCTCACTTTGCACTGTCATTTTCGAGAGTTAACTTGCCACCGACCATTTTGAGGAAGTTGTCTTGATCATACTGTTTTTAGCACTTGCCACAACAAACGCGCCTGAAACCGACATGCTTGCTCAATTCAAATCTGGTAAGATGTTGTGCTCCAATCCTGATACGGAGAGCAAGACGTGCTCCACTATTGATCGTCTGACTGTAGACACCGATAGTGTGCTGCGGGACACAGGCGAAACCTTGATCGCTCCCGACAAACCCATCACGCTCGAGACAACCTCAGTTGTTCATATGGAAGCAGGAGCCATGTGCGGCGTCATGGAAATGGCAGACCTGCAGAAGGCCATTGTTCGCGCGAATGGCGTGCCATTGCCTCCAGATCGCAACGCTATGGTGATCGAAAAGCTGAGTAAGGTTTTTGAACCGTTGATGGGTCAGAAAGTCTGCGAAGGGCTTCGCGAGAGCGATGGTCAGCTCATCAAGATAGGGCAAGTTGAAAGGGTGGATTTGCCGCTGCCCGGAAAGCCGGCCCGCTGGATTACACCCGATGAGGGCTACCGCGTGGCGCCGAGGCCGCCTCAGTCCTGATTTCCGGCGATCTGCTAATGAAAATCCCGCGACCGCGGCAAAATCCGCACATTGCGCGGATGGCGCGAACGAGGAGCCGCCGGGGCCCTCTCTTCCTTCAGGTCGGCAGGCAAAGTCCCGTCCAGCCGCGCCAGCAAGGCCGAGCGGTCGGTAACCCGCTTGGCCATCAAGTGCACCACGCCTTCCTTGCTACGCTGGACCTCGCCTGCGATCTCGGCCAGGCGGGCGGCCATGACCGGGCGGCGCTGCTGTTCGAAGTCGCGCGCCCAGAGCAGCGCGTTGACCACGCCGGTCTCGTCCTCGATGGTGATGAACACGGCATTGCCCTTACCCGGCCGCTGGCGCACCAGCACTACGCCCGCGCAGCGCACCCGCGCCCCGTCCTTCGCGGCGTTGACGTCTGCGCAGCTCAGCACGCCTTCCCTCGCAAAGCCTGCGCGCAGGAACTGCATCGGGTGGCCTTTGAGCGAGAGGCGGTACGTCTGGTAATCGGCCGCGACTTCCTCTGACAAAGGCATGACCGGCAAGGCGGCATCGGGTTCGGCGCCGAGTTCAGGGGCTTCCATCGCGGCGAACAGCGAAAGCTGCTTGGGCGGCAGGCGGCGCACGTCCCACCCGGCCTGGCGACGCCCCTGCCCCAGCGAGCCGAGCGCGTCGGCATCGGCCAGCAGGGCCATGGCCCGCGCAGGCAGGCCGGTGCGGCTCGCCAGATCCTGAATGTCCGCGAAGGCCCTCAGGCCGCGCGCCTTATACAGGGCCTGCGCCCAGTCCTCGCGGAAGCCGCCGATCTGGCGCAGGCCGAGGCGCAGCACGCGCTCGCCTTCCAATGTGCTGTCCCACTGGCTGGCGGCGGCATCGATCGGACGCACGTCCACGCCATGCGCGCGCGCATCCTGCACCAGTTGCGACGGCGCGTAGAAGCCCATCGGCTGGCTGTTGAGCAGCGCGCAAGTGAACACGGCCGGGTAATGGCATTTCAGCCAACTCGAAACATAGGCCAGCCAGGCGAAGGCCTGCGCGTGGCTTTCGGGAAAGCCGTAGTCGCCGAACCCCTTGATCTGTTCGAAGCAGCGCTCGGCGAAATCGCGCTGATAGCCGCGCCGGGTCATGCCCTCCACCAGTTTTTCCTGATAGAAATGCATCGTCCCGTTGCGGCGGAACGTCGCCATGGCGCGTCGCAACCCATCGGCTTCGGCAGGGGTAAAACCCGCCGCGACAATGGCGAGCTTCATCGCCTGTTCCTGAAACAGCGGCACGCCCAGCGTCTTGCCCAGCACCGCGCGCAGTTCGTCCTTGTTGCCGGGCGGTCCGGGAAACTCCACCGCTTCCTCGCCATTGCGGCGGCGCAAGTAGGGGTGGACCATGCCGCCTTGAATGGGCCCGGGCCGCACGATCGCCACCTGGATCACCAGATCATAGAGTTCCTTCGGCCTCAGGCGCGGCAGCATCGACATCTGCGCCCGGCTTTCCACCTGAAACGTGCCCATGCTGTCAGCCTTCTGGAGCATCCTGTAGGTCGCCGCATCCTCGCGCGGGACCGTGGCCAGCACGAGATCGCCCAGCCTGTGTTCACGCATCAGATCGAAGCTCTTGCGGATGCAGGTGAGCATCCCCAGCGCCAGCACATCGACTTTCATCAGGTGGAGCGCGTCGATATCGTCCTTGTCCCACTCAATGAACGTGCGGTCGGGCATCCCCGCATTATGGATCGGCACCAGTTCATCGAGCCGCCCTTCGGTGAGCACGAAGCCTCCGACGTGCTGCGAGAGGTGGCGCGGGAATTCCAGCAGGCTGCCCACCAGATCGCGCAGCCGGGCGAGTTCCGGATTGGCGGCATCGAGCCCCGCCTCGGCCAGCCGCGCCTCGGGCAGTTCGCCGCCGCCATAGCTGCCCCAGATCGTGCCCGAGAGGCCCGCCGTTACATCGTCGGTCAGCCCCAGCGCCTTGCCCACTTCGCGGATCGCGCTGCGCTGGCGGTAATGGATCACCGTGGCGGCAATCCCGGCGCGCTCACGGCCATAGCGCCGGTAGATGTACTGGATCACTTCCTCGCGCCGCTCATGCTCGAAATCGACATCGATATCGGGCGGCTCGTCGCGCGCTTCGGAGAGGAAGCGGGAGAACAGCAATTGCTCCTTCACCGGATCGATCGGGGTCACGCCAAGGAAATAGCACACCAGCGAATTGGCCGCGCTGCCGCGCCCCTGGCACAGGATCGGCGGATCGAGCGAGCGGGCATGGGCCACGATGTCATGCACAGTAAGGAAGTAAGGCGCGTAGCGCCGCTCACGGATCAGGCGGAATTCCTCGGCCAGCGTCTGGCGGTACTGCTCTGGCACCCCCTCGGGGAACCGGGCCCGGGCGCCCTCGCCTGCCAGATGTTCGAGCCAGCCCTGCGGCGTATGGCCGGGCGGGACCGGCTCGTGCGGATATTCGTAGCGCAGATCCTCCAGCGTGAAGCGGATGGCGGACAGCAGATCCGCCCCTGCCGCGAGCGCTTCGGGGCAGCGGGCAAAGAGGCGGGCCATTTCGGCGGGGGGCTTCAGATAGCGCTCGGCATTGGCGGCGAGTTTCCGCCCGGCGGCCTGTACGCTCGTGCCCTCGCGAATGCAGGTCATGACATCGTGCAGGGGGCGGCATTCCGGCCCGGCATAGAGCGCATCATTGGTGGCGATGAGCGGCGCGCCCGTTTCGGCGGAGAGCGCGAGGCGCCGCGCCAGTTCGCGCGCGTCGCGCCCGCTGCGCGGCATCGTGGCGGCGAGCCACAGATGCGGCGCGGCCTCCTTGAGCGCAGCCAGCAAGTCCGGCGCACCGTCCATGGCGATCAGCGCCAGCCCTTCGGCATGGCCGAGCAGATCGGGCAGATGCAGCAGGCAATCGCCCTTTTCCGCGCGCCGGTTGCCCAGCGTGAGCAGCCGCGTCAGCCTCCCCCAGCCGGCGCGGTCGACCGGATAGGCCACAATGTCCGGCGTTCCGTCGGCAAAGACCAGCCGCGCGCCGGTGAGCAGGCGAAAGCCGCTCTCGCGCACGCCCGGTGCTTTCCATGCGACATGCGCGCGCACCACGCCCGCCACGGTGTTGCGGTCGGCGATGCCGATGCCCGCCATGCCCAGCGCATGGGCCCGCGCCACCATCTCGCCGGGATGCGAGGCGCCGCGCAGGAAGCTGTAGGCGCTGGCCGCGACAGGTTCGATGAAGGTCATGCGAAGAGGCCGTGGACATACCAGCGCGGCTCCCCGGTCTCATCGTAGAGGCCGTGGCGAAACACCCAATAGCGGCCGCCTTGCGCATCCTCGATCCGGTAGTAGTCGCGCGTGAGCCCTGCCCCGCCCGCCACATGGCCCTGCGGTCTGTGCCACCATTCGGCGGCGATCCGCTCGGGCCCCTCGGCCCGGACGACCTCGTGCACCTTTCCGCGCCAGCGCAGCCGCTGCGGCGGGCCATCTGGCACACCGGCCATGGCCGTGACCGGCTGGGGCGGATCGAGCAGGAACAAGGGCCGGGGCTGCCCGCCGCTGACATCAGGCCATGCGGCCGGGGCAGCGTGCATCGCGGGCACGGCCTGCTGCGCTGCCTCCGGAATATGCGTATCGCGGAAAGCGGCACGCAGCACGCCCTCTGCCCCGAAACGCGTTGTCAGCCGGTCGATCAGCGCGGCAATGCCCTCCGCTTCGGCGCCTGCCTTGCTGGCGGTGTCGATCTGGGTGGGAAGCAGGGCATCGGTGCGGGTGACGGCCAGAGCGATCGCATCGAAGCCGAAGCCGGGATCGAGCGGATCGGCCAGCGTCTCGATCCGCTCGCGGAACAGGCGGATGATCCGCGCGGGATCGCGGCTGGGCAGGCTGGTATCGACGGTGAGGCGCCGTCTCGCGCCATCGGTACGCTCCAGCCGGACCGTGAAACGCCGCCCGCCGAGGTGCCGTGCTTCCATCTGGCGGGAGAGATCGGCCAGCAGGTCCTCGATCACTTCCAGCACGAAGTCGGTGCGGGCGATAGGCTCGGCAAAGCGGGCCCCGGCGCGAAGCGGAACCGAAGGGCGCTGCGGCACCATCGGGCTGTCCTGCTCGCCCAGCACCGCGCGCAGTTTCCCCACCGTCTCCTCGCCGAAACGCGCGGCCAGTGCCGCCATCGGCCGCACCGCGAGATCGCCCAACGTGACGAGCCCTGCGCGGCGCAGGCCGGACTGCGCATCTTCCGGCAATTCCAGCGCGGCGATCGGCAAGGCGCGGATGCGTTGCTCCTCTCCATCCCCCTCGTCATGGCGAGTGGCGAAGCCGCGCGGCGATCCAGAGTCGGCGTAAACCGCCCTGGATTGCTTCGGCCTGCGGACTCGCAATGACGAGGGTGGGGGAGATGGGTTGTGTTCGCCCCCATACCGCACCAGCGCCCGCGCCGCAGCGGCATGATCGGCGAAGGCATGGCGCGCGGTATAGCCCGCCTCCGCCATGGCCTCGCGCGCCAGCGCCGCCTCGCCGCCGGACAGATGCGCGCAGGCGGTGATGTCGAGCATGATCCCGTCCGGCGGATCAGGCGCCGCCATCGGCGTGAAGCGCTGCATCCGCGCGGTCAGCCGCTCCAGTTCGCGGGCATCGGCTTCGCCATCATGCGGCAAGCTCGTCAGGCCGGGACAGCGCGCCCGCGCATCGGCCAGCGCCATCCCCGGCGCCAGCCCCTGCCGGCTGGCCTGCGCGTCCACCGCCGCCAGCCGCAGGGCATTGGCCGTCCGCGCCACCAGGACCAAAGGTCCGGACGACGACATCTCCCCCGCCCGGCGCATCCGCTCGCACGGGAACCACGGGAACCACAGCGCCAGATAGCGGCGCGGTATCGATACTCCCCTTATGGATTCGTCGGGCATGGAAGCCTCCGTTTGTCTCCGCCCCTTCCGCGTCCTCCCACTCCAGCCGCCAGCGCATCCCGGAAGGCCCGCCCCGCCGCCGCGACAGTTCCACTTCGCAGGCAGGCAGGCCCGGTGCATCAGCCAGCCAGGGCACGGAGGGCACGGGACGAACGGTCCAGCGCGTGTGCGCGGCGCTGGCGCGGGGAACCGCCCCGCCGCGCAGGACGATCACCGGCACCCCGGACTTCTCGGCGGCCAGCACCAGACGGCGGCTGGCCGTGAGATCATAGCGCGGCAGCGCGCCCCAGGTTTCCAGCAGGACCGCCGCCAGCCCCGCGCAGCGCGCCGCATCGAGCCCGGCCTGCAGCAGCGCGGCATCGTCCTTCGCCTCGACAATCAGCAGACGCGCCGGGTCCACGCCCAGCCCCGCGAGCCCCTCGCCATAGATCTGCACGGGCAGTGCCGCCCGGCGCGGGCAGCGCGCCAGCAGCAGCGGCTTCGCGCTGCCCCGGCCTGCTGCGGCGAGAGTGAACGCCATAGCTGCGGCCAGCGCTTCGGCATCGGCATGGACTTCATGCAGATGCCCCGGCGCAGGCCACGGAAAATCCTGCCCGGCCGCGCCGGGAGATGCAGAAAGAGAGTTAGAGGCCGGGCTCCGGAGCATAAGGGAACATCACGCGAATCACTTCAATGTTCCTATTATGTTCCATTTATGATTATCCTGTCCACATGCCTTCATGCGGACAGGATAGATAATAAAAAGCCCTCTCCCCTTCAGGGGAGAGGGTTGGGAGAGGGGAAACCGCGCGGAGGCCTGCCCCTCTCAACTCCGGCTAGCGCCCTGCGGACGCAAGCCTGCGTATCTCTCCCCTGGAGAGGAGAGAACTTACTCTTACTTGTTCCCGGCCAGCCCGGTGTTGAGCCAGAGCGCCACCAGCGTCGCCAGCGCGCCCGAGAGCAGATAGGCGCCCGAGGCGATCAGGCCGAAGTTCACCGACAGCAGCAGCGCGGACAGCGGCGCGAAGGCGGCGCCCACCAGCCAGGACAAGTCGCTGGTGAAGGCCGAGCCGGTGTAGCGGTGCTCGGTCGCAAAGCCCGAGGCAACGACGCCCGAGGACTGACCGAAGGCGAGGCCCAGCAGCACGAAGCCGACGACCATGAAAGTGATCTCGCCCACCGTCCCGGCATCGAGCAGCTGCGGGGCGAAGCCGGAGAACACGGCAATACCCACCGCGCAGCCGCCGAGCAGGCGGCGGCGGCCGAAATGGTCGGCCAGACGGCCCGAGGCAATCACCGCGACCACGCCGAAAGCGGCAGCCGTGGCCTCGATCAGCAAGAAGGCCACCGGCGTCTCACGGGTGAAGAGATAGACCCACGAAAGCGGGAACACCGTCACCATGTGGAACAGCGCAAAGCTGGCGAGCGGCGCGAAGGCGCCGATCACGATGGTCTTCCACTCGGTGCGGATCGTCGCGGAAACGCTGACGGCCTGCAGGTCGCGGCTGGCGAACAGGTGCTCGAACTCTTCGGTCACGACGATGCGCAGGCGGGCAAAGAGCGCCACCACGTTGATCGCGAAAGCCACGAAGAAGGGATAGCGCCAGCCCCAGTCGAGGAAGTCGGCGGCCGAAAGCGACGTGACCATGTAGGCGAACAGCAGGCTGGCCACGATCAGGCCGATCGGCGCGCCGAGCTGCGGGATCATCGCATACCAGCCGCGCTTTTCCTCCGGCGCGTTGAGCGCGAGAAGCGAGGCGAGACCGTCCCAGGTGCCGCCCAGCGCAAAGCCCTGCCCCAGGCGCAGCAGCGCCAGCAGCCAGATCGAGGTCATACCCGCATCGGCATAGGCCGGCAGGAACGCAATGGCGGCAGTCGAGCCGCCGAGCAGGAACAGCGCGATCGTCAGCTTGGTGCCGCGGCCATAGGCCCGGTCCAGCCCCATGAACACCAGCGATCCCACCGGGCGGGCGATGAAGGCCAGCGAGAAGATCGCGAAGGAGTAGAGCGTGCCGGTCAGCGCATCGACGAAGGGAAAGAACAGCTTCGGGAACACCAGCACCGAGGCGATGGCATAGACGAAGAAGTCGAAGAACTCCGACGTGCGGCCGATGATGACGCCGATTGCGATCTCCGCCGGGGACACCTTGTGGTGCTCCCTGAAAATCGGCAAACCAAGCGCTTCGCGGGTCTGGGGGACGGTGCTCATCTCGATTTCGCGGCCTTCGTAGTCAGGTCCGCGCCTCACGCCAGAAGGCGCACCGGCAACGGACGAATCATCTGGCCAGGCGCGTATGCACCCGGCGACACACTGCGGCCCTATCGTCATTGATCGCGGTCAAGGGGATTGGACAAAATGTCCTATGTTCGCATTCGCAGCACGGGCCTACCCGCAGCGCCATGCGCCACCCTGATTCCCGCCCAAATCCGCGCCAAACGCCCGTATTGGCCCGAGTCCTGGCTGCCCTGTCGCTGACGGGAGCCTTGTCCGCCTGCAACACCGTCGTGCTGAAGCCGGCCGGTGATGTCGCACAGCAGCAAGGCGACCTTGTCGTCATGTCGACTGTGCTGATGCTGCTGATCATCGTCCCGGTCATGGCCCTGACCGTGTTCTTCGCGTGGAAATACCGCGCCTCGAACAAGGACGCCGATTACCAGCCTGAGTGGGATCACTCGACCCAGCTCGAACTCGTCATCTGGGCCGCTCCGCTGCTGATCATCATCTGCCTCGGCGCGCTGACCTGGGTGGGCACCCACCTGCTCGATCCCTACCGCACGATCGGCCGCATCGACACCAAGACGGCCGTCGCACACGACGCCAAGCCGCTGGAAATCGAAGTCGTCGCGCTCGACTGGAAGTGGCTGTTCATCTACCCCGAACAAGGTATCGCCACGGTCAACGAACTGGTCGTGCCCGCAGGCCGCCCGCTCGATTTCAAGATCACCGCATCGAGCGTGATGAACTCGTTCTACGTGCCCGCGATGGCCGGCCAGATCTACGCGATGCCCGGCATGCAGACCCGCCTCAACGCGGTGATGAACAAGACCGGCGACGATTTCGTCGGCTTCTCCGCCAACTATTCGGGCGCGGGCTTCTCCGGCATGCGCTTCAAGACCCGCTCGGTCACGGAAGCCGATTTCACGAAATGGGCGGACGGCGTGAAGGCCGGTGGTCAGGACAACGCCGGAGCGCTGGACGCTGCCACCTATCTCGAACTCGAAAAGCCGAGCGAGAACGTGCCTGCGGCCCGTTACGCCTCGGTCTCGCCCGACCTTTACGGCAAGATCCTCAACATGTGCGTCGAGCCCGGCAAGATGTGCATGAGCGAGATGATGGCGATCGACGCGCGCGGCGGGCTTGGCAAGGCCGGCATCCGCAACGTCTCGATGCTGGCCTACGACAAGTACGGCCGCGCGGCTTCGGCCGCAGCCAATGCCAATCCTGACGCCGCCACCCGCCGTGAGCTCGCCTGGGTCCGTGCCCTGTGCCAGCAGGATCCCGGCGCGGCGCCCGACAATATCGTCAAGGCCCCCGCCAATCTGCAGTCGCTGAGCGGCGCCGGCCTTACCGCCCCGCAGTCCATCGCTCCCAAGTCCGTCGCTTTCGACAATGGCGAAGAGCACGCGGCGCATTCCCCCCTGATTTCCCGGAACTGACAGACATGGAATCGGTAGTTCACAATCATTGGAGCCCGTTGCTGGGCCGTCTGTGGTGGGATGCGATCCCGCAGGAGCCCATCGTCTGGGCCACATTCGCCGCCGTGGCGCTGGGCGGTATCGCCCTCGTTGCCGCGCTGACCTACTTCAAGGTCTGGGGCTATCTCTGGAAAGAGTGGTTCACCAGCGTCGACCACAAGAAGATCGGCATCATGTACATGGTGCTGGGCCTCATCATGTTCGTGCGCGGCTTTGCCGACGCGGTGATGATGCGCCTGCAGCAGGCCTGGGCCTTCAACGGCTCGGAAGGGTATCTCAACGCGCATCACTTCGACCAGGTCTTCACTGCCCACGGCGTGATCATGATCTTCTTCGCGGCGATGCCCTTCGTCACCGGGTTCATGAACTACGTCGTGCCGCTGCAGATCGGCGCGCGTGACGTCAGCTTCCCGTTCCTCAACAACTTCAGCTTCTGGATGACCGCCTCGGGCGCCGTGCTGGTCATGCTCTCGCTGTTCATCGGCGAGTTCGGCCAGACCGGCTGGCTGGCCTATCCGCCGCTGTCGGGCATTGCCTACAGCCCCTGGGTCGGCGTCGATTACTGGATCTGGGCCTTGCAGATCGCAGGTGTCGGCACGCTGCTGTCCGGCGTCAACCTGATCAGCACTATCGTGAAAATGCGCGCGCCCGGCATGGACCTGATGAAGATGCCGATCTTCACCTGGACCGCGCTGTGCACCAACATCCTGATCGTCGCCGCCTTCCCGGTGCTGACCGCGGTGCTGTGCATGCTTACGGCTGACCGCTACCTCGACTTCAACTTCTTCACGAACGACTTCGGCGGCAGCGCCATGATGTACGTGAACCTGATCTGGATCTGGGGCCACCCCGAGGTCTACATCCTGATCCTGCCCTGCTTCGGCATCTTCTCGGAAGTCACCTCGACCTTCTGCGGCAAGCGCCTGTTCGGCTACACCTCGATGGTCTACGCCACGATGGTCATCACCATCCTCTCGTACATCGTCTGGCTGCACCACTTCTTCACGATGGGCTCGGGCGCCAGCGTCAACTCGTTCTTCGGCATCACCACCATGGTGATCTCGATCCCGACCGGCGCGAAGCTGTTCAACTGGCTGTTCACGATGTACCGCGGCCGCATCCGCTTCGAGCTGCCGATGATGTGGACCATCGCGTTCATGCTGACCTTCACGGTCGGCGGCATGACCGGCGTGCTGCTCGCCGTTCCCCCGGCCGACTTCGTGCTGCACAACTCGCTGTTCCTGATCGCGCACTTCCACAACGTGATCATCGGCGGCGTCGTCTTCGGCACTTTCGCGGGCATCAACTTCTGGTGGCCCAAGGCCTTCGGCTTCAAGCTGCACGAAGGCTGGGGCAAGCTGAGCTTCTGGTGCTGGGCCATCGGCTTCTGGTTCGCCTTCATGCCGCTCTACGTGCTCGGCCTGATGGGCGTGACCCGCCGCATGCGCGTGTTCGACGATCCGAACCTGCAGATCTGGTTCCTGATCGCCGCTTTCGGCGCGGCCCTGATCGCAGTGGGTATCGGCGCCTTCATCGTCCAGGTCGGCTACTCGATCTGGAAGCGCAAGGAACTGGCCGTGGACGGCGATCCCTGGGGCGGCCGCACGCTCGAATGGTCGACCACTTCGCCGCCGCCGGCCTACAACTTCGCGTTCACCCCGGTGGTCCACGAAATCGACGCCTGGGACGACATGAAGCGCTGTGGCGCCCCGCGTCCGACCGGCAATTTCCAGGCGATCCACATGCCCAAGAACACCGAAGCCGGCATCATCCTCGGCGGCCTCGCCACGGCGTTCGGCTTCGCGATGATCTGGCACATCTGGTGGCTCGCCGGCCTGACCTTCGCCGGGATGATCGGCTATGCCATCTTCCACACCTTCAACTACAACCGCGACTATTTCATCCCTGCCGATGAAGTGACCGCGACCGAAGCGGCGGCCCTCGGCCAGCTCGCGCCTGCGGGAGCCTGAGCCATGAACGCCACGACCATGGATACCATGACCACCCCGCCCTCCACCCCGGCCGCCAGCCCGGAACAGCTCACCGCCGCGTTCTACGAGCTTGAACCGCATCACCATCCCGAAGGCGCCAGCACCATGCTGGGCTTCTGGATCTACCTGATGAGCGACTGCCTCATCTTCGCGATGCTGTTCGCGGCCTACGGCGTGCTCGGCGGCAACTATGCCGCAGGGCCCAGCCCCAAGGATCTGTTCGAACTGCCGCTGGTCGCGGTGAACACGGCGATGCTGCTGTTCTCCTCGATCACTTACGGCTTTGCCATGCTGGCCATGGCGAAGAACCAGAAGGGCGCGACGATCAGCTGGCTGCTGATCACCGCGGTGTTCGGTGCCGCCTTCCTTTCGATCGAGCTCTACGAGTTCGCGAACCTGATCCACGAAGGCGCCACGCCGATGCGTTCGGGCTTCCTCACCGGGTTCTTCTCGCTGGTGGGCACCCACGGTCTGCACGTGACCTTCGGCCTGATCTGGCTGTTCACGCTGGTCGCGCAGATCAGCACCAAGGGCCTGATCCCGGCCAACAAGCGCCGCCTCATGTGCCTCTCGCTGTTCTGGCACTTCCTCGACGTCATCTGGATCGGCGTCTTCACATTCGTCTATCTCATGGGGATGCTGCGATGAGCGCTGCCAACCACCACGCCGCCCACGATCATGATCACGACGGGCACGGCGAAAGCCACGGCTCGCTCCGCGACTATGTGATCGGTTTCATCCTCTCGGTCGTCCTCACCGCCATTCCGTTCTGGCTGGTGATGAGCGGCGCGATTGCCGACAAGCAGGCCACCGCGCTCGTCATCATGGCCTTCGCCGTGGTGCAGATCGTGGTCCACATGATCTACTTCCTGCACATGAACACCAAGTCGGAGAACGGCTGGACGGTCATGGCGCTGATCTTCACGATCATCCTGGTCGTGATCGCGCTGTCCGGCTCGCTGTGGGTGATGTATCACCTCAACCACAACATGATGCCGATGACGAGCCACGACATGGGACAACTGCCCTGACCGCCCCCACCGGGGCACAAGACACCACTGCAGCAGGGCGGCCCTGGGGGCTGACCCTGCTGTTGCTTTTTGCGCTGGCCGCATTCGTGGCGCTCGGCCTGTGGCAAGTGCAGCGCCTGCACTGGAAGCATGACCTGATCGCCCGCGTGGACGCACGGGTCCATGCCGCCCCCGCCCCCCTGCCCTCCGCCCCGCGCCTGACCTCGGCCGCGCCGGGCACGCTCGACTACCTGCGCGTGAAGGTCTCCGGCACCTACGCGGGCCCGCAGACCGCCCTCGTGCGCGCTGCAACCGATCTCGGCACGGGCTACTGGGCCATGACCCCGCTGCGCATGAGCGACGGACGCACCGTCTGGATCAATCGCGGCTTCCTTCCCGCCGGCACGACCGCGGCCCAGGCCGGCAGGACCGCGCCTGCGGGGCCGGTCTCCATCACCGGCCTCGTGCGTCCCAGCGAACCGGGCGGCAGCCTGCTCCAGTCCAACCGCCCGCAGGAAGACCGCTGGTACTCGCGCGATCTGGCGGCCCTGTCGCAAGCAAAGCACGCCGGCCCCGCTGCCCCGGTCTTCATCGACGCCCAGACCGAGACCGCCTCCTCTCCCGCCGCAGGACACCCCGCGCCGGTGCCCGGTCTCACCGTCATCCATTTCCCCGACAACCACTTGCAATATGCCCTGACATGGTTCGCCATGGCCGTGCTTTCGGCAGTGGGTATTGGCGTTGTGTGGCATCGCAGGGCATAGGGCACAGGCATGATGCGCCTGATTGCCCCTATCCCCCCCTCGCGCAGCGAAAGCTGGCGCAATGTGCTGCTGCTGATGCAGCTGCGCTGGATCGCGGTGTTCGGGCAACTGGCAACGATCGTGGCCGTGGCGCAGATCCTGGAAGTGCGCCTGCCGCTGATGCCGCTGCTGATGGCGCCCCTGCTGCTCATCCTCATCAACCTGGCCACCGCCAGCCTGCTGCAGCGGCGCGAGGAATTCTCTCAGAGCGAGCTGTTCAATTCCCTGGTGATCGACGTCGCCGCACTGTGCTGGCAACTTTACCACAGCGGCGGCACGACCAATCCCTTCACGTTCCTGTTCCTGCTGCAGATCGTGATCGGCACGGTCATTCTGGAGCCGCGCTGGAGCTGGCTGATCGCGCTGCTGGCCAGCCTCTCCATGCTGCTGCTGACGTTCGCCTATGTCCCGCTGGACCTGCCGGCCCGCCATGCCGCACACCAGTTCCACCTCTACCAGCTCGGCAGCCTGTTCTGCTTCGTGCTGGCCGCGGTGCTGCTGGTGTTCTTCGTGGTCCGGCTCGACCGCAACCGGCGTGAAAGCGCCCGGGCGCTGGAAGAACTGCGCCAGCAGGCGACCGAAGAAGACCACATCATCCGCATGGGCCTGCTCGCTTCGGGCGCGGCGCACGAGCTGGGCACGCCGCTCTCCTCGATCTCGGTGATCCTCGGCGACTGGTCGCATGTGCCCGAGATCGCCGCGAATGCTGATCTCAGCGAAGACCTCACCGACATGCGCACCCAGCTCGACCGCTGCAAGACGATCGTCAGCGGCATCCTGATGTCGGCCGGCGACTTGCGCGGAGAGAACCCCACGGTGTCCAGCGTGCGGGCACTGTTCGGCGATATCGCCGCCGACTGGCAATCGCGCATGGACGGCGAACTGCGCTTCATCGACCGCTTCGGCGATGACGTCGCGATCGTCGCCGATCCGGGGCTGCGGCAAGTGATCGGCAATGTGATCGACAATGCCCAGGAAGTCTCGCCCGGCCTCGTGATCCTTGAAATCGCGCGCGAAAACGACGACCTTCTGATTGCCGTCAGCGACCAGGGTCCCGGCTTTGCGCCCGACTTGCTGCCCCGCGTGGGCCAACCCTATGCCTCGACCAAGGGGCGCGACGGCGGCGGCCTCGGCCTGTTCCTCGTCTTCAACGTCGTGCGCAAGCTGGGCGGCCGGGTCGCGGTCGAAAACCGCGAGCCGCGCGGCGCGACTGTCAGGCTCACCCTGCCGCTGGCATCGCTGGCCTATGCAAAGGAGAAACCCACATGAGCGACAGGGACATGAGCGAACCTGGCCGTACCCTGCTCATCGTCGAGGACGACGAAGCCTTCGCGCGCACCTTGCGCCGCTCGTTCGAGCGCCGCGGCTACGTGGTCTCTTCGGCCGCCTCCGCCCCGCAGGCAGAGGAGCGGGCCAAGGCCTCGAACTTCGACTACGCGGTCGTGGACCTCAAGCTCGGCGCCGATTCCGGACTGGCGGTGGTACAGTCGCTCCACGCGCTGCGGCCGGATACACATATCGTCGTGCTCACCGGCTACGCCAGCATCGCCACCGCCGTCGAGGCGATCAAGCTGGGCGCCGCCCACTACCTCGCCAAACCCTCCAACACCGACGATATCGAAGCCGCCTTCGCCAGCACCCAGGGCGACCCGGACGTGCCCGTCGATGGCCGCAAGAGCTCGATCAAGACGCTGGAATGGGAATACATCCACAGCACGCTGGTGGAGTGCGACTTCAACATCTCCGAAGCCGCGCGGCGCCTGGGGCTGCATAGACGAACGCTGGCGCGCAAGCTGGAGAAGCGGCGGATCTGATTACCAGCGCAGCCACCTCGCAATGACATAACGCGCGACAAGCGCCCCGATCACCACCGGCGCCACGTGCCAGATGCCGAGGTGTGCGATGGAATCGTCCGCGCAGGCCATGCCGTTGGCGACCGAACCCAGCGCGCCCGATCCCACACCGAGGTAGAACCCGGCCAGCCGCTGCGACACCGGCGCGCCCCGGCGCAGCCAGGCGAACAGCGCCGCCGCGATCAGCACCGAGGCAGCAAGGCCCAGGACCATGCAGTGCACGCCTTCCACATGCATGAGGCCCACGCCGTCCGGCGCCGTCGCGGCCAGGATGCCGGCGGCCGGCAGCACACCCGCCATCGCGATCGCCCATTTCGGCCCGTCGTGCCCGGCACCGACTTGCGGCGAGGCCATCGCCACCACGCTCGTAACGCAGGACAGGCCGAGCATCAGCAGCAGCCCGTTCGCGACCAGAAAATCGACCGACACGTGCCCGGTCATGAGCCCGTGCCGCGCGCCCAGCAGGAACAGCATGGCGACGAGCGTCACGACGAAAGCCAGCCCGGCCAGCGCCAGCCCCCGACCCTTGCGCAGCGGGCGCACCGGAGCGGTATCGGCGGTGATCCGGTCGATCAGGGCCTGGGTTGCGTCGTCCATGGGTCAGCTTGCCTTCTCGATGATCGCGGCCAGCTTGCGCAGGCCGCGATGGATATTCACTTTAATGAGCGACGGGCTCTGCCCGGTCCGCTCGGAAGCTTCGGCGACCGAGCACCCTTCGATCTTCACCAGTTCGATCGCCTCGACCTGCGCCGGCGGCAACTGATCGAACAGGCGCTCAAGGCTGACGCGCGCCATCACCGGCTCTTCCCCGCTGTCCTCGCTGGCGGTGTCTTCCAGCAGTTCCTGCGTCTGCGTGCGGTATTCTGCGCGCAACTGGTCCACCCAGCGATAGCGGGCAATGGCTGCCAGCCAGGGGAAGAACGGCCGCGCGGGATCGTAAGTCGCGCGCTTGCCATGGAGCGAGAGCAGCACGTCCTGCACCAGATCATCCAGCTTTTCCGCCGCGATCCGCTTGCGGAAATAGCGCCGCAGCCACTTCGCCGCCTGCTCCAGCAGAACGGCATAGGCCTGCCTGTCGCCCTGCTGCGCCGCGCGCATCAGCCGCGCCATGGTCGCTTCGTCCCCGTTCATCGCGGCATCCCCCCCGAGCCCGAAGTATGCCCCACCCTGTCGAGCGCAAACAGCCCGCCCCCACGCACGATCAGCACGAGGGCCAGCGCCACCCACAGGATATGCACGCTCCACCAGGCTTCGGGAAAGACGAAAATCTGAATGACCATGGTCATCCCCAGCAAGGCCAGCGCGGAAAGGCGCGTGGCGGCCCCGGCCAGGAGCAGGATGGGGAACAGATGCTCGAAGGCCACGGCCATGGGAGCGGCGAGATGCGGAGGGAGCGGCACGGCGGAATAGTCGTTTTCGAACAGGTAATACGTCGCATCGCTCACCTGCAGCCAGGTGCCTTCCACGACCTTGCTCCGGCCCGAGCGCCAGAACACGCCCGCCAGCGCCACACGGACGAACAGCAGCGCGATTCCCTCTACGACCGGGCCTTGCAGGAATCCCGTGATCCTTTGCCATGACTGCATCGCCCGCTCCTCCCCGCAAAATCCGCTTCGATCAGCGCTCGACCGGCGTCAGCGAGCCGGCACCTTGGGGTGTCCTGATCGACGTGCAGGTGCCTTTCTTCACCAGCTTCCAGGCATTGCCCTGATAATCGCGCGCGGACGTGCCCGCGCAACTGGTGCCCGGCCCGGCCGCGCAATCGTTGTGCCCGGCCTTGGCCACGCCATAGCACTTTTCCATCGCCGGCTTGTCCTTCGCGCCGGCTGGCGGAACGGCCAGCACACCGGCCAGGGCCCCGGACACGACAGCGCCAGCCAGGGCGGCAATCGAACGGTTCTGCATGATGATCTCCTGATGGTCGCCCGGCACCCGCCGGGGATCACACCGTCATTCGCCCTCTCTTCCGCGCCGGTTACAGGGCCGCAAATTTTTCGGGCGCTGTAACCCTGCCGCGGCGCCCTGCGAATGACGCCATGCCATTCGGGCAAACAACGTCAGGAGAAGACCTATGCAGATTGCGCACAAGACCGGCTTCGCAGCTATCGCCGGAACCCTTGCCCTCTCGTCCGCAGCAGCCTTTGCCGCCACCGCTCCGGCCGGCAGCACCGGCGCCGCGCTGGGCACGGACGACATGGTGCATTGCTACGGCGTGAACGCCTGCAAAGGGCACGCCGACTGCAAGACCACGCAGCACGAATGCAAGGGCATGAATTCCTGCAAGGGCGAGGGTTTCAAGGCCATGGCGGCCGGCGCCTGCCTGACCAAGGGCGGCACGATCGGCGACATCGGCTGATCTGACACGCCCCGGCGGCCCGGTTCCCCGTTCCGCCCGCCCCCTACCGGGACCGGGCCGCCCAATTCCCACGCTGCCCCGCAGGAACCGCACCATGACGCACATCGAGCCCTTCGCAGGATTTGGCCCCTTCTCAGGATTTGGCCCCTTCTCAGGATTTGGCCTGGGCCTTCGCCGCTCGCACTATCCTGATTTTCTGGACGGCGAAGTGGACCTCGATTTCGTCGAAGTCATTTCGGAAAACTTCATGGTGGACGGCGGCAAGCCGCTCGCGGTGCTCGATGCGGTGCGGCACAAGCACGAGGTGGTACTGCACGGCGTCTCGCTTTCGCCCGGATCGGCGCATGGGGTGGACCGGGACTATCTGGCCCGCCTCAAAGCGCTGGCCGAGCGGATCGAGCCGCTCTGGATCTCCGATCACTTGTGCTGGACCCGCAGCAGCGCGCACAACAGCCATGACCTGCTGCCGCTGCCCTATACGGCCGAAGCGCTGGGTGTGGTCTGCGAGAACGTGACGATCGCGCAGGACGTCCTGCGCCGTCCGCTGCTGCTGGAAAACCCGTCGAGCTATCTGAGCTTTCCCGAAAGCGAGATGACCGAATGGGAATTCCTGTCCGCAGTGGCACGCCGCACCGGCTGCTATCTGCTGCTCGATGTGAACAACATCTATGTCAGCGCCCATAACCATGGCTTCAGCGCCGAGGCCTACATCGCCGGACTGCCGCTGGAGCGCGTGCGCCAGATCCATCTGGCGGGGCACACGCCGGGCCCGATCGCCATCGACACCCATGACCGCGCAGTGTGTGGCGGCGTCTGGGAACTCCTCGCCCATACCCTTGCTTGCACCGGTCCTGCCGCCATCATGATCGAGCGCGATGACGCCATCCCTCCGCTGGCGGACCTGCTCGACGAACTGGCCATCGCCCGCCGCATCGCGGACCATGTCCGCCGGGAAGTGGTGGCGGCATGACTCTGGCTGAACAGCAAAGCCGGTTCCTGCAGGGGCTGATGGCAGACGATGCGTCTCTGCCGGAGAACTGGCAGGCGCGCGAACGGGCCGGGTATGAGATCTATCGCAATGCCTACCGCGCGCGGCTGATCGATGCCCTGCGCGAGACTTATCCGCGCACCGCCCTGCTTACAGGAGAGGACGCTTTTCAGGCCGCCGCCGCGCATCACCTGATCATGCATCCACCCGCAAGCTGGACGCTCGACGATGCCGGAGCAGGCTTTGCGCAGACGCTCGAAGACCTGTTCCCGCATGATCCCGACGTCACCGAACTCGCGTGGATCGAATGGGCCATGCAAGCCGCCTTCACCGCTCGCGATACCGTTCCTCTGGACGCTTCGGGGCTGATCGCGGCGACGGCCTCGTTCGGCGATCAGGACTGGCAGGACCTGCGGATTGCATTCGTGCCCGGTCTTGCGGTGCGCCTGGTCCGCCACGATGGCGCGGCGCTCTGGCCATTGCTTGGCAACGACAATGGCATCGCCGCCGCCCGCGCCCTTCCCCTCATGCCTGAGGCGAGAGGCTGCGTGGTCTGGCGCGAAGGCCTGCGCCCGACGTTCACAATGATCGATGCCGCCGAAGCGCAGGCGCTCGCCCTTATGGAGAGCGGGGCCAGCTATGGCGCGGCGTGTGAACTGCTGGCCGGTCTGCTGGGAGACAAGCAGGCCGTGCCACTTGCTGGCGAGATGCTGGCACGCTGGCTTGCCCGCGGCTGGATCGCATCCGTAACCGGTATGGAATGAGCCACAGCTTCCCTAGCGATTAGCGGGCAGCCCGGGACTGATCGATCCTAGAACTTGCGCACTTCGATCCCGTATTTGCGGATCGCATAGCCGATCTGGCGCGGCGTAAGGCCCAGCACGCGCGCCGCCTTGGCCTGGACCCAGCCGGTCGATTCCAGTGCCTTGAGCAATTCGCGCTGCCCGACCTTAACGTTATCCGCAGGCGATTCTCCCGGACCATCGCGCTCGATCAGGTCAACCGGCTCTGCTTCCTCCCGCTCGGGAAGAGAAGCGACAGGGCGCGGCTGAACGATCGGGAATGGTGCCGAAACAGCGGACTTCCAGAGGGTTGCCGAAAGGCATTCGTCGTTGCGGCAGGCAAAATCGCCTTCGCCGATGCGGTCCTCGTGTGCCAGCGTGGCCGTGCGGCGGATGCAGTTTTCCAGTTCGCGCACATTGCCGGGGAAGTAACAGCTTTCCAGCACGCGGATCGCCGAAGGCGAAAGCTGGTGCTCGGTGTGATGTTCCTCGTCGAAACGGCGCAGGAACTCGCGCGCGAGCTGGGGAATGTCCTCGCGCCGGTCGCGCAGGGCCGGCAGGCGAACCGAAACCACGTTGATGCGGTAATAGAGGTCCGCGCGGAACTCGCCCTTGGCAACCATTTCCTCCAGATTGCGGTTGGTCGCGCAGACGAGACGGACATCGACCTTGATCGTCTGCGTTCCGCCGACCCGTTCGAATTCGCCTTCCTGCAGCACGCGCAGCAGCTTGACCTGGAACGCCGACGTGGTGTCACCGATCTCGTCGAGGAACAGGGTGCCGCCATCGGCCAGCTCGAAGCGGCCCTTGCGCTGGGCCACGGCGCCGGTGAAGGCGCCCTTTTCATGCCCGAACAGTTCCGATTCCAGCACGGATTCGGGCAAGGCCGCGCAGTTCAGCTTGATGAACGGCTTCTTCGCCCGCGGCGAGAAATCATGCGTGGCCCGCGCGAACAGTTCCTTGCCAGTGCCGGATTCCCCGCGCAGCAGCACGGCGGAGTGGCTGCGGGCGACGCGCTTGATCTGCTGCAGGGCATTCTGCAACGCCGGGCTGGAGCCCACGATCCCGATCGCGCTGGCCTTGCCCTTCTTGCCACTGCCGCCCGCGGGCGGATTGTCGCGGATCAGTTCCTTTTCCAGAATGCGCTGCTGTTCCATCAGCCGCTCGCGGTCCCGCTGGACCATTTCGAGCAGGCGTATGGTCTGGCCGATCAGGTTGGCGACCATAGTGAGGAAACGCACGTCCTCGTCAGCCGCGTGATAGGTCGTGCTTTCGTCCCAGATCTGCTCGATCGTGAGCGTTCCCACGACATCGTTGCGATCCTTGATCGGCACCCCGATGAAGGACACGCGGCTGTCCTCGGGCTTCGCCCCTTCGAAACTCCAGCCCGGGAAGAGCGAACTCTTCTGCATGTTCTGGACGACGACAGGCATCCCTGTCCTGAAAATGCGGTCCACGGCCTGTTCGGGAATGTGCCCGAACCAGACTCCGGCCCGTTCCTCGCGCCAGCCGATCCCCACGACGTTGACCGGCGTCCCCTCCTCGTCGAGCAGGGTGACGAGGCCATGACGCATGTCGAGGAAGCTGGACAGCAAGGTCAGCACATTCGCGAGCGTCATTTCCAGCCGCCCGGGCACTGCGAGCACCTTGGAAATTTCGTACACGCCGCGCAGCGCCATGTCGGCCCGCGTATGGCTCGGTTGCCGGCTATAGGTATTCACATAAGATCCCGGCGGTAGCGCGTTCGAAGGGCTGATCACCTGACTATCCATGACGGAAACCTTTCTGCCGTCAGGACATCTTCTCCACCGGTCCTTGTCGATAGTCCCGATCGTCTGCCGGGATTCGGACGCTAGAGAGGAAAAGTCTCAGATTTCCGCCGATTCTACAAGCAATGAGTGCGCTCCCTCGAAATTGACGAAGAGCTCGCAGAGGTAACTTTCGAAAGCCCGGCCATTAACCGAACTTGTAGAGAACGCCGAAACCACCGCGCGGATAGTTCCATTCGACTTCACCCGTCTTGCGAGTGACGATCCGGCAGGTTCCGCATTCAAGACAACCGTCCGCGGCGACCTCGACCTGGCCGTTTTCGGTTTTCGAGTAACAGCCGGCCGGACACAGCGTGATCATCGCCATCAGACTGGCCGAAGGCGTCGTGTGCGGCTTGACCTTGATGTGCGGACGGCCGGCATCGACCAGATAGCGGTTCTGGAACAGCTTCTCTTCCACTTTGGCGCGGGGCGCCGCCATTACGTCACTCATCTGCCTGCTCCTCGTCTTGTCCAGGTTTGGATTGTTCTAAAGTCGGCGGTTCAGCGCCATGCGCGGACTAGCCGGAAAGCATCGCCCATCATGCCCCACAGCGTGCGGGTCTCACGGAAATTGCGGATAATCGCCTTTTCCTTGGAGATCTTGTCGATCCCGTCGACGCGGAACCAGGTCTGCATCGCCGCGCTGATCAGCTTGGGGTACGTACCGAAGAAGTTGCCCTTGTTCCTGTGCAACAGGTCCGGAATGCCCTTGTACTTCTTGAGGTCCTTCATGACGAAGGTCTGCCCCAGCCGCTTCTCGTACTCAGCCAGGTTCGCAGCGGTCATTTCCTCACGCTTGCGGGTGAGCGAAACGACCGTTTCGGCAGCAACGCGGCCGGTGGTCATGGCCAGGTTCGAACCCTCGCGGTGCACGGCGTTGACGAACTGCCCGGCGTCACCGACCACGATCCAGCCCGCTCCGGTGAGCTGCGGAATGGCCTTGTAGCCGCCCTCGGGGATCAGGTGCGCGGCGTATTCCTTGCACTCCGAATCCGCCAGCAGCGGCTTGATCGAAGGATGGTTCTTGAACGCCTCCAGCAGTTCGTTCGGCGTCACGTCGGTTTCCGCGAAGTCCGAAACGATGCAGCCGATGCCGACCGAGATCGATTCCTCGTTGGTGTAGAGAAAGCCAGTGCCGGTCATGCCCTTGGTGATCGTGCCCATCGCCTCGATCACCACGCCTTCGTTGCCGGAAAGGTTGAAGCGCGCCTCGATCGTCTCGCGCGGCAGGAAGTGCATTTCCTTCACCGCCAGCGCGACCGTGTCGGGCGAGACTTCGTTGCGGAGGCCGGAACGCTGGCCAACCAATCCGTTCACGCCTTCGGCCAGAACCACGACATTGGCCATGATCGGCGCGCCCTGGCGGTCGGTGCGCACGCCGATGACCTTGCCCGAGAGATCCTTGACCAGTTCGGTCACGGTGGTCTCATAGAGCACCAGCGCGCCAGCTTCCTTCACCTTGGAAGAGAACCACTTGTCGAACTGTGCGCGCAGGATCGTGTAGCGGTTCGGCTTCTCCTCGTTGAAGTCGTCCGAACGGTAATGCATACCGGTGTGCGACTTGTCGTCCATCGTCCACATGCGCTGCTCGATCACGTGGCGTTCCAGCGGCGCTTCGTCGCGGAATTCCGGGATGATCTTCTCTAGGGCATCGGCATAGAGGATCGCGCCCTGCACGTTCTTCGAACCGGCATATTCGCCGCGTTCGATCTGCAGGACATTGAGGCCTTCCTTCGCCATCACATAAGCGGCGGCATTGCCGGAAGGGCCGGCTCCCACGACGATGGCGTCGAACGGCTTGCTGAATTCGCCCATGGGTTCCTCCTCAGCTTGCGAGACGATTGACGCGCAGCCGCGCCGCGAAAGCGTCGGTCAGCGCGGGCAGCAGGGTGACGGCATCGGCCACGATGCCCAGATGCGCGAATTCGAAGATCGGCGCATGGGGATCAGTGTTGATGGCGACGATCAGGTCGGCGCCTTCCACGCCGACGCGATGCTGGATCGCGCCCGAAATGCCGGCGGCGATGTAGAGCTTGGGCCGGATGGTCTTGCCGGTCTGGCCGATCTGGCGGTCCGACGTGATCCAGCCCTTCTGCACCAGCGGGCGCGAGCCGCCATATTCGGCGCCCAGCACCTCGGCCAGTTCCTTGACCAGCTGGAAGTTCTCGACCGAACCGAGGCCCAGCCCGCCGGCGACGACGATATCGGCATAAGGCAGGTTCGCCTTGTCGGTATCGCGGTCGGCGATGAAGTCGAGCACCTTGGTGATCACGTCATCTTCGACCAGCTTGGGATCGAACTCCACGATCTTGCCGGTGCGGCCTTCCTCGCGCTCCGGCATGGCGAGAACGCGCGGGCGCACGGTCGCCATCTGGGGGCGGAAGTTCAGCGTGAAGATCGTGCAGAGCAGCGAGCCGCCGAAAGTCGGGCGGGTGGCTGCCAGCGAACCTTCATCGTCGATCGCCAGTTCGGTGCAGTCGGCGGTGAGACCGGTCTGCAGCGTGGTCGCCACCGATCCCGCCAGATCGCGCCCGAGGTTGGTCGCGCCGAGCAGCAGGATCTCGGGCTTGTAGGTGTTGACGATGTCGGTGAGGACCTTGGTCGAGGTCTCATTGCGGTAGTGCTTCAGCGCCGGATCCTGCGCCAGATAGACGCAGTCCGCGCCGTATTCGAAGCAGGCAGCCGCCGCCGCATCGAGGCTGGCGCGGTCGTCACCCATGACGACGGCTGCCAGTTCGACGCCGCGCTTGTCGGCCAGCTTGCGCCCCTCGCCCAGCAGTTCGAACGAAACCGAATGGACCTGGCCATGCTCGATCTCGACCGCCACCCAGACGTGCTTGTACGCCTTGAAGTGCTCGGGCAGTTCCTTCTTCGTATTGGCGCGGCTGCCGCCGGCTGCGGGAGCGGGCTTGTTGTTTTCGGCCATGGTGAACGCTCCTTTCAGACGTAGTGTTGCGCGGCGTGTTCGAGCAGGTCGTGCTCGACGCCGGGGGCTTTGGCGAAAATCGCTTCGACGAGCGCGGCGGCCTTGGCCTCGGCCTTGCCGTCGACTTCGACCAGCGCGGCCTTGTCGGTGCGGGCCGAAGGCGCAAAGACCTTCTTCACGATCGTCGGCGAACCGCGCAGGCCGCACTTGGTCAGGTCCTCGATGCCGACCGCAGCGGCATTCCAGGTCACGACTTCGGCACGGGCGGCGATGAGCGCGTTTTCGATCGAGCCGCGGCGCATCTCGTTGCTCGCCTCCAGCATGGTGATGAGCACGGGCAGCTTGGATTCCAGCACCTGCAACCCACCCTCGGCGCGGCGTTCGACTTTGATCGTGCCTGCCTGGGTATCGGTCTCGATGATCCGGGCGATATAGGTGAGCTGGTTGTAGTCGAGCCGCTTGGCAATGCCGGGGCCGACTTGTGCAGTATCGCCGTCGATCGTCTGCTTGCCGGTGAAGATGATCTCGGGCTTGCCGAATTCCTCGGCTACTTTCAGGAGCGCCATCGACAGGGCATAGCTGGTCGCCAGCGTGTCCGACCCGGCGAAATAGCGGTCGGTCAGCAGCACCGCGCGGTCGGCACCGAAGGTCAGCGCCTTGCGCAGCGATTCCGCGGCGGTCGGCGGGCCCATCGTCAGCACCGTGACAGTGGCGCCGAAGCGGTCCTTCAGCCGCAGCGCCTCTTCCAGCGCGAAAAGGTCATAGGGATTGATGATCGTCGGCACGCCCTGGCGCATGATCGTATTCGTGACCGGGTGGACACGGATCTGCGCACTGTCGGGGACCTGCTTGATGCATACGACGATATGCATGGTCACTCTCCTGAGGGTGCAGTTTGGCCTGCAGATAAGTTCTGGCCCGAAAGGGCGGTTAGCGGCACGAAGGGGCGGTTCGGCTCCGGCTTGGGCTCAATCGCCTCCTTGTGAACCTTGAACAGCCGCTCCTCGATCGGCGAGGACTTAACGAAATCCTCGTAAGCTTGGGTGAGATGGTCCCGGCACAACGCCATGAGCGCGGCATCGTCGGCATTGGCCAGCGCGCCCTCGACTTCGCTGCCGCGCAAGTACTGGCCCATGCGCCGCAGGATGTGCAGCCGCGCGACGTGAACCACGGAGGGCTCGTAGGGCACACCGAGGAAAGTGAAGAAATCCTCCGCGCTCGACAGGCCCTGAAGATCGTCAAGCAGGCTCATGGGTATCCTCCTCACAAGTCGGTTCGCGCCCGTCTCGATGCGCAAGGCGCATTTCGAGAAAATCGATCCGGTCGAGCAGTTCGGCGATGGCCTCGCCCACCGGGTCGGGCATGAGATGATGGTCGAGATCGATCCGCCCGCCGACGCGGCGGCGATCCGATGCGGCGCGAACGAGACGGCCGGGAATGCCCACCACCGTCATTGCCGGCGGCACGGGGTCGACAACCACGCTGTTGGCCCCGACGCGGGCGCCCTTGCCCACCGTGATCGGCCCCAGGATCTTGGCGCCGCAGCCGACCAGCACGCCGTCTTCCAGCGTGGGATGGCGCTTGCCCGGAGACCAGCTGGTGCCGCCCAGCGTGACGCCGTGGTACAGCGTCACATCGTCCCCGATCTCGGCTGTCTCGCCGATCACGACACCGGCGCCGTGATCGATGAAGAAGCGCCGTCCGATCGTCGCGGCCGGATGAATGTCGACATTGGTCAGCAGCCGCGCGAACCAGGACAGGAAGCGCGCCGGGAAGCGTAGCTTCGCGTGCCACAGCCGGTTGGCGATACGGTGCCAGACAATGGCATGAATGCCCGGATAAGTCAGGACAACTTCAAGCCAGTTATTAGCCGCCGGGTCGCGTGCGGCAACGCAGCCGATGTCTTCCCGCAGCATGGCAAACAGCGAGAGACGGCGTGGCGGCGAGGCAGGCGCGACCTGATCCATCAGAGTCGAGAACGGCATCACGCCGTTCCTTCCGCCATGGCCGAGCGGCAATAGATCAGCGCCAGATCGGCCAGTTCCACCGGCTGTTTGGTGATGAGCGCGCGCGCCCGAACATCCGCGAGGATCCGCTCCAGCCGCTGCTGGTCGGCCTCAAGCCCGATCGAGCGCAGGCTGGACGTGACTGCCGCACGGCCCGAGTGCCGGCCGAGCAGGATGCGGCGCTCCCGCCCGAAACGAGCCGGGTCGAGCGCCTCGTAAGTTCCGGAGTCGCGTAACAGGCCGGAGACATGGATGCCGGATTCGTGCGTGAAGACCATCGAGCCCACGATCGGCTTGTTCTCCGGGATCGTCCGGCACGCGGCGCGCGCGACAATGTCGGCCAAGTGCGGAAGCTGCGTGAAATCGACGCCGGTCGCGCAGCCCAGCGTTTCGCCCAGCCCCGCCACGACTTCCTCCAGCGGCGCATTGCCCGCCCGCTCGCCAAGGCCCAGCACGCAGACGCTGACATGCGTGGCCCCACCGCGCACCGCCGCCAAGGTATTCGCGGTCGCCAGCCCGAGATCGTCGTGGCCGTGGAATTCCAGCTCGATATCCGTTTCACGCGCCAGTTCGCGGAACAGGTCGCAGGTGCCGAAAGGATCGAGCACGCCCAAGGTATCGGCGAAGCGGAAACGGTGCCCGCCCGCCTCCTCGATGGTGACGACGACGCGCTTCAGGAAATCGAGATCGGCGCGGCTGGCATCCTCGCCCCCGATCGAGACGCGAAGGCCCCGGTCCAGCGCATAGCCTACCACTTCCTCGATCCGGGCCAGGACATCGGCCCTGCCGGTGCCGAACTTGGCGCGGATCTGGCGGTCGGACACCGGAACCGAAAGGTGCACCCGCGCCACGCCGGTCCGCGCAGCCGCGTCGACGTCCTCGCGCGTCGCCCGGCACCAGGGGATGATCTGCGAGGTCCGCGCCTGCTGGGCCATCGCGGCAATCGCCTCGATATCCTCGACGCCCATGGCCGGCGTCCCCGCCTCGATCTCGTCGACGCCCGCCGCTTCGAGCGCGGCGGCGATCGCCAGCTTCTCGTCGAGACTGAAAGCGACGCCCGGAGACTGCTCGCCGTCGCGCAGCGTGCTGTCGTTGACAATGACACGGGGCTGGTAGGCGAGCATGGTCCGGTTCCTCCTCAGGCGATGGGGTCAGGCGTAAGTCGGGTTGAAGGCTTGGTTGTCGCGTTCGCGCCAGAACGGCGACATCTCGCGCAGCTTGCCGATGATCTCGGGCATGACTTCCAGCACGCGGTCGACATCGGCATCGCCGTTCTCGCGGCTGAACGAGAAGCGGATGGCGCCGTGCGCGGCGGTGTACGGCACGTTCATCGCGCGCAGCACATGGCTGGGTTCGAGCGAGCCGGAAGTACAGGCCGAGCCGGAACTGGCGGCAATGCCCTGGCGGTTCATCAGCAGCAGGATCGCCTCGCCCTCGATGTATTCGAACGCGACATTGGCGGTGTTGGGCAGGCGGTTGTCCGGATCGCCAGTGACGAAGCTGTTGCCGATCTGCTGGAGAAGCCCCTTCTCAAGCCGGTCGCGCAGCCCGGCGACACGGGTCTGCTCGTCCGCCATGTGCTCCATCGCCAGTTCGGCCGCCTTGCCGAGGCCAATGATGGCGGGAGCGTTCTCGGTGCCGGCGCGGCGGCCGCGTTCCTGATGGCCGCCCCGGATCAGCGGGCGCAGGCGAGTGCCCTTGCGGGCATAGAGCGCGCCGATGCCCTTGGGACCGTGCAGCTTGTGGCCGGAGAGCGAGAGCATATCGATTTCGTTTGTCGCCATGTCGATCGGGATCTTGCCGGCCGCCTGCACGGCATCGGTGTGGAACAGCGCACCGGCCTGATGTGCCAGTTCGGCAAGCTGTTCGACCGGGAAGATCGTGCCGGTCTCGTTGTTCGCCCACATGATCGAGACAATCGCGGTCTTGGGGCCGAGCGCCTTGCGATAGGCCTCCATGTCCAGCCGGCCCTTGGCATCGACGCCGATGATGTGAACCTTGGCGCGCCCGGTCTTTTCGAGATGGGCGACAAGGCTGAGTACCGCCGGATGCTCGACTGCGGACGTCACGATCTCGTCACGGTCGCCCTGGGTTTCCAGCGCGGACATGATCGCCATGTTGTCCGCCTCGGTGCCGCCCGAGGTATAGATGATCTCGTGGTCGAACTCGGCGCCAAGCAGCGCCTGGAGCTGCTTCCTCGCCTTGGCCAGCGCCCCGCCTACCTCGGCACCGAAGGCATGCATCGAAGAGGCATTGCCGAACTGTTCCGAGAAAAACGGGATCATTGCCTCCACGACCTTGGGGTCGCAACGGGTGGTGGCATTGTTGTCGAGATAGACGGGCGCGGGTTCCATGGTGGGGGCCTTTCCTTGGATCTTTCAGTTACCGGTCACCGGTGAACGCCATCAGTGAACTGGCGCGGCGGGGATCACGATCAGCGGCACGCCGACCGCCTCGACGAGACGGGCCTGCACGCCCTCGATCGTGGCGCTCGACAAGTGACAGCCGACGCAAGCGCCGGTGAGCTTGACGATCACCCGGTTGCCTTCGACGTCGACCAGCTCGCAGTCGCCGCCGTCGCGCTGCAGCGAAGGACGGATCTCTTCGAGCGTCTGCTCGATGATCTTGATCTTCTGCAGCGTGGTCAGCGGGGCCTTGGCAGCCGCGTCGGTGCGGACGACCTTCTTCTCCTTGACCTTCCGCGGGACGACGCCCGGCACGAAAGCCTTCTCGGCGGCCAGCAGCCCTTCGGCCACCATCTCGGCATTGACGCGTTCAAGCACGCCCTCGATGCCTTCGGCGCAAGTCGAGCAGCCACCGCCCGCCTTGGTGTAATTGGTGATCTCGTCGACCGAGGTGAGACCATTGGAACGCACGGTGCGCTCGATCATGCCTTCATCGATACCGAAGCACTTGCAGATCAGGGCGCCTTCCTCGTGGTCGTCCACCCATTCCTCGCCGCGGTAGTTGGCGACGGCCGCCTGCAGCGCCTCGTAGCCCATCACCGAGCAGTGCATCTTCTCGGGCGGCAACCCGCCGAGGAAGTCGGCGATGTCCTGGTTGGAAATCTTCATCGCTTCTTCGATGGTCTTGCCGATGATGAGTTCGGTCAGGGCCGAGGAACTGGCGATCGCCGATCCGCAGCCGAAGGTCTGGAAGCGGGCGTCGGTAATGATCTGGGTTTCCGGATCGACCTTGATCATCAGGCGTAGCGCGTCGCCGCAACTGATCGCGCCGACATCGCCGACGCCGTCGGCGCCTTCCAGAACGCCGCTGTTCTTCGGATTGAAGAAGTAGTCTTTGACCTTCTCGCTATATTCCCACATTGCCGGTCTCCGTCAGCCAAATGACTTGCCGCATGAGCAGCTGTTCGATGCGTTAGGGTTGTCGAAAGTGAAGCCCGAGCCTTCGAGCGCGACCACGAAATCAATCGTGGTGCCCGCCAGCAGCGGCTGGCTGTCAGGATCGATGAAGATCGAAACCCCGCCGCTGCTCACCACCGCGTCCGCGTCGTCGGGCGTGCCGACAAGGCCCATCATGTACTTGTAGCCGGCGCATCCGCCTGCCTCGACCTGGATGCGCAGACCGGCGGGCGATGCTTCCGCCTTGTCGATGGCGCTGCGGACTGCGTGAACGGCACTGTCAGTCAGGACGATCATGGCGCTGCTCCTGGCATATCTTGTTTTGGTGGAAGCTTGTGCAGCAAGCAGCGTGCCAAGTTCGGAAATGGCAGGATTCCCGAGTGTGCGCGCCGTTACGTGTCAGCTTTGTCACAAACGTCCGGCGGCATTTTGTTGCAATGCACACAATGACGGGCGCGCAATCGCGACAAAGCCTCCCCAGGACAAAACGGCCCGGTTCTTGCGTGGCACGCGAGCGCATCACCAGCAGGAGACAATCATGTCCACACTTGCCGCCACCGCACTCGAAGATACCGCCTTCGGGACACTTGCCAGCCAGCACCGTCTGCTCAACGCCGTGCTCAAGGAACCGCTGCCCAAGGCCGGAACTTTCGGCTTCCGGGGCGACATCGCCCTCGCCTTTCAGGATCAGGTCGCCGACGAAGCCCGTCCGCCGGCCTATTCGATCGAACAGATTCTCGCAGTCGCCGATGCTGCCACCGGCAAGATCCCGGTGCTGGCGGGCTATCTCCACAACTTCGCCTGGCTCAAGGACGCCGGCGAAGTGCTGGCCGACTTCCTCGTGCCCGAAGGCACTTATGTCTTCTTCGTCAACAACATCGACTTCCTGAAGAAGTACACGGTCGCCCTGCCCGGCGGCGTGACCGCGAAGATCCTGCCACTCGATGAATCGACGGTGTGGAAGGAAACGCTCGAACTCGCCGACATCGACAAGAACGACGTGAAGAAGATGAGCGGCGCCCAAAAGCTCGAATACGTGCTCAACACGCTGACCGAAACGGCGATGCCCTTCCCCGAGATCAGCTACGAGGATGGCGTCGCGACGATGGAACCGGTGCGCAACCGTAACGAGAACCGCCCGGTCTGATGGTCAAAGGGCGCGCCGCCCTATCCGAGTGGCGCGCCCGCAGCTTTCTGAAAGAACGCTCACATCGCCACCGCTGCGGGCCCGACAGATTTCGACCTGAATGAGCGGCGCTTATCGGCAAAGGGGGAAGGTTCGTCGAATGGCGGAATAGTCGGGGGAAGTGGACTTTGCACTTGTTCAATCTATGCAAATTCCGCTGCTTTTGTACCGCCCATTCTCAATGCTTGCAGCGCACCCAAATCCCGTACTAGTTTCCCGGGCGCAACGCCCCGGCACCTCTAATCCTTTGCGAACTCGCCGACCAAACTCCACAAAATTGTCGTCGGTTTGGTCGGGCAAGCAGTCGCCAAGGCATTCCGAAGAACTCCTGCAGACTTTTCCGCCGTCTGCGTAAGGAAGTACGCAAGTCTGATTTCGCAAAAAACCAGCAACAACTATTCGACCGCCCCGCGCGATGCATTGCTCTATTTCGTTTGGCGTGAGTTGCCTGCCCATATGATGTGCTTGGCTCGGTGTGTCCGCCATTGCCATAGTAGCGAAGCCTAAAGTCAGCAAAGATGAAACAACCAACCTCATTTGCGACAGCTATCACTTTTCAAGAATGACCGCTATGTCGGCGATTCTGGAACGGCATGTTTTAGGCCGGATTTGAGCCAAGCTGCCCTTCCCGAACTTCGTCATCCCCGCGCAGGCGGGGATCCAGCGAGCACAGCGCTTCGAAGCCGGAATCGATCGCCAGATTTCCGCCACTTCGGGTTACGAACGCCGACATTTCCCTGATGGACACAGCGTGACTGAATTCCCGCCTGCGCGGGAATGAGGAAGGGAGGGGTAGCGACTGGGAAGCAAGCCCGATACAGCCCCATCCATCAACCCTACTCCGCCCCTTGCCCGCTGTCGAAATCGTCGTCCTCGACAAGCGCGACGCCGGAAAGGCAGATGTCGCCCTCGCTGTCGATCTCAACGTCGATCGCCGTGAGCCGCTGGCCCAGGCACGGGCCCTGGACGCATTCCCCGCTGCCCAGATCGAACAGCGCACCGTGCTTGCCGCACTGGATCCGCGTGCCCTCGCTGTCGAGGAACTCGCCGCGTTCCCAGTCGAGATGGGTATCCTGATGCGGGCAGCGGTTTTCGAACGCGCGCACATTGCGGCCCCAGCGCAGGATGAAGATCGGCCAGGGCACGACATCGCCCTCGTCATTGCGGCGTGCCAGCACCATCGGAACGGCACGGCGATTGGGGATGTCCTCCAGCCCGCAAACGGCGAACAGTTCGTCCGCCATCATGCCGAAGCCCCCAGTGGACGCGTTTTCGGTGTAGGCAGCGGTAGCAGGCCCATCTTGAAGCTCTGCGTCATGTGCCGCGCCCGCTGCATGGCAGGGCCGGCAAGCTCCTCGGGCAGCTCTTCCTTCACGGCCTGCTCGAACGCCGCCATCCAGCGGTCGAAATGAGCTTCCTCGACCGTGAGCTTGGTGTGATGGACATAAGGCGTGCCGCGCTTGTAGCGATCGGTGCCCAGCAGCGCGTGCGACCAGAAATCGGCGACGATGCCGTAATGCTCCTCGAAATCGTCGATCTCGGCCCGGAACATGGGCCCTAGCAGATCGTCTTCCAGAGAGAGGTCGTAGAAGCGGCGGACCATGGCCATGATCGCCGTTTCCGGGTCCTTCGTCATAGATAAGCCTCCTGAGCTGCAACCGGCTTTCCATTGGCGATCCGGGCCAGCAGCGCTTCGCCGTCCTCGGCGCCGAAACAGGCTTCGAAATCGTCGCATTCGGAACATACCGGGGCGGAGCAGAGGCGGAACCCCTCCGACGTGCACATCATCCGGTAAAAGAACTTCTTCCATTTCATGTCCGCGCTGTTCTTCATCGCCAGGCGCGGGAAATGCTGCTGCATCAGCATCGAAAGCTCGGTGCGGTTGGCCAGCCCCAGATCCTGCCAGAGGTGATTGGGACGCTGGCTGCGTCGCGCGATCAGCCGCGTCAGCAGGAGTTCGAAGACGGAAGCTTCCGCACAGTTCATCCAGAGGATGTCGCGCAGCGCCTGCTCTTCCTTGCCGACCATCGCTTCGCCCGCTTCGGGCAGGCTCACATGCGGGAAAACCAGGCGGCACAGCTCACTGAGTTCCTCGCCATCAAGCCCGATGGCATCGGCCAGCGTGCTCCCCTCGCATTCGGCTTCGAACAGCGACAAGGCCAGGATGGAGGAAGTGATGTGAACGTCGAACGCCGGAACACTGGCGTTCCCGCCCTGCCAGAGAAGCTCTGCATAGATCGTTTCAGCCCGCCCCATCATCGTGCTCCTCGTCACAGCATGTTGTCACATCATAGTGCGCCTTTCAGGTTCCTCTCCGATAGCTTCGCTGCCCGCGTTTTCTTGTTTTTTCAGGCCGCCAGCGCGTGAGTCTGGCAATTGGTCGGGCAGACGCGTGCGCAGGCGCCGCAGCCGATGCAGGCATCGGCATCGTTCATCGCCATCACGCGCTTTTCGATGTCTTCATCATCGTCGTCATCATCGAGATCGACGATGTCACCATCCTCGTTCAGGCCTTTCAGCGTCATGACGTCGCGGCCGCAGACCTTGAAGCAGCGCCCGCAGCCGATGCAGGTCTCCGGGTCGATCGAGACGAGGTAGTCGGGCTTCCAGTCGCGCCCGCCGCGGGTGAGGAACGCACTCATGCCGCAGCCTCCAGCGCCTTGAGCTCGGCGCGCTTGGCTTCGAGCATGGCATAGCTGTCACGCACGCGTTCGGCGGTAGCCATCACGTTCTCCACGCCCACGGGCAGTTCCTCCGACAGGTCATGCAGGTCCATCTTCGCCTGCATCGCCTTGGCCGAAAGCTTCTTCACTTCGGCCTTCAGAGTCTCGACATCGGACATCTGGAAAATCTCCCTCAGTAGTCGGCGACCGCCGGGAATTTCTCGATCATCTCGACCGCCTGCCCGATCAGCTTCTCCGCCTCGGCATTGAGCTTTTCGAGGCTGTCGAAACCGAAGCGATGCGCGTCGCGCAGCTGCTTGTTGAGCACGATCAGGCGCCCGGCGATCAGCACCATGCGGCCGAAGCCTTCATGGCTCATCTTCATCATCGGCTGGACCATGCGCTTGGTCCGCCGCTCGATTTCCAGGCACATCGCGCCATAGAACAGTTCGAGGCGCCACAGCGTGTCGGGATCAGGATCGCCGATGATCGGGATCGCGCGGCGCCTTTCCTTGTCCATGATATAGGGTTCGAGCAGCTGGTAGTCGCTCTTGCGTTCCCAGTGGCCATGCGTGTCCTGCGCGCGGATCTGGCGCACCAGCGCGGCGGCGAAGCCTTCGACGACTGGAGTTTCAACGACAGCTTCAGTCATCTCAGGCTTCCTCTTCTTCGAAATCAAATGAGCGCTCGCCGCCCTTCGCCATAACCTTGCGCAGCCACGGCGGCGGCGTGCCGTTGAGCACCTGGCGCAACTTTTCGAGCATACCTTCGATCGGTTCCGGCTCGGGCACCTTCATCGGGTGGATGTTCTGCGCAACGACACGCGCCGCCCCCGAACCGCCGATCGCGGCCACGACAAGGATCGAGACACCCTTGAGCGCATCCAGCTTGGGCGCCAGCTTGTCCTCGTCCCCGTCTTCCTTGAGATCGCCGGTGAAGGCTTCGACGCGGTCGAGCGACCAGCCCTCGGGGGTCAGATCGTAGATCGCGATATTCTTCGCCCATCCAAAGTGGGCATCGATCCGTTCCAGGTCCTGCGTGGCAAAGGCGACTTTCATGGGACAAGCTCCTTTTCGGGCTCTTGGGAAACGGCGGGCGCCACCGGCCAGGCATCACGCCAGTCATCCGGCTGCGGCTCGTGATGGCGGTGCATCAGCATGTTGCCGATGGCGAAGATCAGATCCCGCGTGCCGCGATAGCCGACGGTCACGAGGTGCCCCGCGCCCAGCGTGTCGAACATCGGGATGCCGATGCGGAAATGCGGGATATGCAGCCGTTCGGCCGCCTGACGGCCATGGCTGTGCGTCAGCAGGATATCGGCCTCTGCCGCCCCTGCCTCCAGATCCTCAAGATCGCCGATCATCACGCTTTCGCACGGCAGCTTCGCCAGAATCGGAGAAGTCGTGGTGGTGATGGCGGACGAAATCAGCGCGCCCATCTCCGTCAGCGTCGAGACCAGCGCGTAGAGCAGATCCGGCTCGGCCCCGATCGCGAAGTGCCGGCCGCCGATGTGGAAATGCCCGTCGAGCATGGCATCGACCAGCTGGCCGCGCTGGCGGCGGTACTTGCGCGGCACCGGCTGGCCCGAAATCTCGCTGAGGAACAGCATCAGTTCATCGCAGGCGGCAAGGCCCGTGAGGCGCTCGAACAGACGATAGGGGACACTACTGCGTCGTTCGAGCGCCTCTGCTGGGGACCGCATTTGTTCGCCGACCGCAAGGGTCCAGCCTGCGTGGCCCAGCGCGCGGACCTCCTCACATCCGGCGCCGCCCAGCGTCGTCGGGGTGAAATCTTCGGGAATATGGCCATCGAGCGAGCCGGACAGATCCGGCACGAACGTGGGCTCCAGCCCGAATGCCTCGATAATGTCGCGCAATTCGTCGAGATCGCCCGGCGTCAGGTGGCAACCGGGCAGGACATTGACGCGCTTCATGTCGCGCTTGGCCACTGTCGCTTCCGGCACGACCTCCTCGATCATCGCGGTGACGGCCTTCGACCAGCCATCCTCGAACGCGCCGGTGAAGTCCGGTGTCGAACACTGGACAATCGCGACATTGTCGAGTTCGGGATGGCGCTGGCGGATCGTGGCCACGAAGCCCTTGAGGTCATCCCCCTTCACTTCGGTGACCCCGGTCGAGCAGATGCCGATGATCTCGGGCTTGGTGCGCTTGACGATGTTGAGCACCGCCTGCTCGACATTCTCGAAGCCGCCCAGCACCGTCGCCACTTCGGACATAGCCGTCGTCTGCAGCGGGATCGCTTCGCGGAAGTGGCGCACGAAGAGCACGAGACCGAAACTGGTGCAGCCCTGCGAGCCGTGCAGCAGCGGCATGGCTCCGCGCATGCCCATGAAGGCCAGCGCGCCGCCGATCGGCTGGCTCATCTTGAGCGGGTTGACGGTGCAGGCCTTGGGGTTCTTGACCAGTTGCGCCATCACGCAGCCTCCGCCACGCTGGAGGTGGCAGGCCCCTCTTCGATGATCTCGTCGATCAGCGGACCGCAGGCGCCGCAGCCGGTCGAAGCGCCCGTCGCCGTGGCCACAGCCTCGCGGGTGGCCGCCCCGGCGACGATGGCATCCTCGATCATGCCCACGTTGACTGCCTTGCACTTGCAAAGCCCCTCGGCGCGGCGTTCCGCCTCCACCTCTTCGGGCGTCATGGCAGCGGCGATTTCCTCGCCCTCGGCCATGGCCTTGTCCTGCCAGCTCACTTGCCCCGGCACTTCCCACGGCGCGGGCTTGCGCACCTGTTCCCACATCGGGTTGGAGAGCGTGCGGTCAATCTCCTTCACCATCTCGACCATGCCGTGATAGCCGGCAAAGGCGCAGTGGCGTTCCTGATTGATGTCCATCCACGGCATCGAGGCCTTGAGCGCGATGAACTGCGAACGCCCGCCCGAAAGCATGATGTCCGCTTCCGCCGTCTTGAGCTTGCGGTACATCTCGCGCGGAGTGAGATCGTCAAACATGTGGGCATCGTCGCCCATCAGCTTCTTGATCTTGTCCTTGTCTTCCTTGGTCGATTTCTTGACCGAGGTGCCGACGATCTCCATGCCCGCTTCCTGCAGCGCGGCCACCACCGACCACGACTTCACGCCGCCGGTGATGAGCAGGACCTTCTTGCCCTTCAGGCGCGCGGCATAAGGCGCAATGGCCTCCCAGGCGCGGGCTTCCTCACGGGCGATCACGGCCTCAGTGCGGTCCATCAGTTCCGGATCGGCACCGCGCTCGATGAGCAGGCGGGCAATCTCGCGCAAGCTGTCGGACATGTCCCCAATGCCGTAGAACGAGCCCTCGAAGAAGGGGATCTCGTACTTCTCCTCCATCTTGCGGGCGACGTTGATCATCGCCTTGGAGCAGACCATCATCGCCGCCTTGGCACGGTGCGACCAGGCCACTTCCTTGTAGCGCGCATCGCCCGAGATGCAGGAGAGGATGCGGATGCCGAGCTCGTCGAGCAGCGGCTTCACCTGCCACAGTTCGCCGGCTAGGTTGTATTCGCCGATGATGTTGATGTCGTAAGGCGTGGTGTACTCGGGCTCCTGCGTGCCGATCACATGCTTCAGGATCGCTTCGCCCGCGAGCTTATTGCCGAGGTTCTTGGGCCCCACGAAGCCGGGCGAGAGGATCGGGACACAGGGCGTCTCGAACTTGGCCGTAGCGGCCTTGCAGACGGCCTCGATGTCGTCGCCGATCATCGCGGGCACACAGGTCTGATAAACGAAGACCGCCGGCGGGGCGTACTTGTCGACGATCTCCTTGATCGCCTTGAACAGGTGCTTCTCACCGCCGAAGACGATGTCCGTCTCGGTCATGTCGGTGGTGAAGCCGGTGCGGTAGAGCGAGGAGGCGGACGTCTTCGCGCCGCGGTTGTCCCAGGAATTGCCTTCGCAGGCGATGGGACCGTGGACGAGGTGCGCCACGTCCGTGATGGGCTGGAGCGCGATCTTCGCTCCGTCGAAGGCACAGCCGCCAGCGGCGCCCCCGGGCTGGAGCTGCTTGGTGCAGCCCTTCTTGCGTTCTTTTTCCGACTTGGCCTGGTTCTTCGCGCAACCGGGTTCGTTGAACACTTCCTGGATGGTCTGGTTCACACTGCTCATCGAAAAGCTCCCCGGTTGCGCTTGAAACCTCCCCCCGCCATGCCCGCGAAAGCCGGAATGGCGGGGGAAATCCGTGACATCAGCGAATGATGTCGTAGCTGTAGTCGGTCTTGGCGGGCACGTTGGTGGTCGCGTCCATGTGCTCGAAGATCCGGTCGAGGATCGTCACGAGAACATTGAGACCACCCTGGTAGCCCCACACCGGGTAGCGGTGCTTGTGGTGCCGGTCGAAGATCGGGAAGCCGATCCGGATCAGCGGCACGCCGGTGTCACGCTCCAGGTACTTGCCGTAGGTGTTGCCGATGATGAAGTCCGGCTTCTCCGTGAACAGCAGCGAGCGCATGTGCCACAGGTCCTTGCCCGGATAGGCCTTGCAGTTCGCGCCGAACGGCGAGGACGCGAAAAGCTCTTCCATCTTGGCCGCCCAGGCCTTGCCGCCGTTGGTCGAGAGGACCACGATCGGCTCGCCGCCCAGTTCCATCACGAACTTGGCGAGACCATAGGCAAGGTCCGGATCGCCGTAGATGGCGAACTTCTTGCCGTGGATGTGGGCATTGGAGTCGGCGATCGCGTCAACCAGACGGCCACGTTCCTTGGCCAGCTCGTCAGGGATCTCGACACCGGCGAGACGGGCGGCTTCCATCACGAAGCTGTCGGTCGCCTCGACGCCGATCGGGTGGTTGAACGCCACCGTTTCCTGGCCGTGCGCGGCGATGAACGGCAGGGTCTTCTCAGTGCAGTATTCCTGCATCGAGATGGTCGCCTTGGCGTGAAGCGCGTTGGCCGCGTCCTCCAGCGTGGTACCGCCGTCGTACATGCGGAACTCGCCGTCGGTCGGGGTGTCCCAGACGTCCGACTGGTCGCCCACGATCGTGTAGTCGATCTTCATCATGTCGAAGATGCGCTTCACTTCGCGCAGGTTGCCCACGGCATAGCCGTCGAACCCGTTGAGGAAGTTGATCTTCCCGTTGGGAACGCGGACCATCGGCTCGACGGTCTTGGCCTTGCCGTCCCAGAAGTGCTCCAGGATGCCCTTCATGGCATTGTCGTAGCCGGTGATGTGGCTGCCGACGAACGCCGGGGTGTGGGCGAAGGGAACGTCGTATTCGGCCGGAACCGATTCCTTTTCCTTCGCCGTCTTGATGAAGGCGTTGAGGTCGTCACCGATGACTTCCGCCATGCAGGTGGTGGAGACCGCGATCATCTTGGGCTTGTACATGTTGTAGGCGTTGGCAAGGCCGTCGATCATGTTGTTCAAGCCGCCGAACACCGCCGCGTCCTCGGTCATCGACGAGGAGACGCACGAGGTCGGCTCCTTGAAGTGGCGCGAGAAGTGCGAGCGGTAGTAGGCCACGCAGCCCTGCGAACCATGCACGAAGGGCAGCGTGCTCTCGAAGCCGACCGCGGCGAAGACGGCGCCGAGCGGCTGGCACGCCTTGGCCGGGTTGACGGTGAGCGCCTCACGGCTGAAGTTGAGTTCCTTGTACTCTTCGGTCTTGGCCCATTCGCGAACCCGGGCCACCTCTTCGGCGGGGTGCGGGTTCTCGAATTCCGCTTTCTTGCGGGCGAGCATGTCGGTGTATTCCTCACCGCGGAACAGCTCGAAGTGGTCCTTAACCTTATCTGCGTCCTGGGGCATCGAAGCCTCCTGTCAAATGAGTGGGTGAGAAGCCGTTACTCGGCGGCAATGGCCATGTAGTCGCCGTCGTCCTTCTTCCAGGGCGTCGGGGCCATCTTCCAGACGGGCGAGTTGATCGCCATGTCCATGTCGCGGGCGAAGATCGCGAAGCCGTCGTAGCCGTGGTAAGGGCCCGAGTAGTCCCAGCTGTGCATCTGGCGGAACGGCACGCCCATCTTCTGGAAGACGTACTTTTCCTTGATGCCCGAACCGACGAGGTCCGGCTGGATCTTCTCGACGAACTTCTCGAACTCGTAGCCGGTCACGTCGTCGTAGATCAGCGTGCCGTCCTTGACGTAGTGCTGGGCCGTGCGCTGATAGTCGTCGTTGTGGCCGAATTCGTAGCCGGTGCCGACCACGTCCATGCCGAGGTCCTCATAGGCACCGATCACGTGACGCGGGCGCAGACCGCCGACGTAGAGCATGACCTTCTTGCCTTCGAGGCGCGGCTTGTACTTGGCGATCACCGCTTCCATCAGCGGCTTGTACTTGGCGATGACGCGCTCGGCGCCTTCCTGGATGCTCTCGTCGAAGTAGGCGGCGATCTTGCGCAGCGATTCCTCGATCTTGCTCGGGCCGAAGAAGTTGTATTCGCACCAGGGAATACCGTACTTCTCTTCCATGTGGCGCGAGATGTAGTTCATCGAGCGGTAGCAGTGCAGGACGTTGAGCTTCGCCTTGGGCGTCGCTTCCAGTTCGGCGATCGAGCCGTCGCCCGACCACTGCGCCACGACGCGAAGACCCATTTCCTCCAGCAGGATGCGGCTGGACCAGGCGTCGCCGCCGATGTTGTAGTCGCCGATGATGGCCACGTCATAGGGGCCGGGCTCGAACAGCGGTTCCTTGTCTTCGCACTTGTCGAAGACCCAGTCGCGCACGGCGTCGTTGGCGATGTGGTGGCCCAGCGACTGCGAAACGCCGCGGAAGCCTTCGCAGCGCACCGGAACGATGGTCTTGCCGTCGTATTCCTTGCTCTTGGCCTTCGAAACGGCCTCGATGTCGTCGCCGATCAGGCCGATCGGGCATTCGGACTGGACGGTGATGCCCTTGTTCAGCGGGAACAGCATCTCGATCTCGTCCATGATCTTGGCGAGCTTCTTGTCGCCGCCGAAGACGATGTCCTTTTCCTGGAAGTCGGAGGTGAACTGCATCGTCACGAACGTGTCGATGCCGGTCGTGCCGATGTAGTAGTTGCGGCGGGCAGCCCAGCTGTACTGGCCGCAGCCGACCGGGCCGTGGCTGATGTGGATCATGTCCTTGATCGGGCCCCAGACCACGCCCTTCGAGCCGGCATAAGCACAGCCGCGGATGGTCATCACGCCCGGGATGGACTTGATGTTGGACTTCACGCCGCAGTCGCTCTTGCCCTCTTCGTGGACGTTGAGGTGCTTGGCGCGGCGCTTGGCCGTCTTGGCCGGATAGACTTCAAGGACTTCCTGGATCAACGCCCGGTTGCGTTCCTTGACTTCTGCAATGTCTGTGGGGTTCGAGACGCTCATTTCGATGCACTCCTGCTTTTATCGGGCCGGTTTGATCCGGGAACCGTCCCCCGCTGGGTTGCGGGCAGCGGGGGACGGGCCTTGCGGCAACCTGGGATCAGGCTTCGGCGGCGCTCAGGCCGACCTGGCTCTCGTCGACGGCCTTCATGATGCCGTGCTCCATGAGCAGGTCTTCGAGCTCGTCCATCGTGATCGGGGTCGGGATGATGCCGTTGCCCGAGTTGTTGTGGACCTTTTCGGCCAGCTGGCGGTATTCGTTCGCCTGGTTGCTGTCCGGAGCGTACTCGATGACCGTCATGCGGCGCAGTTCGGCATGCTGCACGATGTTGTCGCGCGGAACGAAGTGGATGAGCTTGGTGCCCAGCTTGGCAGCCAGCGATTCAGCCAGTTCCAGTTCCTTGTCGGTCTGGCGCTCGTTGCAGACCAGGCCACCAAGGCGCACGCCGCCGGAGTTGGCGTACTTGAGAATGCCCTTCGAGATGTTGTTGGCCGCGTACATGGCCATCATCTCGCCCGACATGACGATGTAGATTTCCTGCGCCTTGTTCTCGCGGATCGGCATGGCGAAACCGCCGCAGACCACGTCGCCGAGCACGTCGTAGGAGACGTAGTCGATGTCTTCGTAGGCACCGTTTTCTTCGAGGAAGTTGATCGAGGTGATAACACCACGGCCAGCGCAGCCAACGCCCGGCTCCGGACCACCCGATTCAACGCAGCGGATGTCCTTGTAGCCGATCTTCATGACGTCTTCGAGTTCGAGGTCCTCGACCGAACCAGCCTCGGCAGCGAGCGAGAGGATGGTGTCCTGGGCCTTGGCGTGAAGCATCAGGCGGGTGGAGTCAGCCTTGGGGTCGCAGCCGACGATCAGAATGCGCTGGCCGAGATCGGCGAGCGCGGCGAGGGTATTTTGCGAGGTGGTGGACTTGCCGATGCCGCCCTTGCCGTAGAAGGCGATTTGACGAAGTGACATTGCATGCTCCTAAGCTGTTCTTCGCGGTACTCCGGGGCGGTTGCCTGCTCCGGACTCTCCCCGTCGCCCATGTTCTCCTGCGGCGGGTCAGCGGGCCGAAACGCGCTGTGCCGGCTATTGTGCAATGCCCGTGCCAAATGCTCGCAGGCGCAGCAAAGTGACGCTTTTCCGGGTATTTCCGAGTTATGTCGGGCGATGTCGCACCATGTGACAAAGCGGACAAACACACCGGACTTGTCGCAAAGGACACATGCGACACAGGGCACTGGCGGCACAGATCCGGCGGTTTTTGCGGCGCAGCAGGATTGGCGCGCGACTTGCTTGTCAAAAAACGCAAACAACTGATGGAGATGCCCCATGCAGATCGGTGTCGAAACCTCCAAGGCCGTCGACCAGCGGCGTATATTCGTCGTCGATGAAGACGAGATCACGCGCGCCGCGCTGCAGTTCATGCTGCACGACGAGATCGAGACCCATGAACTGACCAGCCTCGCCGAAGCCTATGAAAAGGGTCAGGACTGGCTGCTGCCCGACGTGCTGATCCTCGGCATGTCGATCCTGAAGGCGCATGGCGTCGAAGTCCTGGACGAGATCGCGGCGCGCTATCCGGCGGCCCGCGTGCTGATCGTGGCGGGCAAGGAAGACGAGGAACTGGGGCTGGCCGCGCTCAAGGCCGGTGCTGCAGGCGCCCTGCTCAAGCCGCTGCGGATCGAAGCGGTGCGCCAGAAGGTGGACACCATCCTGGGCCGCGCGGGCGGCGCGGAACTGATACAACTGGGCGGTCTGTAAAAGACCGTCTCATTCGGGGGATGTCTGCGGGGCACACCTACATAAGGAGTGTCACCCGATGAAAATCAGCGCGCGTAATCAGATTTCCGGAACCGTCACCACCATCACCCCCGGCGCCGTCAACGGCTCGGTCAAGGTCGATATCGGCGGCGGAACCGTGGTCACGTCCAACATCACCGAGGAATCCATTGCCGAGCTCGGCCTGGCGGTCGGCGATGCGGTGACGGTGATCATCAAGGCCAGCGACGTCCTGATCGGGAAATAGCCGGCCTCTTGCCTCCGATCGGTCAGTATTCGGCGGCAAGGATGATATGCGAGGCCTTGAAGCACGCGAGCGTGTGCGCGCCGGGGACGAGATTCAGTTCCCGGCGCGAATGGCTGGTCACGATCGCGGCCAGTTCGCGCCCGCCGCCGATGTCGAGCACGACTTCGCTTTCGACGGGGCTGTCCGTCACATCGACGACAGTCCCGCCGATCAGATTGCGGGCCGAGAGGCGCAAGCCCGGCGTGTCGGCCAGCAGCGTGATGAAGCTTGCATTGATCAGCGCCACCGCACGGCCGCCGGGATGCAGGTCGAGCGAGGTCACGCACGAATTGGTGACAAGCGCGTCGATCACGATGCAGTCGTTGACCAGCAGCCCCACTTCGGCATTCACCGGGCCGTGGACGATGGCGGTCACGATGCCGTCGAGCATGTTGCGCGCGCTGGTGCGCAGACGGCGTGACGGAAACTGGGCGCCAAGGCGGACGACACTGGCCATCATCAGACGCCCTCGCCCGCGAACAGCGCCTGCAGTTCGCCGCTGGCGAACATGTCGCGCACGATGTCGCTGCCGCCGATGAATTCGCCCTTCACATAGACCTGCGGCAATGTCGGCCAGTCCGAATATTCCTTGATGCCTTCGCGCAGGAACGGGTCATCGAGTACGTTCACGCCCACGTAGGGCCGGCCGATCGCGTCGAGCACTTTCACCACGCCAGCGGAAAAGCCGCATTGCGGCGCGGCGGGATTGCCTTTCATGAAAACGACGATCTCGTTTTCAGTAACAAGCGTGCGGATGCGATCGGACGTGGTCATGGGAACGGGCTCCGGCTAACGGGAAAGGACGACCACCAGCTCCTCGGCGAGCTGGTCATTTTTCAGATGACTTTCAAAGATCGCGTCGATGTCTTCTTCCTTCTGCGGCCGATACCAGACGCCTTCGGGATAGATGACCATCAGCGGCCCGGCCGAGCAGAAGCCCATGCAGCCCGCCAGAGTGAAACCGACTTCGGCGGAAAGCCCGCTTTCCTCGATCTTCTTGCCCAGCTTCTCCCAGAGCGGCTGGGCGCCGCTGGCCCCGCAACTGCCGCGCGGATGCATCGGCGGGCGCTGCGTGGCGCAGGCGAAGATGTGCCGCTTGTAGAGCTGGGGAAGTTCCTCGGGCAGCTCCATGGCTCAGGCGGCTCCCTGCGGCGCCACCAGCGCCTGCAATTCGCCGCTGTCGTACATTTCGCGCACGATGTCGCTGCCGCCGACGAATTCACCCTTGACGTAGAGCTGCGGGATCGTCGGCCAGTCGGAGTATTCCTTGATGCCTTCGCGGATGAAGGGATCCTCCAGCACGTTGACGCTGGCATAGGGCTGGCCCAGTGCCGCCAGGACTTTCACGACGGCGGCCGAAAAACCGCACTGCGGCGCCTGCGGCACGCCCTTCATGAACAGGACGATATCATTTTCCGTAACGAGTTTCGTGATCCGGTCGCTGGTGCTCATGATCCGTGTTCCTTAATCAGGTTTCGGGAACGAAAGTCTGCAGCGCGAGCGCGTGCAGTTCGCCGCCCACGTCCGTGCCGATCGCGGCATAGACCATCTTGTGCTGCTGGATGCGGCTCTTGCCCACGAAGGCAGCGGACGTGACGCGCGCCGCCCAGTGATCGCCGTCACCGGCCATGTCGACCATCAGCACTTTGGCATCGGGGAAGGCCGCGGTGATGCGGCTTTCGATTTCGGCTGCGTCCATCGGCATGGCAGATGCTCCTCAGACGAACGTGAGGACTTCGACAGTCACGTCCTCGGTGCCAAGGATCGTGGCCATGCAAGCATAACGCGACTTGGAGCTGGCACCGACGATCATGTCGAGCTTGCCGTTTTCCTCCGCCGTGATCTTCGAGAGTCCCTTGCGGCCTTCGAGCACGAAGAGGTGGCAGGCGTCCGAGCAGGTGTGCTCGGCCGGGTCGACACCATTGATGAGCTTGAGCAGCGAAACGCCCTCGGGTGCATCCACGGTCTTTCCGGCGGGCATGATGGTAAGCGTAGTCATGGCAGTGGTCTTCCTGTCTTCAGTAAATGCCTGTCTTCAATAAATGGCAGCGCCCGCGCCCGAATTGATCGACGCGTCTTTCATGCGCGCGACCATGAAGGCGACTTGTTCGGGCGTGAGATGAGCGTGAAACGGCAAGGCAACGGCGCGGTCGGCGACCTTTTCGGTCACGAACAGGTCGCCCTTCTTCCAGCCGCGCTCGCGGTAGGCGCGCTGGAGGTGCAGCGGGCTCGAATAGGCATGGGCCTCGATCGCCTCGGTGTGCATGTCCTCCAGGATCGCATCGCGCGAGGACTTGCTGAACCGGGTGCCGAGGTGAACGACGTAGAGGAACCAGTGGACCTCCTCCACCTCGGGCGCGATATAGGGCGGCTTGATCCCCTCGAAGCTCTGCATGAAGCCGTCGTACATGGCCTGCACCCCGCGCCGCCGCTCCAGCAGCACGTCGAGCCGGGCCAGTTGCGAGAAGGCCAGCGCCGCGATCACTTCACCCATAGCCGCACCGAACGGCGCATCGACACCGGCGGAGACCGACGCGCGGTCCGCCAGCGAGCGCGAGCGCAAGCGGCGCATGGCCGCTGCCAGCGTGGCGTCGTCGGTGACGATCACCCCGCCCTCACCGCAGCAGATGACGCCCGGCTGCGCGAAATCGAAGATCGCGACATCGCCGAAGCTGCCGACGATCCCCGCCTTGTGGCGCGAGCCGATCGCTTCGCTCGAATCCTCGACGAGGAACAGGCCGTGCGCATCGGCCAGTTCGCGCAAGGCGGGCCAGTCGGCGGGATGCCCTGCGGTGTTGCCGGCAATGATCGCGCGGGTCTTGTCCGTGACCTTGGCCGCAGCCTTGTCCGCCGCGAGGCAACCAGACCAGTAATCGATGTCGGCGAAGACCGGCGTCGCACCGCAGCGCAGCACGGCATGACCCAGTTCGCGGAAGCCATGGGCGGAGAGGATCACTTCGTCGCCGGGGCCGATTCCCTTGGCGGTCAGCGCGATCAGCAGGCCGATGGCCGCATTCGATACGGCAATGCCCTTGGCCCGGCCGCAATGCGCGGCAAAGGCGCGTTCGAGCCTTTCGGCAATCGGGCCGTCGCCCAGCTTGTCGCCGCACAGCACGGCGTTGATCGCCGCCAGGTCTTCCTGCGTCAGGTCCGGATCGCAGAGCGGAATCTGCAACGGCTCGCCCGTGGCGATCGAGACAACTTCGCCGCTCATGCCGTTACCCTTTCCGCCAGAAGAATGCCCGTGGCTTCCGCCGGATCGTCCGTCACCCGGATGCAATGGCTGGAGGTATCGAGCATGTGAATGTCGCAAGGCCCCACTGTGCGGAACGGGTCCTCCAGCACATCGGAAGCATCGCACTGCCGCAGCGTGAAGCCGGGCAAGAGCCGCTGCAGCGCATAGGCCACGCTGCCAGCGTCAGCCTCGGCGCCGATCGCGGCGACAAGAGCGTCGATCCGGGCGATGGCTTCCGCTTCGAGTGCCATGGCGTCAGGTCTCCTTCACTGCCAGAACTGCCGGGCCGGATCGGCGTTGAGGCGCATCAGCAGCTCGCCCAGCCGGGCAAAGCGGCCGTCCTCGACCCAGCAATCCGCCTCGTGATCGCGCCGCGCCAGCGACCATTCGCGCCGCGCCTCGTCCCAGGTGAGCAGCGCGACATCGATCTCGCCGCCTTCCGGGTCGATATTGCGCGAGCAGCACGGGCTGCGCACCAGATAGCCATCAGCCACGCTCAGCACTTTGGGCGTGACGTACTTGTAGCGCTCGCGCTGTTCGAGCGAGCGGCTGACGCGCATCAGGTCGAACTCGTTCGGCTGGCGGGTCATGACCGGTTCGGCAGTGCGGCTGCGCAGGGCGGAAGCGATGGACATGCGCATCTCCCTCAGGGCCGGACCAGTTCTTCCTCAAGACAGCCGACGACCACGAGGTCTCCGGCCTGCGTGAGGAATTCCACCAGATAGACGGGCGTATTGCTGTCGGAGTGATGCCCGACATTGACGATCTCACCGGGCGTGCCCGTCGCGGCCAGCACGGCTTCTTCGGGGACACCCGGATAACTGCCGTCATTGACCAGATCGACCGCGGCGATGACCCGCTCGCCCCATTGATAGATCGGTTCGCGAATATCGAACATCAGCCAGCCCTCCCCGCGGGAAGCGCGCAAGGCAGCTCGTCCTCTTCTTCGTTGGTCCAGATCGGCAGCAGTTCGCGCCGCTTCATGCCCACGCGGTTGCCGCTTTCGGTGAACTCGACGCCGTAGATGTAGAACTGCTGGAGGAACGTGCCGATCGAGACGACGACCCCCTCCTCGCCTTTCTTGACCAGCAGATCGCCGATCTCCTTGCCCGCATAGGTGCCGTCATTGCGCACCATGCGCTTGGCCTTGACCTTCTCGCCATAGCGGAAAGCCGGCGGGCCATTGAGTTCCACCACCTCGCTGTCGCGGACGATATTACTCATCGGTTTCTTCCTCCTCCATCCGGTCGAGGACATCGATCAGCACCTGGGCGCCGATCCGGTCGCGGGGATCGAGTTCGAGCAGCTTCTCCGCCGCTTCCCGCCCCTGATCGAGCTTGCCGAGACGCATCGAAAGGTAGGCGTAGCCCTTCAGGCTGAAGAGGAAGAAGCGCGGCAGCAGCGCTTCCCACTCGCCGAAAGTGGCGTCTTCCGCCCGGACCCGGCGCCAGTCATCGCCGAGCACATTGAGCCGCAGCGCCTTTTCGACGCAGACCCGCGCGATATCGAGCGCTTCCGACAAACGGCCCTTGTAGAAGTAGAAGCGATAGAGCGCGATCAGCACGGCGGCATGATCGGGTGCGATCGCTTCGGCCTGGAACAAGTGCGTTTCGGCCACGTCGGTCAGGTGATAGCGCTCGGCCGCCCGTTCGAGATGGGCCCGCGCTTCGGCGGGCAGCCCGCCGCCGAGCAGCGGGCTGGCGAGGATCGAACGCTCTACCGCGTCCGATGCCCCGCCGAAGCCTTCGAAGAGCGGCCCGTTCATTACCGCCTCACGCCTCGTACCGGGGATAGGCCGTGTCGATCACGCAGGTGTCGTCAACCGGACAGATGGCGACACACTGCGGGGTATCGAAATGACCTATGCACTCGGTGCACTTGGCGGGATCGATGACGAAAGTGCCTTTCGCCTCCGAAATCGCCAGGTTGGGGCACAGCGCCTCGCAGGCGGTGCAATTGGTGCACTGGCTGCCGACGATCTTGTAGGCCATGGCCGTCAGCTCGCCTGGCTGAGCAGCGCACTGCCGAGGAGTGCACCTTGGCGGATGGCCGCGTCACCACGATCGCTGTGGACGATCTCGCCCGCCTCGATCTTGGCCAGATAGTCCTTGAACCAGACCAGCGCCGACTTCTCGATGAATTCGTGCGCGTATTGGTCGACCGGTTCGATCCCGGCGGCCTGAAGATCGCTCTTGGGGCAACCGCCGATCTTGGCGACGAAGACCGCGTGGCAGTCGTTGATCGCCTTGATCACGGTGTCGAGCGCGTCTTCCTCGCCGTAGCCGCCCTGACAATAGAGGTCGACACGGCGGTGGCCGACGAACTTGGCGCCCGTCTGCGAGAGTTCGTAGATCTGGAACTCCTTGGCGTGGCCGAAGTGCTCGTTGATGATGCCGTGACCCTTGGTGGCGACGGCAACCAGCATCTTCATGTCGCCGGCCTTTTCGAGACCGTCGAGCTCGTCCTTCTTGGCCGCGACCTTGGCCTGACGCTCGGCCTCCACGGCTTCCTGATAGGCCTTGCGGCCCGCGGAGTCGTAGTTGACTTCCATCGCCATAATCTTGTCGGTGGTGAACTCGGCCGAACGGTCCTCGCCCAACAGGCCAACCGCGTCGGCACGGCACTGGCGGCAGTGGCGCATCATGTTCATGTCGCCTTCGCAGTCGTCCTGCAAGGCCTTCAGCTCCTGCGCAGTCGGGCCGCGCTGGCCGTTGAGGCCGAACACGGTGCCGTGTTCGGGCGCAGAGATCAGCGGCATGATGTTGTGCAGGAAGGCGCCGCGCGACTTCACCGCCTTGTTGACCTCGATCAGGTGCCGGTCATTGATGCCGGGGATCATCACCGAGTTGATCTTGGCGAGAATGCCCCGCTCGGTGAGCATTTCGAGCCCCAGGAGCTGACGTTCGGTCAGGATCTTGGCGGCCTCATAGCCCTGCAGGCGCTTGTTCTCCCAGAAGATCCAGGGATAGATGTGCTGGCCGACTTCGGGATCGATCATGTTGATCGTGATGGTGACGTGATCGACCTTGTACTTGGCGATCTCGTCCACCCAGTCGGGCAGCGCGAGGCCATTGGTCGAAAGGCACAGCTTGATGTCGGGCGCGACTTCGCTGATGAGGCGGAAGGTCTCGAAGGTCTTGCCCGGATTGGCGAGCGGATCGCCGGGGCCTGCGATGCCCAGAACGGTCATCTGCGGAATGGTCGAAGCGACGGCCAGAACCTTCTTCGAGGCCTGTTCGGGCGTCAGACGCTCGGAAACGACGCCCGGACGGCTCTCGTTGGCGCAGTCGTACTTGCGGTTGCAGTAGTTGCACTGGATGTTGCAGGCAGGCGCCACGGCCACGTGCATACGGGCATAGTGGTGGTGCGCTTCTTCCGAATAGCAGGGATGGTTCTTCACCTTCTCCCAGATTTCGGCGGGCATATCCTCGGGACCGCCACTGCTGCCGCAGCTGGCCTTGCCACTGCCGCCTTCAGTGCCGCACCCTTTGTGCTCGGCCATCTTCTGCATAACATCTGCGATATCGACGGCGGAATCGTCGGACCCATTCGAATGGCTGTCCTCGAACATAGCTTCGGTCATGGAAACTCCCCGGTCTGTCGCGCGGCGGTGGGGGCTACCGCCGGCATTTGCTGATGAATGCTGCGTCGCAAACACCATGCCAAACCGCGAAAATGAGGGATTCCGGGACATTCCATACCGCGCTGCAGCAGGCAATGTCACAAATGTCTCATGCTGGGCGCGCCAATGTCGCGGTCACGACAGACACGACATTGGCGCATCACCGGGAAACCGCACAAAAAAGGGCGCCGCTCCCATCGAAATGGGGGCGGCGCAGGGTTCCACTCCGGTCGCACGGTGAACCGGGTTCGTGAGGAAACGATCAGGCCATCAGGCGGTCCAGCGCTTCGGCGAGCGGCAGGTCTATCGCCTGGATGCCTTGCTCTTCGAGGAAGCGCCGTTCGTTGCGGGTCAGAGCGTCCAGTTCGACGACCGCGTAATGCCGGTCGGAGGAGCGCTTCATCACCTGACGGGCATAGGTGCGCAGCAGCTGATCGTGGAAACGGCAACCCAGGAAGACGAAGCCCATGCCGGTGCGGCGGTGGCGCACTTCCTCGGGGATCGGCGTCTGGATGTCGATCTCGGTCAGCACTTCGACATAGTCGGCATCGGAGATCAGGAAATTGGCATCCGGCGCGACACCGCCATGCGGGGTGTAGAGCAGGGTCTTCGCCTTGGCCGCCGTCTCGGCATCGATGGCATTGCCGGCCGCGTCGTAGAAGCGGAACCAGCGGTCCTCGCCAATCCCGGCGCGGGTGATGCCCTGCACTTCGGCCCAATCACCAGCCGCCTCGGGGCGCCCGGCGAGCGCGGCGCGCATCTCGCCCGCATACCAGGTGTCGATGATGAGCGGCAGCGGCAGACCCGCGATCCAGGCATGGAACGGGGACGGCGGCACTGCGGCAGCGAAGGCTTCCTGCATCCACAGCGTCACGGTGTCGCGGAAGCGGTAGCTCTCGATGTACTGCGCGGCGGCCCAGGGATTGCCCTGCGCGCGCTTGGGCAGCGTGGTCTTGGTGGCGAAGAAATCCGCCAGCGCCTCGGGCCCCATCGGTACCGCCTGCTCCTGCAGCGCCGAAACGCCCGGGCCGATGTAGGGCACCATGGTTCCCGCCTTCAGTCCGGCGGCGACTTCGTCCAGCAGGACCTGCGGGTTTTCAAGGACGTCGGACATGGTCAATCCTCCTCGGCCGTGGCGCGCTTGCGGGCTTCCACAGTGATCGGCAGCCTGGTGTCCTCGGCCATCTCAGGCAGTTCGAGTATCCAGCCATTGGCCAGCTTCACCCAGCCGCCCCAGAGCGTGTCGAGTTCGGTTTCGACGACCGGCTCTTCGAGATCCTTCTTGGGGACATAGGCGGACAATACGCCCTCGGCTCTGCGGATCATGACTTTCATCGGCTTGGCTCCTTGGGCGAGTGTTCTGAAGTCGTGTCTTCGGGTTCGAGCAGGCGCAGCGCCGCCGGCTTGGGTTCCAGCAAGTGTGCGAGATGCGGAACCTGCGCGATGCGCTCGCGCGCCAGTTCGCGGATCGCCGCTTCCGGATCGTCGAGCAGCGGCTCCAGCTCTTCTTCAGCGATCCGTTCGGCCACGGTGAAGCGCACGCGCAGATCGCTGTCCGTCACCAGCAGGCGAAGCTGATCGAGCGGCAGCCGTTCGGCCACCTCGCGGCGCACCAGCGGATCGGTGTCGAAGCACATGTCCGGCAAGGCGCGCAGGTCGATCCGCCGCGCCACCCAGGACCGCACTTCCGGATCGGGATCGTGACGCACCAGCGGCAGCAGTTCCGCCGGCATACGCCGCACCGCCGTGATCCGCACCATATAGGCATCGTCCTTGAGTGCGGGCATCAGATCCGCCCCCTGCAGGCGCGAAGCCGCGGCAATGCGCACGTCAATATCCTCGTCGCGGATCATATGGCGTATCCGGTCCTCTGGCAGCCTCAGCGTCGCCACGGCGCGCACTTCGGGCTCTGGATCGCTGAGCAGCGCGGGCAGGCGGAACACGTTGGCATAGCGCGCCGCCCCTGCCCGCACTTCGAAGTAAGGGTGATCGAGGTACTGGTCGGCCAGATCGGGGTTCCCTTTCAGGAACCGCTCCACGCGCCGCGCCCGGCGATCCCGGATGCAGGCCTTGCCCTTGACGCAAAGCCCCATCGCGTTGATCCCCTGATGCTGGCATTCCCGGCACCGGATCGGTTTCCCCTTCCAGTCGAGCGGAAGGCCCAGGTCATCGTCCACCATCGGCCGGCCGCCCGGACGGCGCGGATCAGGCCGGGACGCAGGTCTTGGGAACCGGGCAGACGGTATCGCACTGCGGGTGGTCGTATTCCCCGGCGCATTCGGTGCACTTGTTGGGATCGATGATGAAAGTGTCGCCCTTCATCGAGATCGCCGCATTGGGGCACTCGAACTCGCACGCGCTGCAACCGGTGCACTGCGAAGCGATGATCTTGTAGGCCATGGATGGTCTCCTGAGTTGTTTGCCCTCAGCAAAGCAGGAACCATGCCAGCCCTTGGAATGGCGGAAATCTCCGGTTTTCGGAATGCCCTCAATGTAGCGTCTGCGACAAAGCGTGTCTGCAATCGCCCATCGCCGGACAGAAGGATCAGTCCGTCGTGACCAGCCTCTGCGTCCGGCGATAGAGTGCCCAGATCAGCGCGAAGAACAGCACCGTGCCGCCAATCAGCGCCGATCCCTCGAAGCCGTTCCCGACCAGCGCCAGCGGGCTGTCGCTGCCCGAGGCCGCGACGATCCCCGCGAACGTGACGCCCCACAGGCTCTCGCCGACAATCAGGCCGGTCGCGGTGAGCACGCCCATGCGCTGCGCGAACTCCGGATCGGTGCGGCCTGCCGCCCAGCGGTCGTAGAGCCAGCCCAGCACCGAGCCGATCACCACCGGCAGGATCGCCGCCATCGGCAGGTAGATGCCGATGCCGACACCCAGCGGCGGCAGGCGCAGGCGGCCGAACAGCCCCTGCACTTCATCGACGATCACGAAGACCACGCCCGCCGCCGCGCCCCAGCCGATCATCGTCCAGTTGAGATCGCCGCCCAGCACGCCTTTGGCCAGCGCCGAGATCAGCGCCGCCTGCGGTGCGGGCAATGCATTGGGCCCGGCCCCCGGCGCCCCGGCAAAACCGAAGGCGGTGTTGAGCAGGTCCAGCACCGGCGGGATCACCAGCGAGCCGAACACCACGCCGATCACCAGCGCGACCTGCTGCTTCCACGGCGTCGCGCCGACAAGCTGGCCGGTCTTGAGGTCCTGCAGATTGTCGTTGGAAATGGTGGCAACGCCGAACACGATGCCGGTGACGATCAGGGCATAGGCGACCAGCGCCGCCGTGGTGTCCGCATCCTGCCCGCGTCCAAACAGGCCCACCAGCATCAGCGATGCCGCCACCACCGACAGGATGCCGATGCCCGACACCGGCGAGTTCGAGGCGCCGATCAGTCCGGCCATATACCCGCACACCGCGGCGATCAGCAGGCCGATGACAATGATGAAGACGAGCGCCCCGGCGATCAGGACCACTTCCGACCCGGCGAGCGGACCGCCCGAAACGAGGCTCCACAGCAGCACCGCGATCGGCACCAGCATCGCCAGCGTACCGGCGAAGACCAGCGCGATCGGCAGGTCCTGCTCCTCCAGCGCCAGGTCCTCGCCCGACTGGCGCGCGCGGCTGGCGGCGAGGGCCGAGCGGATGCCCCCGATCACCGGCCCGGCGATCTTCAGCAGCGTCCACACCGCCGCCACGCCGATCACGCCGGCGCCGAAGAAGCGCACATTGGCGCTGAACACGCTGTAGGCCCAGACTTCCGCCCCGCCCGCCATCGGCATCTGCGCGGTCAGCACCGGCAGCAGCACCCACCAGCCCACCACGAGGCCGAGGAACATCGCCATGCCGACCGACAGGCCCACGAGGTGGCCCACGCCGAGCAGCGCAAAGGAGAGGCCGCCGGAAATCCCGGTCGCGCCCGAGCCGACCCGGAACCACACCGCCGCCTCGCCCGCGACCAGCCGGGTCTGGGTCAGCACGGCAAAGCCTGCCGACGCGAGTGCATTCCAGATCAGCACCGACAGGCCCTTGGCGCTTTCCGCCGCGCCTTCGCGCGACTGCGAACCGACCCGCAGCACTTCGGCCGCTGCCTTGCCCTCGGGATAAGGCAGCGGCGTATCGACCACCAGCGCGCGGCGCAGCGGCACCGAGAACAGCACGCCGAGGATACCGCCCGTCCCAGTGATCGCGGCGGTCGTCCAGTAAGGGAAGCCCTGCCACCAGCCAATCATCACGAGGCCCGGCAGCACGAAGATGATCGCCGCCAGCGTCCCCGCCGCGCTCGCCACGGTCTGGACGATGTTGTTTTCCCAGATCGTCGAATCCTTGAAACCGCGCAGAATGGCCATCGAGATGACCGCCGCCGGGATCGAGGTGGCGAACGTCAGCCCGACCTTGAGCCCCAGATAGACATTGGCCGCCGTGAACAGCAGGGTGATGACCCCGCCCAGCAGCACCCCGCGCAGCGTGAGTTCCGCCACCGACCCGCTGCGTGCGCCGCCCGCTTCGCCTGCCATGAATACCGCCTTGTTCTTTGGATCCGAGCGGCTGTTCATGGCACGCGGCGGGGTTATGGGACAGTGCTAAATGGCTGGCGAGGTACCAAAATACCCCAGACATTTCTTCCAAGTTTCGTCATTCCCGCGCAGGCGGGAATCCAGTCAGCGCAATGGCTCAAAACCCAGATCGGTGGCGAGGTCACGCTACTAGGGATTGCCTTCCTCGATCAGCCCAAGTTTCCACGCGCAGTTCCTTTACGCGCTGAGGCGAGAATGAAGGCTGCGGACGCGAACACATTCTTCAAGGACGGGTCGCTACTGGATTCCCGCCTGCGCGGGAATGACGAAGGTGGGGCAGAAAAGAAGGCGCTTTTCAGCAAGCCACTTCAACCCGCGAACGACCGGAAAGCCGGG
>NZ_BCTX01000034.1 GCF_001590985.1 Novosphingobium naphthalenivorans NBRC 102051
TTGGCCCTAGTCGTCCTGATCGAGGTCGCGCTTCACCCGGGGATCGTTGAGCAGCGCATCGATGCGGCTCGCCTCGTCGAACGTCTCATCCGCGCGGAAGCGGATCTTCGCCGCATACTTGAGCTTGAGGCGCTGGGCCACTTCGCGCTGGAAGAAGGCGGTGTTGGTGCGCAGCGCCTTGAGCACCTCTTCCTCATCGACGCCGAGCAGCGGCTTCACATAGACCGTTGCCTGTCTGAGGTCGGGCGTCATGCGCACTTCGGTAACAGAGACCGAATGCGCGGAGAGCGTGTCGTCATGGACCTCCTGCCGCGTGAGGAGTTCGCTGATCACGTGCCGCACCTGCTCGCCCACCTTGAGCAGGCGGACGGAGTGCTGTTCCGGGGTAAATTGCTGGCGTGCCATCGTCTGCATCCATGTGGGGGACCGATGACAATTTGCAACAATTGATTACGCCACCAAAGCCCCTCTCAAGCGTTATGAGTGCGAAACCTGCTTACAACCCTCCACAAGGAGCCGATTGATGAAGACCTTTACCGCCACTCTCCTCGCCGCCGCGCTGATCGTGCCCGGCCTGGCAGCGCCCGCGATGGCGCAGCAGCCGAAGCCCCAGCAGCAGCACGAGCAGCAGAAACAGCAGTCGCAGACGCAAAAGTCTCAGGCGCAGAAGTCTCAGGCCCAGAAGCCGCAGGGCCAGAAGAAGACTGCCACCAAGACGGTCCAGAAGCAGAGCTACAAGACCTTCCGCAAGGGCGACAAGTTCAACCGGAACTACGCGAAGAACTATCAGGTCGTCGATTACCGCAAGTACAAGAAGCTTCCCGCGCCGAAGCGGGGCTATCGCTATGTCCGCGCGGGCAACGACGTGCTGCTGATCGGCACGAGCTCGTTCAAGGTCTACGCGGTTTACAGCGGCCTGATCCGCTAACCCGCCGCAACCGGCACTGGCGAAGGGCGGCGTGCATGGCGGAGCGCGCTGCCCTTTTTCATGCCTGCACCTTTCACATCTTCGTCAGGATGCGCGCCAGCGAACGGACATTGCGCGCCGTCCCGCGGCACCCCAGGCGCCGCTCGATGAAGGACGCGGTCAGCTTGCTGTCGCCCACGCCGTTCACGTAATCGATGTAGAGGCAGCGCGCGCCCAGGGCGATCCGCTCCGCACCGCGCCCCGCATGATCGCTCACCAGCCTGTCGAACTGGTCCTGCGTGGGCTGCCCGCCCAGGAAATGCGTGTGGACGAACTTGTCCTCGCTGCCACCGGTGAAAGGATTGTCCTCCACCGCCGCGCGGACTTCCTCCCTGGTACGCACGGCCACGAAGCTGTCGATGTCGAAACGGTCCAGCATCATGTGTCCGAAGAGCTCTTCCAGCCCGTCGGTCGGCCGCTCGTCGAAATCGAACAGGACATTGCCGCTGGCGACGACCGTCTCGACGTTCGTGAACTCCTCGCGCTCGAAAGCATAGCGCAGGTCCGCCATGGTCAGCCGGTTGCCGCCGACATTGATCGAACCGAACAGGGCGAGATAGCGGGTCATCTTGAAAAGTTCCGTAGTTTGGTGTAGCTAAGCAGTCATCACTGTAGTGGAATATCCATTTCACTTGTCCGAGCCCGGGCGTTCCAGCGCCCGGGCTCGATACATATCGGAGGCCGATGTTCCAGCACCGGCCTCCTTACTGGTTACTTGCGGCCAAGCTCCACGAGCTTGATCATCAAGGTCACGAGACCGACCAGTACGGTCGATACGCCGATAACCAGTATCACTGCAGTGTTAGCGTCCATCCACAATCACCTGCCTTTCCGCCGCAAGTTGCGACTGGAAAGGCATAAGTGATGAGGATGGGGGCGCCTGGTTAAATTTCCGGCAAATCGTATCTATCAACCGGGGGCAAGCACACGCCACATACCGGCGCTGCCCAGCACAACGACCGCAGCCACAGGCAAACATCCGGCCAAGCAGCCAGCATCCATGCCGTTCCAAACGGCCTTACGCCATTTCGAAGGCTTCCGAGCCGGACGCACGGCAGGCTTTCGCTTGCGGGTCCGGCTCTTCGGCATTCTTACCCGACAGTACGCTCGCGATGCGTGACCTCGAAGACTTCGAGGTGGTCGCCCGGCTTGATGTCGTTGGTGTCGGCCAGCACCACACCGCATTCCAGACCGGCGCGGACTTCGTCCACGTCGTCCTTGAAGCGGCGCAGCGACGCGATGGTCGTGGCCGAAACGATGACGTCGTTGCGGGTGAGACGCGCGTGGATGCCCTTCTTGATGTAGCCTTCGAGCACCAGCAGACCGGCGGCCTTGTCCTTCTTGCCGGCCGGGAAGACCTGCTTGACCTCGGCGCGGCCGACCACGGTTTCCACGCGCTCGGGGCCCCAGATGCCGGCCATCTGCTTGGCGACTTCCTCGGTGAGCTCGTAGATGACGTCGTAGTACATCATCGGCGTCTTCGACTTTTCGATCTGCTCGCGCGCCTTGGCGTTCGGGCGGACGTTGAAGCCGATGATCGGCGCGCCAGATGCACTGGCAAGCGTCACGTCGGTCTCGGTGATAGCGCCCACGCCCGAGTGCAGGATGCGCACCTTGATCTCGTCGTTCGAAAGGTTGTGGAGCGCCGCGTTGATCGCTTCGACCGAGCCCTGCACGTCGCCCTTGATGACGACCGGGTACTCGATAACGTTCTGCTTGGCGGCCAGCGCCGAGAACATCGTGTCCAGGCTGGCCGGCGCCATCGCGGTGCGCTTGGCCGTCGCCTGTTCCTGACGCCAGGCCGAAACCTCGCGGGCACGCTGCTCGCTCTCGACCACGGTCAGCACGTCACCGGCCATCGGCACGCCGCCAAGGCCGAGCACTTCGACCGGGGTCGACGGACCGGCTTCCTTGACCTGGCGGCCCTTGTCGTCGTTCATCGCGCGGACGCGGCCGCTTTCGGTGCCGACCACGAAGATGTCGCCGCGGCGCAGAGTGCCGCGATTGACCAGCACGGTCGCGACCGGGCCCTTGCCCTTGTCGAGCTTGGCTTCGATCACGGTGCCTTCGGCGGCGCGATCGGGGTTGGCCTTCAGCTCCATCACTTCGGCCTGGAGCAGGATCTTCTCGATCAGCTCGTCCAGACCCTTGCCGGTCTTGGCCGAGACTTCCACGTCCTGCACGTCGCCCGACATTTCCTCGACGATGATCTCGTGCTCCAGCAGGCGTTCGCGCACCTTCTGCGGGTTCGCGTCTTCCTTGTCGCACTTGTTGATCGCCACGATCATCGGCACGCCGGCGGCCTTGGTGTGATTGATGGCCTCGATCGTCTGCGGCATGATGCCGTCATCGGCCGCGACCACCAGGATCACGATGTCGGTGACATTGGCACCGCGCATACGCATCTGAGTGAAGGCCGCGTGGCCCGGGGTGTCGAGCACGGTGATCTGCTCGCCGCCCTTGGTCTTGATCTGGTAGGCGCCGATATGCTGGGTGATGCCGCCGGCCTCGCCGCGCACCACATCGGTGCCGCGCAGCGCGTCGAGCAGGCTGGTCTTGCCGTGGTCGACGTGACCCATGATCGCCACCACCGGCGGACGCGGCTTCAGCGATTCCTCGGTATCGACGTCCACCGAGGTATCGATGTCGACATCGCTTTCAGAGACGCGCTGCAGGTTGTGGCCGAATTCGGTGACGAGCAGTTCGGCCGTATCCTGGTCGATCGTCTGGTTGACAGTGACCATCATGCCCATGTTGAAGAGGGCCTTCACCAGATCGGCGCCCTTCTCGGCCATGCGGTTGGCGAGTTCCTGCACGGTGATCGCTTCGGGCACGACCACGTCGCGCACCTGCTTCTCACGCTGCTGATGCTGGCCGCCAAAGTGCGCACGGCGCTCCTTCTCGCGGGCGCGCTTGAGCGCGGCGAGCGAACGGGCGCGTGCGCCCTCGTCGTCGTTGAGCGCGCGGTTGACCGTGAGCTTGCCGGCCTGACGGCGATCGCCCTTGCCGCCACGCTCCCCGCCGCGAGCCGCCGGAGCGCCCTTCTTGGCGGCATCGGGCTTCTTGGCGGCAGCGCCAGCAGCACCACCGGCCGTCTCGGGCTTGCGGGCAGGGGTTTCGGGGCGCTGGACCGGCGTGAAGCGGCGCGGCGCGGGAACCGGTGCGGCCTTGGCCGCCGGTTCAGCCGGCTTGGCCACTTCCGCAGCCTTGGCAACAGGCGCCTCGGCAGCCGCCGGAGCGGGCGCTTCCTCGGCAGCCTCAGCCGGAGCCTCTTCCGGCACCTTCGCGGCTTCTTCCGCCGCCTTGGCAGCCGCAGCGGCGGCTTCTTCCTCAGCGCGGCGGTTCTCTTCGGCGCGGCGCTTTTCTTCTTCCTGCTCCTTCAGCCGCTCTTCCTCTTCGCGGCGGCGCGCTTCCTCGGCCACGCGCAGGCGGTCTTCCTCGGCCTCGCGCTGGAGGCGGGCGACGCGTTCCTGCGGCGTTTCGCCGGCGGGCGCGGAAGGCCGCTTGGGCGGCGCCGGGCGCGGCGCGGGCTGCTTGGGCGCGGGGGCGGCCTGAGGCGCGGGCGCAGCGGCAGGCGCTTCGGCCTTGGTCTCGACGGCGCCTTCCGAACCGGGCTTGCCGATCAGCTTGCGGCGCTTCACCTCGACCACCACCTTGTTGGTGCGGCCGTGGCTGAAGGTCTGCTTGACCTCACCCGCTTCCACCGAGCGCTTAAGCCCAAGCGGCTTGCGGCCCAGGGTCGGTTTGTTGTCGGTCTCGCTCATATCTCTCGTCGTGCCCTTCAATCTCAATTCGTCGTGACGGACGCGGCGTGAGCCTGCCCGTTATCATCTACCATACCGGCCGCGCTTTCATCGGCCTGCCCCCGGAAATGCAGGAGACGCTGCAGCAGCGAGGCGACTCGGTCTGCCGCGCCGCGGTCGGTCAGCGCCAGGTGAACGACGTTGTCGCGGCCCAATGCCACAGACAGCGTGTCCCGGTCCAGTGGCAAGCGCGTGCCTTTCAGACCGCTTCCTTCCGCCTCGCGCCCGACCCGCCAGGCCTGATCGAGCTTGCGCGAGCCGTCCTCGCTCGCATCGGCGGCATGGCCCAGCCACGTGACCCGGCCCTCGCGCGCGTTCTGCGCGATCCGGTCCGAGCCCATGAGCAGCTTGCCCGATTTGAGTTCGAGGCCCAGCCGGTCGGTCAGCGCGCGCACCAGCGCCTGTTCGATCCGTTCGGCCAGATCATCGGGAATGGAAAGCGGCGCGCCCTTGAAGGCACGCGCCAGTGCTCCCTTTAGTTTGCCCTTCGCCAGCGCTTTTTCAAGGTCCGCGCGGGAAACGCCAATCCACGCGCCGCGCCCGGGGGCACGCGCGTGGACGTCCGGGAGGACCAGCCCGTCCGGCGAAATCGCCAGACGCACGAAGTCATCCCGCGCAGCTTTCCCGCCGGAGAGGATGCAAGTCCTCTCCGCCTTGGCGCTATCGATGTCGGAGCTTACGCGCTCATTGCGAGGATTCCGCATCGGCGGCCTCCTCAGTCTCTGGCTCGTCGTCGAACCAGTGGGCGCGGGCAGCCATGATGATCTCGTTGCCCTGCTCTTCGCTCAGGCCGTACTCGCCGAGCACGCCGCCCTTGTCCTCGTCGCGGGCGCGGCGGTTCACCGTGCCGTCGCGGCGGCGCTGCTCGGAGCGCTTCTTGGCAATGAGCTCGTCGGTAGCCAGGTCAGCCAGATCGTCGAGCGTCTTGATGCCCGCCTTGCCCAGCGTGACCAGCATGGCCTCGGTGAGGTGCGGAAGCTCGGCCAGCGCATCCTCGACACCCAGCGCGCGGCGTTCCTCACGGTACGCATCCTCGCGACGCTCAAGCGCCTCACCGGCACGGCTCTGCAGCTCCTCGGCCAGTTCCTCGTCGAAGCCCTCGATCGCGGCCAGTTCGGCCAACTCGATGTAAGCGACTTCTTCCAGCTCGGTGAAGCCTTCGGCCACCAGCAGCTGCGAAAGCGTCTCGTCGACGTCGAGCTCTTCCTCGAACATCTTGGAGCGTTCCTGGAATTCCTTCTGGCGCTTCTCGCTCGATTCCGCCTCGGTCATGATGTCGATCTGCGAGCCGGTGAGCTGCGAGGCCAGACGCACGTTCTGGCCGCGGCGGCCGATCGCCAGCGAAAGCTGGTCATCGGGCACGACGACTTCGATGCGGCTCTCTTCCTCGTCGATGACGACGCGGCTGACCGTCGCGGGCTGGAGCGCGTTGACGACGAACGTCGCGGTGTCCTCGCTCCAGGGGATGATGTCGATCTTCTCGCCCTGCAGTTCCTGCACGACGGCCTGGACACGGCTGCCCTTCATGCCGACGCAGGCGCCGACCGGGTCGATCGAGTGATCGTGGCTGATGACGCCGATCTTGGCGCGCGAGCCCGGATCGCGGGCGGCGGCCTTGATCTCGATGATGCCGTCGTAGATTTCGGGCACTTCCTGCGCAAAGAGCTTCTTCATGAACTCGGGGTGCGCGCGGGAGAGGAAGATCTGCGGACCGCGGTTCTGGCGTTCGACGCGCAGCACGATGGCGCGCACGCGCTCGCCGACGCGGGCGGCTTCGCGCGGGATCTGCTGGTCGCGGCGGATCACGCCCTCGGCGCGGCCGAGATTGACGATCACGTGGCCGAATTCGACCGACTTGATGACGCCGGTGATGACTTCGCCGACGCGATCCTTGAATTCCTCGTACTGGCGGTCACGCTCGGCATCGCGGACCTTCTGGAAGATCACCTGCTTGGCCGACTGCGCGTCGATGCGGCCGAGGTCGACCGGCGGCAGCGGATCGACGATGAAGTCGCCGACCTTGGCGTCCTTCTGCAGCTTCTGAGCCTGCTTGACGTCGACCTGCTTGAAGTAGTCCTCGACTTCCTCGACCACTTCGACGACGCGCCACAGACGCAGGTCGCCGGTGCGCGGATCGAGCTTCGCACGAATGTCGTTTTCGGCACCGTAACGGTTGCGGGCCGACTTCTGGATGGCCTCTTCCATCGCCTCGATGACGATCGACTTGTCGATCATCTTCTCCGAAGCGACCGAGTTCGCAATCGCAAGCAGCTCGGCGCGGTTGGCGGAAATCGCACTGCCCATTGTCAGTCTTCCTGTTCTTCGAGAATCTCGTCGGCTCCACTGGTGTCCAGCGGGCGGGTTGCGGCAATCAGCTTGTCGGTCAGGACCAGCCGAGCGGATTGGATATTGTCCAGCGGAAAGCTGACGCGGCCGGACTTGCGGTCGTCCAGAGTGACCACATCGCCCTCGATGCCCACCAGATCGCCATGGAGCGCCTTGCGGTTGCCTTCCACCGGCGTGATCAGGTTCACTTTCGCCTCATGCCCGGCCCAATTCGCATAGTCCTTGGGACGGGTGAGCGGACGGTCGATGCCGGGCGAGCTGACTTCGAGGCGATAGGCCTCGTCGATCAGCACTTCACCGGCTTCCTCCAGCGCGTCCATGCGGTCGGAAATGCGGTGCGACAGCGTGACGCAGTCATCGAGCACGAGCTGCCCGGTCTTCGGATTCTCCGCCATGATCTGCAGCGCGATCTCGTCGTCGCCCACTTCGCTCTTGCCGAAGATTCGCACGCGCACGAGATCGAAGCCGAGGGCCTTTACCTCAGGTTCGATGACTTGCGTAAGGCGGGCGATATCGGCCAAAGCGCGGGCTCTCCAGTCAGTTTCAATGCAATCAAGCGGTACCACATTCGTGCAACGCGGTTTCGCGCCGGCCCCTTCCGGCGCCAGCCCGAACCTTGTTTCACCAATGTCGGGATGGGGCGCAAATAGGCCCTTCGCTACAAAAAGGCAAGCCCGCAGCAGGCCGGACACAAAGAAACCTGCGTGCACCGGGACAATGCCCCGGCGCACGACAGGCCGCCACTCCCCCGTGGCATTCCTGCGATCACCCGCCGGTCAGGTCATCAAACCCGCCTTGCGCATCGACACGACCAGAGGGCCGCCGATGACGAGATGATCGTAGAATTCAAGATCCATCGCATGGGCCACAGCGGCCAGACGCCGCGTTTCCCGGATGTCCTGCGCACTGGGCCGGGGATTGCCCGAGGGATGGTTGTGCACCAGCACCAGGCCGCTCGCGCGCAGCCGGAAGGCATGTTCGAACAGACTGCGGTATCGCGCGGCAATCGAGGCCGGATGCCCTTCGCCCTGCACCCGGTAGCCGCACAGGCGGCCGCCTGCGTCAAACAGCAGTTCCAGCACGATCTCCTGCCGCAGCACGCCCATGTGCCGGGCCAGAATGTCCAGAAGCGGTGCCGAGAGCGGCTTTACCGGCCGGCGCCCCGCGACCAGTTCTGCCAGGAAAGGTCGCAGCCATGGCGGCGCAGCCGTTGCAGGTGCAGCACTGTCCCGATGAAAATCGCGATCGCCACGCCAAACGTCGGCGCCCCGCGCATCACCGCATAGACCATCGGATGAATTCCGATGTCCGCCCACCGCGCGAAATGCGCGCTGAGACTCAGGACTTGCAACGACGTTGCCCATAAGGGCCAAAACCTCCGCGCCTCAAGGGCGAGATAACCGAACCCTGCGAACCCGATGAGATCGGTAATCAGGGAATCGGGATCAACCCGAACGAAGTGGCTGGGAAAGAAATGCATCACCAGCGCCTGGACCGCGGCCATCAGGACAAAAACGAGAGCGCCCGCTCTTTCAGGCGCCCCCCCTTTCCACAGGGCCAATCCGATCGACAGAATCAGAATCAGGAAATACGCGACCCTCTGCGTCAGATCCAACTTCGCCCACTCCGCTCCATCAGGCGGCGCCGACCTGCCGTTCCCCGCTCAGGTCCTCGTCCAACACTGCGTTTTCCGGGCACTGGTAGGCGATGTCCATGGATTCGGCCAGTTTCGAAAGATCATTGTGCGCCCGAACCAGTTCCGAACGGGCCTCGACAAGGCTTTTCTGCATCGCTGCGAAGCGGGCCAGCGGCCGCTGCCCGTGAACCGCCGCATCCAGCGCAGCCACGCGGGCACGCGCCACTTCGGCGAACAACTCACTGGCCTTGGCGAGCAGCTCATCCATGTCATTTTCGACCGACTTGATGCTGCGCGCGATCCGCATACCGGCAATTTCAGGGGTCATGATCTTCGCCTCCACAGGCGCCGGAGCGCCATTCCCAGGTCGAAGGCCTGCCCGCCCGGTCCTAGATCAGCCGCCCCAGAACATCCGCTATCGTCAGCGACGATACCAGAGTGAGAGCCATGACCAGCGCGAGGACGAAAACCGCAGCAACGCGGCCTGCCCGCCCGAACCGTGCATCGAGAGCCTCCAGGCCCGCCGGTCTGGCATCCGCCCCTTCGAACCACTCCTGATGCCTGTGCAGGGCCGAGGCATCGGAGAGAACGAAGAAGGGATCGACCGGCAAGTCCCGGTCCCCTTCTTCCGCATCCTCTCCAAGAGGGTCGACACGGGAAAAACCACATGTGGTTTTGCCACACTGCTCCAGCAGCTCGGTATAGCGCCGCGCGGTGTCCTTGCGGTTGGTCGTGCCCCACTTGTCGCGCACGGCATTGATCCGCTGGTCCACCGTGTTCGGCGCGATCGACAGTTCGCGCGCGATTTCCTTGGTGGTGCGATGCATGATCAGCAGATCGAGGACCTCGACCTGTTTGGGCGTCAGACTTTCCAGCTGTTCCAGCGGTTGGACGTCTTCGGACACGGCAAAAAACTCATTTTGTTATCGCTTGGATACAACATCCGTGCGGCAAAACCAATCGATCTCGCGGATATCCGGACAGCGCACAGAAAACCGCCATTCGCAGGCCCGCATGGCCCGAGCCCCGCTGGCCCTAACCGGGGCCTGTAACATTTTCGTGAAGACCGTGCTTCTTCATGCCATGCCTGAGCTGGTCATACGTCAGCCCGGCCGAGGCCGCCGCGCGCCGCTGGTTCCAGCGGTGGCGCCTGAGCGCATCGAGCAGCAGGGTGCGCTCATAAGCCTCCACCGCCGCACGCAAGTCTCCCGGCGGCGCGGTAACATATGGCGTTACAGGCAGCGGGGATGCCGGCGCGGGTTCGGGCCGGGCCATCGGCACGGCAGGTTCCGGCGCCCGGCCCCCAGCCGCTTGCCCGTCCGTCCAGGGATTTTCGAAAGGATCGAACACGATCCGCCCGATCGGCGCGTCCTCACGCCCCCAGCGATAGACCGCGCGCTCGACGACATTGCGCAGTTCGCGCACGTTGCCCGGCCAGCCATGCGCTTCGAGCGCGTCCATCGCTTCTTCCGAAAAGCCGGGCCAGCCCTCCCACTCCAGCTCGCTGGCCATGCGCCGGCCGTAGTAGTCCGCCAGTTCGAACACATCGCCTTCGCGCGCGCGCAGCGGCGGCAGGGTGATGACTTCGAAACTCAGCCGGTCGAGCAGGTCGGCACGGAAGGTGCCTTGCTCCGCCATGCGCGGCAGGTCGGCATTGGTCGCCGCGACGATGCGCACATCCACCGTCACCGGGCGCGAGGCGCCGATGCGCACCACTTCGCCATATTCGATCGCGCGCAGCAGCCGCTCCTGCGCGGCCATCGAGAGGTTCCCCAGCTCGTCGAGGAACAGCGTACCCCGGTCCGCTTCCTCGAAGCGCCCGGCCCGCGCGCGCGTCGCGCCGGTGAAGGCCCCCGCCTCGTGCCCGAACAGTTCCGCCTCGATCAGCGTTTCGGGCAACGCCGCGCAATTGAGCGTCACCAGCGGTTCGCCCCAGCGCGGGGAGAGGCGGTGGAGGCGCTGGGCGATCAGTTCCTTGCCGGTCCCGCGCTCGCCGATCACCAGCACCGGACGCCGCACCGGCGCCGCGCGGCTGGCCCGCTCCACCGCGTCGAGGAAGGCCGTGGACTGGCCGATGAACTGAACATCGCGATCCATTCCCAATAGTTAGCGTATTTTCCCATTCATTGGCAATTCATATTCCAGAAAGCCCCGCGTCCGGACACGGAACGGCCGGAATTCTGCCCCTGGCGCAAATTGGCACACCCTTTGCTGAATGGGAGGCAACACAGCGTTCAGGACTATCGAGGGAACCCAGCCATGTTTGCCCGCTCCGCCAAGACCCAGCCCGCACAGCAGCCCGAGCGGCGCGCCGTGCGCTCGACCCTGGCCCGCACCAAGCTGGATTGGGCCATCATCGTCAGCCTGCTGGCGATGGGGGCCTTCAGCCTCATGGCCGTGGCCGATCACTTCGGCGCTACCACGGCCTATGCCGCCGCGCCGGTCTGCGGAGTGCCGCTGGCATGAGCAGGCTCGACGCCGAAATCGAAGTGCTGCAGAATTGCCGGCAGGGCGGACCGGCCAACGGCTTCGCCCCCAAGGCATTCAATGCCAACACGTTCAACGCCAACACATTCAATGGTCGCTTCGAGCACACGCACTTCCACCCGGCCTACAACAAAGGACATATCAGGATGGGTATCTTCTCCCGCACCCGCGACATCATCGCCGCCAACTTCAACGACCTGCTCGACAAGGCTGAAGACCCCGCGAAGATGATCCGCCTGATCATCCTCGAAATGGAGGAAACCCTGGTCGAAGTGCGCACCAGCTCGGCGCGCACGATCGCGGACCAGAAGGAACTGCGCCGCCATGTCGCCAAGCTCGACAAGCTGCAGGCCGACTGGAGCGAGAAAGCCCAGCTCGCGCTCAGCAAGGGCCGCGAGGATCTGGCCCGCGCCGCGCTGCTCGAAAAGAAGAAGGCCACCGACATGGCCGACCAGCTCGGCGCCGAGATTGCCGTGCTCGACGATTCGCTGCGCGCCTACGAGCAGGACATCGAGAAGCTGCAGAATCGCCTGCGCGAGGCCCGCAGCCGCCAGAGCGCGATCGCGGCCCGCTTGCAGAGCGCCGAAAACAGGGTCAAACTGCGCACGCTGCTCTCGAACGAGCGCGTCGATGAAGCGCTGGCACGCTTCGACCAGCTGGAGCGGCGCGTCGATTATGCCGAAGGCCGGGCCGAGGCGATGAGCCTGGGCGACAGCCGCCAGCCGACGCTCGCCGAGGAAATCGCCGCGCTCGCCGATGGCGACACGATCGAGGCCGAGCTGGCCGAGATGAAGCGCGCGATGGGTTCGGACGCCCCGCAGGCTGACCCGCACGCTGCAAGGCCGGCCGGCGATCCGATCGCCTGATCCACGCAGGCGCGCTTTCGTCCCGGCAGCGCGCCGCATCCCCGCCACGCGAGACGGGGGGCAAATTACCGGGACGTTTCGTTTTCAAGGGAAGGGAAAACCAGTGTCACGCGGACAATTCTATCTCGACAAGTCGAACGCCAAGCTGGCCGGCGTCTGCGCGGGCATTGCCGACTATACCGGCGTCGACGCGTTCTGGGTGCGCATGGGAGCCGTGCTGCTGACGCTGCTGGGCTTTCCCTTCGTCATCCTGATCTACATCGCCATGGCGGTGCTGGCCGACAGCCGGCCGATGGGCCTCTACAACGAGGCCGAGGAAGAGCGCCTGCTGCGCCGCATGGAACGCCGCCGCCAGCGCCGCGGGCTCACCCATGGCCTGACGATGCCCGGCACCTCGCGCTCCAGCCGCCTGCGTTCGGACCTTTCGGACCTCGACAAGCGCATCGCCGACATGGAAGCGCACTACAGCAGCTCCAGCAACTCGCGCCTTGCCGCCGAGATCGACAGCCTGCGCTGAGAACCGCTGCCGGGACAACAGGGACACCGTGATGTTCAACTTTGCCTATCTCATTCCGATGATGGCCCTTGCCATTCCGATCTTCGCGATCTGGAGCAAGCACCAGCGCCGCATGGCCGAACTGCAGGTTCAGGCCACGGCCGAAAAGGCCGCGCAATATGCCTCGCACAGCCGCGAGCTGGAAGAACGCGTGCGCGTGCTGGAGCGGATCATCACCGATCAGGGTTATGACACCGCGCTCCAGATCGAAGCCCTGCGCGACCAGCGCGAGGTGGAAAGCCAGCGCGAACCGAACGAGACACGCCAATGAGCCCGGAAGATGTCGTCGCCCTGCTGGTGCTGATGACCGCGATCATCGCGATCGTCTTCATCCTCGCCGGGGTCTACAAGCGCCACCTCGCCTTTCAGGAGCGCAAGCTGGAGATCATGGCCGGGCAGACTGCCGAAAAGGCCGCGCAATACGCCGCGCAGAACACGCAGCTGGAAAACCGCGTGCGCGTTCTGGAACGCATCGCTACAGAAGGCGGCAGCAACGATCTCGCCACGCAGATCGAAGCGCTGCGCAGCAGCGAACCGGCAGAGGTGACCAAGCAATGAGTTTCTGGACCGCCGTCGTCGTCCTCTTCGCGATCGCCTGCTGGACCTGGCTGCGCACGCAGAAGTACCGTGCCCTCAGCCACAAGAACGGCGTGTACGACCACACCGCCCGCGAGCACGAACTCGAACGCGAAGTCGAGGAAATGCGCAAGCGCATTGCCGTGCTCGAACGCATCGCCACCGACGAGCAACGCGGCAAGGACCTCGCCCGCGAGATCGAATCGCTGCGGGACTGAGGTCAGGTGAACCGATCCCACCGCACAATATTGACATTTTGAACCATATGGGTTAAGTATCCCGCCGCCGGTGATAGCAAGCCGGCAAGCAGCGGCGGGGACGCAGGTGCGAAGCTGGCACCTTTTCGCCTTCGTCGTGCGGCCGGTGCCCGGATGCGAATTTGCCGGTCACCTTTCGCGAATACCGGATGCGCGGATGAAGCCGGGGGTATGCCCCCGGGGCCGGCGGCAGGGGAGCGAGCCCGGCCCGCCACCCCCGCGCACCACAGGGCCGCGCCCGGGAGTTCCGTTGACCTGCCCCTCTCTGGCCGTTCGCATTTCCCAGGCAGTTCAAGGCCATGCCGCCCGACGCCGGCGGAAACCGCACCGGCCGCACCCGCTGTTAGGTGACACAAGGTCTTAGAGTACCTGCATCGTGGGATTTTCCGGGTGTTGCCGGGATTGCGTGGGACGGGAACGTCGGATTTTGGCCATTTCTCGTCTCTCGCCGTAACCGTCGCTGCCGTTGGGCTGTGTCTGGAGTGGTGGTTAATTTAGACACTGAATTGCCAAGAGCAATTGGAGTCTGCGGTTTTCAGCGGCTGGTCTCTTAAGACCCTCTTAGCGGCGGATTAGCGGGGCTTGAGAAGGCTCTCATAGCCCTTTTAGACCATCATGGCCGCTTCCAAACCGGGACGAAAGTGGGGCATCCCGCGTCCCAGTTCGCAAGCCGAGCTACCAGCCGCTGAAAACCCGTGAAAAACTCACGCTATACACATAGTTTTATGTGGGCCCGCGTTGTTTCAGGCGAAGTCGAAGTGGGCGGGTTTTTCGGCCAATTGACATCGATCTTCTAGTGCTCGACCAGGCTGCAATCGAGCGGCTGGGGCTTGTCATCAAAGATGCCGCCGATTTCGATGCCACGACAGTGTAGGACAACCTTTTCGCCCTCGGAAGCATAGACCTGTCCACGCATCTGCGCTCTGACGGGCAAGACGTTGATGGTCTTTAGCAGAAGCTCAGATCCATAAGGGGCGTTGACCTCGGCCGATAAGAGCATTGGGCGTCCTCGCCAATGCTCCAGTGCTGCTTTGGGATCGCTGTCGAATTCCCTCTCCAAGGCTGGAAGCGCAACCGGAACCGGGTCTGGCAAACGAGCGTCACTGATCAACCGGGTAGCCCATAGGCCTAGCGGGACGGCTGCGAACAGAGCGAGGACGAGTATGCCCAGTTGCTGACCAGTAAGCTGGCGCCTTGGCCCAACATGAGCAGGCAAAGAAAAATCCCAGCCACAGAAACGGCAAACCAACGCCGCCCCCTTCACCGTTTCAGCACAGCGCGGACAAACCTTGGTGTCGTCAGTCATAGCCGCCTCATTACAGCGACCACACGGCCGATAATATGGAGTTCGTCTTCGGCGACGGAGATCGGCGGGATCAGCTGGTTGTCGCTGACCAGTTTCAGGCCTTCGTCCTTGCCCGCAAAGTGCAGGCGCTTGACCATGCCGAATTCGCCCATGGCGACAGCCCAGATGCCCTCTGCCATGCGCGGCGTTTTCTGCGAGGTATCGATCAGGATGACCTCGCCGCTGCGGATGGTCGGTTCCATCGAGTCGCCGTCGCCGATCGTCCAGAAGAGGTGCTCTGGTGCGGCGCGGGTGAAGTTGCGCAGCCAGGCGCGCGAGAACACCCGCTTTTCCGACGAAACCGGGCCATCAATGAATGCAGCACCAAGCCCATAGCGGAGGTCAATCTCGTCGATTTCGACTGTGTCGTCGCGTTCCGGTGGCTGGTGCTTGAAGGCAAGCCGCCGATCGGCAAGCGCTTCCGTGCCGGAAGGCCAGCCCGGAAAATCGGGAAATGCAGCCATCAGCTTTTCTAGCGCTGCCCTGCCAAGACGCGTGGTCGCGGTTCCGTTCAACGGACGATTGATGGTTGAGGCAGAAATGCCCGCGCGCTTCGCCACTTGTGCTGGCGCCAGCCCTGCAAATTCCACGAGGCGGCGGACCAAATCTGTATCTTGAGCGAACGGGTCCATGCCCCGCCTTAGCAAAAATGCAAAATTGCAGACGTTGCATTTATGCAATTGCATAAATGCACACATGCAATTATCTCTAGGGTCATGGACCAACAAGAAGTGATCGCGGACATCGAGCGTCGCTCCCGTAATCAGGGGGTGCCAATCCATGTGCTGTGCGCGCGGGTGGGAATTCACCCGTCAACTTTCAGCCGCTGGAAAAAGACGGCGAAGAACCCGGAACCCACCGGCGCTTCGTTGCTAACCATCGGTGAAATCTACGATGCGCTTCGCCAGATCGAGCATGAGCGGTCAGCGAAGCCTCGCGCGCGAAAGGCCGTGCGGGCATGATAGAGACCGGATTCCTTGATCCGGGCGCGGCGCGGGCCGCTGTGCGGCGGATGAAGCTGCGGCGGGCGCTGCGCGATGCGGGCGGCTCAGTTGCGGCATTGCTCGACCGCCTCGACCAGCAGCTTGAGACGGACGGCGGCGCTGCCCCGGCCCTGCGCGACGGCGGCAGCAACCTGCTGACCGGCAATGCCAAAGGCTGTGTCTGTCGCCTCCCGGTCGACAACGTCGAAGGCGAGGACATGCGAGAGCAGCAGCTGCTGCAGGGCATGAACCTTGTCCTCCAGTTCCTCGACACGCTGCTCGATGGTCTTGGCCACGGCCTGTTCTCCTCGATCAATTCCGACACCCTCAACGCTAACCCGGATCAGCCGGGCGGCGCATCGTCTAAGTGAAGGGCCGATTTTCCCGATGACCATTGCCACTTCCCTACTGTCCAACGCCAAGCTGTTCGAGATCGCTCCGGATCATGTCGACGAAGGCGAGCGGATCGGTTTCCTGCACGAGGACAAGGCTGCCGCGCTGGGACGGTTGATGGCCGTGGACGGGCAGCGCGACCCGATCAAGGTGGTCGCCAACACCAAGAACCCCGAAAAGCCGTGGCGGCTTGTCACCGGGATGCACCGGCTGATCGGGGCACGGATCGAGGGCATCACGGTCTGGGCTATCGAGGTTTCAGGCAAGCCCGAGGCGCTGGCCGATCTGGAGGCGAGCGAAAACCTGCACCGCCGCCCGTTGGCACCGATCGAGCGGGCCAAGTTCACCGCCGCGCTGGTGCAGGCGGCACAGGACCGGATTGCCCGCGAGAATGGCGGTCTGAAGCAGCAGCAGCTTGCCGTGAAGGCGCGCTGGGCGCGCGTGAAAGCCCATGAGCAGACCGCTCAGGAAGCGCTTCGCGACGAAGTCGAAGATACGAGTCGCACGATGCAACGCGTATATGGCTGGGAGGAATCGGTCGGCGAAGCGCTCGGCATGTCGCGCGATGCGATCTATCGCGACCTGCGCATCCATCGCCTGCTGATCGATCCGTTCCCCGACCTGACTGAGCAGCTCTCCAAGCATCCGGTGGTCGGTGAGAACGCCAAGCAGCTGCGCGACATTGCCGATATCAAGGACGAGGCCGCGCGGCGCCGGGTGATCGAAGCGCTGCTGGCCGATGGCGAGCTGAGCGCGGACGAGGCCAAGGTGCAGTGCGGTGTTGGCCTGATCGGCGGGCCTGCTGCCACGCCGGTGGCGCACCAGAAGCACTATGATGCGATCACGGGTGGATGGTCCCGCCTCGGCACCGCCGAGAAGCGGCGGTTCCTGCCCAACATCGCGTCGATGCTTACCCCCGATATGAAGCGCGACCTGCGCGACATGCTGAGTAAGGAAATCGGTGAGCAAGGCGACATGAAGGCCAGTCTTGCGACCGCTTTTGACGTGATCGCCAAGCTCGCAACCGGCGAAGCGGTGGACGACGAGGAAATCGAGCACGCGCGCCGTGAATGCCAGCTCGCGCTGTTCGCAGAAGCCGGTGCCGATCTGCGGGAGACTGCCGATGCGCGGTGAGCTTTCCTCGGCCAAGCCTTCCAAGCGCCACCCGCTCGACTGGTATGTCGAGGCTGGGTGGGAATGGGATCAGATCGTGCGTTCGATCGGTGCGGAGCCCGACGTAGCGATCTGGGACCCAGCGGCAGGCTATGGGCATAGCGGATCGCGGCTGCAGGCGTGGACCAAGGCGCAGATCGTGCTGTCGGACCTTGTCCAGAACGTGGCCTACGACGATTTCGAGACGCGGCCCACGTTCATCTCCGGGGACTTCCTTGAGTTCGAGCAGGCGCCGGTGCGGCCCTGCTCGATCTGGTCGAACCCGCCCTATTCCTACAAGGATGTCTGGTACGACGGGCACAAGGTGAAGATCGCCGAGGCCTTCGTGCGTCATGCGCTGAAGCTGGCGACGCACCGGGTGGTGATGATCCTGCCCAACAAGTGGCTGGCGATGGGCAAGAAGCGCTCGCGCCTCGTCCGCCACGACCATCCGCCGCAGTTCGTTCTGCACTTCACCGAGCGTCCCAGCATGCCGCCGGGCGACATGATCGAGGCGATGGGCCTGCGCGCCTATCGCGGCGGCATGGTCGATTACTGCGCGCTGGTCTGGGACGTGCGGAACCCGACCGCGCCCGGCGAAACGCGCACGATCTGGCTGCCGCCGCTGACAGAGAGGCTAGTATGATGACCCCACGCCAGCAGAAAATGATGGCCCTGCGCGATGCGGGCCGCTCGCACCGCCATATTGCGGCGGAAATGGGCATCACGCCCCAATCCGTTCGTACTGCCATGAGCAAGCTGAGTGGTTCCGATGGGCGCAACAGGCAGCATGAAGCCGCGATGGTACGCGGCAGCGAGGCGCTGTTCCGTTCCATTCAGAATGCGAAGGCCAGTCGCTGATGCCTAAGCAGGCCTCCCTTGCCGCGTATTACCGCGAACATCGCGAAGCGTTCGCGCTCGCGCTGGAGCTTGGCTGCACGCCGGCCGAGGCGAAGCAGAAGCTACGCGACCAGGCGCGGGCGCGGCGGCGGGCCTGCGGCACGCGGGCACCGGAAGCCTGCACCGATTCCGATTTCGAACCGATGGATCAAGCTCCCGGCGATTTCCGCGCCTGGGACTGCCGTCACATGATGAGGGACTGATGATGGAACATGCCCTTACACTCGACGCTGCGGCGGCAGGCGCTGCACATCATGCCAATAAGGTCGTCTCCGAATGTTTGCGCTATTTGCGCGATGGTCCGCTCAGCGATGCCTTTGCCTTTGAAAGCGACGTTTCCTGCGAGCTGGCAGCGGCTCTCAAGCTGGTGCTGGATATCGAGAACGGGTCTCCACAGGTACAGATCTTCATGACGGCTGAGGAAGTGGCGCTCTATGCCGATCTAAAAGCTGCCATAGATACCTTTCTGGCGGGGGTATCGGCCTGATGTCTCCGATCAAACTGCGCGTGCTGATCGATGCCAAGCGGTTCGTGGAAACCATGCGCGCCAACCGTTCGTCCGACGAGATGATCATCCTTTCCATGATCGGAGACTTCAACGCCAAGCGCGATTTCAAAGGCGGGAGCTATGTGCTGAGCTGCTGCGGCGTGACGGGGTACTGCACTGCCTCACGCGACAAGGGCCTGCTCAATTCCTGGCTGAGGGCGACAATCCGCCGTATTGCGAAGGAGACGGGACAGTGAACCTGAAACCCGCGCCCTTCGCGCTGACGCCTGCGGTGGTCGAACACATGCTCGATCTGGCCGATTCCGCGCGGCCTGCGGAGGAGCAGCTGCGGCTGCCGGTTTACCCGTTGCCGCACTGCGCCGGACAACTGGCCACGCTCACCCATTTCCCCAAGCCGTCCGCCATGGTCGAAGATCAGGCGGACGGCGAGCCTGCACGGGTCGCACCGGTGCAGACCGCACCGTCCGCGCCGGCCGAGTTCCCAACCTCGGCTGGCGCGGGCAACGGTGAAGGAGGCGAGCGTGGCTGAAACGACTGCAATCGAATGGGCCGATGCCACCGCGAATTTCTGGATCGGCTGCACCAAGCTCAGCCTGGCCTGCGACAACTGCTATGCGGAATCTGACTGGGACCATCGCAAGCACCGCGTGACCTGGGGGCCGCACGGCGACCGGGACATGGCCAAGGCTGGCCCGATTGTCTGCCGCAAGGTCCAGCGCGGAGCCGCAGCGTTCATCGCGAAACATGGCCGCCAGCCGCGCATCTTCGTCAATTCGCTTTCGGATTTCGGGGACAATCACAAGTCGATCAGGCCGGAATGGCGCGAGGCCGTCTGGCACGCCGCGCGCACCTGCCCGGACGTGATCCTGATGATCCTGACCAAGCGCCCGCAGAACATTCCCGCCTATCTCCCGGCGGACTGGGGCAGTGGCTATCCCAACGTATGGATCGGAGTTACGGCTGAAAACCAGACCGAAGCCGACCGGCGCCGCGCGCATCTTGAGGCGATTCCGGCCGCCGAGAAGTTCGTGAGCTACGAACCGGCGCTTGGCCCCGTCGACTGGGCTGGATGGGAATTCCTGTCCTGGCTGATCAGCGGCGGCGAGAGCGGCTGCAAGGCCCGTCCATCACACCCTGACTGGTTCCGGGCAGCACGCGATTTCTGCGCAGCGCACGGCATTGCGTACCTGCACAAGCAGTGGGGCGAGTGGCTTCCTGAAGGCCAATTCGATTCGACCGGATTTCAGTGGGCTCCCGGCGAGGATGGGCGGGTGCACTGGTGGAAGCCAGAGCCACCGTATGGCGCGCATCTTGATGATGCTCACTGCTCTGTGCGTGTCGGCAAGAAGATTGCCGGACGGATGCTCGACGCATTTGAACACAATGCAACCCCATGGGTGCCATATGTCTGATGCCGCTATCCCTCCCTCGTTCGACTTAGCGCCGATCGACGACGCGGCCCGCGACGGTCGTTCGCAGCTGGTGTTCGGCGGCGAATATTTCGCGCTGGCGCGGTTCTTCGATTCCGCATGGCGTTTCCCGAACGGGATAGAGCTGGACTTCATTCCCACGAATTATCGCCCGCAGGTGCACCATGGCTGAGCACGAAGCAGGCACGCCTTGTCCCGGATGCACGGCCGAGAAGATCACGGCGAAGATGGCGGCCAACCCGCTCCATGATTTCTACGCCTGCCGCCAGTGCCTTGAGCACGGCGCGCTGTTCTACGCCAACCACAACACAAAACGGGTCCGAGAGGATGAAACGCACGCTGCTGGCGGCGAAGGCCGCCTCGCGAACGGGGAGGCTCATGGTCAAGGCTAAGCCCCATCCCGATCAGTTCGGCTTCGACTTCGCCACGCCTGCGCCCGCCCGGGGCGAGGCGGCGCTGGCGGGACTGGAGAAACGCATCAATGCCAAGGTCGGCGAGATCCTCAACAGCGCGCACATGGCTGGCCACACCCGCGAGGTGATTGCGGCCGAGATGAGCGCGCTGCTGGGCGAACGCATCAAGCGATCGATGCTGGATGCCTATGCCAGCCCGGCGCGTGAGGACCACAAGGTGCCATTCTCACGCCTGATCGCGCTGGTGATCGTCACCGGGCGGCAGGACCTGCTCGATCCGCTCATGCGCGAAGGCGGCATGGCGATTCTTGTCGGCGAGGAAGTCCACACCGCGCGCCTGGGCAACATCGATCGTGAAATCGCCAAGCTGCAGGCCGAGCGCAAGCGCGTGGTGAGTGTGGCGCCGATTATCCGGGGAGGACGTAACTGATGGCCACGCGCGCCCAGATCATGCTTGTGCCCGAGGTGCGCGAATGGTTCACCGCCGACGAGCTGGCCGAGATGAACCTGCCCGGCCTGCCCGGTGACAAGCGGTCCATCAATCGCCGCGCCAAGCAGGAAGGCTGGAAAACGCGCTGCGACCGCAAGACCGGCGAACTGCTGGCGCGTCCTGCCCGGAACAAGCGGGGCGGCGGGCTGGAGTATCATGTCTCGTTGCTGCCGGGGCAGGCCCAGATCGCGCTGGCCGAACGCGGGATTACGCATCCCGCCGCCGATGCGCCGGGGTTCGATCCCCATGCCGATGCATGGCGGTGGTTCGATGCGCAGAAGGACAGCGTGAAGGCCGAGGCCGAGCGGCGGCTGACGATCGTGCGCGATGTGGAGCTGCTGGTGCGATCGGGGCTGACCCGCACCGCCGCCAACGCGGAAACGGCAGCGCGGCACGGCGTGAGCGTGGGCACGATCGCGAACTACCTGAAGGCCGTGCGCGGCGTCGCCCCCGCTCACCAGCTGCCCGCGCTGGCGCCGCGTTACCAGGGCGGCGGCGTCGAGGCCGATATCCATCCCGACCTGTGGCACCTGTTCAGGAGCGACTGGCTGCGGCCCGAGGAGCCGACGCTGAGCCTGTGCTATGAGGAAGTGGCGCGTAAGGCGGCCGAAATGGGCCTCTCACTGCCCTCTGAGAGGACTTTCAGGCGCCGCCTGGAGCGCGAGCTAGACCCGCGCATCATTCGCCGCCTCCGCAAGGGCAAGGAAGCGGATGCCCAGTCACGCCCGGCCCAACGCCGCAGCGTCGACCACCTGCACGCGCTGGAATGCGTCAACATCGATGGCCACAAGTGCGACGTGCGCGTGCTGTCCCCATGGAAGCGCGACAAGAACGGCAAGCCGCTGGTGATCCGGCCGATCCTGCTGGGCCTGCAGGACGTGCGCAGCTCCAAGGTCGTGGCATGGCGGGTGTGTGAGGTGGAGAGCGCGCATTACGTGCGCCTGGTCTTCGCCGACCTGTTCGAGAAGTGGGGAATTCCGCTCCATTGCGTGCTCGACAATGGCCGCGGCTTTGCCTCAAAGTGGATCACAGGCGGCGTGAAGAACCGCTTTCGCTTCAAGGTGAAGGCGGAAGACCCGCTGGGCCTGATTACCCGGTTCAAGATCCAGCATCACTGGGCGCTGCCCTATCACGGCCAGTCCAAGCCGATCGAGCGGGCATGGCGCGACCTGACCAACCGGATCGCGCGGCATTCGTTCTGCGCGGGTGCCTACACCGGGAATTCGCCGGTGAACAAGCCGGACAACTATGGCACGCGGGAAGTGCCCTGGGATGACTTCGTGGCGCATGTGGACCGGCAGATCGCGCTGCACAATGCCAAGCTCGGCCGGAAGGGCCGCGATTACAAGGGCCGCAGCTTCGACCAGGTCTTCGCGGAAACCTATGAAACCGCGCCGATCACCAAGGAGGCCACGGCCGAGCAGCTGCGTTTCGCGCTGCTGGCGGCGGAAAACCGGCTGGTGAACAAGAAGAACGGCGAGGTCGAGCTGTTCGGCAATCGCTATTGGTCCGAAGGCTGCAGCCAGATCCACGGCGAGCGGGTGACGGTGCGGTTCGATCCGGATGATCTGACCAAGGACGTGCATCTCTACGCGCTGGACGGCCGCTATCTCACCAGTGCCAAGCGCTGGGCGGACGTGGGCTTCCTCGACGCAGAGAGCGCGAAGAAAACCGCCAAGTTCAATGCCGAACAGCGCCGCAAGGTGCGCGAGGGGATCGAGGCCGAAGACCTGCTGTCCTCCGCGCAGGTGGCCGCGCACTACGGCAGCGTTCCCACGGCCGAGGAGCCCGAGGCCAAAGTGGTGCGGATCGCCCGCACGCGCGGCAATGCGGCGCTGAAGCTGGACGCCGATGCGCCCCAGCTGCCCAGCGGCGAAAACAAGATCCTGAATCTGTTCGGAAGGCTGCGACCAGAGGACTGAAACGAAGCGCGCGGGTCCAATCGCCAAACCAGCCCCGCGCGCTCCCATCCCTGTAAGGACAAGGAGAGCTTAGATGACCGAAGACGAAATTCCCAAGAAGGAATTCATTGAGGAGCAGCGCGCCTGGCTGAAGGCGCACCGCGCCGAGCTGGGCCTGTCGATCACCGACCTGTCCAAGCGGCTTGGCTTTCCCAATGGCACGCTTTCCAACTTCGTCAGCGAAAAGGGCTATGCGGGCCGCGAGCTGCCGATCGCGGAAGCGGTGCAGAAGTACCATGCCGGACTGATCGCCCGCGATACCACGTTTATCGATGCGCCGGACGTTCCCGGCTTCTTCCAAAGCCAGACCGCCGATGAAATCATCAATCTGCTGCACTGGTGCCGCAAGGGGAAGATGGTAGGCGGCGCGATCGGGTCTGGTTGCGGGAAAACGACGGCCTGCAAAGAGTTCGCGAGCCGATATCCTCACGTCTATGTCGTGAACCTGCTTCAATCGGATGGCCCTCCCGGACCGATGCACACGGCCGTGCTGGAGGTGCTGGGTGAGGAGAATGCGGCAGGGCAGCCCTCCTCGCTCTCACGCAGGATCATGAAGCGCCTGAGAACGATGCATATGCCGGTGTTGATCTTCGACGAAGCGCAGCACCTGACCGTAAAATCGCTCGAAGAAATCCGGGGCTGGCAGGAACACACCGGCGCGGGCGTGGCCTTTTTCGGCGACAAGCGGCTCCATACGCTGATCTTTCACGGCAAGGGCAAGGACGACATTCCGCAGTTCCGGCGCCGCATCAAGATGATGCCCGTGCGCCTGCAGCCCTATGTCCACGACGTGGCCATGCAGGCGGCAGCCTGGGGCATCGAGGATCGTCCCATGATCGTCGAGCTTCAGCGCCTGGCACAGCAGCCCGGCGGCCTGGGACTGGCTTCCGAAGTGCTGCAGGTGGCCGCCATGATCGCTTCGTCCGAACAGAAGAAGATGGACATCGGTCATCTCAAGCAAGCGATCGCCGATCGTAATCACGAAGGGATCGCGGCATGAGCGCGCGCGACTTCGTCAGCAAGGCCATCGAAGGCGGCGCGGACAAGCGTTTTCGCGTCAAGCTGGAAGGGCCGTTGATTGTTCCCGGCGAATTGCTGAGCCGGGCGCTGCTTGAGCTGAGGGGGTTCGTCGAATGCTACCTCGAATGCGGCTGTAATCTCGTCGATTACACAGAAGATGGCATCGCGCCGCGGCAGGCGCCCGAGAACCGGATTGTAATCGAATCCCAAAGCACCCTGATCGGGCTGATCCGTGAGATCGAAACGTATCTGGGAAAGCCATTTATCGGCCCCGACTGGCTCGACGAGATCATCGCACAGGGACCCGATTGGGCGGGAGGTGCGGCATGATCCGCCTCTTCCACCAATGGCGCGATGTCTTCCGCGAATACCGCACCGTGAAGCGCCTGCGTGACGATCTGACCGACATCGGCTTCGTTCTCATGATGACCGTTGGCGCGATGTGCTGGGGGACGCTGCTCGGCGCCGGCCTTTCCAATCTGCTGAGAGGAATGATCCATGGCTAACGCATCGCATAATCGCGCCGTTCCCGCCCGGTTCGACCGGCCGAAGAAGCGCCGCGATATCCTGCGCAGCAAGATCTTCGTCGCCAAGAAGGATCTGGAACGGCAGGGGCTGGATGAGGACGGCTATCGCCAGCTGCTTTTCGACACGACCGGCAAAATCAGCCTGAAGGACTGCAGCGACGACCAGATGGCCGTGATGGTCGAAGCCATGAAGGCAAAGGGATGGCAGGACCGGCCAAAGAGCGGGATCAAGGGCGCGGCCCAGCACAAGCTGGCACGCAAGGGCCGCGCCATGTGGATCTCGCTCTATCACCTGGGCGTCGTCCACAATCCTTCGGAAAAGGCATTCGAGACCTTCGCCTGCGGGCAGCTGAAATGCGACCGGCTGATCTGGGCGAAGCAATCGCACAGCGCTCCGCTGATCGAGGCGCTCAAGGACATGGCCGAGCGCAATGGCTGGAAGCAGACCGACCACAGGGGGGGCGCCCTAAAGCTGCTGGGGCTGAAGGAGAGCCTATGCAACGCGATCGTGCAGCGGCTGAAGGACGTGGGCGAAATCCCCGAGGACTGGACGCTGGACATAGCTGCCTACCGCCTGTGCAGCATTGTCACCGCCTGTGACGCGCCGTTTTCGGAAATCCAATACGACAATCTGGCCGGAGCCCTGGGCAATCACCTGCGCCCGGCGCTGGCCCGGAAAGGAGGTGCATGATGAAAAAGGTTCCCTTTAGCACCACGGTAGCTTTCGACAGCCTGCCCACGCTCAGCGCGGATCACCGCGCGGAACGCGCCCGTGCATGGCGCCGTATCGCCATCGCGCTGGCGGGCTTCTGGATCGTGGCCGCCTTCGCGATCGCGGCGCTGGTGTGATGGCTGCCTACGCCGCCTCCTCGCGAACGGGATCGCAGATCCTGGACGACCTGGCCGAAGTGATCGGCGAGGAGGCGGCGTTCGCGCTCGGCTGGGAATATATCGGCCTGCGCCTTTACATCCCGCGCGATCCTGCCTCCGAGCCCGGCCTTGCCAGCGCCGTGGGCGAGGAGCTGGCGCGCAAGGTCTGCGATACCTTCCACGGGACGCTGATCCCGTTTCCGCACAAGGCGGTGATCGAACGCCGCGTGCTGCAGCTGGCCGATCAGGGTAAGACGCGGTTCGACATTGCGCGCCAGCTCAAAATGCGCGAACGACGTGTGTACGAGATTCTCCAGCGCGAGCGCGACCGGCTCCAGGGCGATCTTTTCGACCTCTGAAATGTAGATGATGCGCGGGCGCATGTAACCCGCAACACTGCCCAAGCCCTATCGCCGGGGCATGGAACCGGCACCCTCAGACATCACCGTCACCGCCTACAGCCCGCGCTACCGCCACGCGTCGGATGAACTGATCGACGTGACCGAAGGTGGCGACAAGGTCACCAATGATCCTACCGATCGCGGCGGCACCACGAAGTTCGGCATGTCGCTGCGCTTCCTGGCCGCCGAAGGCGCCTTCGATGATGATGGCGACGGCAAGGCCGACTTCGACCTCGACATGGATGGCGACATCGACGGCCACGACGTGCGCCTGCTGACGCGCGGGGATGCGGTCTATCTCTATCACCGCTGTTTCTGGGTGCCGTTGGGCTGCGAAAGCCATCCGCGCCCGATCGGCGAAATGCTGTTCGACCAGGGCGTGAACGGCGGCCGGACAGCGGCGAAGAAGCTGCTGCAGCGCGCGCTTAACGCCTGCCTGGCCGAAGCCCGCACGAAGATGGGATCGAACAGCGCGCCGGACCTGCTCAAGGTCGACGGCACGCTCGGCGACATCAGCCGCGAGGCCGAGGACTGGGTTCTGAAGTATCCGGCGTTGGGAATGCCCGCGATCATTCGCGAATACCGCAATGCCGTGCGCGACCGCTACCGCGCGATCATTGCCCGGTTTCCCAGCCAGCAGAAGTACCGGCGCGGCTGGCTGGCCCGCGCTGAACGGCTGGGGCGGCTGTGATGGGCTGGCTGCAGACCGCGCGCCTCGCCGGCAGCCTGCTGGGCGCGCTTGCGCTGGGCACGTTGCTGTTCCTGGCAAAGGACCGCTTCCACCAGAAGGATCTGGCCGAAAAAGCCGCCCGCTGCGAAAGCGCGGCGATCTCCGCCAGCGAACCGCTCAAGGATTGCGGCTCCAACGTGCAGGCACGCGTGATGGCCGATCGGCACTCGATCCTGTGCCAGGCGGCGTTGCTGCCGGAACTGCGGCCGGAAACGCGGCACGATGCCAACCAGGAGTGCGACGCCGGCAGCCGGCGCCTGATCGCCCAGCTCGACGCCCGGGCCGACGAAGTGATCGCGCTGACGGCCGAGCTGTCACAGGTGCGTGAGGATACCGGCGCCGCGATCGCGCGCGCCGAGGCGCGCGGACGCGCCGAACAGACCAGGAGGAACAATGCGCAGAACGTGGTCGCGGCTCAGCCGCGTGGGCCTGACGGCAGCATCACTTGCGATGCTGCCTGCCTGCGGCAACTCGCTAACTGACGGCGCCGTGGCCAGCGCCCCGGCGCCCGTGATCGAGCGCCACATTGAAGTGAAGCTGGCCTGTCCGGCTGAAATGGATGCGCCGATCGCTCCGCGTCCGGTCGTACCCGATGGCGCCGAGCTGCGCGGAAATGCGGCAGGCATGTCATGGCTGGGAGAGTTCACCGCCTGGGCGAACGGTCTCTTCGGAACTCTCTTAGACGCACAGAAGGTATGCGCACATGGCTGACGACTTGCAGACAGTGAATCCCGATCAAGTCCCGGTCGTTGGCACCGTTCCGGAAAATGCATTCGTCTTCGTACAAGTCGAGGGCGGTCCGCTGCAGAAGGTGAGCTATAATTCCCTGCTGATAAAATTGATCGCGGCGGGTCTAGTGAAGTCTAACGAGGCTACCCTGCAGCTGGATCTGGCCTGGGCAGAGGATGTTGTTGCCCTGGTCGACAACGATCCCGATCCGTTAAAATGCGGATGGTGGCGCAAGACCGGTGCTGTCGATGCTGGTGAATGGGTGCAGTTCGAACAGCTAAGTAAAGCGGTACTCGCAGCCGTGCAGGCCATCCAGGCTTCTTTGACTGCATCAGTCGATGCCATCTCTACTGCGCTGCAGCCGGGCGATCCGGTCAGCGTTCTCGCCGAAGGCGCTGATGCCAAGATCATGACGGCCAAAGAGCGGGTCATCGCCGATATCGCGAAGTCATCGGACCAGGCCGATGCGCCTGAAGAGGTCTTGACCAGCCTTGGCACTACGTCTCCGGCGGCGGGTGTGGTCTCCACGAATTTCCGCAAAGTCGTGATCGTCAATGATCCAGCGCTGAGTTTTGCTGCGGACCGGATCATTCGGATCATCGGCACGGAATTTTCCACCGCGCTCGCCGGCCGTCTGGCTGAATTCTACCTGTTTGACATCACCGGTCTGCTCAAGTGGGCGAGCGGGGTGATTGATGCCAGCGCAGCGGGTGAACTTTTGTTTTCGCTGCCAGACTATTTGTTGACAGAGGCCGGAGACTACCTCGGCATTTGGAACTCTGCCGCACTCGCCGCCGATGGCATTCTGGTCCGCGACAATCAGGCCAATGGCCCTATCGGCCAGATTTTGTACAATCAAACGGCTCTCCTGCCGCAGTTGACGGTCGGCGAAACGTATGATGCGGGCACGGAGGGATATACTTCCGCGACGCGCTACCTTCCCGCGATTTATGCAGTGCATTCGCCGAAACAGGCCCTTGTCGCGACGCGCTGGGCGAACAAGGCAAACGGCTGGGCAAAGCTGGATGCAAATGCGCGTGCACCGATGAAGATTATGCCGGACGCTATTTCCGGCAGCAAGCGCCGTCCTGCGGATGAAACGACGGAACAGACGTTCGGCCGCCTGACAACGAGTTATGCGGAGGCGGCGGGTCGTCTCGCGATTACCTGCACCTCGGATATCTCTACTGTCGCGGGAAAGCTGCAATCGGCCCGCGTGAAGACGATAGGCGCCACTGCGGCACGTTCCGTCGCATTCTGGGCCTATGATGACAGTGGCGCAGTCACGTGGCATTCGGATGCAATTCCCGCGCCCGATACCGGAACTTATGAATGGGTCGCGTCGCTCGAAGACGACATCGCCATCGCGATCGGCTCTGGCGTCGGTGCGACGGTTGACACCGAGGTTAGCGGAAACGGAAAAGGCATTGCCGTCGGGATCGACGCGGCGGCGATTGCCGGAAACACTGTCAGATACAAGAGCACACAGCCGATCACGTCCCCCGCAGTCGGTGAGAACATCACCAGCGGGACCTGGGGAGCCCACGACGACTATGAAGTCCAGATCGAATACACCGTCCAAACCAAGGACGGGGTCGTAACAGTTGGATATCTGGGCAAAGCGAATGGCGCGGCCTCTCTGGATGCCAGCGGCAAAGTTCCGTTAGGTCAAATGCCATCCGGCGCAGGCGCTTTAACGGATCTCGCCACTGCGCTGACGGTGCCCGCCAGCCCTGCGGCAGCCGCTGACAGCCAGACGGATGAAATCGTGCTTGTCATCGGCAATTCGATCGATGCTGGAGGGGCCGCCAGTGCGTCCGGCGGTGATGCGCATTACGGTGTCTGGCAGCAGACCCGCGACTATCTGGGTTGGACCCTGCACAATCTCGCCGTTCCGGGATCGTTGATCACAGGCTGGGCTGCGGACGAAAACAGCGTGCGCACCGATGCTCTGGCACTCGCGGGTCTGACCAAGATCATCATCGGTTTTGGCGAGAACGATGCGCTGCTGACAGTGGGTTCGAGCACCGATCTCTATCCCGGCAATGATACTTTCGCGGGCAGGCTCAACCAGATTATCGACGATCTCGGCACTGCATTCCCAAGCGCATCAATATTTCTGCGCAGCAACATATCGCCATGGCCCACTTACGGCGGGGCGCAGTGGGGGCCGCCGCAGTGGCTTGACCTCAAGCAGATTGATGCTGTTCGCGAGCAGATCGCTATCGAACAGGGCCTGGAATATCTCGATTTCCGTGAGTTCCTGCCCCGACCTCCGTTCGTCGGTAACTTTCTCGCCGATGGTCTGCATCCCGGAGACTTGGGACACACGGAAATCCTGACGCCCATTGCCATCCAGTTTTTCGGCGGGTTCTAGCGTGATCGCATCGGTGTCTTTTCCTAAGTTCGCGGCGGGCTGGTTGCCAATGCTCGCCGTCACTGCCGCGGTCGACCCGGTCCCACGCCTGGCCGATGCCTTCGCGTTCCGGCTCGGCGGCTTCATCGTGCCGCCGGTCACGTGCGTGCTCGGCCTGCTGGGCGTGGTCATGGCGCGGCCGCTGGTGCGTAAGCAGGAGCAGGCGCTGGGGCTGCCGCTGTTCCTGCTGGTCTCGGCGATCCTGCTGATCATGGTCGAGCTGTGGATCTTGGACAGCCGGCCGGGCGCACTGTTCGCCTTCGTCATCGCGATCGGCGTGGGTTTCTCCGGCTATTCGCTGATCGAGCTGGCCGGCGGCCAGGTGAAAGACATGGCGCGGCGCGTGCTGGCGCGCGGTTCCGCCGATGGGGGTGATGTGTGAGCGAGAACTGGTTCGAACTGGGCGTTATCGTCTTCATCATCATCGGCATTGCCGCCGCCGTGCGGGCCGGGCAGGCCAACCCCGAAGGCACCGGCACGCTGGGCAAGAAGTTCACCGCTCTGGAGGGCGATGTGAGAACCATGCAGGGCGACGTGCGCAAGATCGAGCGCCGCGTGGGACATATCGAAACGTCTTCCGCCAAATCATCGGACATCGTGCGGCTGGAGAAACTGGTCGAGGATCAGGGCAAGCAGCTCGACGAACAGAACCGCCACCTGGCCAAGCTGGGAGAAGCCGTCGCCGCGAGCCGGTCTGCGGGTGAGCAGCGCGGAAAGCAGCTGGACCGGCTCTATGACTTCATCGTGGAAAGGGGGATGAGCAAGTGAGCCTCGCATCCGAATTTACGGCGCGCCACGGCGAGCTGGTGCGGCTTACCGTCCTGCAGCTGCTGGGCGAACTGTCCTCGAACAGCGCGATCGAGGAGCTGATCCTGCCGCCGATCGAGGCGATGGACCTGCCCTGCACGATGGATCAGCTTCGTGGCCATCTGAGCTGGCTGGCCGAACAGGGCCTGATCGAGATCGAGAACAACAAGCGCGGTGGACTTACCGCATACTTGCTGGAGCGCGGCCGGGAAGTGGCGCGCGGCGCCGCGACAGCGCCGGGTGTCGCGCGGGCGAAGCTGAGAGGCTGACGCATGGCGCTCACTCCCGCCCAGGCCAAGGCGCGCCGGAAGAAGAACCGGCCCAGCTCGATCGACCGGCTCGATCCGGAGATCCGTGAGCTGATCGGGCACCTGCGCGTGGACAAGGGCTTCACGATCGACGAGATCCGCCAGCGCCTGATCGAGATGGGCGAACAGAAGGTGCCGAGCCGTTCGGCGCTAGGCCGCCACGTGCGCGATTTCGCGGATGTGAGTGCCGAGCTGCGCGACACCCAGATCTATGCCGAGGCGCTGGCGAAGAGCCACGCCGACGCGAACCAGAGCCAGCTGCTGGACGTGAACATGCAGCTGCTGCAGGCGAACATGTTCAAGCTGATGCTGGCCAGCAAGGACGGCGAAGGCATCCAGCTCGGCCCGAAGGACGCCAAGGACTTCGCCGACGCGCTGCGCTCGATCGCGCTGACCCGCAAGACGGACATGGACGTGATCGAGAAGGCGGAGCGCCGCGCGGCCGAGAAGGCGACGGCCGACGCCGCCGAAAAGGCCACCACGGCGGCGCGTCAGAAGGGGCTCAGCAAGGATACCGTCGATGCCATCCGCTACGCGGTGCTGGGGAGTGACCAGTGATGGAGCGTTGCCGCGTTTGCCGCAGCCTGCTGACCGAGCGCATTGATATCGCGATCGGCCTCTGCGCCTTGCATTCATTCCGCGATCCGTACCGGAAGCCGGAACCGGTTGAACATGACACGATCGCCGATTCCGATGGGGACGATGGCGCATGACGGCTCTCGCTTCCCGCCTCCCGCCGCGCCCGCGCGGCGTTCGCAAACACTGGCGCAAGGTTTCGCCCAGCCTTACCGAATGCGGTGCGCGGATGCGCGATCTATGCCCCTGGGCGACCGATCTGGGCGATCCCGTCGAAGCGCAGGAATTCTGGTATCGCGGATCGCTGAAACGGATCGAGGCCATCTTTGCCGATGGGCAGCATGTGTCGCTCAGCCGCCACGCATCGGGGCACTTCGTCTATCGCGTCAGGATGGCGGCATGATGGATGACGATGACGAGGAGCTGCTCGATTTCGATTCCGCGTATCGCATTGCGTCTTTGATCGTAGAAGCATGTGATCGCGTAAAGCCCATGCACGCGATTGCGCCGGGAGCTGTCGCAACAACCGCGATCGAAATCGACGACATCAAGTTCCGCATTCAGATCTCCTGCGAGGGCCCGGCATGAAGCTCTCCCCCGCAGACCAGGCTAAGCGCGCTGCCGAGATCCGCGCCCGCGAGATCCAGGGCGACCGGCTTGCGTCCGAGGCGGCGATCATGCGCCTGCCCAAGGGCGACCTGCTGCTCGGCTATCAGCAGCGCACGGTGGACCTGCTGTTCGCGGGCACCGCGCTTCTGGTCATCGAGAAGAGCCGCCGTATCGGCCTGACGTGGGGCGTGGCTTCATTCGCAGCGCTGAAGGCGGCCAGCTCGATCGCGGCCGGTGGCTCCAATGTCTGGTACATGGGCTACGATAAGGACATGACGCTCGAATTTATCGAGGTCACGGCCATGTGGGCCCGCGCGTTCGGGCTGGTCGCGGGCGAGCTGCAGGAAGAGGAAGTCCTCTACACCGACGAAAACGGCAAGGAACAGGGGATCAAGGCGTTCTCGATCCGGTTCGCCTCGGGCTTCCGCGTCACGGCGCTGCCCAGCGTGCCGCGTGCCCTGCGCGGCAAGCAGGGCGTGGTGATCATCGACGAAGCCGCGTTCCACAAGGACGTGAACGAAGTGATCAAGTCGGCCATGGCGCTGCTGATCTGGGGCGGCCAGGTCGTGGTCATTTCCACGCATGACGGCGTGGCCAACCCGTTCAACGTGCTGCTGGAAGAGATCCGTGCGGGCAAGCGCAAGGGCATGCCGCTGAAGATCACCTTCCGCGATGCGATGGAGGCCGGGCTCTACGAACGCGTGGCTATGGTCTCGCGCACCAAGGGCACCGAGCTTGATCCGAAGGAACAGTGGGAAGCCGATATCCGCGCCGCCTATGGCGACGACGCGGGCGAGGAGCTGGACTGCATCCCCAAGCTGGGCGCTGGTGCGCTCATCAGCCTGGAGGACATTCTCGCCTGCGAATCGGATGAAGCCGGAAGGCCAGAACTTTACACGGGCGGACTGTGTTACGGCGGACGCGACGTGGCGCGCCGGCGTGACGGTCAGATCCAACTCATCTTCGAGCTTATGGGCGACGTTCTATGGGAACGCGACGGCTATCGCGAATACGGTCAGACTTTCGCGCATCAGGATGCCTACTTCGACAAGAGCTTCCTCGACTGGCGCATGGTGCAGTGGCGGGTTGACCAGACCGGCATGGGTGAAAAGGTGGTCGAGGATCTTGTGATCAAGCACGGCTCCTCTCGCGTCGTTGGTGTGATGTTGACGGGGCCGGAACGCGTTAATTTGGCCATCGGCCTGCAGAAGGTATTTCAGGAGCGCAAGATCCGCTTGCGGTCTGACCCCCGCACCCGCGCCGATCTCATGGCCATCAAGAAAATGGGAAGCGAGCAGGCCGGTACTGTTCGCATCGTCAATGACGGCGATATCCATGCGGACGAATTCTGGGCCTATGCACTGGCCTGCCAGGCGCGTGAGTATGCCGGTTCGTTGTTCGAATATCGGGGCATCGGCCAGGGAGAGAGCTGGCGTGGGCCGAAGCGAGGCTCGCCCGGCTACGTCAATCCGAAAGACCTGCCCGGATACGGCCAGAGCCGGTTCGGGCAACGCAGGGGAACATGGTAATGGATATCGAGCCTCGCGAAGATCACTTCGTCATTCGTCATTCCGGCCAGATCGTAAATCAGCGCTTCCCCACGGAAGATGATGCCTGGGCATGGGCAGACATGCACATCGACGATCAGGTTTTCGATTCCCCGAACAATTGGTCTCCGCCGATCGACTATGAGGCCAGCGCCAATGGCTAACCCGCCCGCCCTTGTCCTGCCCGATGGCCGGCCGCTCACGCGCGAGAGCCTGGGCGGCGAGATCGCCAAGCCCTCGCGCGCATCGATCCGCACGATCCAGTCAGGCCACCCGGCGCAGGGCCTCACGCCCGGCCGTCTGGCGCAGCTGCTGCGCTCGGCCGAGCAAGGCGATGCCACGGCCTATTACGAGCTGGCCGAGGAGATGGAGGAGAAGGATCTCCACTATCTGGCGCTGCTGCGTACCCGTAAGCTGGCCGTCGCGCAGCTGCCAATCGAGGTGGAACCGGCTGACGACAGCGTCCAGGCCAAGGAAGATGCCAAGCTGATCGAGGACTGGCTCGATCGCGACATGCTGGAAACCGAGCTGTTCGACATCCTCGATGCGATCGGCAAGGGCGTGTCCGCCACCGAAATCCTGTGGGACATGAAGCCGAAGAGCTGGATGCCCCGCGCGCTCAAGTGGCGCGATCCGCGCTGGTTCAAGTTCGATGATGATACCGGCGAGGAACTGCTGCTGCGCGGCGGGCCGGACGGAACCGGGACCGATACGCCGCTGCCCGCTGGCAAGTTCATCGTGCACGCTCATCCCAGCAAGTCCGGCCTGCCGGTACGCGGCGGTCTCGCGCGGATCGCGGCCTGGGGCTACATGTTCAAGAACTTCGCGATCAAGGACTGGGTGACGTTCCTGGAACGCTATGGCCAGCCCTTGCGCATCGGCAAGTACGGCCCGAACGAAAGCGAGGAGAACAAGGCGATCCTCTACCGCGCGCTGTGGGAACTGGGCAGCGACGCGGCGGCAGCCTTCCCCGAAACCATGAGCGTGGACTTCGTGGACCGCAAGGCGGGCACCGCGCCGAACGACCTGTGGAAGAGCCACGCCGAGTACATCGACGAGCAGCTTTCCAAGGCAGTGCTCGGCCAGACCAGCACCACGGATGCCAAGGCGGGCGGGCTCGGTTCCGGGCAGGCGGACAGCCATAGCAAGGTGGCGGAGACGATCGAGCGCGCCGATGCCAAGCTGCTCGCCGCCACGCTCAACCGCGATGCCGTCGTGCCAATCGTCATGCTCAACCGGGGACCGCGCGAGAAGTATCCCCGGCTCAAGATCGGCCGTCCCGACGAGGAGGACATCAAGCTCTCGATCGAGAGCGCCGAGAAGCTCACGAACCTTGGCGTCAAAATCGATGGCGAGGAGATGCGCGAACGCGCCGGGCTGCCCGCCGCGAAGAGTGATGAGACGGCGCTGAAACCGGGTGGCGTAAATTCGCCTCAGGAGGCCGCTGGGGCGCCTGCGGGGGCGGTGCCCGCCAAAAATCCCGCGCCTGCCCTCTTAAACCCTCTTAAATCGACGACAGCGGCAAGTCCGGGCGAGACCGGAACCCTGCAATCGCAGTCCGCAGCGTTGCAGGAACGCCAGCCCGATGCCCTGGCGCTGACCACGGACGAGGCGCTGGGCGACTGGGAAGCCATGGTGACGCCGCTGCTCGATCCGGTGGATGCGCTGATCGCCGGTTGCGAGACGCTGGGTGAGCTGCAATCGCGCCTGGCTGAAGCGATGGACGGCATGGACCCGGCGGTGTTCACCGAGGCGCTGGCACGCGGTCTGTTCGCGGCGCGGATCTCGGGCGAGGCGAAGCCCGGCAAGAATGCGGGGTGACGCGTGGCCGCCGGTGATCTGCACCAGGACGATCTGAGCATCGCCTTCACCTTCAGCCGGTCGGAGGCGGCAGTCTATACCGACGCGGCCGGGGCGGCGCAGACGGCGGCGGTGGATGCGCCGCGCTTCGATCACGATGGCACCGGCAGCGCGCGTGGGCTGCTGATGACGGCCGGGTCTGATCTGGGCACGCAGGACCGGATCGCCATCGATCCGCTGATGCTGCCCGAGGCGATGGTGGCTGGCCCCCGGCCGGTCGACCGTGAGGCCACCGTGTTTCATGCCTTCGTGGCGCTGGGCGTCGATCCCTGGGCGGTCGAGCGCCGCGCCTGGTACACGCGCAATGCGCCCGCGCTGATCGACGGGCTGCTAAGCCAGCAAGGGCATCATCTGGAAATCGGCGTGATCACCGGCTTTCGTGCCAATCTCGGCGGCTATGTCCGGCTGCGCGGGAAAGTGTGGACGCTGGCGACCGGGATCGCGGGCAACGCCGCCGGCGCCGCGCTGACCACCGATGCGGCCGGAACCCTGCCGCTGATCGTCGCCGGAGCGGAGGCACCCTGATGGCAGTCAATCGCTACAAGTCGCTTGATCCGCTGATAGAATTGCGTTGTCCGGACTGCGGCGAGACGATGCGTACCGCGCGGCTCGATGACGATCCGCCCGAAGCAACGGTGTGCGAGATCATCTGCCCGGACTGTGATGACGGAGATTTCCACGCCGCGCGCTTCATCGACCGGTACGGCAACGAGGTTCGTTGATGGCTGACGAACCGCTCCCGCGCCTCGATCCCAAGGAGGCCATCGCCTGGTTCCGTGCCAAGGGCTATGTGATCGGCTTCGACTGGCAGGACGTGTGGCAGGAAGAACATGCCCGCGCCTTCACCGTCGCCAAGGCGATGAGCCGCGATCTGCTGGAGGATATCCGGGCCGAGGTGGACAAGGCCCTGGCCGAAGGCACCACGCTGCGCGATTTCACCAAGGCGCTGCGCCCCCGGCTGCAGGCACGCGGGTGGTGGGGCAAGGCGCTGCAGGAAGATCCCGCAACGGGGGAAACGAAGGTGGTGCAGCTGGGCAGCCCGGCCCGGCTGCGCACGATCTACGAGACGAACCTGCGCACCAGCTATGCAGCGGGCAAGTGGCAGCGCATCGAGCGCGCGAAGAAGACGCTGCCCTACCTGCGCTACGTCTCCGTGATGGACGGACGCGAACGGCCGCAGCACCATGACTGGCACGGCACGATCCTGCTCGTCGATGATCCCTGGTGGGAAACGCATAATCCGCCCTGCGGCTGGGGTTGCCGCTGCGATACGCAATCGCTCAACCTGCGGATGATGGCGCGAAAGGGCTGGACCGTGACCGAGCCGCGCAAGTTCCCCGAGCGCGAATACGTCAACCGGCGCACCGGCGAAGTCACCCGGCTGGAACAGGGCATCGATCCGGGCTGGAGCTACAACGTCGGCAAGGCCCCGCTGGACGGGCTCACCCCGGCGCCGCGCCTCGGCAAGATGTCCGGCGACGCGGGCGAGCTGCAGGCAATTCTCTCAGAAGACGCTTATGCACCGCTGAGAACCTTCTTTGCGGCCTTTGGGATGAACACGCGCGCCGCCGCCGTGAAGGGCACGGTGTGGACCGATCCGGCCGGGTGGCCGCTGGCGATCTCGGCCGGGCTGCTGCGCGGTGCGGATGGGGCGATGGTGCCGCTGGACGCCGCCCAGGCGCGCTCGCTCGGCATGGCGGCGCAAGTGCTGCGCGAGCCCGATACGATCGGCTGGGTCTGGGTGACGGGGCAGGACGGCCGGGCGATGCTGGTGCGCCGCTACAAGTCGGCGGCGGGCGTGGTCGACATAGGCGGCGCCTTCTGGCGCTGGCAGGCAGGCCCGGCGCGCGGGCTGAAGGATCGGCTGGTTGTCCGGAAAGCTCAACCAGCGTCGAACAATTGAAACGGTTCTATCAGCACGAAGGATCTTCCATCGTTGACACCGTCCTTCTGTTCAACGGAGATCATCTCACAATCCAAGGCCAGAAGTGTACCTTCGTAATAATCTTCAACGACCACCGGCGTCGCCGCACCGGCTTTGGCTTCCAGCGCCTTGAGCACTGCGATAAGTTCCCCCAGTTTGATGGTCGGTTGCATGGTCGCTATCCTCAATGCGTCTGACAGGTTGGCCAATTAGGATTTCGTTCGGCTATTGTCGAATCGATCTCAGCCCGGGTAAGCAGGCGCAGTCATAGCCCGCCGAGCGATTGCCGGTCATGATGCGCCCGCGCAGGTAACAGTCCCTTCCGGCACCACGCTACCCAGCGGGCATGACGCAGCCCGCACTCTCCGAAATCGAAGGCAGCACGATTGCCAGCGCGATCGAACTCGACGCGCAGGGCAAGGCGCCCCGGCGGATGAAGCTGCTGCCCTACGGCACGTACCGGGGGCGTGACGGTCGCGGTCCCTATGTGCTGGAGCCGGGCACGCATGCCGAACAGGTGATCGCCGCCACCCGCGACTATTACGGCGGGAACGACATGATGGTCGATTACGATCATCAGTCCGCGCTCGCCGCCGTGCCCGGTGTGGGCGGCACCGCCAGGGCTTCCGGGTGGATCAAGACCGGTACTCTCACGGCCGAGGCCGATGGCATCTGGGCCGATGTCGAATGGACCGAGATGGCCGCCGCCGCCATCGAAAACAAGGAATACCGGTACCACTCCCCGTGGTTCTTCCGGCACCCCGAAACCGGCCGGATCACGCGCATCCGCAATGCCGGGCTGACCAATTCCCCCAACCTCGATCTTCCCGCTCTCGCGTCCGCCCAGGGCGGCGCTTCAGGAGAAAGTGAACCGATGACCCAGATTGCACTGGCGCCGCTTGTAACGGCGCTGGCCCTGTCGGCGAATGCCGGTGAGGCCGAAGTGCTCGCCGCGATCGGCGGGCTCAAGGACAAGGCGCAGGCCGGTGAGACCGTTCTCGCCAGCGCCCGCGCCACGCTCGGCCTGGGCGCCGACGCCGATGGCGAAGCCGTGCTGGCCGCCGTGGGCACCGCCGTCGAAGGCGCGAAGGCGGGCGAGCCCGATCCGCGCAAGTGGGTGCCCAAGGCGGGCTTCGACGAACTCAAGGGGCGCGTGGACAAGCTGGACGAGGATCGCGTCCTCGCCATGGTCGATGCTGCCAGCAGTGGCGATGCGCCCAAGCTGACCCCGGCAATGCGCGACTGGGCCATCAAGCTCGGCAAGCGCGATATCGGCGAGCTGCAGAGCTTCCTCGATACAGCGCCTGCTTTCGAGGGGGCGAAGTCCACCGTGAAGGGTGAGCCGCCTGCAGCCGAGAAGGGCAAGCTGACCGAGGAAGAAGCCGAGATCTGCGCCGCCATGGGGATGACCAAGGAGGACTTCCTCAAAACCCGCGACGAAGAGGAGGCGCTCTGATGGCCGCACTTACCGAAGCTCGCCTCACCAAGGAACGAGACGGCACAACCTTTGGGCGCGGTGTAGCCGCGACCAAGATCATTCACGAAGGGGCGTTGGTATGCCTGTCAGCGACTGGGTTCGCGACGCCCGGTGCGACCGCGACCACGCTGACCGCTGATGGTATTGCGCTGCAGTCAGTCGACAATTCGGCGGGGGCGGATGGCGATCTGACTGTCGAAGTCAAGCGCGGCACATTCCAGTTCGCCAACTCGGCTGCTGCCGATGCCATCACCGCCGCCGAGATCGGGGACACTGCCTACATCGTCGATGACCAGACCGTCGCCAAGACGGACGGAACGGGTACCCGCTCGGCGGCGGGCAAGATCGTCGATGTCGATGCCCAGGGCGTCTGGGTGAAGATCGGCTGAGGCCGGGAACAGAGGAACTCACGACATGAAAATCACTCCTGGAGTGTTGCAGACGCTCGGCACGGCCTTCAAGACCGCCTATCAATCAGGCGTCGGCCTCGTTGCCGACACGTCGATCGACGACATCGCCATGACCGTAACCAGCACGACCTCGCAGAACGAGTACGGTTGGCTTGGCGAAGTGCCCGACATGCGCGAATGGATCGGTGACCGCGTCATCAACCAGTTCGAAGGTCACGGTTACACGATCAAGAACAAGGATTGGGAACAGACCGTTGGCGTCAAGCGCAACGATATCCTGGACGACAATCTTGGTCTCTATACGACCAAATTCCGGGCGATGGGCCGCGCGACTGCTGCGCACCCGCCCAAGCTTGCTTACGGCCTGTTGAAGGACGGGTTCGCCACCGAGTGCTATGATGGCCAGTATTTCTTCGACACTGACCATGCCGTCCTCGATGCGAACGGCGATCCGCAGTCCAAAGCCAATTTCGTCGATGGAGCGTTTGCGCCTTGGTTCCTCTTGGACACCGCCCATGAGGTCATGCCGATCGTGTTTCAGGATCGGCAGAAACCCATGTTCATGTCCAAGGACAAGCCGGACGACGACAACGTCTTTTACCGCAAGGAATATCACTACGGCGTCGATGCACGGTACAACGTAGGCTTCGGCCTGTGGCAGCTATGCTTTGCATCGAAAGCCGAGTTGACCACGGCCAATTTCGCGGCGCTGTTCGCGATGATGGAAGGTCAGTTGGGCGATTACGACAGGCCGCTGGGAACCACACCGAAAGTTCTGCTGGTTCCGCCGGTCTATCGCGAGAAGGGCTTGCAGATCACCAACGCCGACAAAGACGAGAACGGCGCTTCGAACGTCTGGAAAGGCACTGTGCAGCTCAAGGTGTCGCCATGGCTCGCCTGATGTACGTCCGCGTCAAATCGCAGCGGCCTCTGCGCCGCAGGGCTGGGTTCGCCTTCACTCGCGAGGTCAAAGAGCTTCAGCGCGAAGCCTTCGGGCAGGACGAGATCGCCGCGATCGAGAAGCTGCTCGCCCTCGTAGGCGATCCCGTTCTCGATGTCGTGCTGGTGCAGGCCGATGGCAGCGAGCAGCGGCTTACTACCGAGGAAGCCGACGCGCTGCGCACGTTCGTCGCCGCGCAGAAATCGGCGACTGCCCCGGACGAGGAAAAGGCCGAGGCCAACGCCTTGCTCGAGCAGCTGCTCTCCTCGGGCGATGATGAAACAGAATTGCAGCCTCCCAGCGGGGCGACTGGCAACGCGGAGGGCGATGCATCGGCCTCTGGCGCGCCGGGCGCTTCGGGGGATGCATCGGACAGTGAAGATGCATCGCTTACCCCCCCTGGGACAGAACCGTCTTCGGCGGATGGTTCTGCGCATTCCCGCCAGGTGGCGGACGAACCGGCAGCCGATCGGAAGGCCGGTGCGGACGAACAGAACACGGCCGAAGCCACGCCCGCGAAGCCGCGCGGCAGGGCCAAGGCCACCGATGCGACTGTGAAGTAAGGCCCCTTGCTGCCTTGCCTCATGTGAACCTTGCGGGCGGCGGGGGCCTTTCAGCCATTCCGAACCGCCGCCCGCCCTCTTTTGACCTCTGACGAAAGGATGACTGCGCCGTGCCCCTCTTCGCCGATCTTGCAGCCATGCAGGCCCGTTTCGAGGAGCGCGACCTCATCCAGCTCAGCGACGCCGGGAACACCGGCGCGATCGTCGCCAGCGTCATCGAGGACAAGCTCTCCAGCGCCGATGCGCTGATCATCAGCTATGTCGCCGCGCGACACGGCGATGCGGCGGCGCTGGCGGGCAATGCGCTGCTGACCGACATTGCCTGCGACTATGCCTTTTCGCTCCTGTGGCGCTCCGATCCGCCCGAATGGGTGCTAATGCGCCGCAAGGATGCGGTTCGGCGTCTGGAGGACATCTCCAAGGGCGTGATCAAGCTGGACAGCGGCACCGAGGAAGCCGCGCCGCGTCCCGGCCAGATCCGGATCACCAGCGATCCCCAGCGCCTCTCGCGCACCAGCCTGGAAGGATACTGACATGGCGGGCGCGGCATTCCAGCTGACCGCCGCTGGCGACCATCGCATCGAGCTGGCCCTGGGCGGCCTGGTCGAGGCGTTCGGCGACCTGACGCCACTGATGGAAGGCTTTGGCCTGACGCTCGAAAGCGGCGTGACCGATCGTTTCGATACGGAGACGGCGCCAAACGGGTCGAAATGGGAGCGATCCCAGCGCGTAAAGAAACACGGCGGGAAGACACTGACGCTCAGCGCCCAGCTACGCAGCTCGATGCATTCGATCGCCAGCTCCACCCGCGTCGAGACCGGCACCAACAAGGTCTATGCCGGGGTTCACAATGACGGTTTCGACGGCACTGTGACCGTGCCCACCCATAGCCGCACGATCGACGAAGCCTTTGGCCGCCCGCTGCGCGCGCCCATTACCTTCACCGTGCAGAGCTTCGAACGCGCGATGCACATGCCGCAGCGCCAGTTCCTCGGTCTGTCGTCCGAAGACGAGGCCGAGCTGCTCGCGCAGGCTGAGGACTATGCCCGCGATGCATGGGGACCGGAGGCATGAGCCAGATTGCCGAACTCGTGTTGGGATGGATCTTCTGCGCTTTCATCGTGTTCCACGTAGCGCTGAGGGCCTTTAACTACTTTCGCAATCGCCAGTGGAAATCGGACCTGACGTTTACGGTTCTGGCAATGCTCGTAGCACCTTTGACGATCATGGTGGCCTTCGCCTTCACTATCGCTATCCCGCTGGGGCGGCGCAGATGACTGTGCTTTCGCTTATCCTCCAGGCGCTCGCCGGGCTGCTGCTCGCCGATTTCCTGACCGGTGTCTTTCACTGGCTGGAAGACCGCTATGGCCGCGAAAGCTGGCCGGTGCTTGGGCCGCTGGTGATCGCGCCGAATCGGCTGCACCATGAACAGCCACTGGCCTTTACGCGCAGCGGGTTCTTGTCGCGCAACTGGACATGCGCCGTCGCGGCCGGGTTGATCGGGCTTCCCCTGCTTGCGGTCTCCGGACCCTCGATATGGCTGGCCATGGCCTTTGTCTTCGGCGCACTGGCCAATGAGTTCCACTTCTGGTCGCATTGCCCAGACCGGGCGCCGACGATCGCGCATATGCTGCGCGCGATCGGGCTGATGCAGCCGCGCGGCCACCATGCGCGCCACCATGCCGCGCCGCACGATCGCTGCTATTGCGTGCTCACGACCTGGCTCAATCCTCTGCTCGATCATATCGGCCTGTGGAGCCGGCTGGAACGGCTGCTGCCGAAGCGGTGGCAGGCATGATCGCGGCGATCGAGCTGGGCATCCTGGCGGTGCTGAAGGCAGCGGGCGACGCCGATGTGCTCGGCTATAAATACGTGGAGCGGGATACCTTCCCCGACGAATTCGAGCAGTATCTGGAGAGCGTTCCCAACTTGCGCACGCCCGCCGCCTGGGTGGCGTTCCTGGGCATGGATCAGTTCCAGGACGCGGGCGATGACAGCGGCCCGTCCGCACGCCTTCGCTATGCGCTGGTGGTAGGCACCCAGAACCTGCGGAACGAGCAGCAGACACGCCATGGCGACGGTGGCCAGCCGGGCAGCTATCAACTGGCGATCGACGCGATCGCGCTGCTTTCGGACAATGATCTTTCGGCCGTGAACGAAGACATTGCCCTGCAAAAGGCGATTTCGGTGACGGGCGGGCGCCTGGTCAACCGCACGCCGCAGATGAAGAAGCAGGCCCTTTCGCTGGTGGCGATCGAGCTGGAGTGCCGGGCGGTGTTCGGCAGCTTCACCAGCGGCAATCCGGGCGACTTCAAGTCGTTCCACGCGGACTGGGATATTCCCGCCCACGGCAACGTCGCCCTGCCGCTGCCCTCGGCCAGTCCCGACGCGTCCGATCTGGTGGAGGTCCCACAATAATGCCCCTCACTACGCTTTACCGCCCCGCCGAAGGGCGCCGCGCGCTCAAGCCCGATGGCATGCCGCTGGCCGCTGCCGGAGAGGCCATCGCGCTCGACCGCTACTGGCGCCGCCTGCTGGCCGCCGGCGACATCGAGGCCGTTCCCGTTTCCAAAACCCAGACCAAATCCCGGAGCAAGACCGCGTCCGGTGAAGGGAGCCCGTCCGCATGATCTCTTTCAACACCATCCCGGCGGATATCCGCACGCCCGGCCAGCATATCGAATTCGATTCGAGCCGTGCCGTTTCCGGCCTGCCGCCGATCGAGAACCGCGTGCTGCTGATCGGGCAGATGCTTGCCACCGGCAGCGCCGATGCCCTCACGCTGCAGCCGGTGGTCGAGCCCAACCAGGCCGTGGGCCTGTTCGGCCGGGGCTCGATGCTGGCGCGCATGGCCGCCGCCTACAAGAACGTGGACCGCTACAGCGAAGTGGTGGCGATCGGGCTGGACGATGCTGAGGGTGCCACCGCCGCGACTTCCACGCTGACGGTGACCGGCCCCGCCACGGCTGCGGGTGATATCGCGCTGATGATCGCGGGCGTGCGTATTCCGGTGACGGTGGCCAATGCCGCCGCCGCCGTGACCATCGCCGCCGCGATCGCCGCCGCCGTGACCGCGGCGGCGGACCTTCCGGTAACTGCCGCCGTGGGTGATGCCCCCAACGATCACGTCGTCACGCTGACCGCGCGCAACAAGGGCGCGGCGGGCAACGAGATCGACGTGCGCCACAGCCACTATGCGGGCGAGGCGCTTCCGGCCGGCGTGGGCCTGGCGATCGTGGGCATGGCGGGCGGCGCGGGCGATCCCGACGTCGACGACGTGTGGGCGGTGATCGGCGACCAGCCTTTTCGCACCATGGTGTTCGGCCTGATTGATGCGGCCACCGCCGCCAAGATCAAGGCCGAGCTGGATGACCGCTGGGGCGAGGCGCGGATGCTGGAAAGCGTGGCCTATTGCGCCAAGCCCGGCACCCAGGGCACGCTGGCCGCGTTCGGCGCTGCGCTCAATTCGGAACTGCTGACGATCCTGGGCACGGGCCTTTCGCCCAGCTGGCCGGCAGAAGCCGCGGCGATCTATGGCGCGGTCTGCGGCTATTACACCGCGATCGATCCGGCCCGGCCGACCCAGACACTGCAGCTGACCGGACTGGTCGCCCCCAGGGTGGAAGACCAGTTCACCGGCGCCCAGCGCGAGGCGCTGCTGCACGACGGGATCGCGACCTTCGCGCCCGACACTTCGGGAACCTGCCGGATCGAGCGTTCGATCACGACGTACCAGACCGATGCCTTCGGGCTGGAGGACGTGGCCTGGCTCGATCTGGAGACGGTGACGACGCTGGGCTATCTGCGCGCCAGCCTGCGCACCCGTATCGCGCAGAAGTTCCCGCGCATGAAGCTGGCCGATGACGGCACCCGCTTCGGCGCCGGGCAGGCGATCGTAACGCCCAAGATCATCCGGGCCGAGATCATCGCGCTGTTTCGCGAATGGGAAGACGCCGGGCTGGTCGAGAACCTCGATCAGTTCATCACCGACCTGATCGTCGAGCGTTCCACCACCGACGTGAACCGCGTGAATGCGCTGGTGCCGCCCGACATCGTCAACCAGTTCCGCAGCTTCGCCGCTGCGATCCAGTTCCGGCTCTAAGCCGGTCCTGAGAGCCGCGTGAAACCCTTCTGAAAGGAGCCTGAGAAATGGCCAACAAGAATAAAGTCGTCGGCCAGGCCAAGGTCGTTATCGACGGCACAACCTATTCCACCTCGGGCGAAAGCACGATGGATATCGGCGGCCCTTCGCGCGAGGGCGTATCCGGTGACTACGAGGCCGGGGCCTTCAAGGAGACGACCAACCCGGCCAAGCTGGACACATCGCTGCTCTACAAAGCCGGTGTCAGCCTTTCCGCTATCCGCTCGATCGATGATGCTACCGTGATCCTCGATACCGATATCGGCACGCAATGGATCATGCGTAATGCCTATGTCGCTGATGTGATCAGCTTCGGCCAGGACGGCAAGGCCAAGGTCGTCTTCCAGTCCGATCCGGCGGAGGAAGTGCTGTGAGCGCGCGCCAGCAGCCCTACACGCTGAAGCACGACATCGTGCTGGAGACCCGCGATCCCGAGACCAAGGAGGAGAGGGAAGAAATCCTTCGCCCTGCCGGATCGGTCGTGATGGTCCGCCGCCCCAAGGCCAAGGACTTGCTCGTCTTCGACCAGTTCGACGGCAAGCCCATCGCCAGCGTGACCGCGCTGATCAAGCGCGTGGTGAAACTCGACGATATCGAAGTCGCTAACCTCGACGGAGAGGACTTCGACGCGCTGGGGGAGCTTGTGTCGCCGCCCGAGAAGGGTGGCCGGACAACTGGGAAGACTGCCTCGGACTGATCGCGGCCACCTTCCATTTCCCGCCTCGCGAGATCTGGAAAATGGACTGGACCGAGGCGGAAATGTGGTTGCGTCAGGCCGCCCGTTTGAGCGGCGAAGACGCTGACGGCGATGAAGACGGCGAAGGTAGCGAGTAGCCATGGCACTCAAGTTCTCGTTCATTCTGGAGGCGGTAGACCGGGCAACAGCCCCGGCGAAGCGCATCCGGAGCACATACGAGCGCCTGATTGCCGGTGTGCGAAAATGGGGCCGTGAAGTCCGGAGTAACGCGCGCGATATCGAGACCGGAGCGCGTTCGCTGGAGCATTACCAGCGCCGTGCCCAACGCCTGCGGCGAGTGGCCCTGGGCACATTCTTTCGCGCAGCGCGGATGCAGGCAGACCGGTTCGTCGTCAGCCTCAATCGCGGGATCGCCAAATTGAAGCTGCTGGAGCGTGCCGGACGCGCGGCCGGGTCTGGCCTGCGCTGGATTGGCGGCAAGGCACTTGGCCTTGCGAAATGGGGAGCGGCCGGCGCGAGTGCCTTCGCCGGATGGTCCATCTTCGACATGTTCAAGAAGGGCGGCCAGTTCGAGCAGTACCAGATCATGCTGGAAGGCATGGAGGGCTCCTCGGGAAAAGCCCGCAAGGCCATGCGCTGGGTGCAGAATTTCGCCCAGACGACACCCTATGAACTCGATCAGGTAATGGAAGCCTTCGTCGCGCTCAAGGCCTATGGCATCGATCCTTTGAACGGCTCGCTGGAATCGCTCGGAGACGGCGCATCGGGCATGAGCAAGGATCTGATGCAGGCCGTTGAGGCGCTGGCCGATGCCGTTACCGGGGAATACGAGCGCCTGAAGGAATTCGGTATCCGTGCCAGCAAGGCCGGAGACAAGGTGACGTTCACTTACCGGAAGAACGGCAAGGACATCCAGCGCACGGTCAAGGCGACCGGCGACGAGATCGAAAAGACGATCACCGGCATTTTTTCGGATCGCTTCGGCGGCGGTATGCTTCGTCAGTCGAAGACGCTGTTTGGCATCATCAGCAACTTGAAAGACCTGTGGTCGAAGTTTCAACTGATGGTCGCGGACGCGGGTATTTACGACCGCGTGAAGCGCAAGCTCGACGAATGGCGCGGGCGGCTCGATGCCATGTCGAAAGACAATCGGATGAAGGCCTGGGCGGAGCGCATTTCCGACAAACTGGAGCAGGCCTTCGACTGGGGCGTGAGGTTTGCCGAGGAAACCGACTGGGCAGCCGTCGGACGGGGCCTCGGCTCGGCGCTGGTGGCGATGACGCAACTGGTCGCATTGTTCGGCCAGGCCGTAGACAAGTACATGCGGTGGCAGGCGACCCGTGCTGCGGCGATGGCGGAAAACACCGAACAGGGCTGGTTCTCTTCCCGCCAGGCCAAGGATGATGCCCGGCGCCGGCGCAAGGCGATCGAGCGCCAGTATGGCCCGCTGACCGACAGCGGCCGGAAGGATGCCGAGGAGGCCGCGCGCAAGGGCAATACCTATCGGGTTACGCCCGGCGGCCGGGATATTCCCAAAGGCGTGCAGCCCAGTTGGCCGAACAAGAGCAAGGAAACGCCCTATCAGCGCGGTCTGCGTATCGGACAGCAGTCGGCCACCCCCACCAAGGTCGGCGGCGCGCTGGATATCAACGTCAAGGTGCAGGGCCCTGGCACCGCCCGTGTCGAGCGGGTGCAGACCGCGAACCGTGACGTGCCCATCAATGCCCGCGTCGGCAAGATCATGGGAGCACCCGCGTAATGGCATGGCGTGACGAGTATCAGCAGGGCAGCTTTCGCGGCGTCACCTTCCGCACCCAGAGCCATGAGCGGCGTGGCGGGCGGCGTGTGGCGGTGAACGAGATGCCCCGGCGCGATGAACCGGTGATCGAGGATCTCGGCCGCCGCGCCCGCGAGTTCGCGATCGAATGCCATGTGATCGGCAGCGATTACACCAGCTGGCGCGACGATCTGCTCGACGCGGTCGAGGCCGAGGGCACCGGGCTGCTGGTGCATCCCTGGTTCGGGCAGATGATGGTCGCGGTGCTGGATTATACCCAGCACGAGAATACCGACGATGGCGGCGTGGGCTGGTTCTCGCTGACGCTGATCGAAGCCGGGCAGCCTGCGCCAGCGCCCGTGGCCGTATCCGCCGGGGCCTCCGGCGCGGCCGAAGCGGACGCGGCGCTGGCAGCGGCGCCCGATGCCTTCGCGGCAGACTTCACTATCGATGGTGCGGCGGGCTGGGTGGAAGACGCCGCCGGGGAGCTGATCAGCGGCATGGCCGATGCCTCGCAGATCGCGGCCGGGCTGCGCGGCGGCGTGGGACCGGCGCTGCGGGCGTTCAACGTCGCGCTCAATTACCTGCCGGGCAACCTCTCCAGCCTCATGCGAGCGCCGCTCAATCTGGCGCATTCGGTGATCGGTCTGGTTTCGGCCGTCTCCGTGCTGGGAAACAGTTCCGGCCGGTCCACGCGCCTGGCGCCGCTGGAAATGATGCTCGACTGGGTGCCCAGCCAGCCGGTGTTCCCCCAGCGCACGCCGCAGCGCGTGATCGAGGCCACGAACCGCATGGCGCTGCTGCGCCTGTTCCGTGTCGCCAGCGCGGCCGAGCTGGTGCGTGCGGCCAGCACCATCGAATATGCCAGCTATGACGATGCCCGCGAAACCCGCGATGCGATCGGCGACCGGCTCGATGTGCTGGCGCTTGCCGCTGCCGATCGGGGCGACGATGCCACGGCCGAAACCTACGATGCACTGCGCCGCGCGCTGGCCGCCGATATCGCCGCCCAGGGCGTAAGCCTTGCCCGCGTCTATGCGCTGGAGCTGGCGGAGACCGAACCGGCACTGGTTCTGGCGCACAGGCTCTATCGCACCGACCGGCGCACCGCGACCAGCCTGGAAGAGCGCGCCGCCGGCATTGCCGATCGCAACAAGGTGCCGCACCCCGGTTTCCTACCCGGCGGCGTTTCGCTGGAACTGCTGACGGCAGAGGCGACTTCATGAGCGTCTTGCCACATCATGAAGTCGCGCTGGAGATCGGCGGTCTGGGCTATTTCGGGTGGACCGAAATTACCGTCGAGCGCGCGATCGACGCCATGGTCGGCAGCTTCGATCTCAGCCTATCCACCAAGGACAGGACCGGTGCTGAGGACTGGCCGATCGAGGACGGTGCCACGTGCCGGGTGCTGCTGGGCGGTGAGGTGCTCATCACGGGCTATATCGACGCGGTGACGCGGTTCATCGACCCCGAAAGGCGCGGCATTCGCGTGCGCGGACGGGATAAGACCATGGACCTGGTCGATTGCTCGGCCATCAACAAGCCGGGATCGTGGACGGGCCAGAAACTGGAAGCGATCGCGAAGGCGCTGGCGGCGCCCTTCGGCGTCTCGATCGAGGTCAGCGGCGATACCGGTGCCGCCTTCAAGAAGTTCGCGCTGCAGCAGGGGGAAAGCGCCTTCGCCGCGATCGAGCGCATGGCGCGCTATCGCGGCCTCGTTGCCTATTCGCCGGGAGACGGCACCGTGCGGATCGGCAGCGCTGATACCGGTGTACGCACCGGCCGGATCGAGGAAGGCGTGAACGTGAAGTCGGCCGAGGCGACCAGCGACATGTCTGGCCGCTATAGCCAGTACGTGGTCAAGGGACAGGCATCGGGAGACAATAGCCGCCACGGCAAGACCGTTTCGCAGGTCAAGGGCGAGGCCGCCGACAGCGAGGTGACGCGCTACCGCCCGCTGCTGGTGATCGGCGAGGAGCAGTCGGATACGGCCTCGTTGGTCAAGCGGGCGAAGTGGGAAGCAGCGGTCCGATCCGGCCGGGGCAAGCCGCTGTCCGTCACGGTGCCGGGCTGGCTGACCGATGAGGGCAAGGTCTGGGCACCCGGCGCCCGCGCGGCGTGCAAGATCCCCAGCTGCAAGGTCGATGGCGATCTTCTGGTCGAAAGCGTGCGCACCACGCGCAATGGCAGAGAAGGCAGCATGACCGAACTGAGACTGGTTCCGCCCGAGGCCTGGACCCAGCTTCCCGAGCCCGAGGAGAGCGCATCGTGATGGATGCCCTGGCAGGCCGTGTCCGGAACATGATTGGCCGCGCGATCGTGCGGCTGATTGACGATACCCAGCAGGCCCAGTCCCTGCAGATCGAGCTTCTGGCCGACGAAGTGCAGGACGGCGCCGAGCGGCTGCAGAACTATGGCTTTACCAGTCACCCACATCCGGGCGCGGAAGCCGTGGGCGTGTTTCCCGCCGGATTGCGCAGCCATGGCATCGTGATCGCAGTGGAGGATCGCCGCTACCGCCTGACCGGACTGGAACAGGGCGAAGTCGCAATGTTCGATGACCTGGGCAACGTGATCAAGCTGGGCCGCACGGCGATCGAGGTGACGGCGGTGGCGGACATCACTGTCACCGCTGCGGGCGACGCATCGCTTTGCGTGCAGGGCAATGCTGATCTGCAGGCGGGCGGCGATGTGAGCGTAACTGCCGAAGCCAGTGCGACCGTGACAGCGGCGAGTGTAGTGGTCGATTCTGACGATGTGCAGCTCGGCGGCGCTGGCGGCGCAGCCATTGCGCGCGTGGGCGATAGTGTGGATTTGGTCAGCGGGCTGATCCTGTCCGGCAGCGCCAAGGTCACGGCGGCATGACTGATCTCGCCCTCAACTGGAATGATGAGACTGTCTCGGCCGACCTGCTGCTTAGCGGCGGTGCGCTGGCCACCGACGATGGTCTGCGCACTACGATCCTGATCTCGCTGTTCACCGATGCGCGCGCCAGCGAGGACGCGGAACTGCCCGAGGCAGGTGATGATCGGCGCGGATGGTGGGGCGATCAGTTCGCGGCTGATGCTGGACCCGACGCCGGCAGCGCCAGTGATCGCAACCGGATCGGCTCGCTGCTCTGGCTGCTCGGCCGGGCTAAGGCGACCACTGCCAATCTCCAGCTGGCCCGTCAGGCGACAGAGGCAGCACTGGGTCATCTGGTGCGCGATGGTGTCGCCTCGCGCGTGGCCGTGGAAGTCGAATCGCAGGTGGTCGAAGGCGGCAAGCGCCGCCTGGCACTGGGCGTCGATATCTACCGGCCGAACGGCCCGGATCGCGAGCGGTATGACTTCACCTGGGAGGCTTCGCTCACATGACTTTCATCCGTCCCACTCTCTCGGAACTGATCGCGCGCGGCCGCAGCGATATCCAGACGCGTTTGCCGGGGGCCGATGCAGCTCTTCGCCATTCCGTCCTGGACGTGCTGGCCCGTGTCCACGGCGGTACGGCCAGCGGGCTCTACGGCTATCTGGACTGGCTGGCCAAGCAGCTGATGCCCGATACGGCAGAGGCTGAGTATCTTGCCCGCTGGGCCTCGATCTGGGGCATCGATCGCAAGGCTGCAACAGCGGCCACGGCCAGCGCTGCCGCGACGGGAACCAACGGTGTGACGATCCCGGCCGGAACGGAAGCACAGCGTGTCGACGGGTCGATTTATACCGTGCTGGCCGCCGTAACAATCGCGGGTGGCACGGCCACGCTCTCGCTGGAGGCCGCTGATTCCGGACCCGATGCTTCGCTTAATGCCGGCGATGAACTGACGCTGTCGAGCGCGATCGCCGGGGTCAATGCCACGATCACGGTTTCGGCCAGTACCGTCACCGGGACGGAAGAAGAAACCGATGCCAGCCTGCTGGCGCGGTTGCTCGATCGTATCCGCACGTCGCCACAGGGCGGCGCCGAACACGACTATGTCGCCTGGGCGCTGGAACAGCCCGGCGTGACGCGCGCGTGGCCTTATCGCGGATGGATGGGGGCCGGAACGGTCGGTCTCGCTTTCGTGATGGACGATCGTGAGGACATCTTCCCGCTGGAGGCCGACGTGGCGGCGGTGCAGGCCGCGCTCGACGAATTGCGGCCAGTGACGGCCGAGCTTTACGTTTTCGCGCCCACGCCCGCGCCTCAGGACATCGTGCTGCGCATCAGTCCGGATACGGCTGAAGTGCGTGCCGCGATCGAAGGGGAACTGGCCGATTTCTTCAGCCGTGAAGGTGAGCCTGGCGGCACGATCTGGTTCAGCCGCCTGAGCGAGGCGATCAGCCTGGCTGAAGGCGAATTCCAGCACGCGATCGATATTCCCGACGAGGATTTCACGGCCAATGCCGGCGAGATCCCGACGCTGGGCAGCGTGACTTTCGCATGACCTACGGGACGGCCTCCACCCCGCGCGACAATGCCGCCTATGCCCGGCAGATGAAGCAGCTGCTGCCCAAGGGGGCGGCGTGGGACTTCGCGCCGGACGGGACTTTCGCACGGCTGCTGCTGGCGCTGGCGGCCGAATTCGCACGGATCGATTCGCGCGCGCTTGACCTCATCGGGGAAGCCGATCCGCGCACCACGCTGGAACTGCTGCCCGATTGGGAGCGCGTGGCCGGCCTGCCGGACAGTTGCACCGGCGCACCGGATGAAGTGGCCGAGCGGCAGGCTGCCCTGCATCAGAAGATCGCCGGCGTCGGCGGGCAGAACAAGGCCGCCTTTAA
>NZ_BCTX01000035.1 GCF_001590985.1 Novosphingobium naphthalenivorans NBRC 102051
AACGTCCCCTTTTCGCAGGCAACACCGGATAGCCGTCAATGATCGCCCGCGATTGCACTGACCACATGCCAGACAAAAGTCAGCCTCGCAGCCCCCTCCGCCCCATTGACCGAACTCTCGCAATTCGATATTTCGATATTTATCGAATCATCGGAATGAGAGCATGGACGCAGAGACCGTCATCCGCGCGCTCGGCGCGCTGGCGCAGGAACACCGCCTTGCCGCCTATCGCCTGCTGGTGCAGGCCGGGCCCGAAGGCCTGGCGGCCGGTGCGCTGGCTGAAGCGCTCGGCGTTCCGGCTTCTTCGATGAGCTTTCACCTCTCCCAGCTCGCCCATGCCGGGCTGGTGCAACAACAGCGCCAGAGCCGCTCGATCATCTATTCGGCCGACTTTGCCGCGATGAACGCGCTGATGGCCTACATGACCGAGAACTGCTGCGGCGGCGTTCCCTGCACCGCCGAGACCGGCTGCACGCCGGCCGCCGCCTCCCCCTCTTCCCAGCGAAAGGACGTCGCATGAAGCGTTTCCATGTCCATGTCGGGGTTGCCGACCTCGATGCCTCGATTGCCTTCTACACCGGCCTGTTCGGCGCCGAGCCTGCCGTCACCAAGGCGGACTACGCCAAGTGGATGCTCGACGATCCGCGCATCAACTTCGCGATTTCGCAGAAGGACGGCGCCGCCAAGGGGATCGAACACCTCGGCGTGCAGGTCGAGGACGAGGCCGAACTCGCCGAAGTCTATGGCCGCCTCAAGGCCGCCGAGGCCCCGGTGATCGAGGAAGGCGCGACCACCTGCTGTTATGCCAAGTCCGAAAAGAGCTGGATCGCCGATCCGGACGGGGTCGTCTGGGAAGCCTTCCTGACCACCGGCGAGCACACCTCCTACGGCGAGAGCCCCGGCCTTGCCGGTCTCGCCTCGACGCAGGCCGCCGGCCATGCCTGCTGCGCACCGCAAATGCCGGCTCCGGCCAAGACCTCCTGCTGCTGAAGAGGCATCCGTGACTGACCGTCCTTTCCGCATTCTGGTGCTCTGCACCGGCAATTCGGCCCGCTCGATCCTCGGCGAAGCGCTGCTGCGCGAACTGGGCGGCGCGCGGATCGCCGCCTGCAGCGCGGGCAGCAAGCCCAAAGGCACGCCGCACCCCGGCGCCCTGCGGCTGCTTGCCCGCAAGGGCATCGACACTTCGGCTTTCCGTTCCAAGAGCTGGGATCTCTTCAGCGGCCCCGACGCCGATCCGGTCGACCTTGCCATCACCGTATGCGGCAATGCGGCGGCGGAGGCCTGCCCGGTGTTCCCCGGCGCGCCGCTCAAAGCGCACTGGGGCCTGCCCGACCCCGCGGACGTGGAAGGCGATGAGGCGGAGGTCGATGCCGCTTTCGAACAGACCTGGCACTGGCTGGAGCTGCGTGTGCGCGCCCTGCTGGCACTGCCGTTCGAGACCATGGATCACAAGGAACTGATGGGCGAACTCGCCCGCATCGGCGCAATGGAAGGTGCAGCGTGAATCAAGCGATAACAGCAGATAGGATGGCTGCGGCCCCCGCCAAGCGCCTGTCCTTCCTCGACCGCTTCCTGACCGTCTGGATCTTCGCCGCGATGGCGCTGGGCATCGCCCTCGGCGCGCTGGTGCCCGCGGTTCCGGCCACGCTGGGCGCGATGTCGGTGGGAACGACCAGCATCCCGATCGCGGTGGGCCTGATCCTGATGATGTTCCCGCCGCTCGCCAAAGTGCGCTACGAAGCGCTGGGGCAAGTGTTCCGCGACGGCAAGCTGCTCGCGCTGTCGTTCGTGCTGTGCTGGATCGTCGCGCCCGCCTTCATGTTCGGCCTCGCCGCGCTGCTCTTGCCCGACAAGCCCGAGTACATGACCGGCCTGATCCTGATCGGCATTGCCCCGTGCATCGCCATGGTGCTGGTGTGGAACCAGCTCGCCAAGGGCAGCCCCGAATACGTGACCGGGCTGGTGGCGTTCAACTCGCTGTTCCAGATCGTATTCTACGTGCCCTATGCGTGGTTCTACCTCACGGTGCTGCCGCCGGTGTTCGGGCTGGAGGCACATGTGGTGGACATTTCCTTCGGCACCATCGCCAAGGCCGTGCTGACTTATCTGGGCGTCCCCTTCCTGGCCGGGTTCCTGGTGCGCACCACGCTGATCCGCGCCCGCGGCGCGCAGTGGTACGAAGGCCATTTCCTGCCCGCGATCAGCCCGGTCACGCTGGTGGCGCTGCTCTTCACCATCGTCGCCATGTTCAGCCTCAAGGGCGGCGAGATCCTCGCCCTGCCGATGGACGCCGTGCGGGTGGGCGTGCCGCTGGTGATATTCTTCGTGGTGATGTTCGTGCTCGCCTTCGCCAGCGGGCGCGCGGCAGGCGCGGACTATTCGCGCACGGCGGCACTCTCGTTCACGGCGGCCTCGAACAATTTCGAGCTGGCCATCGCCGTCGCCATCGCCGCCTTCGGCCTCGCCTCCCCGGTCGCCTTCGCGGCGGTGATCGGGCCGCTGGTCGAAGTCCCGGTACTGATCGCGCTGGTCAATCTGGCACTCTGGTTCGAGAAGCGCTGGTTCGCGTAAGGACGCGCGTCGCCCGGCTTGACCGGGCGGCGACACTTTCCACAGCTGCGGCTTTGCCCGAATCCCGCAGCCTCGCTATCAGCGCGGCCAACCGATTCACCACGATTTTACCGGAGCACGTACCCCATGGCCGAAACCACCGACGATCGCCTGCGCCTTCTCATCGAGCGCGTCGAGCGCCTTGAGGAAGAGAAGAAGGGCATCTCGGACGATATCCGCGACGTCTACAACGAGGCCAAGGCCGTCGGCTACGACGTCAAGATCATGCGCCAGATCGTGCGCCTGCGGAAGATGAAGCCCGACGACCGCCGCGAAATGGACATGATCCTCGACACCTACAAGGCCGCACTCGGCATCGACTGACCGCTTGCGGGCGCCCTCGCTTCCGGCCTAGAGTCAGACTGGAAGCGAGGACAAGCCCGATGATCGCCCCCCTCATCGACGCCGCCGCCTGATGCGCTGGCGCGGTGTCCATCACGTCGAATTCTCGGTGCTCGACTACGAGCGCTCGGTCGCTTTCTACGACCGCATGTTCGGCTGGCTCGGCTACAAGAGCTTCTGGACGCTCGATATCGGCTACCGCTCCACTTACTACATGGCGCGCTTTCCGCTGCCGCACAGCTATATCGGCATCCAGCCCGCCAGGAGCGGCGCAAGGCTGGATCACGCGGCCCGGCCCGTCGGCGTGCACCATATCGCCTTGTGGGCCCGCAACCGGCGCGAGATTGACGCCTTCCACCGCGAGTTCCTGGTGCCCGAGGGGCTGGCAGTAACCGAGCCGCCTGCTGCCTACGACGTCTATGCGCCCGGCTACTACGCCGTGTTCTTCGACGATCCGATCAATGGCATCCACTGGGAACTCGCCGCCACGCCGCGCCTGCCGACCCTGGGCCAGATCCTGCGCTTCCGCCGCGCGCTGCGTGCCGCGGCGGCCGATCATCCGGAGTGGAACGGGCCGCCGGAAAAGCTGGCCATGCGCGCGTTGCCCTCCCGCCACGGGAAAAGCTGAACCCATGCACATCCGCCCTGCAACCCCCGCCGATGCCCCGGCCTGCGCGGCCATCTATGCGCCGTTCGTTACCGGCAGCGTGGTCAGCTTCGAAACCGAAGCCCCCGATGACGCGGAAATGGCGCGGCGCATCGCGGACTACGGCGCGTCGCACGCATGGCTGGCCGCCGAAATCGATGGGGCGGTGGCCGGGTACGCCTATGGCTCGCCCCACCGCACCCGCGCGGCCTATGCCTCTTCGTGCGACGTCACCGTCTATGTCGATCCCGCCCATGCGCGGCAGGGGATCGGCCGGGCGCTCTACGCCGCGCTGCTGCCGCGGCTGAAGGACAAGGGGCTGCACGCCGCCTTCGCCGGGATCGCCCTGCCCAACCCCGGCAGCGTGGGCCTGCACGAGGCAATGGGCTTCACCCCCGTCGGCATTTACCGCGAGGTCGGCCGCAAGCTCGGTGCCTGGCACGATGTGGGGTGGTGGCAGCGGTTGCTCTAGGGCACAGGCTTGTTGTAAGGGCGCCCGATCCTAACCAGACCAGCAGAACGAACGGACCCATGGCAGGCCATTCCAAATTCAAGAACATCATGCACCGCAAGGGTGCGCAGGACAAGAAGCGCTCGGCGCAGTTCAGCAAGCTCAGCCGCGAAATCACCGTCGCGGCCAAGATGGGTATGCCCGATCCGGACATGAACCCGCGCCTGCGCGCCGCGGTCAACGCCGCCAAGGCGCAGTCGATGCCCAAGGACAACATCCAGCGTGCGATCGACAAGGCGACCAAGGGCGATAGCGAGAACTACGAGGAAGTGCGCTACGAGGGCTATGGCCCCGGCGGCGTCGCGATCATCGTCGAGGCGCTGACCGACAACCGCAACCGCACCGCCACCAACGTGCGCACTGCCTTCGCCAAGAACGGCGGCAACCTCGGCGCGTCTGGCGCGGTGAGCCACGGCTTCGAACGCCTCGGCCTGATCGAGTACCCCGCGAGCGTGGGCGATGAGGACAAGGTCCTCGAAGCCGCGATCGAGGCGGGCGCGGACGATGTCGAAAGCGACATGGGCGATGGCGACGAGAACCCCGGCAGCCACCAGATCTGGGTCTCGGTCGATTCGCTGCACGAAGTCGCGCGCGAGCTCGAAAAGGTGCTGGGCGAGGCCGAAGGCGTGAAGCTGGCCTGGCGTCCGAACCTCAAGGTCGATGTCGACGAAGGCACCGCCAGCACCCTGCTCAAGCTGGTCGACACGCTCGACGACGACGACGACGTGCAGACCGTCTGGGGCAACTACGAGATCTCGGACGAGGTCATGGAGAAGCTGGGCTGATTTGGCCCATGCCGGGCTGCGAAGGGCCGTTCTCTGCGCTTCCGGTGCTCACGTACCTAAAGTACGCTGCGCGCCGGTTCTCGACAACGACCCTTCTCGCTCCGGCCTGACCCAAATCCCCCGATCGGAGCGAACGGGGAGAATTTCCACGTGATCATCATCGGCCTCGATCCCGGCCTCACCTGCACCGGCTGGGGCGTTGTCGCCAAATCGGGCAGCCGGATCAGCCACGTGGCCAACGGCCAGATCCGCACCAACGCCAAGGCCAGCATGGCCGAGCGGCTGGTCGAACTGGATGCGGCGCTGACCGACGTCATCCTCCACCACCGCCCCGACACGGGCGCGGTGGAGGAAGTCTTCGTCAACGTGAACCCGCAGTCGACGCTGAAACTGGGGCAGGCGCGCGGCGTCGCCATGCTCAGCTTGGCCCGCGCCGGGATGCCGGTGGCGGAATATCCGACCAAAGTCATCAAGAAGGCGCTGGTCGGCACCGGCGGGGCGGACAAGAAGCAGATCCAGGCGATGCTCAAGGTGCTGCTGCCGGGCGTGAAGCTGGCGGGCGAGGATGCCTCCGATGCGCTCGCCGTCGCGATCACCCACGCCAACATGCTGGGCAGCCACCGCTAAGCGCTTGGAGCTTAGCGCAAAATGCAAGAAATCTGAATCAAGGCCCGCTCACCCTGAGCTTGTCGAAGGGTGTTGGACCTCGCGCAGCGCCAGCGTCCTTCGACAAGCTCAGGACGAGCGGATGGGGTGCGGATTTCCCGCACGCTGGATTGCCGCGGCCCTGCGGGCCTCGCAATGACGACTCAAAGTAAAACGATCACGATCTACAGCCCAGCGCGGCGGATCATCTCCTGATAGCGGAAGCGCGGATCGATGCGGCACTGCCCCGCGCGCACATAAAGGCACGGAAAATCATGGCCGGGGCGGCAGGCGATCCGCTCGTACCCCGCCGGAACATGCGCATCGCGCCGCAGGAGCAGGGCATTGGCCGATGTCACGATCCCGAACGGCAGCGGCGCCTTGCCGTCCATCACCCCTTCCGGGATCAGCGCCAACGGCTTGGGCACCGCCATCAGCGCGGGCACGATCTGGCTCTTGTATTCATAGGGCACCGCCACCCCGCAGATCGCCGGATCGCGCGCGGCCTTGTCCGCCATTTCCGGCACCGCGCCGCCGCCCCGATAGACCCGCGCGCCGCCGCTGGCCCGGGCCGACCAGAACGAGGCCGCCGTCCACAGCGCACAGACCAGAAGCGCCGCCGGTAGCCCCAGACTGCCCGCCGATCCCCGCCGTGCCGCCAAATACCCGGCCAGACGCACCGACACCACGGCCGCCAGCAGCAGCAGGCTGAACGTCGTCAGCCAGATGAAACGATACTCCTTGTGCGCGATCGCGCTGTGCACCAGCAGGTTCGCCAGCGCCGCCAGCAGCAAGGGACGGTATCGCGCCCCGGCAAGGAACGCACCCAAGGCGGCCGGCACGGCGAACGGCAGCAAGTGCTCTGCCAGCATCGGCAGGTAAGCCGTGGCCGGCGCGGTGCCGAAGCGGGCCGCAATGCCTTCGCCGATATTCATCCGCAGCGTCACCAGAACCCAGGAGAACGGCACGAGCCCGGCGCAAAGGTCGCTCACCGCGCCAACCGCCAGCGCTATCAAGCCGCCTGCGACAACCTGCACCCAGCGCCCCCGGTCGAGCCACAACTCCGCGATCAGCAGCACCGCCGCGAACACCGCATATTGCAACCGAACCAGCACGGCGAGACCGATCAGCAGGCCCGCGAGCATCAGCCGCCTGCGGCCCGCATCCGGATCGAGCAGCCACGCGGCCCCCGCCAGCATCAGCGCCGCGCCCAGACTTTCCGACAGCAGGAATTCGGAAAACAGCACGCTTTCCCACCAGACCGCGGCCACCGTCAGTGCGGCGAGGCCAGCAGCCCGCGAATGCAGCGCGCCAAGCTTCCATGCCGCCGGCAAGGCAATCAAGGTCAGAGCCAGAAACAGCGCCCGCGCCAGCGCGACATGCAGCAGCGTGCCCGGCGCCAGTCCATGCCCCAGCGCCACGGCAGGCACCAGCACTTGCGGGATCAGGGCATTGCGCAGCCCTTCCCGGCTTTCCCAGGGCACGATGCCCGCCCCGGTCACAAGCCGGTTCGCCTGCTCCAGATATTGCATCAGCTCGTCGGAATAGCCGATGTCGTAAAGCGAAAAGCCCGCGACACGCAGCCCCACACCGGCCAGCACGACGACCGCGATCGCTGCGATCCAGCCGCCGGTCAGGCGCTCACGGTCCGGTTGCTGCAACACCCCCTGCATGGGCATTTCCTAGAAGCCCAAGGCCGCCCTGTCACTTCGTCATCTGCCGGGCCATCCGCTGTGCCATCCATCGCGCCATCCACTGCCGCCGTGGAGGAACCGCGTTTCGCCCCTTTTGCCCGACTCCCGCCTGTGCCATAGAACAAACCATGATCGCAAAGCTGACCGGCACGCTCGACGATTTCGGCGCCGACTGGGCGGTGATCGACGTTTCGGGCGTCGGCTACCTCGTCCATTGTTCGGCGCGCACGCTGTCCTCGCTGGGCGTGCGGGGGGACCGCGCGACCGTCTTCACCGAAATGCAGGTATCCGAAAGCGACGTGCGTCTGATCGGCTTCGCCAGCGGCGCCGAGCGCGACTGGTTCAAGCTGCTGACCGCGGTGCAGGGCGTGGGCTCCAAAGTGGCGCTCGCGATCCTGTCCGCGCTCACCACGGAAGAATTGCAGCGCGCCTGCGCGGGCGGCGACGCGGCGATGGTGGCGCGCGCCAACGGGGTTGGCCCCAAGCTCGCGGGCCGCATCGTCAACGAGTTGAAGGAAAAGGCCGGCGGCATGGCCACCGTGCCCGGCACGCCGGGGATCGCTGCGGCGGATACGCCGGGTGCGGCCGGTGCCGATGCCGTTTCGGCGCTGCAAAATCTCGGCTTCAAACCCGCCATTGCCAGCGCCGCCGTGGCCCATGCCATCGCCGAACTGGGCGAAGATGCCGGGCTGAACGACCTCGTCCGCGTGGCTCTCCGGAAAGCTGCGGGATAGCAAGGAGCAGGAATCGATGCGTACTCTCACCATGGCCATGCTCACGGCGGCCATCCTTTCAGCCGCTCCGGCCATGGCGCAGGACACGCCCACTTTCACCGCCGGGCCGGTCTTCACCGATTACGGCAAGGTGGCCAGGGTCGATAGCGACCTGCCGATCCCGGCGGATGAACAGCTCAAGGTGATATTCAACGCCAAGGACGGAGCCGGGCCGGGCGAGACCGTGCGCACCTTCGATTCCGTGGCGCGCTTCATCAACATGAACGTCGCCGCCGGAGTGCCGGAAAAAAACATCCACGCCGTGCTGGTCGTTCACGGCAAGGCGACCTGGAACCTGACCAATGCGGCGGCCTATGCCCGGCATGACCCGGCCCACCCCAATGCCAGCGCGCCGCTGGTCGAACAGCTGCTGGCCCACGGCGTCACCATCTACCTGTGCGGACAAAGCGCCGCCGCCAATGGGATCGCCAAGAGCGACCTGCTCCCCGGCGTGAAGCTGTCGCTGTCCGCGATGAACGCCTTTGCCCAACTCCAGCAGCAGGGCTACGTCCTCATCCCGTGACCGATAACCCCATCCTCTCCTCCTCCCGCCAGGCCGAAGACGCCGATGCGGCGCTGCGGCCCAAGACCCTGTCCGAATTCGTCGGCCAGGCCGCGGCCAAGGACAATCTGCGTGTCTTCATCGAAAGCGCGAAGTCGCGGCGCGAAGCGATGGACCATGTGCTGTTCTTCGGCCCGCCGGGGCTGGGCAAGACCACGCTGGCGCAGATCGTCGCGCGCGAGCTGGGCGTGGGCTTTCGCGCCACCAGCGGCCCGGTGATCGCCAAGGCGGGTGATCTCGCCGCACTGCTGACCAATCTCGAACATGGCGACGTGCTGTTCATCGACGAGATCCACCGCCTCAATCCGGTGGTAGAGGAAGTGCTCTACCCGGCGATGGAAGACCGCGCGCTCGATCTCATCATCGGCGAGGGGCCGTCGGCGCGCTCGGTGCGGATCGACCTGCCGCCGTTCACGCTGATCGGCGCGACCACCCGGCAGGGCCTGCTGCAGACGCCGCTGCGCGACCGTTTCGGCATCCCGGTGCGCCTGCAGTTCTACACCGTGCCCGAGCTGGAACACGTGGTGACGCGCGGCGCCGGGCTGCTCGGCATCGGCATGGACAAGGGCGGGGCGACCGAGATCGCGCGGCGCTCGCGCGGAACCCCCCGCGTGGCCGGGCGGCTGATGCGCCGCGTGCGCGATTTCGCCCATGTCGCGGGCAGCGATGTCATAACCCGCGCCATCGCCGACGATTCGCTGACCCGGCTGGAAGTCGATTCGATCGGGCTCGACGCGCAGGACCGGCGCTACCTGCGGATGATCGCCGATATCTACAAAGGCGGCCCGGTCGGCGTGGAAACGCTGGCCGCCGGCCTTTCCGAGCCGCGCGACACGATCGAGGAAGTGATCGAGCCCTATCTGATCCAGCTTGGCCTGGTGGCCCGCACGGCGCGCGGGCGATGCCTCAACGAACGGGGCTGGAAGCACCTCGGAATGACGCCGCCTGCCGGATCGCCCGCAGCGTCCCAGGGATCGTCCCAAGGCGGTTTGTTCGATTCGGACGGGCCGGATGCAGAACGCTGAAAGCACGAAACAATGTGTCGGACCCGTTTACAAATAACGGCAGCACAAGTCCCGTTTTGATACAGCCATCACTCCGGGGCGATTAATTAACCCTATTTCTCACTTCGGGACAGTCGAATCCCGGTTAACACCGTTGTTCCGTTAACCGGACTCTGCGTTGTTGCTGCGTATGTAATGCCCGCAACCCGTTTTCGAGACGGGAGTGAAAAGCGGAAACAACAGAGAGCAACGCTTATGTCGGTTCGGATGGCCCTTGCGAAATTGTCTGCCTGCGCGGCAGGCTGCGCGATCATTGGTGGCGGCGCCGTCCACGTGGCGGAGACGCAGTCGGCGTCGACCGAATACCACAAGCTGAAGCAGGCCAAAGTGGCGCAGCCCGTCAAGAAGGCCAAGCGGATCGTCCGGAAGGAAAAGCCGCGCACGACCAAGCGCGCGCGCCGGATCATCAAGCGCACCTGCTGCGAACAGCCCGAGATGGCGATGGTCCCGGTCCCGCCGCCCTATATCCCGCCGGCTCCGCCCCCGTCCTACCAGGGTGGCGGCAGCAGCACGCCGGTGGTTATCGGCGGCGGATCGATCGGCGGCTTTGGCGGCGGTTTCTTCGGCGGCTTCTTCGGCGGCGGCGGTTCGAGCGGCGGCAACATCGTCATCACCTCCACCACCAGCGGCGGCTCGACATCCACCTCGTCCTCGACCGGCGGCGTCACGTCGACCACGGGAGGCGTGACGTCGACCTCCTCCACCTCCACCGGCGGCGTGACCTCGACCACCACCACCGGCGGTGTCACTTCGACGACGTCGACCAGCTCGGGCAATGTTTCGACGAGCACATCGAGTTCCTCGTCGTCCAGTTCGTCCTCAAGCTCTTCGTCGAGTTCGTCCTCCAGTTCCTCGGGCGGCGAATCGTCGAGCAGCGGTTCCTCTTCAAGCGGCTCGTCGTCTTCGGGCTCCTCGTCCTCGACAAGCTCGGGCGGTTCGTCCTCCTCAAGCAGTTCCTCGTCGTCCAGCTCGTCTTCCTCGTCGAGTTCGTCGTCGGGCGGATCGACCACGACCAGCACGGGCGGCACCGATGTCCCGGCCCCGCCGATGCTGATCCTGTTCGGCGCGGCAGCCGCGACGGTGATAGGCCGCCGCCGTATCGGCCGCCGGAAGGAAGCCTGAGCGCGGCCTGCCAGACCTAATTTACCCAAACACATTTACCCGAGCACATGGGGCGGGCGCCAAGGGGACGGCGCCCGAATGTGGGAGGGCGGCGCTCGGCACGCCGCCTTTTTAGGGGTGCACCTCACGCACCACCGGCAGCACCGCGATCAGTGCGTGCCGCCGTTCTTCTTCAGGCTCGCTTCCATCCGCGCGATCTGCTCGGGCGTGGCCTCGGTCTGATATTTCGCTTTCCATTCGTCGAAGGGCATACCGTGGATCACGGCACGCGCCTCCGCTTTATCGCCCGCGAACCCGGCATCGCGAATCCAGTCGGCCAGACAGTTCCGGCAAAAGCCCGAAAGCCCCATCAGATCGATGTTCTGGGCATCGTGCCGCTGGCGCAAGTGACGCACCAGCCGGCGGAAGGCCGCTGCCGCCACGGCATCGTCGAGCGTATCTAACGGATCACTTTCGTTCATATTTCTGCCGATCGTCCTTGGTTTGTAAGCTTTGCTTTGCCATATGACAGCCCGTTCCCGAAAGAGGCAGTCGATACGTGGTCAGCACCCCCAGCACAACGCAGCGCCGTTCCCCCCATCATCGCGGCATCAAGCGCACGCGCAAGGTCAAGATTCTCGCAACGCTCGGCCCGGCCAGCCGCGACCAGGACACCATCGCCAAGCTGCTCAAGGCAGGGGCCGACGCCTTTCGCGTCAACATGAGCCATGGCGATCACGAAACCCATCGCGAGACGATCGCCAATATCCGCGCGGTCGAAAAGGATCTGGCCCGCCCGGTCGCAATTCTGTGCGACCTTCAGGGCCCCAAGCTGCGCGTGGGCGCCTTCAAGGACGGCAAGGCCTTCATCCGCCACGGCGCCCACTTCACGCTCGACCGCGATCCCACGCCTGGCGACGATACCCGCGTCTGCCTGCCGCACCCCGAACTCTTCGGCGTCCTCCAGAAGGGCCAGCGCCTGCTCGTCGACGACGGCAAGCTGCGCTTCGTGGTAATCAAGCCGGAAGAGGACAAGATCCTGTGCACTGCCGAAGTCGGCGGGCCGATCTCGGACCGCAAGGGCGTCAACGTGCCCGATGCGATCGTTCCGGTTCCCGCGCTCACCGACAAGGACCGGCGCGATCTGGCCTTCGCGATCAAGGAAGGCGCCGACTGGATCGGCCTGTCCTTCGTCCAGCGCCCCGAGGACGTCGCCGAAGCGCGGCGGCTGATGGGCGGTTACGGCGCGCTGATGGCCAAGATCGAAAAGCCCGCCGCGGTCGAAAGCCTTGAGGAAATCATCGAACTGTCGGACGGCATCATGGTCGCGCGCGGCGATCTCGGCGTCGAGTTGCTGCCCGAGGAAGTGCCGCCGATCCAGAAGCACATCATCGAGAAGACCCGCGCCCACGGCAAGCCGGTGGTCGTCGCCACGCAGATGCTCGAATCGATGATCACCAGCCCGACCCCGACCCGCGCCGAAGTCTCCGACGTTGCCAACGCGGTCTATGACGGTGCCGACGTCGTGATGCTCTCGGCCGAGACCGCTGCCGGTCAGTGGCCGGTCGAGGCCGTGACGATCATGGACCGCATTGCCACCAAGGTCGAAAGCGATTCGACCTACCGCGAACGCATTCACCTGGCCGAGACTCCGCCCGATGCGACCACGGCGGACGCGCTCTCCGCGTCCTGCGCGACGATTGCCGATACCCTGCCGATCGAGGGCATCATCATTTTCACCGGCTCGGGCAGTTCCGCCCGCCGCGTCGCCCGCGAGCGCCCGGCCGCGCCGATGCTGGTGCTCACCCCCTCGCTCAAGACCGCCCGGCGCGGCGCGCTGCTGTGGGGCGCGCATACGGTGCTGACCAAGGACATCGGCAGCTTCGAAGAGATGATCGCCAAGGGCAAGCGCATGGCGCTGCGCCATGGCTTCGGCGCGGCCGGATCGCGGCTGGTAACGCTGGCCGGCGTGCCGTTCGGCGTGCCCGGCTCCACCAACCTGCTGCATATCGTCACGCTCACCGGCGACGAACTGGCGACGCACAAGAAGGCCTGACCCCCATGAGCCTGCAGACCCTGTGGATTTACGCCATCGCGGTTTTCCTGCTGAGCGCAACGCCCGGCCCGAACATGCTGCACATCCTCTCGCGCAGCGTGGAACTGGGCTTCAAGCGCAGCACCGCCGCGATGGCAGGCTGCCTGCTCGGCCTGCTGACTCTGCTCTCCGCCTCGGCCGTGGGACTGGGCGCGCTGCTCCATGCCCTGCCCGGCGTGTTCGACGGACTGCGCCTCGCCGGCGCGGCCTATCTCCTCTACCTGGCGTTCAAGGCCTGGCGCAGCCCGGTGGACGAAGAAGACGCGCAGGAAGAATGGCCGCGCCCCACCGCCTCATGGCAAACCGTGATGCGCAGCGGCTACACGATCTCGATCAGCAATCCCAAGGCGATCGTTTTCGCGGCGGCGTTCCTGCCCCAGTTCATCAACCCCGCCCAGCCGCAGGCTCCGCAATTCGCCGTCCTGCTCGCCGTTTTCACAGTGATCGAGGGCTTCTGGTACTGCGTCTATGCCCTGGGCGGCCGCGCGATTTCACGCCATCTCGGCCGCGCGGGCGTGAAGCGCGCCTTCAACCGGGTGACAGGCGGACTGTTCGCGGGCTTCGGCCTGTCGCTGCTCGCCTGGCGCGCGGCCTGATAACTGCTTCCCGGCAGCGGCCGCCCACCCCATTTTCGTCATTGCGAGCCGCCGAAGGCGGCGCGGCAATCCAGGGGCGGTTTAAACTGCTCTGGATTGCTTCGCCTTCGGCTCGCAATGACGAAACGGGAAAGTAACGCCGTTCGCTCCTGATCCCGGTCAGTCCCGCGCCCCGAACAGGGCCGACCCCACCCGCACATGCGTCGCGCCGAGCATGACGGCGGTCTCGAAATCGCCGCTCATGCCCATGCTGAGCTGATCAAGACCGTTATCGGCGGCAATCTTCGCCAGCAGCGCGAAGAACGGCGCCGCCTCGATATCGGCGGGCGGCACGCACATCAGCCCCACGACCGGAATCCCCGCCTCGCGGGCGGAGGCCAGCAGCGCGGGCACATCGGCAATCGGGCATCCGCCCTTCTGCTCTTCCGCGCCGATATTGACCTGCACGAAGCAGGGCACCTGCTTTCCGGCCTTGTCCATCGCCTTGCCCAGCGCCGAAACGAGCGAGGGCCGGTCCAGCGAATGGATGCAGTCGAACAGGGCCACCGCATCCTCGGCCTTGTTGGACTGGAGCTGGCCGACAAGGTGCAGCTTCACGTCCGGATGCGCTTCGATCAATGCGGGCCACTTGCCTTGCGCTTCCTGCACGCGGTTCTCGCCGAAGACGCGCTGGCCCTGCTCGATGAGGGGCAGGATCTGTTCCGGCGGATGCGTCTTGGAAATGGCGATGAGTTCGACGTCTTCGGCCTTACGGCCGGCAATCGTGGCGGCATGGGCAATGCGGGCGCGCACATGTTCGAGCGGGGTAAGGTCTGGCTGATCCATGGCGCGCTGCTATAGCGTGCCCGTGCCGAACCGCCAGCCGCCTCTTCCCCCGATCTGGCCAAATGTCTGGCTGGTCAGCGATGCCCGCAACGATGCCATGCTGGAACGCGTGCTGGCGCGGCTGCCGCGTGGATGCGGCCTGATCTTCCGCCACTACCACTTGCCGCCGGACCAGCGCCGCGCCCGCTTCAGGAAACTCGCCCGCGCGGCCCGGCGCCACGGGCACCGCGTGGTTCTGTCGGGCAGCGCCCGCGAGGCCAAGGCGTGGGGGGCCGGCGGGGCCTATGGCGCACCGCTGCGCCTTGCCCGCGGCCCGGCGATCCCGCGGCTGGCCACCGTCCATTCGCTGCGCGAACTGGCCGCCGCCCGCCGCGCGCGCGCCGATGCCGTGCTGATCTCACCGGTCTTCCCGACCCGCTCGCATCCCGGGGCATCCACTCTCGGCCCGCTGCGTTTCCGGCTTCTGGCGGCGCGCGCGCAAGTCCCGGCCATCGCTCTGGGCGGCATGACGCCGCGCCGGGCCCGCGCTTTCGGCTTGCAGCATTGGGCGGCAATTCAAGGACTTACCGAAACGCCCACAGGTCTGTTCCCGCTTCATTCTTGACGTGGAGTCCCGCCCGGGCGCATTATCCGTCCGCCTAATCAGGGGAATTCTTATGGCCACGCGGCCCATGGCGCCCGGCCGGCGCATTGCCAAACCGGACTGGCGCGCTGTCCTCAAGCGCTCCTTGCGCCGCGCAACCGAGCTTTCCGGCGCGGTGCTGCTCTTCGCGCTGATGGTCTATCTGGCGCTGGCGCTGGCCAGCTATCACCAGACCGACCCCTCCACCTCGACTGCGGCGGGCGGCGAGGTGCAGAACTGGATGGGCGCGATGGGCGCCTGGACTGCCGAGCGGGCGCTGTTCCTGTTCGGCCCGGTGTCCTGGCTGTTCCTGCCATTGCTCTATGTCTTCGCGCGCAAGCTGTGGCTGCTGGTCGAAGAGGACGACAGCGAGATCGAGCATTCGAACCAGCGCTGGTGGCGTCCGGTCGCGCTGCTGGCTTTCGCCATGGTGCTGATCGCGACGGTGTTCTCGCTGTGGTTCACCCAGCCCGGCGGCTCGCTGCCGGCCTCCATGGGCGGCATTTCGGGACTGCTCGGCGCCAAGGCCGTCAGCGCTCTGGCCGGCCTGACACCGCCCCCCGCGCAAGGCTGGATAACCCTGGGTCTCGCGCTGGTCTGCCTGATTGCCGGCGTCACGCTGATCGGCAAGGTCTTCGCGTTCGACTGGGGCCGCCTGCTAACGCTGCCAGGCCGGATCGGCCGCTTGCCGCGGGCCCTGCCCTCGCCCCGCGGCGCGCCCGCCGCAGCTGCCGGGGAAACCGCGCGCCCCGAGCCCGCGCCGCGCGCCGAAGCGCGTGCCCCGCTCGCCGAAAAGCCGCGCCGCGCGCCCGAGATCGTCGATCCCAAGGCCTCTCCCGCGCCCGCCCAGCTTGGCACTGGCAGCCGCCAGAAGGACCTGTTCGACCAGTACGAACTGCCCAGCCTCGACCTCCTGGCCGATCCGCCGCCCAACACCCAGCAGAAGATCGACAAGCTCAGCCTGGAACGCAACGCGCGCCTGCTGGAGACCGTGCTCGACGATTTCAACGTCAAGGGCGAGATCACGGCCGTGCGCACCGGCCCGGTCGTCACCATGTACGAGCTGGAGCCGGCGCCCGGCACCAAGGCGGTGCGCGTGATCGGCCTCGCCGACGATATCGCGCGCAACATGTCCGCGATCTCGGCGCGCGTCTCCTCGATCCCCGGCCGCACCGTCATGGGCATCGAACTGCCCAATGCCGTGCGGCAGATGGTCTCGTTCAAGGAAATGGTCGCCTCGGAAGCCTTCGCCCATCACAAGGGGATGCTGCCGATCATCCTGGGCAAGGATATCGCGGGCGAGCCGGTCGTCGCCGACCTTGCCACGATGCCACACCTGCTGGTGGCCGGTACGACCGGTTCGGGTAAGTCGGTCGGTCTCAACTGCATTCTGCTCTCGCTGCTCTACCGGCTCACCCCGGCGCAGTGCCGCCTGATCCTCGTCGACCCCAAGGTCCTCGAACTCAAGAGCTACGACGACATTCCGCACCTGCTCTCGCCAGTCGTGACCGAGCCGCCCAAGGCGGTGCGCGCATTGAAGTGGGCGGTCGAGGAGATGGAGCGCCGCTACCGCATGATGAGCGAGGTTTCCGTCCGCAACCTCGCCAGCTTCAACGAGAAGGTGCGCACTGCCGCCGCCAAGGGCAAGCCGCTCGGCCGCCGCGTGCAGATCGGCTTCGATCCCGACACGGGCGAGGAACTCTACGAGGAAAACCAGCTCGATTACGAAGTGCTGCCGCAGATCGTGCTGATCGTCGACGAGCTGGCCGACCTCATGGTCACGGTCGGCAAGGAAATCGAAGTGCTGATCCAGCGCCTTGCGCAGAAGAGCCGCGCCGCGGGCATCCACCTCATCATGGCAACGCAGCGCCCCTCGGTCGACGTCATCACCGGCGTCATCAAGGCCAACCTGCCGACGCGCGTCTCGTTCGCCGTCACCAGCCGCATCGACAGCCGCACGATCCTGGGCGAGCACGGCGCCGAGCAGCTCTTGGGCAAGGGCGACATGCTCTACAAGCCGAGTTCCGACCCGATCAAGCGCGTCCACGGCCCCTTCGTCTCCGACGAGGAAGTGGAACACGTCGCCGATTACTGGCGCACGCAGGGCACGCCGGACTACGTCACCGCCGTCACCGAGGAGCCAGAGGAAGGCAGCTTCGGTTTCGACGATCTCGACGCCACCGCCTCCGACGCGCCCGAGGAGCGCAAGTACCGGCAGGTCTGCCAGCTCGTGTTCGAGAACCAGAAGGTCTCGGTCTCCTGGCTCCAGCGCCAGATGGGCGTGGGCTACAACACCGCCGCAAAATGGGTGGAGCGCATGGAAAACGACGGCTTCGTCGGCCCCGCCAACCACGTCGGCCGCCGCGACATCTACCGCGACGAGAACGGCAACCCGCTGTGAGGCGCGCCCTGCTGCTCGCCGCGCTGGCCGCGGCTCCCGCGACGGCGGCCACGGTGGAACTCACGGTGGCCACCGGCCAATGGGTTCAGGTCTTCCCCAACGACGTGGAACGCGCAACCGGCCGCAGCGTTCGCGTCGATGCCGCCAGTGTCGCGGCAGGCGGGCTGGGCGTTCAGTTCCGCCAGGCCGCCGTGCTGCTGCGCGCGGAAGGCAGTTATCCCTATGGCACGACAATCTACGCGCTGCGCAGCGTGAACTGCGCCGCCGGACTGCAAGCCACATATCAGTGGAGCGCAGTGGGACCGAGCGGCGCCGTTCTGGGTACGCAGACCATAGCCAGCCCCACCGCGCAGCAGATCCATTGGGATACGCAGGACGGCAAAGTGCTCAAATTCGTCTGCCAGGGCATCCTTCCGCGGTAGGTGCCTTGGCCCCAACTCATCCTCCCCCATCGGGGGAGGGGAACCACCCGAAGGGTGGTGGAGGGGGCTTTGCAAATACCGATGTAGCGCCTTGTCGCGCCCCCTCCGTCAGCCACTTCGTGACTGCCACCTCCCCCGGCGGGGGAGGATCTTGTGATTTCGGCTAACACCAGCCCGCTCCCAGCCTTCCCGATCGCCTCGTCCATTCTCCCCCGCCTGAATTTGTGCACGGCAGCCACCCGCGGGGTTGGTGATCGCCGGTCCAGCGCCTAGATTGCACGCCACGCAACGGCCGCATCGGATCCCCCCATGGAACACCAGACCCAAGCCTTCCCACTGCAGGACGGATTCCTCCTGCTGGGGACAGCGCTTGTCTTCGTGCTGCTGTTCCGGCGGCTGGGGCTCGGCGCGACACTGGGCTACCTGCTCGCGGGGGCCGTGCTGGGGCCCTATGCGCTCGATCTGATCGGCGATCCGGAAAGCAAGATCGGCTTTGCCGAGCTGGGGATCACCCTGCTGCTGTTCATCGTCGGGCTCGAACTGGCGCCGCGGCGTCTGTGGCGGATGCGGCATGAGATCTTCGGTCTCGGCCTTCTGCAAGTCGCCCTGTGCGGTCTGGCCGTTTCGTGGGTCATCCATACTTTCGCCGGCTTCAGTATCGAGGCTTCGCTGGCGCTGGGCCTGCCGCTGGGCCTGTCTTCGACGGCGCAGGTCCTGCCGATGCTGCAAAGCGCCGGGCGCCTGCATACCCCGTTCGGCGAGCGCTCTTTCGCGATCCTGCTGTTCCAGGATCTCTCGATCATCCCGCTGATCACGATCATCGCCGCGATGAACCGCAATCCCAGCCTGCCCGCCGGTCCTCCCGGATGGCAGCTGGCGCTGACCACCGTGCTCGCGATCGGCGGGCTGATCGCGGCCGGGCGCTTCGTGATCCGCCCGCTGTTCCGCCTGATCGGCAATCTCGGCGAGCGCGAGATGTTCGTCTTCGCCGCGCTGTTCACCGTGATCGCCGCCGCGGCGCTGATGCAGGCGCTCGGCCTCTCGACCGCGCTGGGGGCTTTCGTCGCAGGCGTCATGCTGGCCGACAGCCCTTACCGGCACGAACTGGAAGCCGATGTCGAGCCGTTCCGCTCAATCCTGCTCGGCCTGTTCTTCATGTCGGTGGGGATGATGCTGGATCTTTCCGCCATCGCCCAGCGCCCGCTGTTCGTCGCGGCCATGGCGCTGGCGCTGATCGTGGTGAAGTCGGGCGTGATCTTCGGCCTGGGGCTGCTCTTCAAGATGAACTGGCGCAGCGCGCTGGCGCTGGGTCTGCTGCTCAGCCAGGGCGGTGAATTCGGCTTTGTGCTGTTCGCGCAGGCCGCCGACGCCTGGCTGGTGGAACCGCAGGCCGCCAGCCTGTTCGGCGCCATCGTCACCCTGTCGATGGTCGCCACACCGTTCCTGATGATGGCCACGCGCCGCATCCGGGAAATCCCCGTGGTGGCGGAAGAGCGCGAAGGCCCGCAGCAGGATGGCGCCAGCGCGATTGTCGTCGGTTACGGCCGCTTCGGTCAGACCGTCGCGCAGATCCTGATCGCCGCGCAGATCGAAGTGACGCTGATCGATACCGACATCGAGATGATCGATATCGCCAGCGGCTTCGGCGCCAAAGTCTGGTTCGGCGACGGCACCCGGATCGACCTGCTGCGGCAGGCCGGGGCGGAGGAGGCCGAACTGATCGCCTTCTGCATCGATGGCGACCAGTTGACCGAGGACTTCATCCACGCCGTCCACGCCGCCTTCCCCCAGGCCGAGCTTCACGCCCGCGTGTTCGACCGGCGCGGCCTGCTGCGCCTCAAGGATGCCCCCATGACGTCGGTCACGCGCGAAGTGATGGAATCGGCGGTCGTGCTCGCCCGCAATGCCCTGAAAAGCCTTCACGTATCGCTGGAGGATATCGACAAGGCCGAGACCATGTACCGTTCGCGCGACAAGGAACGGCTTTCGCTGCAATACGAAACCGGCGACTTGCGCGCGGCCCGCGACCGCATCCTGACCCAGCCGGTGCGCGCCGCGCGTCAGGCGGGAACCGAATAACCCTCGAACCGCTTGATCCGGCGCAGCGAGAAGCTGGTCTTCATCGAGGAAACGCCCGGCAGCCGCGCCAGGCAATCGCGATGCACCCGGTCATAGTGGTCGAGATCGGCGGCCGCCACGCGCAGCAGATAGTCCGCCGCCCCGCTCATCAGGTGGCATTCAAGGATATCGTCGAAATCGCGGACCGCCCGTTCGAACCGGTCCATCGCCTCGCGGCTCTGGCTGGTGAGCGTGATTTCGACGAACACTTCCACCGAGAGGCCCAGCCGGCGCGCATCGACGCGCGCGGCATAACCCAGGATCAGGCCCTGCTCTTCCAGCGCTTTGATCCGGCGGTGGCAGGCCGATGGCGAGAGGTGCACGAGCAAGGCCAGTTCGGCAATCGAGCGCGACGAATCCGCCTGCAACGCTTCCAGCAAGGCGCGGTCGGCCCTATCCATGAAATTTTCTCCCTGAAAATCGAATGATTTCGAAAATCATTCCGATCACAGCAGAGATCAAGCGTAAATTTGGTGAAACATTGCTGCCTAAGGGGTGTATTTTCCCTTCACAGCATCCCCGCACCGGAGACGAACCATGCGCATCGGCACTGTCAAGGAAATCAAGAACCACGAATACCGCGTCGGCCTCACGCCCGAGAGCGTGCACGAACTGGTCCGCCACGGGCACGAAGTCTGGGTCGAAAGCGGTGCGGGCCTCGGCATCGGCGCCAGCGATGCCGACTACCAGCGCTGCGGCGCCAAACTGATCGCCACCGCCGCCGAAGTGTTCGCGGGCTGCGCAATGATCGTGAAAGTGAAGGAACCGCAGGCCGTCGAGCGCGCGATGCTGCGCGAAGGGCAGATCCTCTACACGTACCTCCACCTCGCGCCCGATCCAGAGCAGACCGCCGATCTCGTCAAGTCGGGCGTCACCGCGATCGCCTATGAAACCGTCACTGGACCGGGCGGCTCGCTGCCACTGCTCAAGCCGATGAGCCAGGTGGCCGGGCGCATGTCGATCCAGGCTGGCGCCACCGCGCTGGAAAAGGCCCATGGCGGGCGCGGCGTGCTGCTGGGCGGCGTACCGGGCGTGATGCCGGGCAAGGTCGCGGTGATCGGCGGCGGCGTGGTTGGCTTCAATGCCGCGCAGATGGCCGTGGGCCTCGGCGCCGACGTGACCATCCTCGACCGCAGCCCCGATGTGCTGGAACGCCTCGGCATCCACTTCGAAGCCCGCGCCAAGACCCGCTTTTCGAGCACCGCAAACCTTGCCGAGAGCGTGGCCGAGGCCGATCTCGTGATCGGGGCCGTGCTGATCCCGGGCGCTGCCGCCCCCAAGCTCGTCACCCGCGACATGCTCGGCACGATGAAGCCCGGCGCAGTGCTGGTCGATGTCGCCATCGACCAGGGCGGCTGCTTCGAGACCAGCCATGCCACCACCCACGCCGAACCGACATTCGTGGTGGACGGCATCGTTCACTATTGCGTGGCCAACATGCCCGGCGCCGTGGCCCGCACCAGCACTTATGCGCTCAACAACGTGACGCTGCCGCACGCCCTGGCCCTTGCCGCTGCCTTTGACGGGGCGGACGGCTGGAAGGCCGCGCTGCGGGCCGATCCGCACCTTGCCGCCGGCCTCAACGTCCACGCCGGGCACGTGACTTACGAGGCCGTGGCCCGCGAGCTGGGCTATGATTTCGTGCCGGTGGAATCGGTGCTGCAACAGGCAAATTAACGAGAGTGTTAACCTCATATTGAAAGCCTTGTCCCATGGATCGGTCATGCTCCATGGGACAAGGCTCTTCCTGACCGGTCTGCTGGCTATCGCCTGCACCTTGCTGGGTGCGCCGGTGGCAGCCGCGACCTCCGGTTTTCCGGCAGGATCAGTCTGCACGGCCCTTGCCGCGGACAATGCCGCGGACAATGCCAGCACCGCCGCTCTCGCCCGGAATCCGGCCCATTGGGACTGCAGCAGGGCAAACTGGGCCATCGACGGCGCCAGAGCAAGCCTGGTGCGGATCGACATGGCCGGGCGCCCGCTCGCCGCCGGTTCCGTCCTGACGACGCGCCTGACCCGCTTCGACCGCCTGTGGCTTACTGCAATCGGCCGCGACGGCACCAGCACCACCCGCGAAATCACTTCCGGCGACCTGCGATTTTCCACCACCCACTGGAAAATGCGGATGCCGCTCCCGCGCTTACATGCGCCGGTGACGGCCTATGTCCTGAAAGTGACCGGAGCCCGGCACCCGGGCCTGCTTTCGGACGTGCAGGTCGCACCGCCGCCGGACGAAGCGCGGGTCGGCAATGAGCAGATCCTGCTCGCCATGCTGTGCGGGCTGATGCTCATGCCGCTGGTGCTGAACTTCGGGTTCTACCGGGTGCTGCGCCAGCCCTTTGCCCTGTGGCACGCGCTCGCCGTGTTCGGGATGCTGGTCCAGACTTTCGTCGCCAGCGGTCTGGTGAACCGGTTCTTCGTACTGTCGCTGTTCGAAATCTGTGCCTTGTCATCGGCAAGCCTGGCCCTGGCGAGCATCGCCGCCACGCAGTTCCTGGCATCGCTTGTCGAACCGGGCATGCTGGGCCCGTGGCAAAAGAGATTGCTGCGCGCCACCGGGCCCTGGATGGCCGTGTGGTCCATCTATTACCTCTTTGCCGGCGGCCCCCTGCTGCCGAGCGTCTCCGCCGTCTATTATGCGGCCTTCCTGCCGCTCTTCGCCATGCTCGTATGGTCCATGGCGACAGCGGCGCGGCGCGGCAGCCGCACGGTCTGGTTCCAGATCATCGGCTGGACGCCGCTGATCGGCATGGCGCTGGTGCGGATCGGATCGCTGCTGGGCATGGCCGATTCGCCCCTGAGCGTGATGACCGCGCAGCACCTCTCCCTCGGCTTCGAAGTGCTGCTCAGCACCCTGGGCGCCGCCGACCGTTTCATGACGATCAAGCACGAACGCGACCGGGCGATCACCCAGTCCCGGTTCCTCGAAAGCCTCGCCGAGCGCGATCCGCTGACCGGGCTCTTCAACCGGCGCGGGTTCGAGGAACGCTATGCCCAGCTGGCGAAGAAGGGCTTCGACACCATGGCCGTGCTCGATCTCGATCATTTCAAGCTGATCAACGACACCCGGGGCCATGCGATGGGCGATGCCGTACTGAAAGCAGTCGCGCGGGCGCTGATGCCGGACGAGGACACGGTCGCCGTGCGCTTCGGCGGCGAGGAATTCCTGCTGCTGCTGCGCGGGCCGGACGCGGCCGATCGGGCCGAGCGCCGCCGCCAGTCGATCCCGGTGCGCATCGCCGCCGAAATCTCGGGCCTCGACCGGCCCGTAACCGCCAGCATGGGCCTGATTACCGGCGCGCCGCTCATGCGTTTTGCCGATCTCTATGCCCAATGCGACGCGCTGCTCTATCAGGCCAAGTCGGAAGGCCGCAATCGCACCGCACATACCGCCATGACGGTCGAAACGGATACCGGCGCGAACAGTACCGTCGTCAATCTCCGGTAAAGCGCGCCGCCACGTCTTCGGGCACCCGCATCAGGCGGCCGCTGGCGATATCGATCATGGCCCAGGTGGTCCGGGCCGAAACGATCACTTTCCCCGCCGCATTGCGAAAATCGACCCGCCGGTCGAAGCGCGCGCCATGCGGCCCATCGGGAATGAACGTCTCGGCCGTGACACTTTCCCCTTCGCGGATATTGCCGCGGTAGTCGATCTCGTGCCGGGTCACGACCCAGGCATATTTCGCCTGCTGTTCGGGCAGCGCGTAAGCTTCCCAGTGCGCCGTCGCGATGGCCTCCATCCACTGCACCCAGACCGCGTTGTTGACGTGGCCCATCACATCGATGTCTCCGGGCCGCGCGGTGAAGGTTAGGGTGAAGCGGTTGCTCACAGGGATAACACCACCCCCCGGCCCTCTCCTCTGAAGAGGAGGGGGAGAGGAGTTCCCGCCGAGAAAGCCCCCTCCTCTTCAGCCCCAGCCTTCGCTGGGGCAGGCATCGGGGTTGGGGGTGGTGGAAGCAAGGACTTCACCCCTCCACGCCCAGTTGCCAGAGGATAAACGCGAATTCCTCCGCGGTTTCCTTCAGGCTCTCGAACCGGCCGGACTTGCCGCCGTGGCCCGCGCCCATGTTGGTCTTGAAGATCAGCTCGTTGTCATCGGTCTTCAGCTCGCGCAGCTTCGCCACCCACTTGGCCGGTTCCCAATAGGTCACGCGCGGGTCGTTAAGCCCAGCGGTGACCATCAGCGGCGGATAGGCCTGCGCCTTGATCTGGTCATAAGGGCTGTAGCTCAGGATATGCTCGAAGGCGGCCTTGTCCTCGATCGGGTTGCCCCATTCGGGCCATTCGCCCGGCGTCAGCGGCAGGGTCTCGTCGAGCATGGTGTTGAGCACGTCGACGAACGGCACATGCGCCACCACCGCGCCCCACAAGTGCGGATCGGAATTGATCACCGCGCCCATCAGTTCGCCGCCCGCCGAGCCGCCGGCGATGGCGATCTTGCCCTCGGTGGTGAAACCGCGCTCGATCAGGCCCTTCGCGCAGTCCACGAAGTCGTTGAAGGTATTGGTGCGCTGCTCCAGCTTGCCCGCCTTGTACCAGGCGCGGCCCATGTCGTCGCCGCCGCGGATATGGGCAATGGCATAAGCGAAACCGCGATCGACCAGGCTGAGACGCGCGGTCGAGAAGCCGGGATCGATCGCAATGCCGTAAGCGCCATAGCCGTAGAGATAGAGCGGCCCTGCGGCGTCCTCTCCCTTTGGGCGATCCTTGCGGTAAACGATGCTCACCGGAATCGCGGTGCCATCGCGCGCGGTGATCTCCAGCCGCTCGGTCGCATAGAGCGAGGCATCGTAGCCCGAGGGGATTTCCTGCACCTTGAGCGTTTCCATGGTGCGCGCGGCGACATCGTAATCGAGCACCGAGCTGGGCATGACCATCGATTCGTAGGACAGCCGAAGCTTTTCCATGTGCCATTCGGGATTGTTCGAAAGCCCCGCCGAAAAGCTCGCCTCGGGAAATTCGATCGGCTCGATCCGGGCGGGATCGTCGTAATAGCGCACCTCGATCCGGTCGAGCCCGCGCACGCGGCCCTCGATCACGTAGAAATCGCGGAACAGGTCGACGCCGGTCAGGTAGAATTGATCCGAACCCTCGATCAGCGTCGTCCATGCACCGGGATTGTCCAGCGGCGCGGTGGCGAGGCGGAAGTTCTCGTGAGTGTCGTTGGTGTGGATGTAGAGCACGCCCTCGCGCTCATCCACGTCGTATTCCACGCCCTTGGCGCGCGCCTTGACGAGGATCTGCTCGCCCAGCGGATCGTCCGCCAAGACCAGCCGCGCTTCGCTGGTCTCGTGGTCGCTGGCGCCGATAATCAGCCACTTCTCGTTCGAGGAAAGCGAGGAGCCGACGCGGAAGCCATCGTCATCCTCATGGTAAAGCTCGACGTCCTTCTCCAGCGGCTCGCCCAGCCAGTGGAGACGGGCATTGTCGGTGCGCCACTGCTCGTTGGCGAGCGAATAGACGAGGCCCTTGTCCTGAGCGACCCAGACGAGGCTGGAGAGCGTGCCGGGAATTTCGTCGGCCAGCAGCTCGCCGGTTTCGAGGTTCTTGATCCGCGCGGTGAAGCGCTCCGAGCCGTTGTCGTCCACTGCATAGGCCAGCAGCTTGCCATTGGCGCTGACGGAGATAGCGCCGAGGCGGAAGTAGTCCTTGCCTTCGGCCAGCGCCACTTCGTCAAGCATCAGCTCATCGGGGCCCCCAGCGACCGGTTTGCGCCACCACTTCTTGTATTCGGCGCCTTCCTCGAACTCGATCCAGTAGAGCCAGTCGCCGTCCTTCTGCGGCACCGATTTGTCCGCTTCCTTGATGCGGCCGCGCATTTCGGTGAACAGCGCGTCGATCCGCGCCTGATGCGGCTTCATCCGCGCCTCGAACCAGGCATTTTCCGCTTCGAGATGCGTCAGCACTTCCTTGTCGGTGACTTCCGGATATCCGGGATCGCGCATCCAGGCATATTCGTCCGTGACGGTCAGATCGTGACGGGTGAAGGAATGCGGCTTTTTCGCCGCCTGCGGGGGACCGGAAAGGGTCGGGGTGGAATCTGCCATGGCTCGCATCTATGTAGCATTGATGCCCCCCGCAAGCCGGATACCCCAGACATGCTGATGAATACACATGAAGCCCGCCTCGATGCCCTGCGCAAGGAACTGAAATCGCGCGGCCTTGATGGCTTCGTGATCCCGATTTCCGACGAGCACATGAGCGAATATGTCGGCGCCTATGCCCAGCGCCTCGCCTGGCTGACGGGCTTTGGCGGTTCGGCGGGCACCGTGGTGGTGCTGACCGATCCCACGCTCGAACCGTCGGCGGCGATCTTCGTCGACGGGCGCTACACCATCCAGGTGCGCGATCAGGTCGACGGGCGGCTCTATGCCTATGAAGGCACGCCGCAAAGCAGCCCCGCCAAGTGGCTCGAAGCCCGCGCGCCTGAAGGTGCCGTGATCGGCTACGACGCCTGGCTGCACGGCGCGAAATGGGCCGATACCACCGGCAAGGCGCTCGCTGCCAAAGGCGGCAAGCTGGTGGCCGTGGACAGCAACCCGATCGACGCGATCTGGGAAGATCAGCCCGCCCCCTCGCCCGCGCCTGCTCTGGTGCACCCCAGCGAACTCGCAGGCGAAACCAGCGAGGCCAAGCGCGCGATGGTCTCCGAATGGCTGGCCGGCAAGTCCCTCGACGCCACTGTCATCACCGCGCTCGATTCGATCGCCTGGCTGCTCAACATCCGCGGCACCGACGTGGAGCGCACGCCGGTCGCGCTGTCCTACGTGATCGCGAAGGCGGACGGCACGGCGGACCTGTTCATCGCCGAAGAGAAGGTCACGCCCGAACTGCGCCAGCACCTCGGCAATGCCGTGACCATCCAGCCGCGCGATGCCTTCGTGCCCGGGCTGGAAGCCCTCGCGGGCAAGCGCGTCGCGGTGGACCCGGATCACGCGGTCAGCGCCATTTTCGACGTGCTGAAGCAGGCCGGCGCCACCGTGGTCGAGGAGCACGATCCCACGGTGCTGCCCAAGGCGGTCAAGAACCCGGTCGAACAGCAGGGCCACCGCGACGCGCAGGCCCGCGACGGCGGCGCCGTCTCCCGGTTCCTGCACTGGCTCTCGGTGGAAGGCCCCAAGGGCGAAGTGACCGAAGTCTCCGCCGCCGACCGCCTCGAAATGTTCCGCAAGGCCTGCGGCGACTTGCGAGACCTCTCGTTCGACACGATCTCGGGCGCGGGGCCGAATGCGGCGATCTGCCACTACCGCGTCACCGACGAGACCAGCCTGACGCTGCAGCCCAACTCGGTCTATCTCGTGGACTCGGGCGGCCAGTATCCCGACGGCACCACCGACATCACCCGCACTGTGTGGATCGGACCGGGCGAGCCGGGCGCCGAAGTGAAGGACCGCTTCACCCGCGTGCTCAAGGGCCATATCGCACTGGCCATGGCGGTGTTCCCCAAGGGCACCACCGGCAGCCAGCTCGACGTGCTGGCGCGCTATGCCCTGTGGCAGGCCGGGGTCGATTATGCCCACGGCACCGGCCACGGCGTCGGCAGCTTCCTCTCGGTCCACGAAGGCCCGCAGCGCATTGCCAAGTCGGCCGGCGGGCAGGCAGGCTCGGATCAGGCGCTGATCCCCGGCATGTTCCTCTCGAACGAGCCAGGCTACTACAAGGCGGGCGAATTCGGCATCCGCATCGAGAACCTCATCCTCGTCGAGCCGCGCACGATCGCTGGGGCGGAAGGCGAATACTACGGCTTCGAAACGCTGACCCACGTGCCGATCGAGCGCCGTCTGGTCGATTGCAGCCTGCTCACCCGCTTCGAGGTCGAATGGTGGAACACCTATCACGCGCGCGTTCTCGAAGTGGTCGGCCCGCAGCTCGAAGGCGAAGGCAAGGCTTGGCTGGAGGCCCAGTGCACGCCCTTGTGAAGGGTTTTTTGTTCCTGTAATGTTCCAATCCTCGATGCGACTCGCAGGAGGAGAGGACATGATTGGCTACGTGACATTGGGAACCAATGACCGGGACCGCGGCGCGGCGTTCTACGACGCCGTCTGCGGTGAACTGGGCGTGGGCCGGATGATGGAAAACGAACAGTTCATTGCCTGGGGCGTGCCGGGCGGCGGGGCCGGAATCGGCCTGACAAAACCCTTCGACGGCAAGCCGGCCACAGTCGGCAACGGCGTCATGGTTGCGCTCGAAGCCAAGGACGAAGCGCAAGTGCAGCGTATCTATGACATCGCCCTCGCCCAGGGCGGCACTTGCGAAGGCCCTCCGGGACCGCGCGGCGAAGGGTTCTATGCCGGCTATTTCCGCGATCCCGACGGCAACAAGCTGAACGCCTTCTGCATTCCGGCCGCGCCATGACCGGCACGGCGCGCGGGCCACAGTGCAGCCGGCCGGCGTGTGGCACACCGCGGACATTGCGCGAGCGGCCACGGCGCTGTTCATGACGGCCGGAAAAGGCCCGCAGGGCCGTCCGCGTTGAACGGGTGTTCATCCAGTTTGCCTGCCCATGAACGGCTGCGCGCGGCTGTGACAATTGACGACAATAAACGGGCGTCCCGGCATATCTGAGCGACAAGCGCGCCCTAGAAAGGATCTCAGAGAGCCGCGGGGCGCCCTCCCCCTCCCTTCCCCAGTCCTGCGGCTCTCATCCTTTCCCTTCGGGAGTGAGATGACAATGAAGACTGCAATGAAGAAAATCACGCTCGGCCTTTCGGTTGCCGCGCTTGCGGTTGGCGGAATTGCCTATGCTCAGCAGAATGCCCCGGCAAAGCCCTTCATGGACGCCAACAAGGACGGCGTGATCACCCGCGCCGAGGCGCAGAAGGCCGCCGAGGAGATGTTCACCAGGCTCGACGTCAACAAGGACGGCAAGATCGACCAGGCAGACCGCGATGCGCAGCAGACCACGCGGCGCGCCGAGATGTTTGCGAAGCTCGACACCAACAACGATGGCATGATTTCCAAGCAGGAATTCATGGCCGCCAAGGCTCCGCAAGGCCCCGGCCCGCGCGGCCCGGGCGCACCGGATGGCGATGGCCCGCCGCCCCCGCCGCCGGGCATGGATGGCCCCGGTATGCCGGACGGTGCCGGAATGCCGGATGGCAATGGTCCGCCCCCGCCGCCTCAGGGCATGAACGGCCCCGGCAAGGGTGGTGGCCCCGGCATGGAGGGTTGCCCTCCGGGCGGTCCGGGCCGTGACGGTCCCGGCAAGCATGGCCGGAATGCCATGCGCGGCCCCGGCCATGGCATGAACCTGCTGAAGATGGCGGACACCAACAACGACGGTGCCGTGACCAAGGCCGAATTCATGGCCGCTGCCACCAAGCACTTCGACGAGATGGATGCCAACAAGGACGGCAAAGTCACCAAGGAAGAGCGCCAGGCGGCCCGGCAGACCATGCGGGCGCAATGGCAGGCGGCACAGCCCGCCAAGAAGTGACTGGACAAACCGCGGTGAAGGGGTGTGGAAGAATACCCGTATGAACGATACTGCCACAGCCCCTTCGAAACTGCTCCTTGTCGATGACGAGGCAGCCCTGCGCGAACCCCTGGGTGACTATCTGTCGCGCCAGGGGTTCGACGTTGTCCAGTCGGCCAGCGCGGCCGAAGCCCGCAGCCGCCTGCGCGACGGCAAGTTCGACCTCGTCCTGCTCGACATCATGATGCCGGGCGAGGACGGGTTGTCGCTGTGCCGCCACCTGGTCGAAACGCAGGACATTCCGGTGATCTTCCTGACGGCGCGCGGCGAAGCGACCGATCGTATCGTCGGCCTCGAAATCGGCGCCGACGATTATGTCGTGAAACCGTTCGAGCCGCGCGAACTGGTCGCCCGCATCCGCTCGGTGCTGCGTCGCGCCGCCCGCAGCGCCGTGCCTGTGCCTGAGAACGAAGCTTTCGTGTTCGAAGGCTGGCATCTCGATCCGCTGAAGCGCCGCCTGACCGATGCCGAAGGCGCGGTTGTCGCCATCTCGTCGGTCGAATTCCGCCTGCTCATGGCGTTTCTGGAACATCCCCGCCAGGTGCTCAACCGCGACCGGCTGCTCGACATGGTGCAAGGCCGCGAGGCGCACCTGTTCGACCGCGCGGTCGACAATCAGGTCAGCCGCCTGCGCCGCAAGATCGAGGTGGATAGCCGCAATCCGCAACTGATCCAGACGGTCTGGGGCGGCGGCTACATGCTGGCCACCGAAGTCAAGCGGGTCCCGCTCGATCCCGAATGAGAATTCCGCGCCCCCGAAGCCTGATGGGCCAGATGCTGCTGGCCGTGGCCGTCGCACTGCTGCTGGTGCAGGGCCTGAGCTCGTTTCTCGTCTACAAGGCGCAGCGCGAAGCCTACGAAACCGGTATGCTCAACGTGGCGGCCTTCCGGCTGATCGCCGACACGCGCGGGCCGGACACCTTCGCACGCCCCGATCGCGGGCCCGAGGGCGGGCCGATCGGCGGCCCGCCGCCCCGCGCCTATTCGCTCGAATTCAGCAACCACTCGCCGGCCAGCCAGGGCGAACAACGCGATTCCCATGCCGAAAAACGCCTGGAAGGCATTCTGGCAGACCAGAATTTTCCGCCATCGGAAATCGTCATCGTGCACCGCTCGGTCGCGCATGACCCGGCCGCGCGGCAAAGTGCCCTGCGCAGGGCGGCCATCCGCAACATGGCCCGCTTCGAGATCGACGATCTGATGAAAAGCCACCTGCTGGTGGTGGGCGTGCGGCCGCTGAACCAGCAGAGCTGGCTGATTGCCCGCGTGCGTTCCCCGCGCGCGATGAACATCCTGCTGATGCCGCTCATGCTGCAGACCCTGCTGATCTACGTCGTTCTGGTCGGCGCGGTTGCCCTGATCCTGCGCCGGATCACCCGGCCGCTGGCCGCGCTGACCCGCCGGGTCGAACGCTTCGCGGCAACCCAGGACGCCGACGGGCAGATCACGCCCTCCGGCCCGGACGACATGCATCGCCTCATCGTGGCGCACAACGCGATGGAAGCGCGCATCGCCGCCATGCTCGATGAAAAGAACGTGATGCTGGGCGCCATCGGCCACGATCTCAAGACACCGCTGACCGCGCTGCGCGTGCGGATCGAGTCCGTCGAGGACGAAAACGAACGCGCCCGCATGGCCGCGACGATCGAGGATATCGTGCGCACGCTCGACGATATCCTGTCACTGGCCCGCGTCGGCCGCCCCGGCGACCCGCGCGAGCGCACCGAACTGTCCGCCCTCGTCGCCTCGGTGGTCGAGGAATACGAGGACATGGGCGAGCCGGTCGAGCTCGGCGACACCGAGCGGATCGTGCTCGAACTGCGGCCGACCTGGCTGCGGCGGGCCCTGCGCAACCTCATCAGCAATGCCCTGCGCTATGGCCAATGCGCCCGCGTGACCCTGACCCGCGAGGGCCAGAACGCCGTGGTCCTGATCGAAGACGACGGTCCGGGCATCCCCGACGACACGATCGAGGACATGATGAACCCGTTCACGCGCGGAGATCCCTCGCGCAATTCGGCCACCGGCGGCGCCGGGCTGGGCCTTGCGCTCGCCCGTGCCATTGCCGACCAGCACGGCGGCGCGCTCACGCTCACCAACCGGCTTTCGGCAACCGGCGCGATCGAAGGCCTGACCGCGCGGCTGGAAATCCCGGTCTGAGGCACGCGCATCAGCGCAGTTTGCGGAATCCCTCGTCGATCTGGGTGCCCATCATGTCTTCGAGCAGGCCGCAATTACGCACCCGCTCGATGGCCCGGTCCAGTTCCAGAGCGCCGGGCGTAGCGGCCAGCCTGTCCCGGAAATCGCGTGCGATGCGGCCGGCCCAGGCAACCGAGCAGAAGCGGCCGAGCGCTTTCGGCAATTGCGCCGCGAAGAACGGGCCATCGCCGCCTGCCAGCAGCCGGCCGGCATTGGCCTGCGCCCAGTCGTAACCCAGTTCGCGCGTCGCGCTGCGCGCCATGATCCCGTCGAGAAATTCGCGTTTCTCGCTTTCGCGCAGCCGGGGATCGTCGAGCGCCAGAAGCCAGGCGGCCATGTCCTTGCTGCCGGTGCGCGCGGCGGCGCGCAGAGCGGCCGGACGGAACACCGGATCCTCTGAATCCAGCGCCTGCTCCACCAGGGCCTTCGCGGCCGCTTCCTTGCGCTCGAACAGGTAAACGTCGAGCGCAAGGTCGAACCATGCCGGGTCCAGGGCCTGTCTGCCGCCCGCCAGATAGACCGAGACAGCCCGGCTCATCTGCTTGCGCAAGTCCCCGCCCCGGCCGGTGCCGAGCAGCGCCGAGACGATCTGCACCCGCCGCTGGGTGCGCGCGGGGGCTTCGCGGGCATAAGCCCCCGCGCGCGGATCGAAGCCGTACTGCCCCAACAGGCGCCAATAGAGGTGTTCGCGGAAGGCCCCGAACGCCCAGCGCCCCTGCGCGCCGACGATCCCTTCGCGCACCATCTGGCTCAGCGCCTTGTCCGGTGCGTCGGCGGCATGAGGGTCCGGATGGCGGATCAGCTTGCGCGCCAGCCATGCCATTTCCCCGACCGTGCCGCGCCCGGCGCGAACCGAAGCCCACAGCGAATCGACCAGCGCCTGCGCCTCCCCGCCCGGCAATTTGTCGGCCTCGGCGATAAGCTGGCTCCAATGCTGCGCCGTCAGCTCGAAGCGATAGTAGCCGGTGCCGCCGGCATTGGGGAACACCGGACCCTTGCCCGCAATCGTGAAGGCCTGCGTGTGCTGGTCCATCAGCACGCAACTGCGCGCCGCGCCCCGGCGCAGGCACAGCGGGATGATCCAGTGCGAATCCGGCGTCGCGACACCGGCGGTGGTGTAACGCAGCTGGGTGATCGTCACTTTGTCGCCCTGCTGGCGCATCGCCAGCAGCGGTACGCCCTGCTGCTCGACGAAACCGCGCATCGCCGGAACCAGCCGCGGATCGCCCGCGACATCGGCCAGCGCCGCGAAAAAATCATCGCTCGCCGCCGCACCGAAGCGGTGCGCCGAAATGTAGCGGCGCACGCCCTCGCGGAACTTGTCCTCGCCCAGCCAGGCCGCGATCATGCCGACGATCTGGCCGCCCTTGCCGTAAGTGATCGAATCGAAGGCGGAATCGATCTGGGTGTTGGTCTCGATCGGCTGGCGCACCGGCCGTCCTGCCAGCAGGGCATCGGTCTCCATCGCCCGGTAGCCTTCGCTCAGGGCATCGCCCATGATGCCCAGATCGGGCCGCCAGGCGTCGCCGATGCGATAGCCGATCCAGTTGGCGAAGCTCTCGTTCAGCCAGATGTCGTCCCACCAGGCAGGCGTCACCAGATCGCCGAACCACTGGTGCCCCAGCTCGTGCCCGACGATCACGCCGAAATCGCGCTGCTGCACGACCGGTGCATTCGCATCCATCACCAGGATATCGTCGCGGTAAAGGTCCGCGCCCGCGTTCTCCATCGCTCCGGGAAGAACCGGCGTCGTCACCTGATCGAGCTTGGGGAAGGGGAATGGCTCTCCGAAGTAGGCTTCGAGCAGCCCCACGATCTCCCGCGTGCCCGCCATCGCATAGGCAAGCTGGCCGGCATTCTGCCGCGTCGAATCGATCCGCACCGGCAAGGGCGCGGGCCGCAGCGCATTGGGCGGCACGGTGCCTTCAAGGCTGGCGAAAGGGCCCACCATCATCGCCACGAGATAAGTGGGCAGCGGCAAGGTGGGCGCGAAGCGGTGCACCGCAAGCCCGTCCGCCAGCTCCGGGGTCCCCTGCTCGGCGCCATTGCTGATCGCGGTGAGGCCGGGCGGGGTGCGCAGGGTGATCGTGAAGGGCGTCTTGAAGCTCGGCTGATCGAAGCCGGGAAAGGCCGCGCGCGCGTCGATCGATTCGAACTGCGTCCAGCTGTACCAGGCATGGTCTACTTCGACATGAAACATGCCGGCCGGGCCATCGGCGAAGGCGGCGCTGTAATCGAAGACGAGCGTGACCGGCCCGGCCGGCAGCAGTTCACCGAAGGACAGCCTCACGACGCCGCTGGGATCGCGCTCCTGCCAATGCCCCGTGACGGCCTGCCCCGCCACCAGCGCCACCGCCCGCGAGACGGAAAGACCCCGCCCATGCAGGTCGATGAAGCGCGCAGGCTGGGCCAGCCTCACATCGATTTCGGCATGGCCGGAGAACCGCGGCGCGGCGGGATCGACCGTGAGATCCAGCCGGTAGGCCTGAGGCACCACGTCATCGCCGAGCCGCCCCAGCGGCAGCGGGTGCGCTGCATTGACAGTGATGTCCGCGTGCCCGGATCCGGCCAGGGGCGCGGGCACCGGCTGCGTCTGAGCCGCAGCCGGACATAATGCGAAAAGGACCGTGAACAGAATCAGGCGGCGCAATGAGCCCATGGGCCTAGCGCATCAGCCCTCCGATCAGATTGCGGGCGAAGCGGCCGAGGCCCGGGATGCCGATCGCCTTGCTCAGGGTATCGCCGACCGCCCCCGCGGCTGCGCTGGCCGCCGAAGCCTTGGGACTGGCGCGGCTCGTCTTGCCCTGGATGGTCTGCGCCAGGATGGACCCGGCGCTCGCCGCCGCCGCACCGGCAGCGGCCTTGGCCACCTTGCCGCCGATCCCGTCCCACAGGCTCGGGCTCTTGCGCTCGCGCTTGCGCACTTCCTCTTCGCCCTTCTCGGCGACTTCCTGAGCCGTAGCCGAGGCATCGGCGGCCTTGGCGGCCAGCACTTCCTCGGCGCTCTCGCGGTCGACGCGGGCATCGTACTTGCCGTCGCAGGGACTGATCGACTGGATGATCGCGCGCTCCTTGGCCGTCACCGGCCCCAGCCGCGAGCGCGCAGGCGCGATCAGCGTGCGCTCGACCACGGTCGGCGCGCCGTCCTCGTCCAGCGTGGAAACCAGCGCCTCACCCACCTTGAGTTCCGTGATCGCCGCCTCGACATCGAGATCGGGATTGATGCGGAAGGTGTCCGCCGCCGCCTTGATCGCCTTCTTGTCGCGCGGGGTGAAAGCGCGCAGCGCGTGCTGCACCCGGTTGCCGAGCTGACCGGCAATATCCTCGGGAATGTCGATCGGGTTCTGCGTGCAGAAATAGACGCCCACGCCCTTCGAGCGGATCAGGCGGACGACCTGCTCGACCTTGTCCTCCAGCGCCTTGGGCGCATCGTCGAACAGCAAGTGCGCCTCGTCGAAGAAGAACACCAGCTTGGGCTTTTCCGGATCGCCCACTTCGGGCAGCGCCTCGAACAGTTCGGACAGCAGCCAGAGCAGGAACGTGGCATAGAGCTTGGGGCTGCGCATCAGCTTGTCGGCGGCCAGCACGTTGATGTAGCCGCGCCCCTGATCGTCGCACCGGATGAAGTCCTGGATTTCCAGCGCGGGCTCGCCGAAGAACTGCGCCGCCCCCTGGCTGTCGAGCGTGAGGAGCTGGCGCTGGATCGCCCCGACGCTGGCCTTGGTCACATTGCCGTACTTGGCCGAAAGCTCCGAGGCGTTCTCCGCCGTATAGGCCAGCATCGACTGCAGGTCTTCCAGATCAAGCAGCAGCAGGCCCTGCTCGTCGGCAAAGCGGAAGACGATGTTGAGAATGCCTTCCTGCGTCTCGTTGAGGTCCATCAGGCGCGAGAGCAGCAGCGGCCCCATCTCCGAGATGGTGGTGCGCACCGGATGCCCCTGTTCGCCGTAGATGTCCCAGAACACCGCCGGATTGTCGGCATAGGCATAGTCGGTAAGGCCGATCTCCTTCGCCCGGCTTTCCAGCTTGTCGGCGTGCTTGAACGTGGGGCTGCCCGCCATCGAAATGCCGGAAAGGTCGCCCTTCACGTCGGCGAGGAACACCGGGACACCGGCGGCGGAAAACTGTTCGGCAATGCTCTGCAGCGTCACCGTCTTGCCGGTGCCGGTGGCGCCCGCGATCAATCCGTGGCGGTTGGCCCTTCCGAGCAGCAGTTCCTGCTTCTCGCCATTGCCGCCCAGCCCCAGAAATATCTCGCCCATCGTCCACCCGTCGCCTTTGCCGAATACCGTTGCAAAGGGTGATAGAGCCCCTGCCGCGCCAGCGCGAGAGTGTTTTTGCCAGCAGCCGATGTCGCCGCTAAAGGGCGGGTTTCGAACCGATCCTTATGCCAGAACCCTTCGTCCTTCTCGATGATGCGCGCGCCATGGGCGCCGCCGATGCCCGGCTCTACCGCCATCCGGTGGAGACCGTCACCGCCTCGTGCGCCAGCGAGGTGCTGCCCGCGCTCGAACGGATCGCGGCCCTGTCGCGCAGCGGCCATCACCTCGCCGGCTATATGACCTACGAAGCGGGACTGGCACTCGAACCCCGGCTCGCCCGACTGCTGCCCGCCGTGACCGGCGCGGCCGGGCCCCTGCTCTGGTTCGGCGCCTTCACGGATTGCGAGCGCATCGCCGCCCGCGATGTCCCGCGCTGGCTTGCGGCCGAAGCCGGGCCCGGCACGCCCGCGATCGGCCCGCTCGAACCGCAAGTGGGCATCGGCGCCTACGCAGCGATGTTCGATACCTTGCGCGATGCGATCGAGGCGGGCGACATCTATCAGGCCAACCTGACCTTCCCGCTGGCCGGGCCCTGGCACGGCGATCCGCTGGCGCTCTATGCCGCCATCCGCCCGAGCGCCGCCGCCGGGTATGGCGGGGTGATCCACGACGGCGCGCACTGGCACCTCAGCTTCTCGCCCGAGCTGTTCTTTTCGCTGCAAGGCGGCACCGCCCGGGTCAAGCCGATGAAGGGCACCCGCCCGCGCGGCCGCGATCCGGTGGAAGATGCGCGGCTGCGCGAAGACTTGCAGGCCAGCGCCAAGGACCGCGCCGAAAACCTGATGATCCTCGATCTCATGCGCAACGATCTCTCGCGCGTGGCCAATCCGGGCTCGGTCGAAGTCGAGGCCCCTTTCAGCATCGAGACCTATCCGACGATCCACCAGATGGTCTCGTCCGTGCACGCCATGCTGCAGCCCGGAAAAGGCGCGGTGGACCTGCTGCGCGCGCTGTTCCCCTGCGGCTCGATCACCGGCGCGCCCAAGATCCGGGCGATGGAACTGATCGCGGGGATCGAGAGCGGACCGCGCGGCGTCTATTGCGGATCGATCGGCCATATCGAACCCTCTGGCGATGCGGCTTTTAATGTGGCAATCCGCACCTTGCGCCTGTCTCCGGGCAAGGACGGGGGCGGCAGCAACGGCGGCGGCCGTGCGGTTCTGGGGGTAGGATCGGCGATCGTCGCAGATTCCGAGGCGCTTCCCGAATGGCGGGAATGCCTGATCAAAGGGGGTTTCGTGCGAGAATCGGAAGCGCGGCAACCGGGAGAGCCAGCCTCGCCCGCAAGCTTCGATCTTATTGAAACGATGCGCTTCACGCCCGAAGAGGGCATTCCCCTGCTCGAACTCCATCTGGAACGGATCAAGGCGAGCGCCGCCGCGCTGGGCTTCCTGTTCGACCGCCACGCCGTGCGCAATGCCATCCAGGCGCTGTGCTTCGATGCAGACAAGCCCGCGAAGCTGCGCCTCGTCGCCGCGCGCAGCGGGGCTTACGCGCTGGAACTGGCGGACATGCCTGAAAGCCTGCCCGAACCGGCCGTGGTCGGCGTGCTGCCTATGCCGGTCGATCCGGGCGACTGGCGGCTGGCCCACAAGACCAGCGACCGCGGCTTCTACGAGGCGGGCCTTGCCGCCGCGAAAGCCGCCGGTGCGCAAGAGGCGCTGTTCCTGCGCGACGACGGGCTCGTGACCGAAGGCACGTTCACCAACCTGTTCGTCGAACGCCACGGCCAACTGCTTACTCCACCCGCGCGCCTCGGGCTGCTGCCCGGCGTGCTGCGCCGCTCGCTGATCGAGGAAGGACGCGCCGTCGAGGCCGACCTGACGCTCGACGATCTCGCGGACGGCTTCCTGATCGGCAATGCCCTGCGCGGCCTGATCCCAGCCCGGTTACTGACCTGATGCACCTTTCCACTGCCCTTTCCCGCATCGCCCCCTCGCAGACGACGGCGATGACCGACCGCGCCACCCAGCTCCGCGAGGAGGGCCGCGACATTATCTCGCTTTCGGTCGGCGAACCGGACTTCAACACGCCGCCGCATGTCGTGGCCGCCGCCAAGGCGGCGCTCGATGCGGGCGAGACGAAATATACGCCCGTCGGCGGCACTTCGCGCCTCAAACAGGCCGCTGCGCTGCACTTCGCGCGCGATCTCGGGATCACGGTGCCCGCTTCGCAAGTGACGGTCAGCGCGGGCGGCAAGCAGGCGATCTTCCACGCCATGCTCGCCACGGTGAGCGAAGGCGAGGAAGTGATCGTGCCCGCGCCCTGGTGGGTGAGTTATCCCGAAATCATCCACTTCGCCGGTGGCAAGGTGGTCCCGCTCCTCACTTACGCGAAGGACGCCTTCCGCTTCACCGCCGCCGATCTCGAAGCGCAGATCGGTCCGCGCACGCAGTGGCTCATGCTCAACAGCCCCGGCAATCCCACCGGCGCCTGCTATCCGGCGCAGATGCTGCTGGGAATCGGCGAAGTGCTGCGGCGGCACCCCAAGGTCATGGTGCTTTCGGACGATATCTACGCGCCGATCAACTACACCGGCCAGCCGCACGCCACGCTGGCGAACCTGTGCCCGGACCTGGCGGACCGCATTCTCACGATCTCCGGCGTCTCGAAAAGCCATGCCATGACCGGCTTCCGCATCGGCGTCGCCGCCGGGCCGGAATGGCTGATCAAGGCGATGGAACGCCTGCAATCGCATTCCTCGGGCAATCCCTGCTCGATCAGCCAAGCCGCTGCCGTGGCCGCCTTCGAAGGGCCGCAGGACTTCCTGACCGGCTGGTGCGAGCGCTTCCGCGAACGGCGCGACCTTGTCGTGGCGGCCATCAACGCGATCCCCGGCCTGTCAACGCCGGTGCCCGACGGCGCGTTCTACTGCATGGTCGATGCCGCGCCGCTGATGGCCCGCTTCGGGGACGACAAGGCGCTGGCGCTGCACTTGCTGGAACATGGCGTGGCGATCGTCCCGGCATCGGCTTTCGGCGGCCGCGACGGCTTCCGCATCAGCTTTGCCGCCGACGAGGCCAAGCTGGAAGAAGCCTGCCGCCGGATCGCAAAGGCGGTGACGGAATGAAACTGGATATCCTGTTCGAAGACGGCGAGGCGCTTGTCATCGACAAGCCCGGCGGCTTGCCGCTGGACCGGCCCCGCGCGGGCGGCCCTTGTCTGGAAGACTACCTCGACGACCTGAAACTGGGCTTCCAGCGCGCACCGGCTCCGGTGCACCGGCTTGACCGTGACACTTCGGGATGCCTGCTGCTGGCGCGCAATCCCAAGGCGCTCAAGCGCTTCTCCGCCGCGTTCGAGGAACGGCTGACCGAAAAGCGCTATCTCGGCATCGTCGCAGGGGAGCTGGCCGACGAGGAAGGCACGATCGCGCTTTCGCTCTCCAAGGTCAGCACCGCGAAGAGCGGCTGGCGGATGATCCCGGCGCGCAAGGGCAAGCCGGCCGTGACGCACTGGCGCAAGCTCGACAGCCTGAACGGCCTCACCCTGGTCGAATTCCGGCCCGAAACCGGCCGCACCCACCAGATCCGCGTCCATGCCGCTTCCGGCCTCGGCGCGCCGCTGCTGGGCGATCCGGTTTACGGCTCGGGAAAAGCCGATTCTGGCAAGGGAGCGGGACGCACCATGCTCCACGCCGCCGGGCTGACCGTGCCGCGCGGCGAAAAGCCGCCGGTCATCGCGACAAGCCCGATGCCTGCGGATTTCACCGCGCTCGGCTTTTCGGATCATGACCTCGGTTGAAGACGTCATCGGCCGCGCGCAGGCGCTGGCGAGCGAAAGCTTCATCGCCTCGGCCGGGCCGGGCGGGCAGAACGTCAACAAAGTGGCCACGGCCGTGCAGCTGCGGCTTAACGTCTATGCGCTGCGCCTCACCCCGCCGGTCTTCGCCCGGTTCAAGGAACTGGCGGGCAGCCGGATGACCTCGCACGGCGAACTGGTGCTTACCGCGCGCAAGTTCCGCACGCAGGAAGCCAATCGCGCCGATGCCCGCGAACGCCTCGCCGAACTGCTGGAGGAAGCCCACAAGCTGCCCGAAAAACGCGCCAAGAGCCGGCTCAACCGGATCGGCAAGGAGCAGCGCCTGAAAGGCAAGAAGCTGCGCGGCGCGGTCAAGGCCGGGCGCGGCAAAGTGAGCTTCGATTAGAGCATTTTCCGAGCCGTCAGGTGGCATCACCTGACGGGAAAATGCGGCAGACCTATACCCTATTGCGCCGCGTCGTCCGGGGTGCCGCTGGGCCATTCCATGGCCGAGGGCTCCAGAGCTTCCTGCGGCGGACGGCGGGCATCGAGCATGGCGGCGGCCTCGTCCAGCGCGCGCGCTTCCCCTACCGTGACCCCGCCCGGCCCCGGATCGTTATCGGCCTTGCCGCACGCGGCAAGCGCAAGCAGGCAGGAAAGAAGGCAGAAGCGTTTCATCACGCCGCTTCTATAGTCTGAAAGCCTTCGTCATGGCGAGCCCGCATCTGGGTGAAGCCATCCGGGCGGTTCGTGCGGCCCTGGATGGCCGCGCGGCCTTCGGCCGCTCGCAATGACGATTCAGATGGAAACGATCCGCCGCCCGCCCAATGACATCATACCAAGTCCCTGAGATGCTGACGCATCAGACTTGGAAAATGCTCAGGCGCCGCTCGGGCTTACCAAAACTCCATGAGTCAAGCTCAAGGAGTTTTGGTATCAGCCGTCGATGACCCGCGTATGCGGGTGATGCTTGTCGAGATGCTTGCGGATGATCTTCAGATTGCGGCTGTTCGAACGGTACAGGAAATCGAACAGATCGCCGGCAACCGGCACGGCGCCGACCAGCGTATCGAACCCGACATTGGCCGTCATGCGCGCGAGCTGCCACTTGGACATGCCCAGGTTGCGCGCTTCCCAGACGAGGTAGAGCCCCATGGCGGCCGCGATCACGTCGCCTGCCACCGGCACGAGGCCGATCAGGGCATCGAGGCCGAACTGCCGGTTGGTGCCGGGCAGGGTAAAGGCCCGTTCCAGCACATGTTCCATGGCTTCGACGCGGCGCCGGATCGAGACCGGATCATTGCCGAGCGGAAGCTCGTAATCCATACGGCGAGCGGAATTCTGTCCTGCAGCCAATGCGTACCCTTAGTTCTACCGGCGTTTGCCGCCGCACCTTATTTGGGCAGCCAGGCCAGCGGCATCAAGGGGTGCCAGCCCCAGGCATTGGGCGAGAAACCGCTCACGCTGCCGCGTACCAGCGACCAGCGGATCGGCGTTCCGAAGGGAATGAAGACGTTCGCGGACGTCAATTCCGCCTCGGCCTCCGTCAGCAGCGCGGCCCGGTCGGTGGGCGTGGCGGCCTTCTCGGCTTCGGCGACGCGCGCATCGGCCTCCTGGGAGCAGAGCCCCCGGCGCGCCGCGCAGGACAGGCGGTTGAGGAACCACGCCGCGCGCGGATAGCGGGCCACATCGTCGACCAGGGCCAGGTCTGCGGCCTGCGCATCTTTCGTCCGGCTCAGCGTGACGCCGATCGTGGTGAAATCCGCCGCGAGCTTTTCGAACAGCACTTGCGAGCCATCGCCCTCGGGAAGCCATAGCTGCAGCTTGACGGCAGGCACGGCCCCGGCGCCCGCAGGCGGCGCTTCAACCGCCGGGGCCGTGCCGGCCGCTTGCACCGGCTTGCCGGAAGCCCAGCTGCGCACCCGTCCTGCGGCAACCTGCCGCCGCTCGTCCAGCGATTGCCCGGCCCAGCGCTCTCCGATCGTGCCGAGATCGCCCTCCAGGCTGGGCGTGACGATCCGCGTGGTGGACGACCAGCCGCCGACGCCGAATGGCTTGATCAGAGCCTCGCGATCGACCGCCATCGCCAGCGCCTCGCGGTTGGCGGGATCGGCCAGGAAGCCGCGGTCGTTCATCACCTGCAATCCGAACAGACCGACAACGGGGTCGATCTGGATCGTCCCGCGCAGGATGCCCACCGAACGGGTCAGCAGGAAGTCTTCTATCCGGCCGCCGAGCACGAGATCGACATCGCCATTGTTGAACTTCTCGACCGCGGCCGGGCCGGCGATGGAATGCAGGACGATCTGCCGCGTGCGGGCATCCCAGTTCTCGATCGACGGCAGGCCCAGCTTGGCGGGATCGACCGGAGTCAGCCGCGCCAGCCCTTCCGCCTTTTCCAGCGTCATCGGTCCGGCGCCATGCTTGTCGTGATAGAGGCCGAGCTCGGGCTGGGCCAGCAGTTGCAGCAGATAGGGCATCGGCCGTTTCAGCCGGATCTCGATGACGCGGCTCGCCATCGTCCGGATCTCGTCGATACCCGACAGGTCGAGCGCCAGCGGTGTCTTGTCCAGCAGCTTGAGCGACGCGGTGAGCGCCTTGCGCGCCGAATCGGCGGTAATCTCGTCGCCGTTCGCCCAGTTGCCGTCGCGCAGGCGGAAGATATAGCTCTGGCCATCGTCGGTCACGATCCAGCGATCCGCGAGAGCGGGAATGACCCGCCCTTCCTCGTCGAACGCCACCAGCCCTTCGACCGTCGCGGCGCGCACCAGCTGGCCTGCCATGGAAAGCCGCACACCGCTTTCGAACGGATCGTCCGGCGCGCCGATAACGGCCACGTCCAGCGCCGAATTGTCACGCGAAGTGCACGAGACGAGAGCAAGCGCGGCCAGAACGGCCAAAGCCTTCGTGGCCAAAGCCTTCTGGGCCGGAACCTTCATCGCTTTGCGCTTGGCCTGCATAAGACCCGGTTAGCCCATTCCCGCAGCGCCGCAAATGCACCCGGGGCAATATTTCACAAGGATCGGGTCAGATCTTGCGGAGGTTTTCGCTGGGCGAGAAGTGCGCTTCGTGATTGCGCACGAACCGCGGCGTGGGGTCTTCGGCAATACTCACCGGCGCACGCGCCAGCTTGGGGTCGATATCCTCGCGGAAGGCGACGCCAAAGCGGCTCTCCTGAACCCAGGCCACCGAACCTTCGACCCAGCCGACATTGCGGATATCCACTTCGACGATCGCCCCGCGCATGACGCGCACGGGACCTTCGCCCATCATCCCGCCGGCGGACAGGTTGCGAACTTTGATGCGGTGCTCGCCATCAAGACCGTCCACGCGCATATTCGCCATGAGAAACAGGCTGTCGCGTGCGACCTGACGATTGTCACTTTCGCTCATGATCTCCGTCCGGCATTCGAACCAGCTTGCCCCTTTTGCCAGCTTGCCCGTTTTTTGTCCGCCATAAAACGCGAAACAGCAATCGGCACGCTGCCGTTTCGGCTTACCGGCAAATGGCAAACAAACGCTTAACAGCGCACCGTTCACGGGCGCTGCCCCGGCGATTCGGCCCGCTTGGCGGGAACCCCGAATCAATCGTCGCGCGAAACCTTTTCGCGGCGTTCGTGGGCTTCCTGCGCTTCCACCGTCATCGTCGCGATCGGACGCGCTTCCAGCCGGCCAAGGCCGATCGGCTCACCCGTGACCTCGCAATAGCCGTATTCGCCTTCCTCGATCCGGCGCAGCGCGGAATCGATCTTGGCGATCAGCTTGCGCTGGCGGTCGCGGGTGCGCAACTCGATGCCCCAGTCGGTCTCGCTCGATGCACGGTCGTTGAGGTCGGGCTCGCGAATGGGCCCATCCTGCAACTGCTGCAGCGTACCAGCCGCCGCGTCGAGAATCGAACGCTTCCAGGCTTGAAGCAATTTCCGGAAATAGTCCTGCTGGGCCTCACTCATGTAAGGTTCGTCAGCAGCGGGAATATAGGCTCCGCCAATCGCACGCTTTGCCTTGGCGAGAACATCAATTTCGTCAGATAGGGCCGTTGCCATCCAGAGAAACTCCGCAGGTGTCTCCTCGGACCGCCAACGCCCTGCAGCCCCGGATTTTTCCGGCAACCGTAAAACGATCCGTGGTTGCGGGGCCCTATAGGTCGGCAGATTCCGGGGCACAAGCACATATGGCCGCTCGTCCACAAAATTCCGGGACGCGGTTTCGATTCGGCACGATTTCGCGCCGGCGCCCGGCAACTCTCCTATCCCGCATTAACCATTTCTTGACGGGCTATGTTCCAGCGTGTCGCCATCAGAAGACCAAATAAGCGGTCCGAAGAAAGGGGTACTGCAAATCAGACGGGGGTAACGAATCATGAAAACTGCCTGGAACACGCAATATTATGCCGAACCGGCAACGGCTGCCGACTTTTCCGCCGGCGACATGCTGGTCGCAGAATGCCTCGCCGCAGCGGCGCAAGGTGACTTTTCTGCCTATTTCGACCTTGGCGTTGCCTTTTCGACTGGCAGCCACGGCGCCAGCTGCGATCTGATCGAAGCACACAAGTGGTTCAATCTCGCCGCCGTTGCCGGGCATGAGGAAGCGGCTGCATGCCGTTCCGAAGTCGCCGACGAAATGTCCGCCCGTGAAATCGCCGAAGCCCAGCGCCGCGCGCGCGAATGGCTCGCTGCCGCGAATCGCAGAGCAGCCTGAGCGGCCCGGCCGTTAACCTTCCGGTTTGCGGAACGGCGAACGCTCGCCAAGCCAGATCTGGTCCCGGGCGATGCCCGCCCGCTCCTGCGCCAGATAATCGGCAACGGCCGCGCGCAATCCTTCGTGGACGATGTAATGCGCTGAGACCGTGCGCACCGGCTCATAGCCTCTGGCCAGCTTGTGGCCGCCCTGCGCGCCCGCTTCGACGCGGGCCAGCCCCAGTTCGATCGCCGCGTCGATCGCCTGATAATAGCACAGCTCGAAATGCAGGAACGGCTTGTCGATCCGCGCGCCCCAATAGCGCCCGTAAAGCGTATCGCCGCCGATGAAATTGAGCGCACCTGCCACCGGCGTGCCATCGATGAAGGCCAAGACCAGCAGGATCTGTTCCGCCATGGTCTCGCCCAGCAGCGTAAAAGCTTCCCGCGTCAGATAGGGCCTGCCCCATTTTCGGGCGCCGGTATCCTGATAGAATTCCCAGAACGCATCCCAGTGGGCTCCGGTGATGGCTGCGCCGCGCAGGGCCCGGATTTCCACGCCCTCCTGCGCTTTCGCGCGCTCCTTGCGCAAGTCCTTGCGCTTGCGGGAGGACAAGGCGCTCAGGAAATCCTCGAAGCTCGCGTAGCCGCGGTTTTCCCAGTGAAACTGGATATCCTCGCGCAGCAGCCATCCCGCCTCTTCGAACAGCGGCACTTGTTCCGGTTCGATGAACGTGGCGTGCGCCGAGGACAACCCGCTGTCCCGGCACAAGGTCTCCGCCGCGCGCAGCAGCGGCAGGGCGAGTTCGGGATGCGGGGTCAGCAGGCGCGGCCCCGTGGCCGGGGTGAACGGCACGGCGATCTGCAGCTTGGGGTAGTAGGCCCCGCCCGCACGGTGCCAGGCATCGGCCCAGGCATGGTCGAAGACGTATTCGCCCTGCGAATGTTCCTTCAGGTAAGACGGCAGCGCCGCCGCCAGCCGCCCGTCCGGCCCTTCGATCACGATCGGCACCGGCGTCCAGCCGCTGCGCCCGCCGACGCTGCCCGAATTTTCCATGGCGGTGAGAAAGGCATGGCTGACGAAAGGATTGCCGCCCGGCGTCAGAGCGTCCCATTCGGCCGCCGGAAGTTCGCGAACCGAACCATGGACTTTCGCCGTGAAAGCACCCTCGCTCACGCCTGCCCGACCACCTTTCCAGCCGCCTTTCCAGCAGGGCGCGCTACGCCTTCGAAAATATCGGCATCGGCATGGGCAGCGGCCCGCTCGCGGTGCTCGGCACTCACCACGGTCCATGCCACGACGGGCAGGCCCCGGCGGCGCTGCGCGGCGGCAAAGCGGCTGGGCAGATCGCGCACGTCGTAACACAGGAAATCCGGCCGCGCGTGCCACAGCGCCAGACGGCGGCGCACTTTGCCGGGAAGCGCCCGGTCTTCGCCTTCAGTGATCGAGAGCCCGCGCACCGTGTGCGGCGAGTGCTGCCGATACCAGTGCGCAACGCGCGGATCGAAGCTCATCACTGCATGGGGGCCGGTATAGCCTTCGAGCACCCGGCGCACGGCCAGGCACAGGGCCTCGATACGGACATCGCGGCCGGACTTGATCTCGATGAGCACCGGCACCCGTCCGCCCATGTCGGCCAGCACCTGCCGCAGCGTCGGGATCGTCTGGGCGGTCCCGGCCAGACGGATCGCGCCCAGTTGCGCGGCGCTGCGCCGGGCCAGCGCGCCGGTTTCCGCCGTCATCCGGTCCAGCGTCTCGTCGTGGAAGACCACCGGCAGCCCGTCGGCCGAGCGCTGCACGTCAAGCTCGATGCCGCAGCCGGCCATCGCCGCGCGCTCGAACGCCGAGCGCGCATTTTCCGGCACGCCGGCATCGTGCAGCCCGCGATGGGCATAGCTGTATTCGCCCAGCCACCCGACCTTGCGCGGATCGGGCGGGGGCGAAAGCCAGCGGTCAAGCAGGGCGAACGGCAACGACGGCGTCCACTTCGACGGCGGCGCCCAGCGGCAGCACCGGCACGCCGACGGCGCTGCGGGCGTGCTTTCCAGCCTCGCCGAAGACCGCAACCATCAGTTCCGATGCGCCATTGGCGATCTTGGGCTGGTCGGTGAACGATCCGGCCGAATTGACGAAGGCGCCCAGCTTGACCACCCGCTCGACCCGGTCGAGCGACCCCAGCGCCGCCTTGAGCTGGGCCAGAATCATCACCGCGCAGGCCTGCGCCGCCTCGATCCCGTCTTCCAGCGCCACGTCCTCGCCCAGGCGGCCCGTCACCAGCTTGCCGGCCACGAAAGGCAATTGGCCCGAAACATGGGCCAGCCCGCCGGCCACGACCACCGGCACATAGGCCGCCACCGGCGCGGCGGGTTCGGGCAGGGTCAGACCGAGTTCGGCCAGGCGGTTTTCGATGTCACTCATTCGCTTGCAGGTCCTTTTCTTCGCAAGTCAGACTTTCCAGAAGCCAGGGCAGCGCGCGGTCCCATTCGTCTATGCGCGCGTGGGCATGGCCGGCCTCGTGGGCACAGGGGATATGCGGCGCGACCAGCGGCTCGGCGCAAAGATGGAGACGGCGCACCTGCGGTGCAACCTCGAAGACCGAGCCGTGATGCTGCGACAGATCATCGATGAAAACCGCGCGGCTGGGCCGGTATTCATCGAGAATCGCCTGCAGTGCCGGTCCCTTCGGCCCCTGATTGGTGAACACGCGCACGTCGATGCCATGCCCCGCCAGTTGCGCGCGGCGGGCATCGCGGCGGAAATCGAGCAGGTTGGTCAGCACGACGACATCGGCATGTTCGCGAATCGCGGCGATCGCCTCGACCGCTCCTTCGACCGGGGTCTGGCGGTGCATCTGCCCGTCGAAGAACTTGTTGAGCAGCGCCCACATCTCGTCCTGCTCGATGGGTTCGCCCGTGGCGATGCGCCGCATCGACCGGTAGAATTCGCCGTGTCCCATGTCGAAGGCCACGCCTTCGTCCTCGGCAAGCCAGTCGCGGAAGTGCGTGATCATGTAGAGCAGCACTTCATCGCAATCGGTGATGAGCAGCGGCCGGGTCATGGGCTTAGCCTTTCGCGCGTGCCGGCAAGCTGCGCGGGCGTGACGCCCAGCGCATCGGCGGCACCGATCAGGTCCGGTTCGTGCGCGCAGAGGAAATCCAGCACCGCGCCGAGCGTGGCCGATTCGCCCAGCGATGCGCGCAAGTCGTCGGGAGTGAGGCCGGTCAGCGCCAGGAACCGGGCGGCCCGGTCAGCGTCGCCCAGCACCCAGCCCAGCGCGTTCAGCGCCAGGGCCTGCGGGTCCGGAAATGGGGATGGCGGCTCTCGGAGAATTGTCAGCCTCGCTTGCCTGGAATAGAGGGGACGGCACCCCTAACATGGTGCGCGGGCGTCGAATGGCAAAGCGAATCCTCGTTGTCGAGGACAACGATCTCAATCGAAAGCTCTTTTGCGATGTGCTCAAGAGCCAGGGCTACGCGGTGGAGCCGGTCGCGGACGGGCTCGACGCGCTCGACCGGGCGCGCGAATTTGTCCCCAATCTCGTCATCATGGACATCCAGCTCCCCAATGTCTCGGGGCTGGACCTGATCGAGGCGGCCAAGAAGGACCCGGTGCTGCGGGCGATCCCGATGCTGGCCGTCACCGCCTATGCCGGCAAGGGCGACGAGGAACGCATCCGCGAGGCCGGGGCCGAGGGATACCTCGCCAAGCCGGTCTCGATCGGGCCTTTCATGCAGGCCGTGAGATCATTGCTGTGACGGCTTCGAACGTCACACCCCCATCGTCATTGCGAGCGGCGAAGCCGCGCGGCAATCCAGAGCAGCCGCAAACCGCCCTGGATTGCTTCGTCGCTACGCTCCTCGCAATGACGATGGCAGAGCGGGACGGGGCAGAGCGGGACGGAGCGGGGCGGGACAGAAGAAACGACCTGCCGCTTGACTTTCCCCTCCCCCGCCGCTTTTGCGCCGCATTTCCCGGCCAGAGAGCCGCCCGGACTTACTCGGAGTTGTAAAGACCATGGATCGCGAAGAGACCTCGGCCCGGATCGCCGCGCTGATCGAACCCTTCAACAAGAAGGAAGTGGCGATCACCGACGCCACCCGTTTCACCGACGATCTGGAATTCGACAGCCTGACCGTGATGGATTTCGTCGCCGCGATCGAGGACGAGTTCGACATCATCATCTCGATGAACCAGCAGGCCGAGATCGAGACTTACGGCCAGCTCGTCGATGCCGTGACGAAGCTGCAGGGCTGAAGGAACCGCAAGCCATGACCGACATGCTCGACGATGATGTGACCCAGGCCCACGTGGACCTGTTCAGCAAGTTCGATCCGCTGATCGCAATGCGCCGCGACCTTCTCGCCACCGGCGTGACCGATCCCTTCGGCCTGGTCATGGAGCGGGTGATCTCGCCCACGGTAGCGGTCTGCAACGGACGCGAGACGATCCTGCTCGGCACCTACAACTACATGGGCATGACTTTCGATCCCGACGTGATCGAAGCCGGCAAGCAGGCGCTCGACGATTTCGGATCGGGCACCACCGGCAGCCGCGTGCTGAACGGCACTTATGCCGGGCACAAGGCGGTCGAGCAGGCGCTGTGCGATTTCTACGCCATGGACCATGCCATGGTGTTCTCGACCGGCTACCAGGCGAACCTCGGCATCATTTCCACCATCGCGGGCAAGGGCGACTACATCGTCCTCGACATCGACAGCCACGCCTCGATCTGGGACGGCTGCAAGATGGGCGATGCCGAAGTCGTGCCGTTCAAGCACAACGACATCGAGGCGATGGAAAAGCGCCTGCGCCGCATTCCCGAAGGCGCGGGCAAGCTGGTCGTGCTCGAAGGCGTCTATTCGATGCTCGGCGACATCGCCCCGCTCAAGGAGATGATCGCCGTCGCCAAGAAGTACGGCGCGATGGTGCTGGTGGACGAGGCCCACTCGATGGGCTTCATCGGCCCCAACGGCCGCGGCGTGGCCGAGGAACAGGGCTGCCTCGATCAGGTGGACTTCGTGATCGGCACGTTCTCCAAGTCGGTCGGCACGGTCGGCGGCTTCTGCGTTTCGAACCATCCCAAGTTCGAGATCATGCGGCTGGTCTGCCGTCCCTACGTCTTCACCGCCAGCCTGCCGCCCAGCGTGGTGGCAACCGCCTGCACCTCGATCCGCAAGCTGATGCACGCCGGGGACAAGCGCGCGCATCTCTGGGGCAATTCGCGCGTGCTGCACAAGGGCCTGCGCGATGCCGGGTTCCAGCTCGGCACCGAAGAGCCGCAGAGCGCGATCATCTCGGTCATCATGCCCGACCTCGAACGCGGCGCGGCGATGTGGGAAGCGCTGCTGCACGAAGGGCTCTATGTGAACCTTGCGCGGCCGCCGGCAACCCCTGCCAACATGACGCTGCTGCGCTGCTCGCTCTGCGCTGAACATTCGGCCGAGCAGGTCCAGCAGATCATCGGCATGTTCACCCGCGCCGGCAAGGCAGTCGGCATCATCGGCTGATGTGATGACCCTCCGCCTCCGCTTCGTCCTCACCGGACTGGCGCTGGCGGCGGCGGTCTATCTCGGCTTCACGCTCTGGCATGACCACCAGCGCGCCGCCCTGATCGGGCTGAGCGGCGAACCCTGTACCGCCGAAGGGCAGCCAGTCACCGGCAACGGCTTCGACGACTGGGGCGCGCTCTGTGCATGGCGCGCGGAGAACCGCAGGCTCGTCGCCTCGGGCACGCGCCCCGATGTCGTCATGATCGGCGATTCGCTGACCGAGCGCTGGCCGGGCAAAGCTCCGGGCATCGTCACGCGCGGCGTGGGCGGACAGACGAGCGGACAAGTACTGCTGCGCTTCCGGCAGGATGTGATCGCCCTGCATCCGCGCATCGTGCACATCCTGCTCGGCACCAACGACCTGCTGGGCCTCGCCGGCCCCTTCACCGCCGATCAGTTAACAGGCAACGTGCTGGACATGGTGGAACTGGCCCGGTTCCATGGGGAAGCGGTGATCCTCGGCACGATCCCGCCGATACGCGATTTCGCCGGGTTCAAGTCCGGTGATCCGGCGCCGGACGTGGCGCGCCTCAATGCCGCCCTGCGCAAGCTCGCCAAGGCGCATGACGTTATCCTTGCAGATTACCACGCAGCGCTCACCGGCCCCGGCGGGACAATGCGGCACGAGCTTTATCTGGCCGACGGCATCCATCTGACGCCCGGTGGCTATCAGGCAATGCAGGCCGTATTCGGCAAGGCCCTGCGGGAGGCCCGCGAAAAGCGCACGGCAGCGCCCGTCAGTGGATCGAAATGACCCCGTTCACCGCGCGCCATTCCTGCGGGCCGATCAGCCGCTTGTGGGCAACCCGCACCGAATGCAGCGGCCCTTCGATTTCGCGGGCCCAGTAGTCGAGAAACTTGCGCAGCACCGGGAACGTCGGCGCCTCGTCGTATTGCTGGAAAGTGAAGAGCTGCAGCAATTTGGGGTGGTCGGGAAAGAAGTAGTGGATCTCTACGGTCGTGAGGCCGTAGCCTTCCATCTGCCTGATGAAGTCAGGCGAAGCGTGGAAATCCAGTGAAGCTCCATCCAGTCGACCAGCCATAGT
>NZ_BCTX01000036.1 GCF_001590985.1 Novosphingobium naphthalenivorans NBRC 102051
CAGTAAGACTAAGCACATTGTGCCGCCGGATCGAGACGCACCTTGCGAGCCATTTCCCTGAAATCCGCTTCGTCCTTCGCAGCGAGCGATTTACCGGTGGCCGCAAGATCACGGCCGAAGTTCTCGACGCCCCGGGTGATCTGTCCACGCGCGAAGCGCAAGAGACATTCATCACGACGGTGCGCGATCAGATCGAGCGCTTCGGCTTTTGCCGCACCAACCCGCTCCAGGATTACTGGAACTGCTCGTTCTATGCCGAAGTGGCCATCGGGCAGGCTTACTGGGCGGCGCTTGCGGCCCGGCGCGGGAAGGCCAATCCGGTCGATAATCTCGTCTCGCTCGCCGGCTTCAAGAAGCGCCTCAAACCCGGCGACACCCTCACTCTCGTGCACGCGCCCTTCAACCATCGCGCGCTGGGCGCGGCGCGCAAGGTGATCGAGGTCCGCTCGCGGGATTTCGTGTTCGAAGGGCGCAGCTACTGTGATTTCCCGCGCGCCGCCAATTTTGCCTGCGATGGACGCCTGGTGCGGATCGCGATCGGGAATGAACACGATCCGGATGCTCACCTGCTTTACGAATGGCAAGCCATCGACGGGTGACGCCGTGCGGGACAGGTCCTGCAAGAATGCAGCGAAGGGGAGGAGGTGGGGAAGGGCGAGTGCGGGGCCAGCGCCGCTCCGGCTCATGTCCTATTCCCATACGAGGAGCCCTGTCATGACCACATTCGCCCGTATCATCGAAAACCCTTCTGACGCGCCCGTCAGCACTGGATACCGCGTCGACATCTCGCGCGGCCAGAATATCTCTCGCGTCTCATCCGAATGGTTCTCGCGCCCCGACGATGAACGCTATCTCTCGCTCACCGAACTCCACGCCAGCGTGCGCCGCCGGGCCGACCAGGCGACGACGCGGATCGTCGAAAGCAGGCAGGTGCGTGTCGAGGCGCGCAGCGAGGACCCGGAAATGCTCACGCTGATCGCGCCGGGCGACGATACGCCGATTGCGCCGACCAACTGGTCCTTCGGGCAGCTCGCGAGTCTGGTAGGCGCCCCTGCTTCCTATCTGCGCACGCTGCCGGCAGCGCTTGCCGGGATCAACATGCAGCACGGATTACTCTCCCATCGCGGCGAACAGGTGAAACTGCTCCAGACCGATACTGGCCGCACCGAACTGCGCGCGGTCACCGGCCCTGACTATGGCCGCATCTGGGATCACGAACTGGTGAGCGCCGTAATGCGCATTGCAGGCAACGGAACTGGCGATACCCGCTGGAAGGTCCCTGGTGTGCTCGACTGGGGCTCGATGGTTTACAACCCCCATGTCGATGTGAGCAGCGAAACAACGACGCTTTATGCCTCCGACCGCGATGTCTTCCTGTTCCTGGTCGATGACACCCATCCTATCGAGGCCGGCAAGCTTCCCAATGGCGAGCCCGATTTGTTCTTTCGGGGGTTCTATGCGTGGAACTCGGAAGTCGGCGCCAAAACCCTTGGAATTGCGACGTTTTACCTGCGTGCAGTGTGCCAGAATCGCAACCTTTGGGGCGTCGAAAACTTCGAGGAAATCAACATCCGCCACTCGAAGTTCGCCGCCAATCGCTTCGCGCATGAAGCCGCACCCGCCCTCGCGCACTTCGCGGATTCCTCGCCCAGGAGCTTTGTCGACGGCATCAAGCAGGCCCGCGAGCGCATCGTTGCCCGCAAGGACGAGGACCGCGAGGACTTTCTGAGGAAGCGCGGTTTCTCCAAGACCGAGACCGGCAAGATCATTGCCAGCGTGCTCGCCGAGGAAGGTCGTCCGCCCGAGAGCCTCTATGACTTCGTGCAGGGGATTACCGCCCACGCGCGGAGCAAGACCAATCAGGATGCGCGGCTCGAGATCGAGGGCAAGGCGCGCAAGATCCTCGAAAAGGTCAATTGAACCGCCACGTGCCGGCCACGCGATCGTCGCATCGGCCGGCACGTCCCCATTTTCATTATCGTTGGAGGTGCCTGTGGAATTCGGGCGCTATCTCGTGCTCAGCACATCGCATGTGTGCCTGAGCACAGCCGACCGGCTCGATGCCTGGGCCGCGCTCGACCGCTCGCTTCGGCCACTGGCCGTCGCATCGACCCATGAAGGCTGGTTCGTGGCCAGCCGCGAAATCCCCGAACCCTACTGCCGGAAGGTTCCCCTGGAGCTTCTGGCGGCCATGCGCTTCGCCCGGGATCTGGGGTGCAGTTACCTGCTGTTTGACTGCGATGCCGACACCATTGATGCCCTGCCGGTGTTTCCGTGGTGACTCCGGCCCTGCGTTTGCCAGGAGCGCGAGGCACAGTGTGAGCGGTGAAACCATTACAGCCCTGCCGGCATGCATGACAACAAACCCACATTTCTGTAAATGGTCGTTTGTAGAAACTTGCGAGGCCCCCCATGAGTCGGCTCACCATCGATATCTCCGAGCAGCAGCACCAGAGCCTGAAGGCCCTGGCGGCCTTGCAGGGCAAGACGATCCGGCAGTATGCGATCGAGCGGCTTTTTCCGGCCGATGGTGACACCGATCAGCCTTGGGCTGAACTGAAAGCGCTTCTGGGCGAACGGATCGACCAAGGCCTTGCGGGCGGTATTTCAGGCAAGAGCATTGGTACGATACTTGATGAGGAGCTCGGCGAGGATCGCCGGGATTGACGATCAGCCCGTTCGGGCGACATTGATGATCGCGGCGAACCCTGGATTGGAGAAGCTCCATGCACAATGCCGATACCGGCTGCACGCTATCGCCGCGCCGGGCAGAACTCACAAATTTTGATCGGGCTTATAATGTTGCCCTCCGCGCGCGCCAGCAAACGGGTCTGCGCCAGTTTATCGTCAGGACCGGCAATCCATTTCAACCGATCCGCACAAGTTGTCTGGCGCCTGGCAACGACGAAATCATTCTCGCGCTTGTCGCATGAAGCGGCGGCCATTCGCCGCGCCTGCTGCCGTCAACCATTGCCGCGTTGGGCGGTGATCTGCGACGCATGACAAGAGGTGTAAATTGTGCCATGTATTCTAAATTATGTCACAATGTTGATCATCAGCCATATGGGCCTGCGCTATGACAATCCAGATTTCGATAACACCCAGCGGCAGGCTGAGCTTGCCCGCCGATATCCGCAAGCGGCTTGGCCTTGCAGGTGGCGGCTCGCTGATCGTCGAGGAAACCCCTGACGGCGTGATCTTGCGCACTGTCGCCCAGTCGGTCGCGCACGCCCGCGCGCTCGCCCGAAAATATACCGCTGACCGGCCTGATGCCTCAGTCGATGCGTTTCTCGCAAACCGGCGTGAAGACAGCGGGGCATGAGCGCATTCATTCTCGATGCGTCCGCGCTCCTGGCCATGCTCCGGGAGGAGCCTGGCGGTGACAAGGTGGCCGAAGCGCTTGGCGATGCGCGCATGAGCGTGGTCAACTACGCGGAAGTCGTCAGTCACTTCATTCACAATGGTATGCCCCCACACAAAGTGGATGACATGCTGCATCCCTTGCCAATCTCCCTTGTTCCGGCTGATGCCGATATCGCGCGGCTTGCAGGGCACTTGCGTGCCTTGACTGCTGACGCCGGACTGTCTCTGGGCGACCGCTTCTGTCTGGCCCTGGCCTCGATTGAGAATGTGCCGGCCTGGACATCGGACCGACAGTGGAGCGCAGTTGCCGAAAAGGTAGGTGTTGAAGTGGTCTCCATTCGGTGAAAGCGGATGGAACGGGCCGCCGACCCTATCGTCGATCCGCCAGCGATAGCCTTGGTTTGGCCAAGGAACTGGAAGCAACGCGTCAGGTGCGGCTCCATGCGCTTCGCGCCGAGATCGAGCATGGCGCCACCAGCGGCCCCGGCATTTCCGGCGATCAGGTATTCGCGAACGCCCGCAAGTGCATCGCCGGCATCGCCGCCGGCGCTACGAACAGTTGATCGATCTGCAGCCTTCTTCTGCGCCGCGACGCGGAAACACCAGGATAGCATCTGCCATATGTTAAGCCTTGATCATTGCGGAGGATCGCCGGACAGGGGGCGCATGGTCTTGCCGCGAATCAATTGCTGGACGTTCCGTGCTCACACTGGCGCACACGGTGCGCTGCGCTTGAAAGCCATGGTTTGATGGCGTCGCACCATCCTACCTATCGCCGCCTTACTGGCCTGCTGCGCCTCAACGGCCGCAGCGCCGTTCTCGAAACGGGCGATGGGGATTTGATCTTCCTCGTTTCCGAGGACGATCTTGCCCCATTCCATGACCAACAGGTTGTCGCCGAGGGCCAGATGGCCGGACCAGACCGCCTCACGTTGACCTGGATTGCTCCAGCTTCAGCCTGACCTCGGCATGCACCGTGTGATTGGAAACTGAGGTGCGGTGATCCGGAACGCGACCGGATAGCCCCTTCATCCCCCAGGCGCTGATCAGTTCCGCCTTCGCCGCGAACCAGCAGTGCGCTCAAGTTCGGCCGCGGAAACTTCGAGATCCACAGCAAGCTGGGTGAGGGCGCGTGCTGCGCCCAGCCGCATCATGCCGTCGTCTTGCGCGCCTGAACACCCGCGCGCTGCGCGCTTGCGCGTAAGGTCCGCCACGGTGCGAAGCGTTTCCGAGTCCATAGCGGAACAATACCCCTGAAATAGGGAGCGAGCCAGTCCGCCCAGGTTGGCGGACGGCGTGGCGCGAGAGGGAAGGGTGTTGCGCCCGGCCACGCAAGGATGAGGCCGCTACGGCGGGATACAGAGGAGAGGAGGTCCGGAGAAGGTGTCGCGAAGAAATGGTTCGAGAGCGACATCATCAAGGAGTGAAGATCATGAACATTGGAGAAGTTCGCAGCGTCAATGGCCGCCTTACCGGGGCCATCGCCACCCGCACCATCGACCTGCCGCGTATCGGTTTGCGCAAGGTCGAGAGCATGAGCGACCGAGCGCCTGCTTACGAGATCCTGGCGCTCAACGTCGCCCGGCGCTGGGTGCAGATCGGGGCGCTGTGGGAGGCCTTTTCAAAGAAGACCGGGGAAGCGTTCCTTGCCGGATCGGTCGATGATCCGGGCCTTCCCGAACCGCTGCCCGTCGCGCTCTTCCCGACCGAAGATGGCGGCTACACCATCGCCTGGCGGCGCGAGACCATGCGGTCCGAGTTTGCCGGTGGCTTCGGCGGGATGCAGCGCTCCTACGACGAGCGTGGGCAGGAAGGCTTCGGTGGCAGCACTGCAGGAGCCGATGGCGCGCTGATGGCCGCCGGTGCCGATGAGGGCGACGAACCGCTGTTCTGATCCTGCACGAACAGCACCTTGCGAAGGCCGGGGCGCAATCAGCGCCTCCGGCCTTTTCTTGTTCAGATCCCGAGATGTGAAAGGCCTTGCCATGAACAGCACACCGCCCACGCGCAGCGTCGATCGCTTCGCCGACCTCAAAACCCTCTATGCCGAAATGACCGCTACCCCGGAATTCCAGGCGGCGTTCGGCGACCCGCTTGCTGTTTCCATCACCCAGCCGGGCGAGGAACCGGGTGAACATGATATGCCCGAACCCTTCGCGGCGCAGGCCGAATGCGGCGGTGTCATCGCCGCGATCTTCGACCTGTTCACCGGCACTCGGCTCGAACCGCTCGCCCCCGAAATTGCCTGGGGTTTCGTCAACAGTTTCCACTTCGTTGCCGGAAAACTGGAACGGCGCGAGGACGCTATTGCCCTCGAACTGGGTGATCTGGCGCGCCATCCTGACATGAGCGAGGTCTACAACAACGAGCTCGAAGAGAAGCAGCTGCTGTGCCAGTCGCTCGCCGAGCAGCGCGCCGCTATCGAATGCATGCGCGATTACGCGGCGGAGATGTACCGGGTGCAGTCGGGCTGGCCCTGGTCTCCGGCGCGCGGCAGCAAGGCCTCCTCGGCCTCGTCCGCGAGCCAGATCGCGGCGCTCGATTTCCTGCGAGCCCGCGAACTGGCCGCGCGCGAGAAGCACAGTCCCAAGGGACCTGTTGTCGTGTTTTCGGGTCCCGCCCAATGGCACGACTGGGAAACGCTGTGGGCGCGGCTCGACGAGATCAAGGCGCGCGTGCCGCACATGACATTGGTGACGACCGGACAGCGGAAGGGCGCCGATGCCATCGCGGCGGCCTGGGCCGCGCGCCCGGAAAACAGCGTGCCGCTGGTTGCCTACGGGCTCTACGGTTCGGGCCGTAAGACGGCCTTCACCCGCAACCGCAAGCTGGCGGAACTGAAGCCGGTCGAAGCGCTGCTGTGCGAAGGTTCAGGCCTTCAGGCGAATCTCTATCAGGTTCTGCGCGAGGCCCATGTTCCGATCCATGCGTTCCGCAAGACGGACCAGATCGATGACACCGCTGTCCCGTGTATGCGGGCATGACGCCGGCCTGATCATCCGGGGCAGGGCCTTTGGCCTGCCCCATCATATTCCCAGGACAGGAGGTTCGCATGGCAATCCCCGAACCCTATCGCCGCAATTTCGAGACGCTCCTTCGCGCTGCGGCCGATGGCAATCTCGCACTGCTGGAATGTACCGATGCCCTGACCGGCGTTCCTCGCTACGTCGTCACGGCCGTGGGCCGCGACGGAGACGATTTCGTTATGACGCCCTTCGGGCATCTCCATGACGGCAACCCTTTTGACGCCTACCTTCCGCCTGATCCGGGCGATGGCCCACTACCACGAGCATGACGAGGGCAGCGCGGACAGGATTGGTCCGCGCGACTGAACCGAACAATTCGGGCTGGCCGCACTCCTCGCGCGCCAGCCCATTTTTGTGCTGCCGGGGAATTCACACCTTCCGCTGATCCCACCGGTAAAGACGCACCCGCGAACCATGCAAAAGCCCCGCCATGGGCATCGAGCCCATGCCAGGGCTCGGGCGTATGGGGCAGGCGCCCGTGTATTATTCTCTCTTCCAACAAGTCCAAGTATGGCACGGGGTCAGCCCCGGCCTCAAGGATCGACGGCCCCTCCAATTTGCTGCGCAAATCGGTTCCTCCGTCGCCCGCTTCGCGGCCGGGCTGCGCCCGGTCCTTGACCCCGGCGCTCGCAGCCCGTGCCCGAGGGGAAGCCTCTTTTCCTGAATTCAAGGAGGCTACGATGAACACCAAGCGCACCATTCGCGACTTTTCAGAAATCGCCGATCTCATCGCCGCGGAAACCATGACGCCGGCGGATGGCTTCTCCACCGCTTTCGAAACCGGCCTCGATGCGAGCCGCATGGGTATCGCCGAAGACGAACTGACCTGCGACATGCCGGATGCCATGCAGGCCCAGCTCGCCACAGAAATGCTGGTCGCCACGCTCTTCGATGTGCTGCGCGATACCCGCATCGAAAGCCTTGCGCCGCGTCTGGCCTGGGGGATCGTCAACTCCTTCCACAAGGTGGCTGAACAGCTCGACGGCGAAGCCGACCGGGCGGCGATGAAGGTTCGCGATCTCGCCCGCGATGCCGATGGCAGCGAGGTGCTGATGGGCGAACTGGAGGAAGCGCAGGTGCTCTGCCAGTCGCTGGACGAAGCACGCGAAGCGGTGGCCTGCATGCGCGATCACGCGGCGGCAACCTACCTTGCCGAAAGCGGGCGGCCATGGTCCTCCCCGAGGGGCTCGCTGGTCTCCTCCAAGCGCACCGCCTCGGTGGTCGCCGCGCAGGACTTCCTCGCCGCGCGGCGGATCCGCAAGGCCGAGACGCACGCACCGAAAGGTCCGGTGGTGGTCTTTTCCGGAGGACAGGTGTGGGAGGATCACGAGCTTCTTACCGAAGCGCTGGATGCGGTGAAGGCGCGGGTCCCGAACATGGTGTTGGCGACCACAGCACAGGACAAGGGCTGCGATGCGATCGCGGCGGCCTGGGCGGCGCGGAGCGGCACCATGCTCATCGCCTTCACGCTCGACCGGCGTCTCGGCAAGCGGGCGGGGTTCGCGCGCAACGAGCAACTCCTGGCCCTGCGTCCGGTTGAAGCGATCGTGTGCGAAGGCTCCGGGCTGCAGTCGCATCTTGCCCGTGAGGTGAGGGCCAAGCGGATACCGGCGCACTTCTTCGCGCTGAAGGACCAGCGCTCCAATCGGGCCGCAGCGTAAGAGGGGAGCAAGGACCGGTCGGGCTTCGGCTCGGCCGGTCTCTCTTTTTGCCAGCGAGGATATCGCCCCCGCTCAGGGACCCGAAGCCTTACGGCTTCGCGCCCGTCGCGGGGCCGATGCGGAGCCACGAGTGTGGCTCCGGCCTCCTGCGCGTGGCTACGCCATGCTCGTCGCTGGGCCATCCCTGCGGGATGACTTGGTATTCGTGGGAGTACCCGGCTGGGACGAGGTGCTTGCCTCCGGGAGGGCGCGAAGGGCGCTCACGGCAGCCGCGCCGCCACACCGGACCGCGGCGACAAGCAGGTCGCGAAATTCCCGTTCGGTGAGGACCTCGACGGGCAGCTCGGTGACGATTTCGGCGTATTTGCCGCGCAGGGCGCGGCGGGTCTTTTCCACCTCTTCGGCCATCATGCGCTGGCGTACTTCGAGGTCGGCGAGGCGTTCACGGTCGGTCTTCCTGGGCATGTCCATCGCTCCTTCGATGGTCTACCCGCCGTCTCCATTATCGGCCGCCAGGAGGCGGCCTGCAATCCCTGGACGGGGAGGTCATCATGAAATCGAAGCTTCCCCTATGTGGCACCATGATCAGCCTGCCGGTGTCCCACCGGCGAAAGGACAAGGCCCCCTTCGGGGGAGCCGCGCCCCTTCCGGGACGTGGCGACGCAGCGAGAAATCGCTGCGCAAGAAAGGACGCACGGACGTGGCCGTTTTGTAATGCACCGTACGCACGGGTGCTGCGCGCGTTTTCTCGGCTTGTTCAGTGGGTTGCAGCGGGTGCCGTGTCATTCGCTGGACCGGGTTGGCGTCATACCGGTAGTATCGCGATTGAGCCTCTCCTCGCGAACCCCTTGGGCTTCCTCGTTTTTCCGGCGTGTGCCACGGCGGACAGCGGCATTTCTTGAGTTTTCTGCCGGTTTGCGGTAGAAAACTCCTGCTTCATGACATTCTAACGCCGGGCTTCGCACAGCGGAGCAATGGCATGCACAGAATAAGCGTCCGGGTGGACGACACCCTTTTCCGGCAGCTTCAGCGCCGGGCCTACGGAGCAAACCTCACCTTGTCTGAGTTCGTCCGCCAGGTTCTGGGCGAGGCGGCCGATCCCGATGGGCGCTACATCTATTCCTCGCAGGACGAGGTTCTGGCGACTTCGATCCAGATACTGACCTTGCTCGCGACTTCGATCGGCGCCCGCGCGCCCGAACTTCTCGAGCGGGGGATGCTCGATGCCCGCGCGATCCTCGGCGAACGGGGCCTCCTCGATCCGGAGCAGGACCGATGAAGGGGGGCATGTCAGGAGGCCGGCGGCACCCAAAGCGTGCGGTTCGGTTGTCGCCGGCTGCTCCACAGTTCGGGCACGGCGCTATCCCCGAACCAGTCCAGCCGGGGCTGCGTTTCGGCGCTGAAGCGCTCCCTTTTGCGCAGGAGGGAAGGCGCTCATGAGCATCTTTCGCAGCGATACCCTCGGGAGTTGGACCCGCGGAGGGCAGTCGATCGTCCATAATGTCCGCATGACCACGCAGGTCTTTTTCCAGACCGTAATGGCCGGGCTGGGATTGTGGGTGATCCTGACGGTGTGGTGGGTGCTGGAGCATATCAGCGACTATCAGCGCTTCGTGCTCCTCAAGCTTCTTGAAGCGAGTATGAAGGTTCAGGCGGCACCCGGAACAAACGACCCCGTCCTCTTCAAGACGCCCGCCGGCTATCAGTACTGGACCTCGGCCGATTGGCTGCTGGCATCGCCGATCGCGGCGAAGACACTCCATGCCTTTGAAGCCGAATGCATCCGGGGGGCCATATTGTCGGGAGCAGGTTCGCTCGTCGTGCTCGCCTGCGCCTGGTATGCCTTTACCCGCACGGGCAGGGGGCTTGGCTCGAACGAATACCTGCGCGGTGCAAAATTCGGAACGGTCAGGCAGGTCAGACGGGTGCTCTCCAAATTCGAGCGAGGAAGTTTTCGGATCGGCGGTGTTCCGGTGCCCGATGCCTTCGAACCGGAGCATATCCTGCTGTGTGGAGCCCCCGGCACGGGTAAGACGAACATCATCGTCAAGATGCTCGAAGGCATTCGCAAGGAGGGCAAGCGCGCGATCGTCTACGATACGGCAGGGACCTTCGTCGAGAAGTTCTACCGCCCGGGAAAGGACATCATCCTCAATCCGCTCGACGCCCGCACCGCGCACTGGTCGCCGTGGGGGGACGTTCCGCGCGAATATCACTACGACCAGATGGCGGAATCGACGATCCCCGACAAGGCGGGCGATCCCTTCTGGGCAAGGTCCGCGCGCGGGACCCTGGTCGCGGTCCTGAGGAAGCTTGCACGCGAAGGTGAGATGCTGGTCTCGGTGCTTCTCGACCGCCTGCTGCGTTCCCGGCTCAAGGATCTTGTCGCCTTTGCTCAGGATACCGAAGCGGCCGCATTCATCAGCCTCGAAGGGGACCGGACATCGGCCGGAATCCAGGCTGAACTCGCTTCCGTAATGCGCAGCTTCTCCTACCTCGACGACACACGCACCGGGCTATCGATCCGCGACTGGGTTACCAACGAGGAGGGAGACAACTGGCTCTTCATCACCGTCAAGGCCGACCAGCTTCCTTCCTTGCGGCCGCTCATCACCGTCTGGATCGACATCGCGATCTCGGCAATCATGAGCATGGCGCCGGATCACCGGCGTCGTCTCTACTGCGTGGTCGACGAACTCCCCACCCTGCAGAAGTTGCCGTCCCTGTCGGACTTCCTTGCCCGCGCACGCAAGTACGGCGGCTGCGGTATCCTCGGCTTCCAGTCCTACCCGCAATTGGAAGCGACTTATGGGATCCAGGATGCCGCGGCGATCACGGGCTATTGCTCGACCTGGGTCGCGCTACGGGCGAACGACACCCCCACAGCCAAGCACGTTTCGGAAAACCTGGGGCAGGTCGAACAGATCGAGGCAAACGAAGGCATGTCCTACGGCGTCAACGACATGCGCGACGGGGTGAACCTCTCGCGCATGCAGGTGACGCGCCCGCTCGTCATGCATACCGAGGTCACCAACCTGCCCAATCTCTCGGGGTATTTGCGCTTCGGCCGGGACCTGCCGGTGGTGCGCTTCAAGGACAAGTTCAATTCCTTGCCGACGATTGCCCAAGGCTTTGTGGAGCGTAACGATCCTCCCCTGCGCGACGGAGAAGGTGCTGCGATCATTGCTGCCCTGCGGGCGGCGGAGAAACCAGATGCGTGCTCCGAACCCGGTGAAGCGGGCACTGCGAATGGCAAAGCAGAACGGCGTGAGAAGCGACGCAATCCAGGCGGGAAGTCCGGCGATGCAGGTGGGCAGCCTGATCTATTCGAGAACGCCCCTCCTTCGGATGGCCTGCCTTCCCCCGAACCTGTTCCGCCCGTGTCGCCGGATAACGGCGAGGTGGTCCCGGACGGCAATCCGGACCAACCACGCGAAGTGCAGGACTTCACACTCGGCGCGAAGCGCGGCCGTCCGCGTATCGAGATCAATGTCTATAATCGTTCTGGCGGACCTTCGCGCAAGGCCCGGCCGGCATGATCCATCCCCGCCGTCTCAAGGGCACTTCGGGCAATATCGCGCGCTACTATACGGTGGGCGACTATTACACCAAGGGTGGTGCCGAGCCCAGCCAATGGGGAGGGCGCCTCGCGCCCGAGCTTGGGCTTGAGGGCAAGGTCGATCCGCATGTCTTTGCCGAACTGCTTGCCGGGCGCGTGGCGGGCCAGCAGCTTGGCCGGCATCGCGGGGACGGGGAGATCCAGCACCATCCCGGATGGGACTTCGCGGTCAATGCGCCCAAGTCGGTTTCGATCATAGCGCTCGTCGCGGGCGATGACCGGATCATCGCCGCACACGAACGCGCAGTGACCACGGCTCTCTCCTATCTGGAAGAACATGCTTCGCTCCGCCGGCGCGAGGACGGTGAGATCATCCACGAGACAACCGGAAGACTGCTGTTCGCCCGTTTCACCGAGCATGCGAGCCGGGACCTTGACCCGCACCTTCATACGCATGTTGTCGTCCTCAACATGACCAATCGTGAAGTGGGCGGCCCCATGGCGAGCCTCGAGACCCGGGCCATGTTCGCCGAGCAGATGGTGGCGGGACAGGTCTACCGCAACGAACTCGCGCGGGACCTGCGTGAACAGGGCTTCGAAATCGAATTCGATCCGCGCCGGGGCCTCTTCGAGATCGCTGGCGTGCCCAAGGACTTCATCCGCGACACCTCGCAGCGTTCCCGAAAGATCGATGCTCACGCCCAGGAACATGGCCTGGCAGGGCAGGCCGCGCGCAGGGCCTCGTTCTACGAAACGCGCGGAGCCAAAGTGAAGGTGGGGCTCGGCGACCTGAAAGAGCAATGGGCCGAGCGCGCAAAACCTTATGTGAAGGATCTGGCTGACCTTGGTTCCCGAGCGGCAGAACGGGAACGAGAGGGGCTGCAGCGCGATCCTATGGCAAGCCGGCGCGCGGCCCTGTTCGGGATCCGCCAGGCAGAAACCCGCGAGGCCGTCTCCAACCTGGGCTCACTCTACCGTCATGCGCTGGCAAGCCATGTCGGGGAGGTCCGTCTCGCCGAAGTGCGGCCACTCATCGGTGAGCATGAAGCACGGCGCAAACTGTTCGCGGTGCGCGAGCCGACCGGCGATCATCCCCTGACCCGGGGGCGCACAACGCGGCGCAGTGCACGCCTCGAGCAGGCCTTGTCGCGCGAACTCGCCCTTGCACTGGATGATGGCCGGCCCATTGCTTCGTCCGATCGCCTGCTGGCACGGCTCGAACACGCAGGGCTCAATCCGGCGCAAGAGCAGGCGCTGGTCATGCTCGCGTCGTCGCGCGATCGTGTCATGGGTCTCCACGGCGTCGCCGGTGCAGGCAAGTCGACCTTGATGCGAACGCTTGCCGAGGCGGCCGAACCTGGAACGCGCTTTCTTGCTCTGGCGCCGACGTCCTCGGCCGCCGCCAATCTAGGCGACGGGGCACGCGTTGATGCCAGAACCGTGGCCAGCCTGTTGGCAGGCGGCGGGCACGGGATCACTCATACCCACGTCCTGCTGGTCGACGAGGCGGGGCAACTGGGGAACCGGCAGGCTCAACGCCTGCTCCAGATAAGCCGGGAGACAGGCGCGAGGCTCATCCTGCTGGGGGACAACCGGCAGACTGGCGCGATCGAGCAGGGCAAGCCGTTCTGGCTCCTTCAGCGCCTGGGACTTCCGACTGCGGAGCTGACGGAATCGATGCGGCAGGAAACGCGCACGATGAAGGCCGCGGTGACCGAAGCCCGGGCAGGAAACTACGCCGCCTCACTCGAAAGGCTCGACAAGGTGGTGAGCGGGGCAAGCGCTGAGCGCCTGGCGAGGGGACTCGTCGAGGAATGGACCCGGCTGGGGCCGGAGACGCGCGCGACGACCAATATCCTCGTGCTCGAGAACGAAACGCGGCTCCTGGTCAATGCAAAGATCCGCGAAACCCTCAAGTCTGAGAGTGCGATTGCGGCCGAGGATACCCGCCTCTCGGTGCTCACCCCCGCAGGCATGACCGCCCAGGAAAAGCACTTCGCGCGCTTCTATTCTGGTGGGCAGGTTGTCACTTTTGCTCGCGATTTGGCCGGTCCGGGCATCGCCCGCGATACCGAGTACCGGGTGGCCGGTCTCAGCCAGGATGCCAATGGCAGACAGGTCGTTCGCCTTGTCGATGAGAATGGCCGGATGATCCGGTGGGATCCGCGCCTGGGGCAAGCGCGTCACGTCAATGTGTTCCACCGCCAAGAGCGTGATCTTGCGCAAGGCGACCGCATCCAGTGGAGGCTCGTCAACCGCGAACTGGACCTGAAGAATGCCGAGCGCGGTTCGGTCGAGAAGCTGGAAGGGAGCCTGGCCACCATCCGCTGGGACCGCGGGGAGCGCGTCCAGACCATCGACCTATCCCTGCACAAGACCTGGGACCACGGTTATGCCGAAACCGTCTATTCCGCGCAGTCGAAGACCTATGCGCGGGTCTATGTCCTGGCGCCGGTCAATTCCGCACTGGTCAACGGCCAGAACTACTACACGGCGATCACCCGCGCGCGTCTTGGCGTGAAGCTCTGGACCGAAAACGAGAAGAAGCTGGTCGAGAAGTTGGAAGCGCGATCCGGGGAGAAGACTTCGGCGCTGGAAGGGCTCGGCCGGCTCGATCGAGATGCCGCGCGCGCTCTTGGCGATCGTCATGCGGGACGCCTAGCGCAGGCGCGTGACGATCAGCAGCGCTTGCGACAGGACCGGCGCGACCAGCTGCTGGAACGCCAGCTTGATCAGCGCCGCTCCTCGGAGGGATTGAGTGAGCATCTCGCAGAAGGTGCGCGCGGCATTGCGGAAATCATGGATCGTATCCTGAAAGCGGCACTTGATCGCCGTGCCAGCTCCGGGCGCCGTCATGTTGATTCGGGCAGGAGCCAAGCTTCACCGCCCGCCGATCAAGATCACCAGAAATTCAACGATCGATCCGGTTTTGACCGCTGATACCATTGCTCAACCGTGAGGGAGTTCGCACATGACCACCAATTTCCTTGGGTCCACGCTATTCGGGCAGGCGCCTCGGCTTTGGCTGCCCGCGTCGGCGTTCATGCTTATTGCCACGCCGGTGCATGCCGCGGTGCGTAAGGCCGATGAAGCCCGTATTGCCGGTTGCATCCACGACGCTGCTGCGGGCCGTCCCTGGCTTGAAAAGACCCTCTGGGGCCTGCGCGATCAGGAGGCGGGCTGGATCGGTGCCGAGGTCCGCAACACCAATGGCACGTATGATCTTGGCCCCTTGCAGATCAACAGTTGGTGGGTGCCGAAGATTGCACAGCTAATGGGCAGGTCAGGCCCTGAGGTCCGCAATTGGCTCCGCTTCGATGCCTGTTTTAACGTGGAAGCGGCCCGCTGGATATTTCTCGCGGCGCTGCGTGATACAGGAGACTTTTGGCGGGCGGTCGGGGTCTACCACAGCCCGACAGCCTGGCGGCAACGACGCTATTCGCTGAGCGTGGCGAAGCGCATGCAGCAAAGATTTGGCAAGGATTGAATAGCCCCTAGTTTTCTAGGGTCCGGACCCAATAACTGGATTCCCACCACGACAGGATTGTGATTCATTGCCTCTGCGAGGAGGCGGTGAGATGTCTGATTTCTTTTGGTTTTCCGATGCACAGTGGGCTCGGATCGAGCCGCTTTTGCCAACGGATGTTCGCGGCAAGCCACGCGCGGATGATCGTCGAGTGTTGAGCGGGATTGTCCACGCGCTTCGCTGCGGCGGTCGCTGGGCGGACTGTGCTGACGTCTATGGTCCGAAGAAGACGCTCTACAATCGGTTCGTCCGCTGGTCGGAGCGCGGCATCTGGGAAGGCATTTTCAGCGCGCTGGCGGGAGCCGGCGGCGCTCCAGATCGACTGTTCATCGACAGCAGTTGCATCAAGGTCCACCGCTGCGCCGGCGGTGGAAAAGGGGGGCCTTGGCTCATGGTATCGGCCGCACCAAAGGCGGACGCAACACCAAGCTCCATGCCGTCTGCGACGCGAAAGGCCGCCCCGTCGTCCTGCTCCTGACGCCCGGCAACGTCCACGATTGCAAGGTCGCGCAGCTTTGCATCGAGGCGATGCCGCCATCCACCCAACTCGTCGCCGACAAGGGCTATGACAGCCAAGCTCTGCGCGAGTGGCTCGACAAGCGCGGCACCGAGGCCGTTATCCCGCCGCGCAAGAACCGCAAAATCCAGTACGACTACGACAAGGCCATCTACAAGCAGCGCAACGTCATCGAGCGCATGTTCTGCCGCCTCAAGGACTGGCGCCGCATCGCCACCCGCTTCGACCGCAATGTCAAAAACTTCATGGGCGCCATCGCCCTCGCCGCCGCCGTCATCTGGTGGCTGTAACGAGTCATCGTGTAATTGCGGCTGCTTCCCTCGGACCTCGGTAGAGGCGCACACTTCTGGTTGTCGAATCCTGAAGGAAGGAAGCAGCCATGAAGCATTATGCCGGACTGGACCTGTCGATGGAAACCACGCAGGTCTGCATTGTTGACGAAAACGGCCGAAAGCTTGTGTCGGAAAAGGTGGAGAGTTCTCCGGAGGCGATCGCCGCGATACTGAAGCGCGATGGCCCCATCGAGCGTGTAGTGATCGAGACGGGGCGCATGTCGCCGGCGATCTGTCTTGGCCTGCGCGAACTCGGCGTGCCGATCGTGTGCATCGATGCCCGGCAGGCGCACCAGAGCCTGAAGGCGATGAAGGCGAACAAGACCGACCCGCATGATGCCGCTGGGCTCGCGCAATTGGCGCGGACGGGGTTCTACAAGGAGGTGCACGTCAAATCCCCGGCAGCCCATGGCGTGCGCAGCGTGATCACCGCGCGTAGCCACTTGGTCGAAGCACGTGTCCGGCTCGACAACACGATCCGCGGTCTTTGCGCCACGTTCGGCTATCGTCCCGGTACCGGTCAGGGGAAGGCATTCCTCGAGCGCATCATGCAGGCTGCCCACATTCCCGGCTTGGGCGAGGCCATCGCGTCCCTGCTGGCGGTACGCGCTGAACTGGTCGAGCAGATCAAGGCCATGGATTGCCGGCTGCGCATCATCGCCAGCCAGTCGCAGGCCTGCGAAATCCTGATGACCATACCTGGCGTGGGCGTGCAGACATCGGCCGCCTTCGCAGCTGCGGTCGATGAGGCGGGGCGCTTCCGACAATCACGCAATGCCGGCGCCTACTTCGGCCTAGTGCCCAGACGCCATCAATCGGGCGAACTCGACTGGACGGGCCGGATCACCAAGCAAGGCGACGGGACCGTGCGCAAGTTGTTGTATGAAGCCGCCAACTCGATCCTGACCCGAAGCCGGGAAACCTTCGCGCTCAAGACGTGGGCTATGAAGATCGCCAAGCGTCGCGGCCTGAAGAAGGCCCGTGTCGCCCTTGCTCGCCGCCTTGCGGTCATCATGCACGCCATGCTTCGCGACGGCACTTTGTTCCAAGCATGAGATAGAGTAGCATCTGTTTGCCAGCGGTGAAGCGTCAAAGCTGATCCGAGGGCGGTGTCCCGCGAGGGAACGCAGGGACGAACGATCTGCGAAGGTAGTCAGATGGGCGGAAAAGCCCGCATCGAGTCAATGCAACGTTCGCCTCTGTGAGACCCGATACAGCACGACCAGCCTGCGGCTCGGCCAGTGCGGACAGATCCATGAAACCCTCAAGGGATCACACCGCCTAGCTCTGCAATTACAGATCCGGACCCTAGACGCCTTCCGCTTTCAAAAACTGCTGCCGTTCAAACTCGACGGGCGACAGCATCCCGTTCCTGACCTGCTTGCGCACCGGGTTGTAGAACATCTCGACGTAATCGAACACGTCCTGTCGGGCTTCCTCGCGTGTTTTGTAGGTCCGGCGACGGATGCGCTCACGCTTGAGCGACGAGAAGAAGCTCTCGGCCACAGCGTTGTCGTGGCAGTTGCCACGTCGGCTCATCGAGTGCTTCAGATTGTGAGCCCGGATGAACGCAGCCCAGTCCATGCTGGTGAACTGCGAGCCCTGGTCCGAATGGATCAGCACCCGCTGCTTTGGTTTGCGCCGCCATACCGCCATGTGCAGTGCCTGCAGCACCACATCGGTGGTCTGCCGGCTCTGCATCGACCAACCCACTACCCGACGGGAATAGAGATCGATCACGACGGCCAGATAGGCAAAGCCTTCCAGGGTGCGGAGTGGAGTAGGAAGCGCATAAGCGCTTCCCCTCCCCGAACCGTACGTGCACCTTTCAGCGCATACGGCTCTCCATTCAACCTTGGCCCATGGCCATGGCGACATCATGATAGCGAGAAGTGACGGTGTTTCGGAGTTCGTCCCTGAAGATGTAGGGATTTCGCTCCGGGTTCCGCCACCGGAACTGCATCTTCTGGCTGGTGACCAGTCGTCGCAGCGCCTTGCCGACGGCATTGCCCTGATTGCTCCGGTCGTAAATCAGCCACGTCTTTGCTTGGCCGATTGCCGGCACGCGGTACCATTTGCGCATCAAGGGCTTGATACGGGATCGGTACTTCTGCGCCAACCAGTGCGCCATTTTCCAGAACACGACGGTGTCGATGCGCCGGAATGTGCGCGCCGTGAAGTCGGTGAACTTATAGAACGCAGCCCAGCCCACCAGTTGGCGGTTCAGGCTGTCGATCATGTCCACCGCGGCAACCTCATGATTGCCGGAGAGCGCCTCGACCAGTCGGCGAGCGAAGGTCTTGGCTTTCTCCTTGGGTATCGTCGAGACCACGGACATGCGTCCGCTCGATCCCCGCCTGCGGATAATCCGGTGCCCGAGGAACACGAACCCGTCGTTGACGTGGGTGATATGGGTCTTGTCCATATTCAACGTCAGCTTCAGGCCGTCTTCCAGAAAGGCCCGGCATTCCTCGCGGATGGCCTCGGCATGTGCCTTGGTGCCCTTGACGATGACGACGAAGTCGTCGGCGTAGCGGCAGTAGGCGACAGCAGGTTTCCATTGCCGGTTCTCGCGAACCGTGATGGGGCGTCCCTGCTGGATGCCGAAGTTCCATGCCCAGCGATCCTTTCGCGCCTTGGCGCTCAGGTATTTCGCCTCCAGCCACGCATCAAACTCATGGAGCATGATGTTGGACAGGAGCGGCGACAGCACGCCGCCTTGCGGAACACCTTCACTTGAGGCGACAAACAGGCCACGGTCAATGTGGCCTGCCTTCAGGAACCGCCAGAGCAGATCGACGAACCGATCATCCCGGATACGCTGCCGGACGCAGCGAAGCAGAAGCCGGTGGTGGACGGTATCGAAGTAGCTCGCCAGATCACCTTCGATGATCCAGCGGCCCCGCGTTCCGGCGCCAGTATCCTGCAACTGTATCTTCACTGTCCGGACAGCGTGATGCACGCTGCGCTCCGGCCGGAAGCCGTAGGAGAGGCGATGGAAGTCGCTCTCCCAGATCGGTTCCATGGCCATCAGCATCGCACGTTGGACGATGCGGTCTGTCAGGGTCGGGATACCCAGTGGACGTTTCTTGCCATTGGCTTTCGGGATATAGATTCGCCTGACCGGCTGCGGGGCGTAATTCCCCGTCAGCAAATCCGTCCGCAGACTGGCCAGATGTTCTGCCAGTCCAGCCTGCATCCGTTGCTTGTCCATTCCGTCGATGCCCGGGGTTTTGGCGCCGCTAGACGCCAGCACGATCCGGGCCGCCTCGGCAAGCCACGCCCTGTCAGCAATGAGCCGGAGTAGGCGGTCGAACCTGCGGTTCGGATCGCTCTCGGCCCATGTCGCGAGCTTGTGCTGCATTTCACTGATTATCAAAGGTCTTCACCTCGTTTGGTCAGGTAGTTTGCACTTCAAGCAGATTGAACTGTCCCCCTTCGCCATGTGACAGGCTTTCCCTGTCGCGGACTACTACGGGGACTCCGCCAGCATGGTGGACATCGGGGCCAACTCCCTTGGCATTCCATCATGCCTTCCCTCGTTCATATGCTGGACTTTCGCGCGCTGGGGAGGCTGCCGGTCGCAGTCCTTGTCCTTGCGTCCCGCAAGTCGATGCCGATGCCATGGTCTGGCTGCATTCTCTCCATGGCTCCCTGCGGGCGACCTACATGTACGCCCGCATTCGGATGCCGCCGACATACGTCTCCGGCGCCATCATCAGCATTCCGCCTGTTAAGCCGTGTAGGCGAAGGCGACATTTCAGCCCTCGGATGCGGATTAACCGGTTCGTGTTCCTCAACCTTCCAGCGCTACAGCCTCGGGGACCATCTCGGCGTAACGGCTTCGCCTCAATCCCCTTTACCTGCGGGCTACGTCACCCTGCCAGTTGACAGCAGGTCACCGCCGCTTGGGCTCATGCCCCCTCACAGCAGAGGGCAAGGCATTCGTTCAATTCCTCCTTTCTCTTTTGCATTCCAACATACGCCTCCCGGACCATCCGGGACGAGGCGCACTGTAGGTGATGTCTGTCACCCAGGCCCGATCTGGCGCAGCCACGTCGAACTGGCGATCCAGCGTGTTGTCGATTACCAAGGAAGGTTTGCCGCCATAGCTGCCGGGCCGCCGCTTGTAGCCGACCTGCGCCTTGATGCCCGCCAGCCTGGTCAACCGCGCAACACGGTTGGGGCAGCAGGTCTCGCCGTGATCCAACAGGTCATCGTGCAGCTTGCGGTAGCCATAGACCTTGCCGCTGTCGTTCCAGGCCTGTCGTAGCAGCTCCGTCTGCCGAGCATCTTCCCGAGCCCGCTGGCTCAGCGGGCTCTTCTGCCAGGCGTAGAAACCACTGGGCTGGATGCGCAGGCACCGACACATCGACCGAACCGGGAACTGGCCACGATGCTCGGCAACAAACGCGTATCTCACTTTGCATCCCTGGCGAAATACGCGGTGGCTTTTTTTAAGATGTCGCGCTCCTCGGTCACCCGGGCCAGTTCGCGCTTCAACTGGCGGATCTCGGCATCCTTGCCGGCATCGCCAGACACCACCTTCGCCAGTTGCCGCTTCCATGCATACAGCGAATGCTGACTGACGCCGAGACGCTCAGAAACCTCCGCTACCGGATACCCTCGCTCGGTGATCTGGGCCACCGCATCACGCTTGAACTCATCACTGAAATTGGGCTTCCCCATCGTCGTCTCCTGTCCTCAAAATTAGGATAGAAGGCGTCCAGAAATCTAGGGGCTACTCAATCTTCGCCAGCGGATCTGGATCGTGCCAGCTGAGCGTATGAAGGCTGAGCGTGAGCATCGGGTGCCATTGTCCGAGGCAGCGCTTGAAATTCTCAAGGCCACGCCTGCGAAGTCGCGGTCCGGTTTGATCTTCAAGAATTCGGCGATGGGCAATGCCCTCAGTATCATGGCGATGCCCATGCTGCTGCGACGGATGGGCATCGAGGAAACCGTGCACGGTTTTCGCTCTACCTTTCGGGACTGGGCATCGGAGACTACCAATTTTCCGAATGAAGTATGCGAGATGGCGCTGGCGCACACCATTCCGGGCAAAGCGGAGGCCGCTTATCGAAGAGGAGACCTGTTCAACAAGCGCCGTAAACTGATGGACGCTTGGGCCAAGTATTGCGGCTGCAGCGCTGATTCGCTCGCCAAGTGATGTTGAAGGCCCGGTGCATTTAGCAATGTGCCGGGTCTTCAATTGTGTGCTTTGGGGGTTAGACAGCGGGGTTAGACCTGCGATCTGGATCGTTTGTTCGGCTTATTGATGTCAGTAGAAAAATGTTCAGGACGCTTGCCTGCTTGAAGCGGGCGATGAGGCGCCGCCTCAATAGACGCCCCATGAGGCGTATTCGTCGTAGTTCGGGGTCTCGGTGGCATTGACGACTTTGTCGACCGGGACCAGGATCACGGCGGGCTTTCCGCGCGCCAGCGCTCGGGCGATCGCTGGGCCGATGTCCTCTTCGCGCTCGACATATTCGCCGTAAGCGCCGAATCCTTTGGCGACCATGTCCAGTCTGACTCCGTCGCCCCAGTGTGCCTCCGTTTCGGGAGAATTCGGACCGAGCGTTCGGCGATAGACACCGACTCCAAGCCCTCAGGCGTAGTCGCAACTCACTACGCAGATCACCGGGGGCTGCTTGCGAACGGCTGTTTCGAGTTCGGAAATGTGGAACATGAACGAGGAGTCGCCCGTCAGCAGCATCACCGGCCTCTGCCGCTCTGCGGCGAGGGCAGCGCCGATCGCATAGGGCAATCCGGTCCCGAGATGTCCGAGGTTCTGGTTCCACAGCACGTCGCACGGTCGCGCCTGCGAGTAGGTCCAGGTAAAGATCGTGATGGCACCGCCGTCGCGCACCATGATGCCGTTGTCGGGGAATGCGATTGTTGCCTCGACTGTAGATTTCCACTGAGAGTTGGCCCGGGATTTCCATCGAGAAGTGGCTCGGCGCGATAGATGCTGCGCAGGGAAGCTGCGATGGCCTTCCGGTCCGTCCACAACGCAAAGCCCATCGAGTTACGGATCAGATGCACAATGCAGGTCTGGACCACCGTTTGCGGGAACACGGCGTTGATGGCATCGGGGAAGCCCTTCAATCCGTCGACGACGGCAATGAGGATGTCGGCCACACCCCGGTTCTTGAGCTCGTTCATGACGCGCATCCAGAACTTCGCCCCCGCGGTCTGCTCGATCCACATCCCGAGGATTTCCTTGGTCCCGTCGGGCAGGATACCGAGCGCGATGTACACCGCCTTGTTACGGACAAAGACCTCATCCCGGATTTTGACCCGGATCGCGTCGAAGAAGACCAGCGGGTAGCAGGCATCAAGCGGCCGTCCTTGCCATTCAGCGACGGTTTCCAGCACGGCGTCGGTCACCGTCGAGATTAGGTCCGGCGACACATCGATGCCGTAAAGCTCCTCCAGGTGTCCCCGGATCTCACGCACCGTCATGCCGCGCGCATACATCGAGATGATCTTGTCGTCGAAGTCCGGGAAGCGCCGCTGGTATTTGGCGATCAACTTGGGATCGAACGTGCCCTGCCGGTCACGCGGAATGTCCAGCGTCAGCTTCGAAGAACCGGTCAGCATCGTCTTCTTCGAGGTGCCGTTGCGGCGATTGCCGATCCCCACCTCGGCTTCCGATTCGAGATGATCGTCCAGTTCGGCGGCAAGCATCCGCTCCGAAAGCGCCTTCTTCAGTTCAGCAATCAAGCCGTCCTTGGCAAACAAATCCTGCGGATCACGCCCTGACAGCAACTGATCCAGTAACTCCTTGTCGATCGCCATATCGATGGTCCTTTCCATTCCATCTATATGACCTCGCGCACAAAATTACTGACAGGCCCCGCTCAGGTGTCGCTTCATTCGCGGAAAACCCGCAGAAACTGCGAAAGGAGGCACGATTGTCGAGCGCTTCGGCCAGCTTCATGTCGAACAGGTCGTACCAGATCGAAAGAAGCAGGGCCCTGAACATCGCTATTGGAAGGCAGGAGGCTCCCCCTTGGCAGCCCGATAGAGAGGATCAAGAAGCACCGCGACCGAGTTCCAGTCGATCAGCCTGCCAAGCTCGTCGAGCGTTGATGAGGGCCGCGTCCGTCCGGCAAAACCAAACTGCTGCTGACCGATCGAACGCTGCGCCATGGCCACCCCTCATCCTTGGAAAGCCGATAGAATCAGCGTTCAACGCTCCTGTCTACGCCCATCCGCGCAAAGGTCTCATTAGCCATCCAGATCCGAATCTGTTCCATTAACACCTCGCTCAAGTGAGTCCTAGAGCGAGGTCACTTGGGCGCCTCGCGATGTGTGAGTGGAGCGCCACGTTGCCGTTCCACCATAGAACCTTCTTGCCAGAGCACCTTGCAAATGACCGTTTCATATGCGGATTCTAGAAGGCCGCGTCCGATTTCGCGGTGAATGTGAAAGACACAATTCACCGCAATGCGAGGAAGGCGGTGAATGTCCCAATGACGCGGCATCTTGGCGCCTTGGCGGGAGAATTAATCCATCAGCCCGTGCGCGGCCTCGGGCTCGACCGACCAGGTCTGGCCCTTGGACAGCAGCTTGCCGAGATCGGCGGTCTTGCCTTCGATCAGCTTGGCGCGTTCGGCCACGACTTCGCTCTCGAAGGTCGGGCGCGGATCGTCGTAGATCACGCCGAGCGCCATCGGGAAGGCACCGAAAGGCATTTCCACCAGCATGTGGGCGAGGCCGCGGTTCTTGACGTTGTGCACCGCGACGCCCGCCGCCTGCCAATCGCCATCGGCCACGTCGACGACCTTGAGCGAAAGCGTATCGCAATCGAGCGCAAGGCCCTGTGTGCCCTTGGCGAACAGCAGCGGCTCGCCATCGCGGCACCAGACCTGCGTATCATCGGCGACTTTCTTCTGGGTGAAGTCGTCGAAGCGGTCCTTGTTGTAGACGATGCAGTTCTGGAAGATTTCCACGAACGCCGCGCCCTTGTGGTTGTAGGCCGCGATGAGAACCTCGGGCAGGTCCTTCGAGATGTCGTAGCCGCGCGCCACGAAGCGCGCGCCCGCGCCCAGCGCGAAGGCGCAGGGCAGCGCCGGACGGTCGACCGAACCGATCGGGCTGGTCGGCGAATTGGTGCCCACACGGCTCGTCGGCGAGTACTGGCCCTTGGTGAGGCCGTAGATCTCGTTGTTGAACAGCATGATCTGGCAGTCGAGATTGCGGCGCAGCACGTGCATCGTGTGGTTGCCGCCGATCGACATGCCGTCGCCGTCACCCGTCACCAGCCAGACGTCGAGGTCCGGGTTGGCGAGCTTGATGCCGGTCGCGAACGCAGGCGCGCGGCCGTGGATGGTGTGGAAGCCGTAGCTTTCGACATAGTACGGGAAACGGCTGGAGCAGCCGATGCCCGAGACGAACACGGTATTCTTCGGATCCGCATTCACCATCGGCAGCGTGCGCTGCACGGCTTTCAGGATCGCATAGTCGCCGCAACCGGGGCACCAGCGCACTTCCTGGTCGGTTTCCCAGTCCTTGAGCGTGGTCTGGATGGGGGTCATGTCGTTCATGGTATTCGGTCCCCTCAGGCCAGCTTGGCTTCAATCGCCGCTTCAAGCTCGGCAATGGTGAAAGGCTGGCCGCTGGTCTTGGTGAGCGGCTGGGCATCGATCAGGAACTGATCGCGCAGCACGGTCTTGAACTGGCCGGTGTTCATCTCGGGCACGAGCACCTTGTCGAAGCCCTTGAGCAGCTCGCCCAGATTTTCGGGCAGCGGCCAGATATGGCGGACGTGGACGTGCGAGACGGAAAGGCCCTTCTTGCGGGCGCGGCGCACGGCCTGATGGATCGGGCCAAAAGTCGAGCCCCAGCCGACCACCGCCAGCTTGCCGGTGTCCTCGCCCAGGCACACGTCCTGCGCGGGGATCGCCTTGGCCACGCCGTCGATCTTGGCCTTGCGGGCATCGGTCTGGGCCTGGTGGACTTGCGGCGCATAATCGATGTTGCCGGTGTCGATGGCCTTCTCGATGCCGCCGATGCGGTGCATCAGGCCGGCGGTGCCGGGCTTGATCCACGGGCGCACGCCGCGCTCGTCGCGCTTGAACGGCAGGACATGGCCCTCGCCATTGTTGCTCTCTTCGAGGAACGTGACCGGGAACGGCGTATAGCTCGCCGGATCGGGCACCTTCCACGGCTCGGAGGCATTGCCGATATAGCCATCGGTCAGCAGGATGACGGGCGTCATGAACTGCACCGCGATGCGGCAGGCCTCGATCGCGCAATCGAACGCATCGCCTGGCGAGCGCGCGGCGATCACCGGTATCGGCGCATCGCCGTTGCGGCCATAGACCGCCTGATAGAGGTCCGACTGCTCGGTCTTGGTCGGCAGGCCGGTCGACGGGCCGCCGCGCTGCGAATTGACAATGATCAGCGGCAGTTCGGTCATCACGGCAAGGCCCATTGCCTCACCCTTGAGCGCGATGCCCGGGCCCGACGACGAGGTGACGCCGAGATGGCCGGCATAGCTGGCGCCGATCGCCGCGCAGATCGCCGCGATCTCGTCTTCCGCCTGGAAGGTGGTGACGCCGAATTCCTTCATCTTCACGAGGTTGTGAAGGATCGCCGAAGCCGGCGTGATCGGATAGCCGCCGAAGAACATCGGCAGGTGCGCGAGCTGCGCACCTGCGACCAGGCCGAGCGATACGGCTTCCGCGCCGGTGATCGTGCGGTAGAGGCCGGGTTCGGACGGAACCGGATCGACGTGCAGCTTCTTGAGCGGCCCGGCCAGTTCCGCCGTCTCGCCATAAGCATGGCCCGCATTGAGCGCGGCAATGTTGGCATCGGCCAGGATCGGGTTCTTGGCGAACTTGCCCTTGAGCCAGTCGATCAGCGGCTGGCGGTCACGATCGAACATCCACAGCGCAAGGCCAAGGGTCCACATGTTCTTGCAGCGCAGCGCTTCCTTGTTGCCGAGGCCGAAGGGCTTCACCGCTTCCAGCGTCAGCGCCGAGATGTCGAACGCCAGCACGTCCCACTTGGCCAGACTGTCGTCGTCCAGCGGACTGACCTCGTACTTGGCCTTTTCGAGGTTGCGCTTGTTGAACTCGCCCGTGTCGATGATCACGAGGCCGCCGGGCTTGAGCGCGGGGACATTGGTCTTGAGCGCCGCCGGGTTCATCGCCACCAGCACGTCGGGCGCGTCGCCCGCCGTGGTGATCTCGCTCGAACCGAAATTGATCTGGAACGCCGAGACACCGAACAGCGTGCCCTGCGGCGCGCGGATCTCTGCGGGAAAATCCGGAAAGGTGGCCAGATCGTTGCCGGCCAGTGCGGTCGATAAGGTGAACTGACCGCCAGTGAGCTGCATGCCGTCACCCGAGTCGCCCGCGAAACGCACGACGACGGCTTCGGGGGAAGTTTGGCTTTCTTGACGATTCACGGAATTCATCAACATAAATCTGTGGTCTCGGGCAGAGCACAGGTCATTGCCTATCTTCTGACGGCATGGCCCGCGGCAGGTTCGATATGTTTGGAGCGATTCGGAAAAGCGTTTACGCTCGGAAATCAAAAAAACAAACACTTGTTTTCTTTTTGGTGTGCGATTAATGGTTCATCGGATTGATCAAACAAGGAGAGGTATGCATGGGCAGATTGTCGGGAAAAGTTGCGATCATCACAGGCGCGGCGCAAGGTATGGGCGCATCCCATGCCAAGGCTTTCGTTGCTGAAGGGGCCAAGGTCATTCTGACCGACATCAACGTCGAGGCAATTCAGGAACTGGCCTCAAGCCTGGGAGATTCCGCAATTGCCGTAAAGCAGGACGTCTCGAAGCAGGCGGACTGGGACGAGGTCATAGCGAAGGGTGAGGCCGCGTTCGGCTTGGTCAATGTGCTCGTCAACAATGCCGGCGTGCTCGGCAAGATCGCAACGACGCTCGATTTCAGCGAAGAGGATTTCAACTGGGTCTGCGCGATCAACCAGACCGGCGTGTTCCTTGGCATGAAGGCCGTGATCCCATCGATGATCAAGTCCGGCGGCGGAGCGATCGTCAACATTTCCTCCATCGCGGGCCTGGTGGCAATCTACGGCGCGCCCAACGCGGCCTATGTCGCAAGCAAATTCGCCGTTCGTGGCATGACAAAGCAAATCGCGGTCGAATACGGAAAGCAGAACATCCGCTGTAACTCGATCCATCCGGGTTACATCAGGACGCCGATGATGGCGGCCGCGACCGACGAAGAGGGGGGCGAAGCCCTGAGCATGATCCCGCTCGGTCGCCTGGCGGAATGCAGCGAAGTTTCCAATCTTGCGATATTCCTGGCATCCGATGAATCGTCATTCATCACGGGCATGGAGCATGTCATCGATGGCGGGATGACCGCTCTCTGACAACTGTCGAGGTGGCATGCCGGATGATCTTGTAATTGCCAGATAAAGTACCCCGGCATGGCGCACTGCCATGCCGGGGTCAGTCTGGGTGGAACTGCCAATTCGATTTCAGGCCTTCTGGAATTCCACTTCCATCAACCTGCGCATTTCGTGTTTCTGGACTTTGCCGGTGACGGTCATCGGGAAGGATTTTACGAAGCGTATGTACCTGGGGATCTTGTGCCGGGCGATCCTGCCCTTGCAGAAAGAGCGGAGCGCATCGGCATCTTCGGGGCAGTCTGCCCGCAGTGACACCCGCGCGCAGAGTTCCTCGCCGAATGTGTCGTCGCTCACGCCAAAGACATGGACATCGAGAATGTCCGGGTGGCGGCGCAGGAAATCTTCTATCTCCTTGGGGTAGAGGTTCTCACCGCCGCGAATCACCATGCCCTTGATCCGTCCGACTATCCGTAAGAAGCCATCGTTATCCAGCGTGCCAAGGTCTCCGGTGTGCATCCAGCCAGCGGTGTCCAGGGCCCCTGCCGTCGCATCGCGATCGTTCCAGTAACCGGCCATGGTGTTGTAGCCACGCACGCAGATCTCGCCGGGCGTGCCCAGCGGCACGGTTTCGCCCGAGTCCGACACGAGCTTTACTTCGATGTTGGGTTGCACGGTACCGACCGTTTCCATTCGCTGGTCGATCGTATGTCTTGGCGATGTCTGGAAACTGACCGGTGCCTCGGTCATGCCGTAACAGATGGCTAGATCGGCGACGTGCATGCGCTCCATGACGTTTCGCATGAGGGGAGGCGGGCAAAGCGAACCGGCCATGATGCCTGTCCGCAAGGCGCGTAGATCGCGCTGGGCAAATTCTGACGATTCGAGCATCGCAAGATACATGGTCGGCACGCCGTAGACCGCCGTGCAGCGTTCATTTTCGAGGGCCACCAGCGTTGCGTACGGATCGAAGGCTTCGCCGGGAAGGACAATTGCCGCACCGGTGGTGACGCAGGCAAGCACGCCGGTGACCATTCCGAAACAGTGATACAGCGGAACGGGAAGGCAGAGACGGTCGGTTTCGGTAAGCCCCAGCGCCTGTGCGGTGAACCACCCGTTCTGAAGGATGTTACGATGGCTGAGCGTCACGCCTTTAGGCTGGCCTGTCGTGCCGCTGGTGAACTGGATGTTGACCGGTTGCAGTTCGTCCATGGCCGCTTCGGACCGATCAAGTGCTTGGCGCGAACTGGCCCTCCCTATTGCGCGTACTTCATCCCAGTTCGCAATACCGGGCAAGGCCGGAATTCCGAAGCCAATGGCCACCTGCAAATTCGGAAGCTTACGAGATCTTTCATGCAAGGCCAGTTCGGGCGCAACCTCAAGTAGCATACCGGCGAAGTCGCTGGACTTGAAGGCCGGGCCGACGATGATCCCCGTGCAGCCAGCGGCCTGCATGGCATAGCGGAATTCCGTGACCCGGTACGCGGGATTGATGGTCACAAGGATCATGCCTGCCTTGGCTGTCGCGAACTGCGCGATGATCCATTCGGCACAGTTAAGCGCCCAGAGTGCGACTCGATCGCCTGAGGCCAGGCCGAGGGCGAGAAGTCCCTTGGCCAAGTGTTCGGCTTCCCTTTCCAGATCCGCCCAAGAGTATTGGCCGCCCTGAGCAAGCGAAACCAGGGCGTCGCGCTCGGGCCAGAGGATGGCGGACCGAGTCAGTGCGCTGCCAAACAGTCCGGGCGAAAAAAAGGCTTCGCTGCGCCCTTTTACGTGGCTGGCGGCTGCCATCACACCCTTGCAACCCTTATGGCAGCGGGCGCGCTTCCTGCCGGGCTACGGCATGTCGCCAACTGTGCTTGCGAGGCACGGCTCCGCCCGATTGCCGGGCTTGAGGAAAATCCGAGGGCCACTAATCTACCTCTTGACCAACGCGTCTCGCGATGACAAAAACAAATGATTGTTTGCCGGGTTTAACTGGCGGGATGAGGAATTGCAATCATGAATGACGGCGAGTCACGGAATGACACGTATCCTAGGGCAACCCGGGAAGAGATGATCGAGCGCTTTGGCCGCGACCTGGTCAATGATTTCGACCTCGACGATCCGCGCTTCAACGACCAGTTCAACGAAACGCTCAACTACATGGTCCGCAAGTGCCCGGTCGCGCATTCGCAAGTTGGTCGCGGCTATTACGTTCTCACTACCCAGGACGATGTCCGCGCGGCGGCCCAGAACTGGAAGACATTCAGCGCAGCGAAGGGATACATGCCCAATCGTCCCGACGGCATCCCGTACCTGATACCCGAAGAGAGCGACCCGCCGTTGCACACGCGCTGGCGCCACAAACTCAATCCGCATCTCAGCCCCAAGGTCTGTGCCGCGATGGACCAGCCGGTGCGAAACGACGTCAACGAGCTGATCGATCGGTTCATCGAAAAGGGCGAATGCGAATTCATCAGCGAATTTGGTGCACTTCTGCCGGGCTGGGCATTCTTCAAGAACGTGCTGGGCGTGCCGCTCGAAGATCTTCCCGCCCTGGTCAACGGTGTTGAGGAAGGGACCTTCGCTCCCGATCTGGACGAGCGCGCTAGACATTTTAGCGGTGTCTTTGACTATCTCGAAAAGCACCTCAAATGGCGTTCTACACAGCCTGCGCGCGGTGATCTCATCGATACGATCCTGGCGGGGGTGACCTATGACGATGGCACCGAGGCGCCTTGGGAGCACAAGGTGAGCGTCCTGGTCGACCTTACTTTCGGCGGCATTGCGACAACGACTTTCGTCATGGCGTCGGCCCTGCATCACCTGGCAACGCACCGTGACCAATTGCAGCTCCTGCTCGATGATCCCTCGCTGATCGAAAACGCGGTCGAGGAATATGCCCGCTACTTCCCTCCGGTCGTCGCGCTCGGCCGCACGACCACTTGCGATGTGGAGGTCGCCGGAACGCAAATCAAGGAAGGTGAATTCGTGATGCTAGGCTATGCCTACGCCTCGCGCGACCCCCGTCACATGGACGAGCCGGAAAAGATTGATGTGCGGCGGCAGGGCATACCGCATTCGACCTTCGGTGTCGGTCCGCATCGCTGCATCGGCTCGAACCTGGCTCGCGTGGAGCTTCGGGCTACGCTGGAAGAATGGCTGAAGCGCATCCCGGACTTCCACGTCAAGGAAGGGACGGCCCCGACCTACGTCACCGGGTATCTGCGCTCGATGCGTTCGCTCCACCTGGTGTGGTGAGACCATGAGTCGACTTGCCCCAAAATTTGCCGACTACAAGGATCGGTATGGCAATGTGGCCCTTGAGCGAGATGCTGACGGCATTCTGCTCATGCGGTTGCACACGCGCGGCGGCTCGTTCGTGTGGAGCGAAGAGAGCCACGAAGAGCTTGGATACTGCTTTGCCGATGTCGGAGCCGATCGTGGAAACCGGGTCATAGTGCTGACGGCTACGGGCGATTCCTGGTGCGAAGAGATCGACTTCGCCAGCTTCAAGCTGAACAACCCTGCGGAATGGGACCACACTTTCTTCGATGGACGCAAGTTGCTCAACAACCTGCTGGACATCGAAGTGCCGATCATCTGCGCTGTCAACGGACCCAGCCGCTTCCATCCCGAGATTCCGGTCATGTCGGACATCGTGCTGGCATCGGAAACGGCGCTGTTCCAGGACGCGCCTCATTTCATGGGCGGCATCGTGCCTGGCGATGGCGCACACGTGGTGTGGACGCATCTCCTCGGGCCGAACCGCGGCCGCTATTTTTTGCTCATGGGGCAGGAACTCAATGCTGCCAAGGCGCTGGACTTCGGGGTTGTTGGCGAAGTGTTGCCTCAGGGACAGGTGTTCGACCGGGCGATGGAAATCGCCAGGATGTTTGCCGCCAAGTCCGATCTCGCCCTGCGCTATACCCGGGTGGCCCTTACCCAGCGTTACAAGCGCCTGATGGACGAAGGGCTGAGCCTTGGTCTTGGCCTCGAAGCGCTTGGGGTGATCGATCTGCTTTCGAGATCGAAAGCCTGAGCTAAAATATAGAATAAGGACTGGAGACGAACTCATGAAAGTGCATATCGACGAAGTGAATTGCAGTGGTCATGGGCGTTGCGCCAAGTATGCTCCGAACGTGTTCCGTTTGAACGACGAAGATGGCTACAACGCTGACCGAGGTCAGACGATCGAGGTTCCTGCCGGCGAAGAAGCCAACGCCAAGCTCGGCGTGAAGAGCTGCCCCGAGCGCGCGATCACGATCGTCGAGGACTGACGGGCGCCGAGCGCCGTCTTCCTGTACCTGGCCGTTCTTCAGGCTGATGAGCGGCCAGGCGCAGGTGCTGCTTTTCTTCGGCTTGTTGCGGAGACGTGCGAAGAGATGGCGCATCCACCGCCGCATTCACACTAGAGAGCGGTATTGCCGCACCGCGCCGGTTTTTGCGCCGGCAAGTGATCGACAGGATCGATCGACAGAGTGCTTAATGGGAAGGGATCGAGGATGAGCCGGCCAATATTTGTCGCGATGACGAACAGCGTGTCACCTGAACGTGACGATGAATTCAACCACTGGTACAACGAAGTCCATGCGAACGATCTCCTCTCGCTGCCCACCATGCGATCGATGACCCGATATCGCGCACTCCAGCAGATTACGCCCGGAGGCCAGGAACCGCACCACAAGTACCTTGCGATATACGATCTCGACGATCCGCAGGCCGCCTATCAGGCACTTGTCGAAAGGCGTTCCACCTTCACGATGACCGATGCGATCGCAGATCCCCTGCTGGTCAGCTATGTGCCATTTTTCACCAAGACCCGGGATTGAGGCAGGGCTCAGGTTCCATGGTGGATTGGAAATCTCTCGAACCGTATCCCGTCGTCCATGATGAGAAGGTCAGGTGGAGCGATACGGACGGCAACCAGCACGTCAACAACGTGGCTTTTTCGTTCTTCTACGAGGCGGGACGGGCGACGATCGTCTTGGAGACGCCCAATCTGCTTGAGCCCGACTGCTTCTTCGTCATCATTACGACCACGATCGATTTTCTCGGTGAACTGCACTACCCCGGCACAATCCAGGTGGCGAACGGCATCGAGAAGATCGGTAACAGCTCGATGCAATTGCGTCAGGCGCTGTTCCAGAACGGCAGGTGCGCTTCGATCTCGTACAGTACGATCGCGCAAGTGAACACCAAGACGCGCAGCGGCCATCCGCTGTCCGCTTCGACCCGTGCTTACCTCGAAAGCGTCAAGATACGCGGCACCGAATAGGGCGGAGGTGGCCCGGATGTTCGAGAGGATGAAAAATCCCCTCGAACATCTGGGCTGAATCATGCCTCTGTAGGCACGGTAAGCGGCCAGAGTTCGGAATCGTCCACGATCAGGACCGCGACGTGCACGAAGCCGTGCATCCGGTCGATATGGCCTTCGCCCGTCTTGTCCTGGGCAAGGCAGATATCGCCCTCCCGGAAGACCTGAACCCGCCCCGCGCCCCCGCCGACTTCAAGCTCGAGCGCGCCAGACAGGACCAGCACGAGATTGTTGACGATCTCGGGGTGCCAGTCGATGAAAGTGTCTTCCGCCATGCCGATGAAGCGGAAGCCGACCAGTGGCGTGGTCGCGCTCCATGCGCCGGGCGTGCCGAAAATTTCGGGAAAAGCGTGGAAGTAGGATTTTTCGTCTGGCGCCCGGACCATTCGCTTGAAATTACATGGTTCATTTTGGCGAGGGTGGGTCGATGCGTGGTCCACCGGCCTGACCTTCGCCCCGGGCCAGTCGGGCTCGACAAGGACCTGCACCAACCGGCAGTCCCCATTGGGCATGATCGCATCCCACGCGGCATCCTGCGTGGTCAGGAAGAGGTCACCGGGCAAGAGCGACACCGTGCCCCGGTTCACAGTCTGGGCTGCCAGTTCTCCGGATATCACGAACGTCAGGAGCGGCTCGTCGAGGCCGAGCGCGGGCGCCGCCATGCCATCAGGCAGGTGAAGCGTGCGCATCCCTCCCGACGTCGCAAACGCCTCGGCAAGGGCAGGCCCATGAACGGCGCGGTGGCGGAAGGGTTCAGGGTCAATCACCCCGGATGCCCGGGGAATGCGCAGTGGCAAGCTGCTGGCCTGCAAGTCAGTGCCGTCCGACAGCTCAAGACGCAATGATAGCATGTGCAATTCCTGTCCGCTGCAGCAGCGCTCCGGGCAGTCGCCCTATTTCCGGTTGTAGACCGGGGTGCGCTTCTCCAACCCGGCGTTCACACCTTCACGCAGATCGTCGCTGTACGTCAGCGTGGCGACGGCCCAGAAGGCATTGTTCATCGTACCCTGCAGGTCCGTATGCCAGCTCTGGCGCAGCTGCTGCTTGGTTGCCTCGATAGCGAGGCGAGGCCGTTCGGCAATCCTGGCGGCCAGGGCTACGGCTGCCGGGATGAGCTCGTCCGGCTCGACGACGTTGTTCACCAACCCGATATCAAGCGCGCGCTGGGCGTCGATCAGATCTCCGGTCAGCGCCAGCTCCGCCGCCATGCCACTTCCTACCAGTCGCGGCAGGAAATAGGAGCCGCCATTGCCCGGCGTCAGGCCGAGCTTGATGTAGGTCTCGCCCAGCTTGGCTTTGCTTGAAGCTATACGGATATCGCAGGCCAAGGCAAAATCCAGACCGCCCGCAGTAGCACCACCGTTGATCGCGGCAATGACTGGAAGGCGGCTCGTCGCCAGCTTCTGGGTCACCGGATGCAGCACGCGGGCGTTGTATGGTTCCTGCGAGGCGGCATGCTGCGTTTCGAGGTAACGCTTGAATTCTACGAGATCGGCTCCTGCGCAGAACTGCTTTCCGGCGCCTGTGATGACAAGTACGCGAACTGAAAAATCGGCCTCGATGGTGTTCATGGCATGGAGCAGGTCGGAGACCAGTTCCGGCACCACGCCGTTGCCGCGGTCTGGCCGGTTAAGCGTAATCAGCGCAACGCCATCGGCGGGATACTCAAGGATAATTGTGTCGTAGGTCATGGCCGTTCCGCCTAGAGACGTTCAAGGATGGTCGTGATCGCCAGGGCGTAGGCTCCATCCATGAACCCGCCGCCGTTCACGCTCATGGCAAGACGAGGACTGTCGACTTGCCGGGCATCAGCCTCGCCGCGAAGCTGCGTCACCAGTTCATGGATCTGTGAACACCCTGTGGCGCCCAGCGGATGGCCGCGACTGAGCAGGCCGCCACTGAGATTGACCGGATATTGGCCACCCAGTTGCGTGATGCCTTCGCGGATCAGGCGGAAACCGTCACCTTCGGCGCACAGGCCGATTTCGTGGTACTGTGTCAGCTCCGCCGGAGCTGCTGCGTCGTGCAGTTCGAACAGATCGCAATCCGTTACCGCAACGCCCGAGTATTCGACGGCCTTGTGTACGGAATCGGAGACCGGCTCGCCACTGGCGCCCGATGCATTCTGGCAGGCCCGGACGACAATCTGCGGAATGCCAAGCTCCTTTGCGCGATCGAGTGAACACACCAGGACCGCGGCCGATCCATCCGTCACCGGCGAGCACATAGGCAGGGTGAGCGGCGGCACGATCATACGCGCATTGAGGACATCCTCAAGCGATTGCGGCGTGCGCATGTGGGCCAGCGGGTTCATTTCCGCATGACGCCGATTCTTCACCGCAACACGTGCGTAGTCCTCGACGCTGGCGCCATAGCGGTCGAGATAAGCCTGCGCGACGCCGGCATAGTAATCCATCATGACCGAATTGGCGCTTTCCACGCCCGGTTCGACTTCGCCGATATCGTCAATGTCCGTAGCGCCGCGGAGCGCGTTGAAGGCGCGATTACGATCGATGTGGTTCATCTGCTCTGTGCCAACCGCGAGCACGACATCGGCGCATCCCGAAGTCACGGCCTCGACGGCCAGCAGAAACGCCGAACCTCCCGAGGCACACGCATTCTCGACATTGATAATCGGTAGAAGACCGAGTGGATGGTGCCGAAACACCACCTGCCCCTTGATCATGTCCTGCTGCACAACTGTGCCGGCAATCGCATTTCCGAAATAAACCCGATCGACATCCGAATAGGTCAGCCCGGACGACTTAAACGCTTTCTCCACGGCATCCATCGACAGGCTCCGCAGTCCCCTGCCGATCTGCTTGCCGAACTGGCTCATACCGACGCCGGCGACCGCTACTTTTCTCATGTTGTGGAAACCTTCGCTGCGGAGCCACCGCCAATGCGGCCGGAATGACCTTGCCAATAGGAATCGCGAACCTCCCGGCGAAGGATCTTGCCGTAGCCGCTCACCGGCAACTCATCGACAAAATCGACTGCCTTGGGCTTCTTGTATCCCGCCAGATGTTCGCCGCAGAAGTCGATGACTTCGCGCGCCGTCATGTTTTCGCCCGGCTTGGTGACCACCACGGCGTGAACCGCCTCGCCCCAGTAGTCGTCCGGGATGCCGAAAACCACGCACATGGCGATCTTCGGATGCTGGATGAGCACTTCCTCGACTTCCCGGGGGTAGATGTTGTTGCCGCCGGAGATCACCATGTCCTTGGCGCGATCGAGCAGGAACAGGTAGCCCTGATCGTCGAAATAGCCGATATCGCCGGTGTGCAGCCAGCCGCCGCGCAGTGCTTCGGCCGTTGCCTCGGGATTGTTCCAGTATCCTGGCATCACGACATCACCGCGCGCGACAACCTCGCCGGCCATGCCTGGCGGCAGGGGATTGTCGTTCTCGTCGACGCAGTGCGCTTCCACATCCGTCCGGACCTGTCCGGCCGAACCTATCCGCGGGTCTCCGGCGGTGACCAACTCGGCGTGAAGTCCGGCCCCCATGCCGGTGATGGTTATCGGGCTTTCGCCTTGTCCGTAGAGTTGCACGAAGATTGGCCCAAAGGTATCGATCGCCTGCCGCAATTGATCGACGTAGATCGGGGCGCCGCCATACGTGATCGCGGTGAGCGACGAGATGTCGTGCTTGCCCGGTTCGTAATCTTCCAGCAACTTTACGATCTGCGTCGGGGCCATGAAGGCAATATGCGACACCTGGAGGCGCGCAACCGTCGCCAACAAGGAATCGATCTCGAAGCTGCTCGTCTCGGTCATCGCGTTGGTCGCACCGCGAGCCACGGCGGGAAGGGCGATGATCCCGCTGCCATGCGACATCGGCGCGCAGTGCAGCACAGTTTCACCGGGCTGGATGTTGTGAAGATCCGCCAGGTAATTCATGATGACGCACTTCACCATGCGGTGATTCCACATCGCGCCCTTCGGTTTACCGGTGGTGCCCGAGGTATAGAACAGCCAGCACAGGTCATCCGGAGCCGCGTCAACAGCGCGGCTGAGAGCATTCGCGCTTTCTAGGAGTTCCGCGAAGGGCTTGGCGCCGTCTGCTGGTTCGGTGCAGTAGCGTGAGACCCCCGCAAACAAGTCGGCGTTGGCGGCTATCCCGGCCTGATATTCGCCGCCGTGCACCAGCACCTTGGCGCCGCTGTTGCCAACGATGTAGGCCATCTCGCGCGCGTGGAGCCGCGCATTGACTGGAACGACAATGAGACCCGCGGCAAAGCAGCCGAAGATGAGCTCCATGATGCGCGGCGAATTGGCGAGACAAAAGGCGACACGGTCACCGGGTTCGCAGCCCTGCGCCAGAAGGTTGCCGCCGATCGCCAACGCCCGTTCATGGAACTGACGATAGGTCACCGTTTCGCTGCCCTGAACCAGCGCGGCTTGATCCGGGCGATGTCGCGCCGACTTTTCGAGGAAAGCGAAAGTATTCATAGCCTGTCAGCCGCCCACCCTGCGGAAGGAGGCGCATTCACGCCCTGATTCCTTGCCCACGAATTCAACCTGATCATCGCACTGATACGACGACCAGTCTTCGGACGCATCCGGCACCAGGCGAACCGCCAGCTGAACGCCTTCTTCAAGCTTCACGACGCCGATGGCATAGGGCAGGTCCTCTTCGAAACCTTCAGGGGCGCCCTGACGCAGAACGCAGAAGCTGTGCAGGGTGCCCTTGCCGTTCGCTTCCTGCCAACCGAGGTTCTCGGATTGGCAATGGGGGCAGGCATAGCGCGGCCACATGTTGACCTCGCCGCAATCGCCGCACTTCTGGATGAGGAGCTTTCCCGAGGCCAGGCCGGCGCGGAAATCAGAGACGATAGTAGGATTAGGCATTGATCAAGCCCCCAGCTTCGTACGTTCGAGCAACAGTACTTGGGCGTCCATGTAGCTGCCGCCCGATCCGCCGATGATTGCGCGTTGGCAGTTTTCGATCTGCCGCTTGGAAGGCGCCCGATGAAGAAGTTGACGGATACCTTCGACCAGCAGCGCAGTCCCGCCGCCAACGCCAGTGTGGCCAGCAGAAAGCAGACCGCCGTTGGTGTTCATGGGAAGCTTGCCGCCAGGATTGCCGTGGCCTTCCGCGAACCAGCGGGCACCTTCGCCAACCGGACAAATGCCAAGGCCTTCGAGGGCAATCGTAGTAACGGCAGCATAGCTGTCATAGATTTCGCAGAAGTCCGCGTCTTGCGGCCCCCAGCCGGACTGTTCCCAAGCGCGCTCCGCGGCCACAGGCCAGCCAAGCACTGCCTGGTCGCGCTCCTGGCTAAGGCAGTAGTGGCTGACACACCCACCCGTGCCGGCAACGCGAACCGCATTGCTGATGCCGCGTTTCTTGGCGTTTCCAGTGCTGGTCATCACAAATGCGCACGCGCCGTCAGCCATTGGAGGGCATTCATAGGCGTGCAGCGGATCGGCCACCATGCGCGAGGCGAGGATCTGCTCGACTGTCAGCGGCTTGTGGTAGAACATCGCGTTTTCGTTGAGGTTGGCCCAGTTGCGCAAGGTTACGCAAACTGACGCCATTTCCGCTGGCGTACTGCCCGATGCGTGCATGTAGCGACGGGTGATCATCGCGCCGATTGCGTTGAACTGGATGCCCGTCGGTAGTTCCCACTCGCCCGGAATGCCGTTCTTGGACAGCATCGTGATCATCTCGTTGAGGTCAGCTGAACCCCAACGTTCGCTCTGCAACACCAGAACGTTATGGGCATGTCCGGCCGTGATCAGCGCGTGCGCGGCGCGCGTGGCATTGTCGCTCGTCGAACCGCCGGAATGGACCATGTAGCTCGATTTGCAGGTTCCGTGAATTCCGAGCTCTTCTACCATGCGGGAGAAGACCAGGTCAGCCTGATCCGCGACGGAGTGAAGGTTCGGAATGAGGATGATCGTGTCAATGTCGGCGGGAACCATGCCCGCGTCCTTGATGGCCAGCAGTGCGACCTTGGTCAACTGCTGGATAAAGCCGCGTTCAGGGAACTTGCCAGAAGGGATTTCACCGACGCCGATGAATACCGGATCGTTTTCCGCGCCAGGGGATACATGCAATTGCCATTTTTCGGACATGTTATTGTTCTCCTTGCCGACGCTTGGCCAGCATGGTTTGCAAAAAGGTCATAACTTCGTCGTCGTGCTGGTTGCGCACCGAATAGGTGACGCCCAGCGTGCCGTACTTGGGGCCGGAAGCATCGTGCGTCGTAACGGTCGCCACGACGTGCAGGGTGTCACCGGCAAACACAGGCTTGGTTGCCTTGAGACCGGTGATTTCGATCAGCGCCACAATCGCGTCGCCGTAAAAGCCGCTGAGGCCGACCAGCCCGACGGCCAGCGAGAAGGTGAGCGGGCCATGCGCGATCCGTTGGCCAAACCGATTGTTCGCCATGAAGGCAGCATCGGTGTGCAGTTGATAGTGATCGCCAGTGAGGCCGGCATAATTGGTGATGTCGCCGATATCCACCGTCCGACCTCGGGTGGTCATGGTATCGCCTGACTCAAAATCCTCGAACCACTTGGGTTCTGGATCGACATAGGATCTAGGCATCCCGACTCCTTAAAACAATCATTTGTTTTTTGCTAACGTGACAACGACGGCAAGTCAAGTGCAGGAGGCTTCCTGTTTTAGGCCAGAATGCCGCCGAGGAGGGCGTCAGCCATCAAGTCGCCGATTTCCCTGGCGTTAAGCTTGCCATCAGGGGAAAACCATTCAGGCGTCCAGTTCAACGCGCCAAGAATTGTCAGAACGGCGATGCGTAGATTGATGTCGGAGCGAATGAGTCCAGCATCCACGCCTTCCTGGATTACCTGAATGAAGCAGGCTTCGTACTTCCGTCGGCGCTCGATTGCTTTCGGCAAATTGTTTTCGCCAAGGAAGCGCCATTGATGGAAGACCACCTGCGACCGCTCGGGATTGTCGGCTACGACCTCGACATGCGCAACAATCATCCTGCGAAGCCGTGAAATGGCATCTGTCTGTGATTTGGTGAACGGATCCACCGCGGCAATGAAGCGACCAACTCCATCTTCTACAATCTCGAGAAGCAACGCTTCCTTGTTCTCGATATGCGCGTAGAGGCTGCCAGGCAGGAGCCCTACAGCGTTGGCGATATCGCGCATCGACGTGCCGTTAAAGCCCTTCTGGCCGAAAAGGTGCATTGCGACATTCATGATCGCTGCACGTGGCTTGCCATTTGCCTCGACATTCTGAGCCGCAGTCATGCCTTGTTCTACTCCGCCAGTTTGAGAGCCGCGAGCTATTTCAAAGGCCCATGGATTTGGCAATGATGCTGCGCAGGATTTCGTTTGTCCCGCCGCCTACCATTCCGTGCTTGGCCTCGCGAAAATAGCGTTCCATGTGGTATTCCGGCAGCTGGGCGTAGCCGCCAAGGGCCTGCATGCCGTTCGTCGCGATATCGAAGAACGTCTGCGAAGTGATCAGCTTGGCCTGCGAGACCAGCGAGGTCGCATCTTCGCCCCGCGCCATCGCGGAGGCTGCGGCATAGACGAGATAGTACGCGGCGGAAAGGCGCGCCTGGTCTTCCGCAAGACGGTGCTTGAGCACCTGGAACTGGGAAAGCTTCTTGCCAAAGGCTTCTCGTTCGCTGAGATAGCGAACGGTATCGTCGAGGCAAGTACGGGCATTGCCGATCTGCGATGCCGCGATCGAAAGACGCTCGAAGTTCAGGTGTTCGCCGATGTACTTCCAGCCCTTGCCGACTTCGCCCAACAGGGCGTCCTTGGGCAGGCGCAGGTCATCCATGAACAGCGACGTCGTGCCCAGGCTGCGGCGCACAAGCGTATCCATCTTCTGGACTTCGAGGCCCGGTGTGTCGTTGGGGATGAGCAGTACGCTGAAATCGTAGCGGCCTTCGCCAGTGCGCAGCATCATGGCGATGCAGGTGTTGGGATGATGGGCGCCCGAGCACCAGACCTTGCTTCCCTTGACCACCCATTCATCGCCATCGAGTTTGGCGGTGGAGCGGGCGCCTGCTGCATCCGATCCCGACTGGGGTTCGCTGATCGATATGGCGAACTTCGCCTCGCCGGCCAGGAAGGGGTCAAGATAGCGGGCGCGTTGCTCTGCGGTGCCGTGACGGGCCACGTTCGTTGCGGTGAACATGGAGGTCATGATGCAGGCCGCGGTATCGAGGCTGTACTTGCCGATCGCTTCGCAAAAGATGGCGAACATGACGGGGTCGCTATCCATGCCAAGGCCGCCGAGTTCTTCGGGAATGAGCAGGCCCAGCCAGCCTTCCTTGGCCATCTTGCGATAGAGTTCTTCGGGGAATTCGCGGGCCTGGTCGTGCTTGAGGGTCAGTTCCTGACTAAACTCGCGTTCCATGAAGCTGTTGACGACGTCGCGCCACATCTGCTGTTCTTCGGTAAAACTGAAATCCATAGCCCTCGTTCCCTCTTGCGGCGAACCTGCTCTCCGGCGGTTGGCCGACTTGCATATAAACAAATGTTTGTTAAATTGAATTCAAGCGAGGGTCAATCCGGGGAGTGAAGGAAACTTGAAATCGCCAGAACATAGGCGCGCCGCCATTCTCGATCGCTTTCCACGGTGGCCGAACCTCACGATAGCCGGACTTTTCGACCTTGCCGCAGCCGAGCATGGCGCGCGGCCTGCGATCCTGACCGTGGACGAGGAATTTACCTACAACCGGCTGCAGGAAGAGAGCAGGGCGCTGGCCTCGGGGTTGATTGAACTGGGCCTTCAGCCTGGCGACCATGTCGCGATCGTGATGGCAAACTTTCCCGAGTTTCCACTCGTCAAGCTGGCCCTCGCCCGAATTGGTGCGGTAGCGGTGCCGGTGAATTATGCGCTCCGACGGGACGAACTGCGGTATGTCGTCGAACAGTCGCGCAGCCGGTTCCTTGTCGGTATGGCGATGTATCGGGACCGAGACTACCTGGCGGATTTCTTGGCAATCCGAAAGGATGTGCAGGGCCTCGAGCGAATCATCATCAGGGAGACGAATGCTTCTGCCGGTGATGGCGTGCTGGTGCTGGACCAGGTTCGGTCGATGGCCTCGCTCGAATCGGACCGCGATCTCGCCCGCTGCGAAGCGGCGGCATCAGGCTGCGCCTTGTCGGACATTGTTTATACCTCGGGCACGACCGGACATCCCAAAGGCGCGATGGTGACCCATGACATGGTGCTGCGTGCAGCGTTTTCCTCTGCGTTGACGCGGTCGTTCGAAGACGGGCGACGGATCCAGTTCGCGCTGCCGATGTATCATGTGTTCGGGTACGTCGAGTGCTGGATAGCCTCGCTCTTCGTGGGCGGCTGCATCGTGCCGCATCCTGTTTTCGATGCCTCCACGATGCTGGACTGGGCAGAGCGCCTGGAGACGACGGACATGGTCTGCGTTCCAGTCATGACCGAAGCGCTCATCCAAGAGGCGAGGGCGCGCACGTTCCACTCGCCCGCCCTGCTGTCGGTGTTCAACAGTGGGGGCGTCAATCCGCCCTCGATATGGCAGTACATTCGAGAGGATCTGGGCGCGCGCGAGATCCACACGGCCTACGGCATGACCGAAACCACGGCCTCGGCGATGTGCACTTGGACAGAAGATCCGGAGGAGTGTCTGCTCGAAACGAACGGGAGAACGAAACTGGCCGGTGTGGCCGGGGACGAATCGCTTGGAGGCCGGGTTGCGCTCTATCGCGCCGTGGACCCGGAAACGGGCCTCGAAGTGCCCATCGGGGTGGACGGCGAACTGCAGGTCAGAGGGCCGATCGTGACCCGCGGCTATTATGAACGGCCTGACGAAACCGCCGCCGCCTTCACCAGTGATGGCTGGTTTCGGACGGGCGACCTCGGGCGGCTGATCGAGGGTGGGTACCTGAGGCTGACGGGAAGGATCAAGGAAACCTACCGCTGCGGCGGCGAAATGGTCATGCCGCGAGAGATCGAAACCCTCCTGGCCGACTTCCCCGGCACGTCGCAGGTCCTGGCCGTCGGGATTCCCGATCCGCGAATGGGGGAGGTCGGGTGCCTTTGCGTGGTGCCTGAACCCGGACTGGTGCCGGATACCGATGCCATGATCGCACTGTGTGCTGAACGCCTGGCGCGCTTCAAGGTGCCGCGTCACGCAGTGTTGATCCGGGCCGAAGACATTCCCGTCACCGCAACCGGGCGTCCGCAGAAGTTCCGATTGGCGAAGCTGGCCGCCGAACTGGTGTCAGTACGGATCACCTGAAGTCCGGCGCGAGCGGACTGGACGGATGGGGCAGCCCCAGGTCCATGCCGAATTCTTCGAACCGGTTTTCATCTGTCGATGGAAGCGGCGGTCAGAAATCCACGCTGGCCAGCGTGCGCTTATAGGTTCCGCGCGCGATCCACAGCAGAACAAGCGCCACCGGACCACTGATCCCAATCGACAGCGCCAGGGAGCTTCCCAGGGCCATTTCATCCCGGAAAAGGTGATCGGTGAACAGAGCGGTCAACGTCGGGCCAAGCCCAATGCCGAACATGTTGGTTGTGAACTGGTAGATGGCGGTGACCTGTCCGCGCATCTGGTTCGGCGTGATGTCCTGCAGCGCTGCCGCAGCAGCGCCGAAGGGCATGGCGCAGCCGAACTGGAAGACAAAGACAGCGGCCAGGATCGGCCACGCGTCCTGAAGCAGGCCGCTCGCCAGTCCCGCCGGTAACGCGATAAGGCCGGCAACGATCCCTACCAGGATGTTGCTGTCCTTCAGGCCGTGATCGCGCAACCGGGTTGCGAGAATTCCGCCACACAGCACGCCAAGGGCGCCGGATACCATGATCACCAGTCCGAAACGGGTGCCCACTTCGGTCGTCGACCACCCGTGAACGCGCATGAAAAGGGTAGGGTACCACGCTATTGCGCAGTTCCACATCAGCGTCAGCAGTGCATACCCCATGATCATCACCGAATAGGTCCGGCCGTTGTCGGCCATGTATCGCATGGTGGCGCCGATGGTGGGGACCATGTCTGCTTTTTTGCCGGTGCGGGCCGGCTCGCGCATGGTCATGACCCACAGCGCCACGAGCACACCCGGGAGGCCGATGGCGATGAAGACGCCTTGCCAGGGTTCCAGGTGACCGACCACCGGCAGTTCCATGGCGGGCATTATGGCGATGATGGTGCCGCCAATGATCGTTGCCAGCCCCGAACCGACGTAGATCGCGCTCAGATACAGGCTGAGCGCCACGGGGCGGGTGCGCGGCGGAAAGTAGTCGCTGATGAGCGAGTAGGCGCCCGGTGAGAGCGATGCCTCCCCGACGCCCACGCCGACCCGCGCGAGAAACATGTGCGTGAAGTTCTTCGCCAGCCCGCACAGCGCAGTCATGATGCTCCAGACCCCTACGCCGGCCGCGATGATCGTGGTCCTGCGGTGCTGATCCACCAAGCGGCCCAGCGGCAGGCCAAGCACGGTGTAGAAGATGGCAAAGGCAAAACCGTGCAGCAAACTGAGCTGGGTATCCGAGATATCCAGCGATTTCCTGATCGGGCCGACGAGAAGAGTCAGCGCCTGGCGATCAAGATACGAGAAGGTGTAAGCGATGATGAGAATGCCTAGCGCATACCACGCATAGGCCCCGCCCTGCCGTGCTGCCGACGGTCCGCCCTGTTCGCCATGCGTTTGCTGCACGAAGTCCTCTCCCGCTCAGCTTATTCTTTTCTGGATGCACGGTTCAGCGGCAATCGGCCGCTAGTGCAGAGGCTTGCCCAGAACGCCCGCGTCCACCAGTTCCTGCAATTCGTTTCCTTCGATTGCAAGCTCATCGCGCAGGATGCTTTCGAGATCCTGGTTCCATTCTGGCGGAGGGCCGACCGGACGAGCGGGCGTCCTGCTCATGTGCTGCAAGGGATTGGCGATGAGCCGGAGTGAGTTGCCCATGTTCCAGACCAGGTTGCGTGCCGCGCTCTGCTCTTCGGCAAACGCCTCGGCAACGTTGAAGATCGGGCTGAGGGGGACCATGGCGGCCTTGAAGCAAGCTTCCCATTCCCGCGTGGAGCCTGCCGCGAACTTTGGCGCCAGGATCGCTGAAAGCTCGGCGCGATTGGTGACACGAGCCGTGTTGTCCACAAATCGCGGGTCGTCGGGCAAATCTGGAAGGGCCATGGCGTTGCACATCCGTCGGAACTGGTCATTCGTGGCGACCGCCAGAGTAACCCAGCCGTCGTTCGTCTGGAAAGGCTGCCCCGGCGAGAAGTTGCGGTTGATCCCGCCGAGCCGGCTCTGGACGTGATCGTGATCGAGATAGTCCTGACCGGCATCGACCAGCATCATGATCCCGACATCGAAAAGCGAAATGTCGATGTGCTGTCCCATGCCGGAGCGTCCCCGTTCGTGCAACGCTGCAAGAATGCCGACGGATCCGACCATGCCCGACATGATGTCAACCATGGGCAGGCCAGCGCGGGCAGGCGGACGATCGGGTTCGCCGCACAGCGTCATGATCCCGGTCATGCCTTGGATGATCGTGTCGTAACCGGGCTGGCTGCTCCGCGGGCCGGTCTGGCCGAAGCCCGTGACCGAAAGGTAGATGAGGCCCGGGTTGCTCTGACTCAAGGTGGGATAATCGAGCCCGTAACGGGCGAGGTCGCCGACCTTGAAGTTTTCCAGCAGGATGTCTGATCGCAGGGCCAGCCTACGCACCAGTTCCTGTCCGCGCGGGTCCTTGAGGTTGACCGCAATGCTCTTCTTGCCGCGATTGATCGCACGGAAATAGTGCGTGCCCCACGTGCGGGTATCATCACCCCCCATGGACTCGACCTTGATGACTTCGGCTCCCAGGTCGCTCAGCATCTGGCCGGCAAATGGCGCGGCGAGCACCCTCGACAGGTCGAGGACCTTGATGCCCGAAAGCGGTTGCGACGACATTTTGTCTTTCCTCTCGAAACTGGCTCTTGCCGCGTCAGATACGGTACAAACCGCGAGCATTGCCTGCGAAGAAGGCGGCTTGCCCGGACGGCGGCAGATCGGCAACCAGCCGCTTCATGCCGTTCACCAGTGTCCGCATGGGTATGGCCACCTTGTCGACCGGGAAGTTGCTGCCGAAAAGGCAACGTTCGGCACCGAACTCACGAAGACAATGATCGACCCAGGGGCGACAGATGTCTGCGAGTTCCTCGGAGGAGACAGGGCGTTCGCGCCCGTCGGCCGTGACGATGCCCAGGCGCGAAATCGCAAATCCGCCGATCTTGACGCTCACGTTCGTGCAGCAGGCCACTTCGCTCATGCCGGCTTTCCAATCGGCGATGACTTGTTCGCGCCTGTCGGCGTAGGGGCCTACGCCCAATGGCCCGCCAATGTGGTTAAGGGCGATGGGCAGATCGGGGAAGGCTCGTGCGAGATCGGCTACCTCGCCTAGCTGCGTGTGGAATGCGTACAGGTCCAGCACATACCCGTCGGTGGCCAGACGTTCCACGCCGCGCCGAAAGGCATCCTGTCCCATGAGGCCGGCCGGTGCCCCCTGATCGCCATATCCTGCGACCGCATCGGCATCGTAGGTCGCACGGGTTCGCACGCCGCGAAACCGGCCGCGACCGGCCTGGTTCAAAGCCTCGAGCACGGGCTCTACTGCATCGCCCAGCGAAAGATCGGCCCAGCCGATGATCGCTGCTGCCACGTTTACATCGCTTGAGTTGCCCAGCGCCTGTTGGCTCGCGAATTCGACTTCGCCGACCGGTTCAAGTTCGATCGGACCCTCTTCGCGATAGGCCATGGTGCAATCGACAAACACCGACGCCGAAATGCCCGCTGACCTTGCGTCCTGCTCGTAGGCGGCCCGGAAATAGGCGGGCTCGGAAAAGTCCCACAGATGGATGTGCGAGTCGACTATGTCGACATCGGACCCGATCGGCGCCTCTTCGCCGAGGGCGAGCCAGGCTTCATCGATGGGGTGGACGTGGGGTTTCTTGTGCTTGGACATGGATCTTGTGTCCTGGTCAGGCCAGCAGGCCGCCGTCGACCGGGACAGTTTGCCCGGTCACCATTGAGGCACCTTCCCCCGCCAGGAATGCGATGACCCAGCCGATTTCCTCCGGCTCGGCAAATCGGCCAAGCGGGACTTTCTCGGCTGTGGCCGCCTCGCGCGCGGGATCGTTGGTCAGGCGGGCAACCATTGGCGTGCGGACATAGCCAGGCGCGACGGCGTTGACCCGGATCTTCTGGGGTGCCCATTCGACCGCAAGTGCGCGCGTCAGGTTGACGACGCCGCCCTTGCTGGCGCGGTAGGACGGGTTGGCATTGCCGCGCCCGGTAATCCCGGCACTCAGTCCGCCGACCGAGGCGACGTTGATGATGGAACCACCGACGCCGCGTTCTATCATCGATCGTGCCGCCAGACGGCAACCCAGAAAAAGTCCTGTCAGGTTGACGTTGAGTACGCACTGCCAGGTATCCAGATCGTAATCGACGCTTGCCCCGGCAACATTCATCGCGGCGGAGTTCACCAGGATGTCGATGCCGCCACACTGTTCGACGATGTCGGCGAAGACGGCCTCGATCGAGTCCGTGCTGGAAAGATCGACCTCGAAGGAGAGCGCGCGGCCCGCAAAGCCGGCGATCTGCTCCAGCGCGGCCTGCAACCCTTCCTGGTTGCGGTCGAGCAAGGCGACCTGTGCACCCAATTGACACAGGAGCCTTGCTGTCGCGAGGCCGATGCCGCTGGCCGCGCCTGTCACTACTGCCGTCTTGCCGGACAGAGACAAGCGGGCTTCAAGGACATCGGCAACTCTCATGCGGGTTCCTTGATCTTGTCGGCAGGGACGCCGTCAAACAGGAAGCCGCGCCAGTTGTCGGCCTCGATGTCCTTGCATAGTAGCTTGAACTCGGGATTGCCGCCCGCATAGAAAAGGACTTCGCGCTTCTGCGCGCCTTCCACGTTCTTGTTGACGCCGGTGAACCAGGAATTGGTTTTCCCGATGAGCCCCTTCGAGAGCAGGTCCATGCACAACTCGTTCCACTCGTCTTGGGCCTTGGGATCGGCCTCGAGCACCTTGATGTCATTGTCCTTGATGAACTGCATCAGGTTTGTGTTCCAGTCGATCGCCGTCGCCGAGCAGCGCGGGATGTTGCAGAACACCGTGCCGTTCTGCGGCCCCACAAGGGTGAAGAAGTTGGGGAAGCCGTCAACGGTCAGGCCAAGGTAAGTGCTGACGCCCTCTTCCTTCCAGACCTGGTTGAGCGAACGTCCATCCTTGCCATAGATTTCCACGCGGCTGAGCGATCCGCGGATGGCGTAAAACCCGGTCGCATAAACGATGACGTCAACGTCATAGAGATGCCCGTCGTTCGTGCGAATGCCCTTGGGTTCGATCTGCTCGATCGGCGTCTCACGCAGATCGACAAGGTGAACGTTATCCTGATTGTAGCATTCGTAGTACTTCGTCTCCATGGGCACGCGGCGGGTGCCGTAGCCATGGTCCTTCGGGATCAGCCTGTCGGCTACAGCCTGATCCTTGACGCGTTCGCGGATCTTGCGCGTGACGAAATCCGTGACAATCGCGTTCGCTTCCGGGTTCTCGAGATAATCATGGTAGTTGCCCAGCCAGAGCCGGAACCCCGGTCCCTTGTAAAGCTCTTCGTACTTGGCCTCGCGAACGTCGGCGGGAACGTCGAGGGTGTTTTCCGGCATCCACTTGTGGGGAAAGCCCGAAAGCGTGGTGTCGCAGAAGTTGTTCAGTTCGGTGTACTTGGCCTTGATTTCGTCCATTTCCTCCTGGCTCAGCGGGGCATTGCCCAGCGGGTTGCACCAGTTGGGCGAACGCTGGAAGACGTAAAGGTCCTTCGCGACCTTGGCCATCTCCTGGATTACCTGAACGCCGGAAGCGCCGGTCCCGATCACCGCGACGCGCTTGCCCGAGAAGTCAATGTTTGCGCCTTTGTTGCTGTTCGGGTCACGCGGCCAGCGGCCGGTGTGCCACCAGTCGCCTTCGAAGGTGTAGATACCCGGCACGTTCGGCATCTGGGGAGCGGAAAGAGGCCCCATCGCCGAGAAAAGGAAGCGTGCGGTCATCGGGATTGACCCGCCTTCCTCAAGCTGGATGACCCAGTACTGGTTCTCCGTGTCCCAGCGCGCACTGCGCACGCGTTGATTGAAGATGTAATCCTTGCGGATGTCCATGTGCTCAGCAGCGGTCTGGAGGTAGGATAGAACTTCCGGCTGCCCCGCGAAGCGTTCGGTCCAGTTGAACTTCTGCAGAAGTTCGGGCGACCAGAAATAGCTGTAGGTATGGCTTTCGGAATCTACCCGGCATCCCGGGTAGCGGTTCCAGAACCACGCCCCGCCGACATCGGGCGCAGCCTCGATGCCGCGGACATTGTAGCCCTGCTCACGCAGTTTGTAGACTTGGTACATGCCGGATATGCCGGCGCCGATCACGACTGCATCAAAGTCGGGTTGTTTACCCATTTTCATCTCCTAAGGATCATGCTGCTATGCGTTGGGCCGGTTTGGCCGCATTCTCCCCCTCGTCAGTATTTAAACGATGCCTGAAGCATGATTTCCCGTCCGCGCGACACCACCGCGCGCTGCTCGCCGATCGCACCTGGAATGCTGGCGCCACCGGTCCGATCCATCGCGAAGCTCAGGTAGTACTCGTTGCTCAGATTCTTGCCGATTAATGCAAGTTTCCAAAGATCATTGTCGCTCGTATAGCTCACGCTACCGTTGAGCAGCCAGAATGCATCCTGCTTGCTGGCCTCCACCAGTGTATCAGCCGCATAGTAACTGTCGGAAAATTGCCCGTCAGCGGTGAACTCAAGTTTGCCCGTCCCTAGTGGGACGGTTGCGACGGCGCCGATATTGCCCGACCATTCAGGCGAGCGTGCGGGGGCTCGCCCTTCGAAATCCTGCTGCAACGTCAGTGCGGTCGAGTTGATGAAGGAGCAGTTCGGCGGAGGAGTGGCCGTTGCCCTGACCGTTCCCGTGGGGAAGGTATAGGCGTAGCACTGGCCCACGAAATTATGGAAGCGATTGTGCACATAGGCCACCGCGCCGTGGAACGCCAAGATGTCGTTCACTCGCAGGTTAGCCTCCATTTCCGCGCCCGTCTGCTTGAGTTCGCCCGCGTTGTTGATGTTGTAGGCAAGCGCGGCAGGGTCGTATGTGTTCACCTGAAGATTGCTGAACTTGTAGCGGAACGCTGCGACGCTCAGTCGAAGCCTGTTTTCCAGGAAAAGGCCTTTGGCGCCGATTTCGAAGCCTTTCGCCTTTTCAGATTCGAAGTTGATCGAATCAATGGTGGACGACACCAGCATGGGGTTGGTGAGTCCGAACCCTCCCGCCTTGAAGCCTGTTCTGTAGGCAGCGAAGACGGTCTTGTTCGGTTCCGGATGCCAGGTGAGCGTCAGTTCGGGGGAGACGTTCTCATCCACGAACCGACCCGCAAGAACGCCGGGTGTCTTGTCGATCGATGTTGCGAAAACAGTATTCTGCGTTGCAAATGGACCGACGCCAAAGCTGTTGTACTGACTCATGCGCTTTTCTTCACGCGACCAGCGAACGCCACCTGCGAGTTCTACCTCGGGGACTAGATTCCAGCGCACCTGCGTGAAGGCAGAAAGGCTTTTGCCCTTCTGACTGGGGACATTGGCAAAGGAGTCGAAACGATCGAGCGCAGCCGAATAGTTCGACGTCCTCAGGGAGACGTCGTTGTTCATGTTCAGCTCGGTATGGCTGTAGTAGGCCCCGATCATGAAATTGAGGGGACCTTCAAGCCGACTCGTGAGGCGAAATTCCTGCGAAAAGGCCGTTTCGTCGGTATGCTCGTACATCGCAAGCTGCGAGAACACAGTATGATCCAGGCCGCCGAACCACTCGTACTTGATGTTGCTGTAGCCGCTCAGCGAGTTCAGCACGAACAGGTCGCCAAGGCCCTTTTCGATGCTCAGTGAAGAGGTGAATGCACGCAAGTGACCCTGGTTGATCCCCGAGCCGGAAAATTTGGGCATGCTTGCGCTGACAGCTGTGGGAACGTCGCCCGTAGAGACATAACGGTCAGGCCGGCAATCGCCGCTCGGATCAGGAATTCCGTAC
>NZ_BCTX01000037.1 GCF_001590985.1 Novosphingobium naphthalenivorans NBRC 102051
GCCCATGCGCGTGGAACAGCGGCAGCGTATGCAGGATCGTGTCGGCGTCCGAGAACTGCCAGGTATCGAAGAGCGCCGCGACATTGCTGGACAAGTTGCCATGCGTCAGCATCGCCCCTTTGGGCCGCCCCGTCGTGCCGGAAGTGAACAGGATCGCGGCAAGATCACTCGAACTCACTGGTTCGACCGTTAGATCGGGGGCGAGGCTCGCCGCCAGATCCGGCAGCGAGCCGCTGCCGTCACCTTCCAGCGTGACGCGCGCGACCGGTGCCTCGGCTTCGCCGGGGACGGCCGTCGCGGCGGCATGGACCAGCAGGGCCGGTTCGGCGTCCTCGATCAGCAACGCCACTTCAGCGGCGGTATAAGCGGCATTCATCGGCACGAAGATCGCACCCGAAGCCAGCACGGCTAGATAAGTGAAGACGAATGCAGGTGAGTTTTCGGTCTTCACCATCACCCGGTCGCCGCGTTTCACGCCCAGCTGCTCTAGCGCCGCACGGTAGCGGCCGACGATGGCGGGCAATTCGCCAAAAGTGCAAACCGGCTCGCCACGCCAGAACAAGGCCACCTTGTCTTCATGGCCGGCATGGCGCGCATAGAAAATGTCGATCAGGTTTTCAGACATGTGCCTCTCGCCTCGAAGCGTGAAAAAGGGAGCCGCCAGTGCGGCGATCATTGCGATCCTGGCATAATCAGCGGCGCGTGCAGGGGCAAAATCCGCCTCTCACATTATGCGAGTCCGCTGCGGGATCTCCGGCTTCGTCCCGCCATGCGCCGGGACAGGCCAATCTTCAAAAAAGGAGGCTGCCCCGATGGGACAGCCTCGTCAGGTGAGGGTAAACTTTCGTGTTTCTCAGAACTTGACCGAGGCCGTCACCGACCATTCGCGGCCACGATTGTACACGCCCTCGAAAGCCTGCAGCGCATCGACCAGAATACCGGAAAGCAGGTAGCGCTTGTCCCCGATGTTCTTGATGTTACCGCTCAGCCCGAATTTCTCGTCCGCGCTGCTCCACCCCAGACTGGCGTTGAACAGCGAATAGCCGTTCTGCGCGATTTCCGGCGTGTTGAACGTGTTGTTGTAGAACTTGCTGCGATAGGACCAGTCGACATGCGGGCGCAGAACCGATCCGCCCGGCAGCTCCCACTCATAAGTCGCTCCCGCCGAAGCCGTCCACTTCGACACGCGCTCGAACATATTGTCGGGATTGATGTAGGTCGTGGCCTGATCGATCTGCTTGTAGTGCGCAGAAATCAGGCCAAGGGTTCCCTCGATCAGCAGCCCATGGGCCGGGCGAAGCTGTCCCTCAAGCTCGAAACCCTTGATCGAGGCACTGCCCGCATTGCGGAATACCGGGGCCACGCTGGTGAAGACTTGCACCTGCATGTCCTTGTAATCGGTATAATACGCCGCTGCATTCAGCGTCAGCAGGCGATCGGGGGTCTGGAACTTCACACCGCCTTGTAGACATCGACCTTTTCCGGGGCGAAGCTGGGAATGGCAGCGACAGGATCGGTGATGTCCGTGGTCACGCCCGGAATGATCGGCGGGAACACCCGCTGGCTGAAACCGCCCGACTTGAAGCCCCGCGACCAGGTGACATAGGTCATCAGCGACGGACTGGCCTGCCAGGCCAGGTTCACCATCGGCGTCGGCTCACTGAAACGGACCTTTGCGGTGACATCGGGCAGGATCCGGGTGCCCGGATCGAAAATCGGCGAATTGAACGGCGCCCCCAGGAACGAGGCGAGATTCTCGATAATGTACTGGTCCGGATGGAACCACTTGGTGTCGCGTGTGTAACGCAGGCCGGCCGTCAGCTTCAGCGTATCGGTCAGCTTGAACGTGCCCTGCCCGAAAACCGCCAGGCTTTCGTTCTTGAAGTAGCCGCCCGACAGGAAATTCGAGATGGTGAACGTCAGCTCGTTGTTGTCGACGCCGCTTTCCCGGAAATAGTAGGCCCCCAGAATCCAGTCGAGCCGGTCGTCGAACGCCTTGCCGAGCAGTTGCAATTCCTGGCTGAATTGCTTCTGTTCGATGTGATCGTAGAACTGGGCGATTGCGGCCGGGCTGTCGTCGCCATCGCGCGCAAAGTCCCCCTTCATCCGGCGATAGGCAGTGATGCTTTTCACCGTCAGCGACGGACTGACCTCCACCGTGTGGGTCATCGCCACGCCCCAGATATCCGAATTGGAATAGGACGGCGCCGTGCCCGCATTGGTATCGCGGCCCAGCACGTAACGGTTGTCGTAACAGCCCGCCACGGCAAGGTTCAGCGGAGCGGCCGCGGTGGCGCAGGGCACCGGCCCGCCACCTGCCTGCACATTGGCGATGATATTCCAGATATCGGCCATCGGCGGCGTCGCGGGATCGGTGGTCTTGCCATAGTTGATACCAATGAGGCTCATCGCCGGACCATTCTCGCGCGCGGTGGTGCCGTCGGCGGAAAGGTCGATCGTCCATGCGCTCGAAGGCTTGATCCGTGCCGCGATCCGGCCGGCGAAGTGGTTCTGGTTGCCCAGCATCTGCCCGTCGCTGACACGTTTCACGTAACCGTCCTGCCCGGTGTAGGAAACCGACATGCGGACCGCGAAGGAATCGGAAAACGGTAGGTTGGCCGTGCCCTTGAAGACCGCGAGATTGTCCGTGCCGTAAGTGGCCGACCCGCTGGCGGAAACCTGCGTGAAGTCCGGCGCCTTGCTGGTTACCGAGATCGCGCCGCCGATCGTGTTGCGGCCGAACAGCGTGCCCTGCGGACCGCGCAGGACCTCGATCCGCTCCATGTCGACAAGATCGAGGATGGCGCCCACCGAACGCGCCACATAGACGCCGTCGACATAGACACCCACGCCCGGCTCGACGGTCGGGACGAAATCCTGCTGGCCGATACCGCGGATATAGATCGAGGCGCTGTTGCTGGCGCCCGAATAGGAGGGATTGTTCTGCAGCGTCAGGTTCGGCGTCAGGTCGGCCAGCCCCTCGGTGCTGCGGATGCCGCGCGCTTCCATCGAGCGCTCGGAAAAGGCGGTGATGGCAATCGGCGTTTCCTGCAGGGTTTCGACCCGCTTACGGGCCGTGACCGTGATCGTGCCGTCAAAGGCGGAATCGGCCTCGTCAGCCGACTGGGCTTCCTGGGCACAGGCGAGGCCGCCATGCGCCAGCGCCGTAAGCGAAACGAGGCTGGCAAAGAGCTTGCGCGTTCGGCGCACGCGCGAATCCTTGATTGAATGCATTGAACATACTCCCCGGGTGCAATGATATTGGGGCGCCCGCTGTCCGGGCCGCCGGATCGGGAAGCGGCCGTCCGCTTCCCGTGAAACAGACTGGTTCAGGCCGCCGCCGCGTGTGTCAGCAGGAAGGCCTCCGCCTCGGCGGGATCGTAGTACCAGGGCGAAATGGCCTTGGGATCGTTGAAGCTGTTGGCCATGAGCTGGGCGATCTCGCGATTGCCCTCGGCCGCCTTGAGAATGCGCAGCATATGCGGCGGCGGCGGTGTCAGCGTCATGTTGGTGTAGTCTACGACGTACCGCGCATAGTCCCAGTAAGTCTCGAACGTCGCGTTCATCCACGCCGCGTCGAAGGGACCGTCATGGGCCAGGATCGCGTCGAGATAGACTTTGGCGCACTTCGCCGCGTTGTTGGAGCCCTGCCCCGTGATCGGGTCGTTGACGCAGACCGTATCCGCAATGCCGAATGCCAGCTTCCCGCTGGGCAGCGCGGCAATGGGATGGCGCACCGTCGGCGTGATCCGCCCGCGCAGCACGGCCTTCTCGTCGGTCAGTTCCAGATGGCCTTCGATCCGCTCGGCTTCGATCGGGAAGTAGGCGCGAAGAAGTTCCTCACTCAGCTTCAGGTGCTCGGCCGGCGTGGTGACATCACCCCAGACATCCATCGGCCCGCCGGGAACCGCCTCGATCGTGAAAATCTCGCACGGGCCGTCGAGCGTAAGCCCGGGAAAGGAGACGAATTCGCCGATACCGGGATTGATGTTGATGCAGATCGCCGGGTTGCCGGGACGCGGGCTGAACCGATGGGCATAAGTCAGCGCCAGCATGCGCTGCGGCTGGGAAAAGGGCGAACGCGCCGGGTTGCGCTCGAACAGGCGGCCGATCTCTCCCTTGCCCGAGGCGACAACCAGCAGGTCGTGCGCGGCAGCCAGCCGTTCGAGCGTCTCGATGCCCGCATCCTCGATCAGGAGAGTGCCGCCGAGCTCCTCGAAGCGGTCCATCCAGCGCGGCATCTTGATGCGCTGGTCGACCGACTGGCCGGGCTCGTCCATATCGCCCTGCCAGAACAGGCCGACATTGCCGTCGCTGTCCGCCAGCCGCATCTGCGCGGCGCAGTACTGCGGAGCGGTGTCCTGCCAGTAGTCGATGCCCAGTTCGCGCTCGAACCCGAGCGCCATGCCGTACATGGACTGGCTCGACGTCACGAAGCCTGCGCCGATTTCGGCCCCCGTGCGGTTGGACACCAACGTCACGTCGTGACCGCCCATCAACAGGCCGATACCGAGATGAAGACCAGCCTGACCGGCGCCGATAATTGCGATGCTTGCCATTTCCCCCCTCGCTTTCTTGCGAATAGGGGCAGGATATGGAGTCAGATTTCCGTCACAATCCGATCACCGCAAGCACCATCCATTCTCGGCAAGGTGCGACGGTTCCAGCGCCCGTTTTCTAACGATGACGGCGCAGAGTTTCGCGCGGAGTCTCCCCGAACCGCTTGCGATAGGCGAGCGCGAAGCGGCCGAGATGTTCGAATCCCCAGTTCATGGCGACATCGGTGACACTGGTCAGATCGTTCGGCACCTGCAGTTCCTTGCGCACCAGGTCCAGCCGGATGTCGCGCAGCAACTGCATCGGCGACAGGCCAAGGGCCTGCCGGAACTGATGGTGCAAAGTCCGCAAGGGTATTCCGGCGACTTCCGCCAGACGCGTCATGTCGATCGGCTCATGCGCATGGGCCTGAAGGAATTCGCGCACGCGCCGGACCGGCACCGGATCGCTGGCAGAGACTCCGCGCGTAAGTTCCGCAGTCAGGTTGTGCGGCTGGAGAAACAGCAGTGCCGCCATGGCCGTGTTTTCGAAATGGCGCTCCAGCAGCGGATAGGCTCCGTCCGGGCTGCTGCCGGACGCCTGCGGCAATATGCCGATCATGGAGCGGACCTGCTGGACCAGCATTTCGCCAAGCGGCGAAGTCAGATCGAACCAGGAGGCAAGCTGCAAAGGACCAGCGAGAGGTCGCCCGATATGGGCTTCGGCAAAGCGCTCGAAAATGGCGCGTTCGAACCGCAATACGATCTTGCGGCAATCGCCGCTCCAGAACATTTCCAGGGGAATCAACGGATCCTGCACGGACCCCCGGCCCGGCTTGTATTCGCCCTGAACGCCGCCAAGCGTCAGGCCTGATTTACCCGCGACAGGAATCTGAATGAGATAGAAGTTCTCCAGCCGCCCGGCATCGATCATCACGTCGGCGCCATAGCTCATCTCGGTCAACGAAACGCCGCCGCAGCGCATTTCGGCAATCCGCGTGTCGAGCTTGCCCCGTGCGTTCACCAGGTCCAGCGAATGCTCGCAATACATGCGGCCAACGTAGCTGCGCACCTCATCGCGTTCGGTGGAAACGAAATGGCGGTTTGCAGCACCGGCAAGCGGTGGCGGCAGACTTACATGATAGGCCTGTTGTACCTCAAACATCGGCATGACCTCGCCGGGGGCTGGGCAGAGCGGCTGAGCGGTTTCCCAGCAGTAACCCTGTTTTTGCCTCCCTCGTCAACGCCCGGCCGGGCTTGCCGGATCGGGATACTCCCTGCCGTGAGCGGATTTCGTCCCGAGAATCTCACATCGTAGGAATGAGCCTCGAAAAGAGGCCCGCAAGAACCAGGGGAGAAACCCGTGATCGACGAATTCAAGCTCAGCATGCGCTCCCTTGCCGGAGCCGTGAACATCATCACTGCCGGCAGCGGAAGCGACGCCGCCGGCCTCACCGCCACTGCCGTCTGCTCGCTGTCGATGACGCCGCCACGGCTGCTCGTGGGCATCAACCGGGCGGGATCAACATTCACCGCACTGGCCGCGACGGACGAATTCTGCGTGAACCTGCTGGACACCGAAGCACGCGGCCTTGCGGAAATCTTCGCTGGCCGGACGGGACTGGCCGGGGAAAACAAGTTCGCGGACGCCGGGTGGATCTGCGAAGATGATCATCCTCCCCGCCTGGCCAGCGCGATGGCGGCGATCCGCTGCACCGTCCATTCCATGCAGATCGTCGGCACCCATGCCATCGTCGTGGGCGACGTCCAGTCAGTCTGGAACCGGGCGGAAGCCCGCCCGCTGATCTATCACAACCAGTGTTTCCAGACCCTTCAGGATCTGGCCTGACATTCAGCCAGCGGCGGCGGGGCCGCAAGGCATTTCACCCGCCGCTTCGCCTCACATTTGCGGATGGGCCCGGTGCCAGCCCGTCACCCGCTGGAAAGCGATACCGGCGCCCAGCAGCAAAGCCTCCCGCCCTCGCGCGGCCACCAGCTGCACACCGACCGGCGCCCCGCCGTCCGCCGGCTGGGCAGGCAAGCAGAGCGCGGGTTGCCCGCCCAGATTGAAAGGTGCGGTAAAGGCGATGAGCCGGGCATTCGCTTCAGGATCGGCCGCCAGTTCGCCCAGCCGCTCCAGTGTCGGGGCGGCATAGGGCTGCACCGGCATCAACAGGCAGTCGATCCCGGCCAGAACGCTATCGAGCGCGCCTGTCAGCGCCATCCGGTCGAGCAAGGCGCGCTGGTGATCCATGGCCGAGGTCGAACGCCCGATATCGAGCAGGCGGCTCAGGGCCGGACCATATTCGGCAGCCCGCGCGGGATAAGTCCTCTCGTGCGCTACCGCTGCTTCGGTTCCGGCAAGCAATTCCCAGTGCCGCGATGCCGCGCTCAGATCGGGCAGATCGATCTCGCAGACCTCGGCACCGAGGGCCCGCAGTGTCTCTGCCGCACCGTTTACCGCGCGAATGACGGCATCATCACAACCCTCGCTGTTCCAGCGCGGATCCATGCCAATGCGCAATCCCGCGATATCTTCAACAGAGCAGGCGAAGTCGGCTTCGCCCGGCCAGCTGGTCGGATCGGAGGGATCGTGGCCCGCGATCAGGGACTGGATCAGCGCAACGTCGCGTGCGCTGCGCGCGATCGGACCGATGTGATCGAGGCTCGCTGCCAGTTCGAAGGCGCCATACCGGCTCACCCGCCCCCAGCTGGGCTTCAATCCCGTCAGCCCGTTGGCGGCGCTGGGAAACCGGATCGAACCGCCGGTATCCGAACCGAGCGAGGCATAGGCCAGACCGGCAGCCACCGCCACGCCCGAACCACTCGATGACGCGCCCGGCCACAAGTCTGCCCCCCACGGATTGAGCGGAGGGGTAATGCTGGGATGGTGCAGGGCAAAAGCGCCTTCGGTCATCTGCGTCTTGCCGATATTGATCGCGCCCGCTTCGCGCAGGCGGCGCACAACGGTGGCGTCGTGGTCCGGCCTGACGCCGCGATGGATGGCCATGCCGGCGGCCGTGGGCATATCGGCGGTATCGAACATATCCTTGACCGCGACCGGCACCCCTTCCAGCGCCCGCCCTTCTCCCCTGGCAAACCGCTGGTCGGCCAGGCGGGCCTGATGCAGCGCCGCTTCCGGATCGAGCCACGCGAAGGCATGCAGCCTGCCATCCAGACGCTCGATCCGGGTCAGAGTGTGCTCCATCACCTCCACGGCCGAAACCGTCCGCGCGGCAAGCAGGGCCGACAGTTCCGACAGGCCCAGATAATGAAGGTCGGCCGGTGCCATCGCTATCGGCGCTCCCCGCCAACCATCACCGAGATCATCGTCGTCGGCTTGTCGGTACGGTTGCGCCAGGCATGGCGAGTGCCGTTCTGGATCACCACGTCGCCGGCCTTCAAGTGACGGATTTCGCCGTCATCCAGTTCCAGCCACAGCTCGCCCTCGATGATGATGTCGTAGTCGACGGTCGCAGTGATGTGCATGCCCGACCCGTCCGGATCGAACGAATCGGCAAGACCGGGCAGGAACTGCGCCTGCTCGGCCGCGGCCGCAGCACCATCGAAGTCAGGAGAAGTCATCACGCTGTCGGGCGGAAAGCTGACGACGATCAGGCACGAACCGTTCGGCCCCGGCAGCATCGAGGTGATCTCGGCGACGGGATCGGTGCCAGTGCCATCATAAGGCAGCTGCGGCACGTCGTGCGTCATCCACGCCAGCGTCGTGCGAAAGCCGGGCATGGAGACGAAATCGTGCGTATTCGCCACCGGCCCGTCCGAAACCACGTAGGAGCGCCCGTTCTTCTCGCCCGTTACAATCCGCCTTACCATGTCATTCTCCTTGGCCCGAAGGCATCACAACCACATTGACGAAGCCGCCTGCCCGCTTCTCGGCCAGGGCAAGAGCTTCATTCACTTCACCGAGCGGAAAGCGGTGATGCTCAAGCACGGAAAGATCGAGCGTGCCTGCAGCCGCCATCGCCGCCATCTCCTCGCCCTCGGCGACCGTGAACCACAGTGAGCCGATCAGGCTGACCTGCGCGCACATGAGCGCATGCATGTTAAGCTGCATCGGCGCGTTCATGCCGCCGACATCGACCAGCCGCCCGCCACGGCGAAGCGCAGTAATGGCATCGAGCATCGCCTGTCCCGGCGCGCCCGGCCCCAGCGTATCGAGCACGGCATCGACACCCACACCGCCCGTAAGGCGGTGGGCCCATTCACCGACCGGCTCATCGCCCGCGGACAGGACATGAATGCGGGCCGGATCGATCGCGCGGACCCGTTCGAGCAATTCACGGTTCCGCGCCACGCCGAGAATGGACGTGGCCCCCATCGCGCGGGCGAGCAGCACTGCCCCCAGGCCGAGCGTGCCGCTGGCGCCATTAACGAGCACGGTACGGCCGGGCCCCACGCCCGCCTTGCGCAACCCGGAATAGGCCGTGCCGAGATAGCCGAAGCGGGCAGCCGCCTCGAAACTCACCTGCTCCGGCAGTTTCACCAGCCCGCTGGCAGGCGCGGTCGCGTATTGCGAGAAGCCGCCATAGGGATAAAGCTTGTAGATCCGCTGCGATGCCGGGCCGAACCCGAAGTAGCCCTGAAACGTGTAGGCAGGGCAATTGATCGCATCGCCCGAGCGGCAGGCATGGCATGATCCGCACGACCGGCCCGGATTGATATAAACCCGGTCGCCCGGCACGATACCGGAAACCATCTCCCCGACGTCCTCGACAATGCCGGCGGCATCGAGACCGTAAATCGCCGGGAGTTCGGGAACCGTCAGATAGGCCCGTTCGCCATAATTGCTCATCACATTGCGCAGATTGGGAACGACACCCGCTGCCTTGACGGCCACCACGACATCGTTTTCGCGTGGTTTCGGACGGGCCAGCGTATCGACCTGGAAACGCCCACCTGCCTGGTGAACGCGCGCTGCATGCATCATCTCTTTCCTGCTCCCCATGCCGATGCCGTCCCGCAAAGGATCCGGCGAATGAAGGCTGATGGGGAATGGCTATGAGGAGGCCGCACTCGGCGTCAATTGACGGAAACCCGCCTTGGACCTGCAGTTCTCACTATGTGCAAGATGGAGGGGCACAGTGCCTGCGATGCTCAGAATAGGAGCTGTATACCTGAATGAGCGCCGTGCGCAGAATTGCCTGCAATATCGATCGCCGACGCTTCTGGTTACAGCGTGCGGCCGCACGCCGCCCTTTCGATGGACCCGATTTCCTGGTGAGCGACTGGATCAGGGCGACGGCTGATGGCCGCGCGAACCGCGCTCGCCAGCAAAGGCTGACCGACTGGCGCAAGACTTCAAAATGCCTCTCCATCTTTCGCAACGGTTACCGGCCCGTTGTAGAAGCGATGAATTTCCGCAACATAACCGCCGTCCGCTATGGCCTTGGCGTTTCCGCCACCAGCAATGTGAGTAGCCACGACTTCACCGACATGCGCACTCGCTGCCATCCGGCCGATCTCGGCCGTTGTCAGATGATGCGTCCGCAGATGCTCCTCCATCTTGTCCAGCTCGCTTGCCGGTATATCGGGATACCACAGGCGCATTTTGTTGACCGTATCCTCAATGTCTATGAGTTCGGTGACCAACAGGTCGGCCCCCTGCGCCAATCTCTCCACGCTGTCGCACGGGCCTGTGTCACCGGTATAGACGATCGACCTGCCGGGCAGGTCGAAACGGAAGGAAAGAGAGCGGAACTTCAAGTCGCCCGCACTGCCAGGCGGAAAGCTGCAGTGGCAGTTCCTGGCAACTTTTACGGTAAATCCGTCGAAATTCACGACAGAACCGTCGTTGACCTCGACAACCTTGATGCCGGCTGCAGGATCAAGGGGAACCTCGCCCGGGACTCCATAGCCTAGTTCCGCACTCGGCCGCATCGCGGCGATGAGATCATCCACGATGCCCTTGATGCCGGGTGGGCCGAAAATTGTCAGGGGCGTCATCGTTCGCACTTGCAGCCGAAGCCCCAGCACCGCGGACAAACCGCCGATGTGATCAAAATGAATGTGGCTTATCCAGATGCTGCGCAGCATCTGGAATTGTGCGCCGGCCGCGAACGCTTCGGTCGCGGCACCATCGCCCGCATCGATGAGATGAGCCTGCGTGCCATTCAGCAACAGATTGGCCGGCTGTGCCCTGTCGAGAGAAAGTCTCGGCCCTCCCATCGTCCCGAGCGTGATCCAGCGATAATGATTGCTGTTGCCGGCTTGATCCGCCCGCACCGCCGGCGTGGCGACAACGGAGCCATCCTGCCGGGCGGAAACACCGGACGACGTGGCGCCAAGCACTGCCAGTGCAACCGCAAAACCAGCCGTCTTTCGACGGACAAGCCCAGTCCGCTCACATTTCCCTGTCATCTCGCACCTTGCTCCGCTTCCGGTAGAGCAAAAATGCTACCTTCGGTGATTGCGAAATACTTGGATCATAACGAACCCCGGCGATCGGAACTGTTCAGGACGCGAAGCGGCCCAAGCGCGAAGGCGTAGTGCCAAAGCGCGCCTTGAACGAGCGATTGAACTGACTCAGATCGCTGAAGCCCACATCGAAGGCAATGTCGCTGATCTTGCGCCCGTCGGACTTCAAGACGGCTTCTTTCGCGCGGTCCAGACGGCGCATCCGGATATACGAGGATGGGGATTTAGTGATGTCGGCAAAGACCATTTGTATATACCGTGGCGTAACGCCCAGCCGGTCGGCGATGAATTGCGTACTCAAATCGGGATCGCAGAGCGTCTGATCGATCAGCCGGATCGCTTCCTCGCGCACGCGATCACGAGTATGCACCTGCCGTACATCCTGCGACAGATCGTCAAGCACCAGCAGCACCAGATTGGCCAGCATTTCGCCCAGGGTCAGTTCGTTTCCGCCCTGATGGTGGGTAAGACACGTGCGGGCAAAGGAATGCAGCAACGCGCCTACGCCCGTTCGAACCGTGCCCTTGGCCCCTACCCGATCCATGGCATTGGGGCATTGCGCAAGGACTTCGCTACTTGGCAAATAGATTACAGTAACGGCCTTGCCGTCTTCGCCGGTTTCCGCCCTGTAAGGGGAACTGAGATCCAGCAGGACAAATTCCTGCCGCCCCACCAACTGCTCTCTTGCGCCGAAACTGAAGCGGGCCGTGCTGGCTTCCTGTATCGAGAGCCCGATGCGAGACACAGCGCGGCTCCGGCGAAAGCCATCACGCGACGTCTGAACGACTGTGGACTGCCCCTTGATCGTTGCGACAGAAGCATGTCCAATCTGACAGCTGCGCATGGTCCCCACAAAATCCCGAGGCGCATCGATGTCGACAGCGGTTAGGCGCTCGCAAACCCGGTTGTTCCATTCAGCGAGCCGCCGCGATGGGCTAACTTCCCGCGTAGAGAAAACTTCCATCCTCGCCCCTGCAATTTATTTTATGCACTTGTACAATGCCAAGGCCGGAATGTCGAATCCTGCCAAAGCCGACAAGCCGACTTTGGCTCGGGAAACGAGCAGGTCATCACTGACCCTCTCCAGGCGAGATTTCCCGTGGAAATACGAACAGCGAAGGTCCGACGCTGGGATGGCGCAGGGCCCTGTCGTGGATTCAGACTGAAGCCGTCAGCCGTGGCCCGGCTGACGGCAACTCAATCAGAACGGCCAAAGTCAGAACTTAATCGACGCCTGCACCGCGACCGACCGTCCCATTTCCGGCAATGCCCAGATAGTCCCGGGGGACGTCCCGACATTATTGCGCACGGCAGACGTGATCTTGTCGGTCAGGTTCTTGCCGATAACCGCGAGTTCCCAGCGCCCATCGGCATCTCCATACCCCAGCCGCGCATCCAGCTTGGCATAGCCATCCTGCATGAACAGCGGGTCGTTGCTCGCCTGCTCGACAAAGCTGCTGCTGAAGCTGACGCTCGGATCGAAGGTGAGCACGTTTGGGCCCACTGGCAGCGAGATGTCGATTCCGGCCGAACCGCTCCAGTCCGGTGCGTAAGGACGCTTCTTGCCGGACAGGTCCTGCACGCACGACTTGTTGACCAGCGTCTGCGCAAGCGTGCACGGACCATCGGGAAAGCGCGTGTAGTAGGCGTCGATGTAGGACACGTCGGCATGGAACCGCACGGCGTCGCTCAACCTGAACTGCGTATTGAGTTCCACGCCCCGACTGCGCGCCTGGGCCGCGTTCTGGATGGACTGCAGCACCGCACCGCTGGTCAGCACGACATTGGTGGATTCCTGAAGATCGGAATAGTCGCTCCAGAACAGGTCCACGTTAAACGTCAGGCGACGATCGAAGAACTGGCCTTTCAACCCCACTTCGTAGGAGTCGACGTTTTCCGGGCCGAAGGCATTGGGAATGAAGCTGTCGGCGAAACCGCCGGCCTTGAAGCCCTTGGTATAAGAAGCATAGACCATCGCCCCGGGCGCGACATCATACTGCACGCTTACCGTAGGCATCAGTTTCCGGTCGGTCCGCTTCGGATTTGCAAAATCCGCCGGGTCCGCCGCAAGAACAGCGTTCAACGCAGCCTGCTGGGCCGGGCTGCCCGCGATAAAGTTGTCCGGCCCCAGATAAGCGCCCGGACCGGAACTACCCGTTTCGTTGAAACGATGCGCAGTCTTCTTGACGATCGAATAGCGAAGACCCATGTTGATGCGCAGCCTATCGGTGAGATTGTAAGTGGCTGAAGCGAAGAATGACAGGACATCGTCTTTCTGGTCGAACGTGCCGTGAATCCCCACCGGATCGGTCGCACTGTAAAGCGGCGCCACGGCGGCCCCCAGAGGGGCGAAATAGAACCCGTCATAGAGCTTTGTGTGCAACTCACCGTGCGAATAGTACGCGCCCAGCACATATGTGAAAGGCGTGCCGGAAGCCGAGGTCAGCCGGATTTCCTCGCTGTAGTTCGTATATCTTTCGGGCAGGTAATAGGGCAGCGCCGCCGGCTTCCCCGGGATCACCTCCACCGGGACGGGGAAGAGATTGCCCCGCAACTGGACGTTGTGATGGAAATAGGCGCTCTTGCTGGACAGCGTGGCTGCGCCGAAGTCGTAGCTGTTGGTCCACACCGCTTCGGACATATCGTAATCAAGCGAACCGGGATAAGTGGATGTCTCGGCGTTCAGCTTGTCGTCCACAGGGCCGCCATTCTGGGCCAGATAGCGTGCGCACAGCCCACCGAGAACACCCACGACCGGCGGGCAATACATCAGCTCTTCCAGATTGTCCTCGCTGTCGCGCATGCGCGCGCGATCGAATCTGAATTCGGATTTGAAGCTGTCGCCCGGCTCCCAGACAAGCGAAACACGCCCGATCCAGTCCCGCTGGTGCGGACCGTCGTTGCCGGTAAAACTGTTCTTGATATAGCCGTTCATGCCATAGGCGCGGCCGGAAACACGCCCGCTCAGCGTCGAGGTCAGAGGCACATCCACTCCCGCTTCCACGGCATACTGACCGAAGTTGCCATAGAGGGCCGACGCATTCACCGCGAAATCATGGCCCGGCTTGCGTGTGGTGATGTTGAACGCGCCGCCGATGGTGTTGTTGCCGAAGAAGGTGGTTTGCGGGCCTTTGAGGATTTCGACCCGATCGATGTCGAACAGCGATGCCCGCATCGACCGCGCACGGCCGCGATAGACACCGTCGACGAATGTGCCGACCGCCTGCTCGAAGCCGGGATTGATGCCTGAACCGACACCACGGATCGTGAGGATGTCCGCCGCCGGCGCGCCTGCGAGTTTCACACCGGCGACATGATTGCCCAGGCTGGTCAGGTCACCGATATTGGCCCGCGCCAGCGCTTCACCACTGGTAACCGTCACGGCGATGGGAACGTCTTGCAGGGATTGCTTGCGCCCTTGCGCGGTCACGACGATTTCACCCTGATACTGGCTGTCGGCGGACGGACCGTCTGCCTCGGTGCTCTTGCCGTCGCCGTCCGGGCTAGTCTGCGCGAGCGCCGGTGCGGCGAACGCCAGGACCGCAGCGCCGGCAAGCAGCGCGGACGCGGTCGAAATAGTTGAGCTGGTCTTCATTGGTGGATCCCCCCTCGCAATTTTATCTCTGGTCTCTGCTTGCTCTCATTCCCGCACCGCTGCCGCACCGTCTTGGGCGAAAGCGAACAGAGTATGAAAAATACGAAAGGCGTGGCGTGAAAGGGGGCAACGACCTAGGACCTGACACTGATCAATGCGTGCTGGAGATGGGAAGAGCTGTGCCGGGACGAACGGAAACCAGATACCGGAAAGCCGTGGGGAAAATGGCGGGGATCCTGGCCGCTGCGGCAGTGCTTGCCGCGTCGCCGGTGGCTGGCGCTGCTGCCGAAAACGGAGGCGCCTTCGATGGCGAAATGAATCTCTTCGCGATGGAAGACGAATCCGTTCCAAAGCCGCCCTGCAGCACCCTTTTCGTTGGCAGTTCCAGCATCCGCTTCTGGTTCGAAATCAACGAAGACATGCACATGCCGCTGATCAAACGCGGCTTCGGCGGCGCGACGATCCCTGATGTAAACCGGTATTTCAACCGGATCGTGACACCATATCGGCCCAGCAGGATCGTATTCTATGCCGGGGAAAACGATCTGGATGCAGGGCACTCTCCGGCTCAGGTGCTCGCAGATTTCAAGGCGTTCCTTGATCGCAAGAGCGCCTTGCTGGGTGATACGCCGGTGTTCTTCGTTTCCGTCAAACCCTCGCCATCGCGCTGGAAGGAAATCGAGGTTCAGCGCGCGTTCAATGCCTTGGTCGGCAATCTGGCAAAAACCCGCAGCGATCTCGTCTATATCGACGTGGCGACCCCCATGCTGCGCAGTGGCACGCCCGATCCGGCGATGTTCATCAGCGACCACTTGCATATGAAACGGGCGGGGTATGCGATCTGGAAGCAGGTAATCGGGCAGGCGTTGCAGGAGGCTGCCGTCCCGCTCGCCCCCGACTGCCGGCCGACAGAACCAGCCTTGCCCGCTGCCTCAGGCCAAAGTCAGTCCTTGCGCTGGTGACAGCGGGGCCTTGCGCTCGGCGCCCAGCGCGAACAGGAAGATGAAGCCGTAAGCAATGGCGGGAACCGCGAACGCGACCGACAGGCTCAGGGTGTCCGCGATCGCTCCAACCAGCAGGGGGAGCAACGCACCACCGACGATCGCCAGGCAGAGCAGGCCGGAGGTCGAGGACTGTGACGCGCCCGACCGTTCGAGCGTGATGGTGAAGATCGTCGGAAACATTATCGAATTGAACAAACCGATCGACAACGCAGCGCTGCCCGCCAGCGTCCCGCTGGAACCGAAGACCACGAGACACAGAAAGATCGCTATCAGCGCACAGCAGCCCAGCAACCGGGGCGCCGCGATACGCGTGAGCAGAAAGCTGCCCGCGATACGGCCCGCCAATGCTCCGCCCCAGTAGAAGGTCGCAAGATAGTTCCCCGCGGATTCCAGCGGCAGGTCAAAGATGTGCCGCTGGTGGAGAAAGTTGATCATGATGCTGCCAATCGAGACTTCCGCGCCGACGTAGAGCCCGATTGCTGCCGCACCCGCGACGGCCCAGCGCGATCGCAGGGCAGCCAGCGCCGACGCTTGTTGTGCGGGGGGCGACTGGTTTGCCGCTACGGTAATCCTTTTGCGCTGGGACAGGACGAACAGCGCGAGCAATCCGAGCAGCATCGCCATGATCGTGAAAGCATGGCTGACGGCCGACAGTGCCTCGGTGCGCTGCGCAGCACTATGGATTTTCCCGCCACCTGCCTTGAGCACGGCGTCCCCAAGCATGAGCCGGGAACCATACTGCACACCGACGACCACACCGAGCGAGTTGAAGGTTTGCGCGAAGCTCAGGCGGAAATGACTCGTCTCGGCCGGGCCCAGTGCCGCCGCCAGCGGGTTCGCCGCCACCTGCAAGGCGGTGATGCCCGCAGCGAGCACGAACAGAGATGCCAGGATCAGAACATAGTCGTTGAAATGCACGCTGGACCGGACGAGCAGGCACCCGGCGATCATCGTGCAGAGCGACATCACGATAGCGCCCACCGTGCCGAGCCGTTGTCCAAGCGAGGCCGCTGGCAGTGAAAACATGCCATAGGCCAGGAAGAAGACAAACTGCGTGAGCAGGGCTTCCGTGTAGTTGAGCTGGAACACAGCGCGCAGCGCAACGATCAAGGGGTCGTTGTTCGAAGTGATGAACCCCCAGGCGAAGAACAGCGTGGTGACGGAAATGAAGGCGCCGGTAATACCCAGTTGGCGAAGGCGCGTCATCGGTTGTTCTTTCCGGCTTGCTGCCACGTGTAGGTCACGACCTCTCCCACAGGCAGAACAGCATGAAATTCGCGCCCGCCCTCGCGGACGGTCAGCCCAGCCGGTTTGCCGCTCCGGTTGTGGACGAGCAGGATCAGGGTGCCGTCGGGATTGCGGAACGCCACATCGGCTATCGTATCGGTCTGGCTGCTGGCGATGCGGCGAGCCCCCGGACGGAGGAAGTGGCTGGCATGGGCAAGCACATAATATTCGACATTGCGAGTGATCGCGCCGCTCTTGCGGTCGATCGTCACCACTCCCCGGCAATCGCCGCATCCGCCAAGGTGCGGGCCATGGTTCTCGTCGAGCGCCAGGTTCCACAACAGCGTGCCGCGCGAGCCGCTGCGGCTTGCGGCAATGACGAGATTGTCGATCATCCAGCCCAGTGTTTCACCCCAGTGCGGCGCCCATTCGCCGCCCGAACATTCGGTGAAGAACACATCCTTTCCGGGATAGGCCGCGTGAACCGCCGCCATCGCAGAAGGATCGCCGGCATAGCAATGCCATGCAATCCCGCTGACGTAGCGCCGCGCGCGCGGATCAGACAGCACGGCGAGCGGGCTTTCCGGCTGATCCCAGTTATGATCCCAGTCGAGAATGCCGACAGGCGTCTTGCGCCGGGCCAGTTGCGGCCCCAGGAACTCGCCGATGAACCGCGCTCGATCGGCAGGATCAAAGCGCATGCCGGGATAGTTGTCCGGCTCGAAATGGGGCTCGTTCTGGACGGAGATCCAGCGCACCGGCACCCCCTGCGCCGCCATCGCATCAAGGTATCGGGTAAAATAGGCGGCAAAGGCCGGGTAGACTTCGGGACGCAAGTGCCCCCTAATCAGGCTGTCCGTGTCCTTCATCCAGGCCGGCGCGCTCCACGGCGTTGCCATCAGCGCAAGGTTCGGGTTCACTGCCTTGGCCGCCTTGAGCACCGGGATCTGCGCCTGCATCGGCTTTGCCATGGAAAAATGCGCCAGGCCGGGGTCGGTCCGGCCAGACGGCATGTCGTCCAGACTATAGTGTTCCCTCGAAAAGTCCGAGGCGCCGATGGGGACACGCACAAAGCTCAGCGCCAACCCGTCGCGGCCGAACAGTTCGGAGATCAGACGATCGCGTTCGGCCTTGGGCAGCGCGGTTTCCAGAAGCTGCGCCGAAGCATCGGTCATCGCGGCACCGAAGCCAACCATGACCTGTTCGCGCTTGTCCGGTTCGACCGTCACGGTCACACCGTCGACCGCGCCTGATGCCGGGCGCAGCCGCAAGTCATCCTCATGCGCGAGCTTGCGGCTGGCGTCAGCGCTGCTAGCCCATACCGAAACCGCCCGAGACGGGCTGCCTTGTGGTGTCGCACAGGCTGTCACGGCCGTAAGAGCCAGCGTCGCGGCGAGCATGGGTCTAAAGGCACAGAACATGGGTCTAAGCTGCCACAAGACCGGCCGGGCAGACTTTGGCGACATAGTCGGCGTGCGTGGGCATCACCGTCACACATTTGCCGACGACCGCCGCGATGTTGCCCAGGAACTGGATGACCTGCGCGTCGCTCTTGATATCGACCAGCGGATCGTAACCACGCGGGATATAGCCTTGCCCGAGGAAGACCTGAATCCAGCTTTCCTCCGCAAAAAGCTCTTCATCCTCGCGAAAAATTCGGCCGTTGGCCATCCACAAGTCAATCTTGCGGCGCAGCGTTTCGGGCACTTCCATGTCGCGGCAATACTGCCAGAACGGCGTGTCGTCGCGCTCGGTGGCCTTGTAGTGCAGGATGATGAAGTCGCGGATGCGTTCGTATTCGAAGTCGGTCTGGCGGTTGAACTCGTCGATTGTCGCCTGATCGAAACCGGCGTCGGGAAGCAGACGGATCATGCGGATAAGGCCGGACTGCACCAGATGCAGACTGGTCGATTCCAGCGGTTCGAGAAAGCCGCCGGCAAGACCCACGGCCACGCAGTTCTTGTGCCACAGCTTGTCACGCTTGCCCGCCTTGAAGCGGACCTTGAGCGGGTCTGCCAATTGCCGGCCATCAAGGTTGCTCAGAAGGATGCGCTCTGCCTCGTCATCGTCCATGTGGCGGCTGGAATAGACGTGGCCGTTGCCGGTGCGGTGCTGCAACGGGATGCGCCATTGCCAGCCCGCGCCATGCGCGGTCGAGCGGGTGTAGGGTGTGAAATTCCCGGAGCGTTCGCAAGGTACCGCCAGCGCGCGATCGCAAGGGAGCCAGTGCGACCAGTCCTGGAAACCAACCTTGAGTGCTTCGGCAATCAGCAACCCGCGAAAACCGGAGCAATCAATGAAAAGGTCGGCTGCGATCTGTTCGCCATCCTCCATCGTCACGCTATCGATGAAGCCGTCTTCCGCTCGCAGCGTGACATCGACGATCTGCCCTTCCCGGCGGCGCACGCCCCGCTCCTGCGCATAGGCGGACAGGAAGCGGGCGAAGAGCGCGGCGTCGAAGTGGAAGGCATGAGCGATTTGGCTCAGCGGACTGTCGCCCATGTCCTGCCGGGCCCGCATGAACTTGTTGGCAAGCGCAGCGGCAGTGTTGATCGAATAGTCGGCGAAGTCGCCGGTCCGGCCCAGCGCGCGCGCTTTGAGCCAATAGTGATGGCAGCGCAACCATTCCAGATCCTGCCCGATCACGCCAAAGCCGTGGATGTAGCTTTCGCCCTTCTTCCACCAGTCCACGAACTGGATGCCCAGCTTGAAGCTGGCCTGGGTGCGGACCATGAACTCGTTTTCATCAAGGCCGAGCAGTTCGTTATACTTCTTGATCGCCGGGATCGTCGCCTCACCCACGCCGATCGTGCCGATCTGTTCGGATTCGACCAGAACGATATCGTAGAGCCCCTGGAACAAGCGGGAAAGCAGCGCCGCCGCCATCCAGCCCGAAGAACCGCCGCCGGCAATCAGAATCCGCCGTATCTGCTTCATCGTCCATTCCCCTCCCGTCAAACCCACTCCTGCTCGCGTCAGGGGCAGCGGTCCAGTGCGGGCGCTTCGGCCAGCTTTCCCGTGTGCGGGGAAGTCGAGGCATATGAAAGGCCAAATCCTCTGGCAAACAGCTCTTCGTCGGGCTTGACGCCACCGCTCGGACACGGCGTGTTGGGCCAGGCAAAAGACAGCCGGGCCGTGAAGTCCGCGCCGCCGCGCGCCGCCATCAGATCGGCCAGCGAGCCAGCTTCGGAGCCGGGCAGGAACGCCGCGACGAAAGCGTCGGAACGGTTCATGAGGTCGGTCGCATAGAGTGTCCGGCCGGAGTAGAGAACAGTCACGACCGGGATGCCGTGGCCGGAAACACGGTCCAGCAGCACACGGTCCGCAGGGTAACGCACCGATTGCGAGAGCAGTGCGGGGTAACGCACGTCTCCCTTGATTTCCGCGTGCGGCTCCTCTCCCAGCACGGCGATCACCGCGTCAAAATGTCCCTGGCCGATCGCGGCGCCGTCTGGAGAATAGACCACGTTCTGCGCGCCATAGACGCGCCGGATACCGGTAAGCAGCGTTTCGCCCGTGGTGAAGTCCGCATTGGTATTTTCATCACCCTGCCAGGTAATCGACCAACCGCCCGCCTGCTGGGAAAAGCTGTCCGCAGCATCACCCACGACCAGCACGCGTTTGCCAGGTGCAAGCGGCAATGCTGCCGCATCGTTCTTGAGCAGCACAGCGCTTTTGCGCACGGCCTCCTGCGCCAGCGGACGGTCGGCAAGGGCAGCGGCATCGCCAAGATAGCGGCTTGCCGAGGCCGGCCGGTCGAACAATCCAGCCCGGAACTTGACGCGCAGGATCCTGCTCACGGCATCGTCGATGCGGGCCATGGAAATCGTCCCTGCGCGCACGTCCGCAACAGTGTTGGCAATGAAGGCTTTCCAGTCCTGCGGCACCATGACCATATCGACCCCGGCGTTGATCGCCTGAGGACAGTGATCGATAGTGCAGCCCGGCACTTGCTCGATCGCATTCCAATCGGAAACGACCAGCCCGTCGAAATGAAGGCGCTGCTTCAGAACGCCGGTCACCAGCGCCTTGTCGCCATGCATCTTGCCAAAGGGAACCGCGCCGTCCTCGGTCCAACTACTGTAGGAAACCATCACGGTTTCCACACCGGCATTGAGCGCAGTGTAATAGCCCGCGCCATGGACCATAGCGAGGTCACGCGCCGAAGCGTGATTATCGCCCTGATCGACGCCCTGGAAAGTGCCTCCATCCCCCACGAAATGCTTAGCGGTAGCCAGAACGTCGCCGTCCCCGGTCAGCGTGCCCTGCAACCCGCGTACCATGGCCGCCCCATCACGCGCGACTTCGGCCGGATCGCTCGAATAGCTTTCGTAAGCCCGGCCCCAGCGCTGGCTCTGGACGACCGCCAGCGTCGGCGCAAAGGCCCAGTCTATCCCAGTGGCGCGCACGGCCTTCGCCGTCGCCCGGCCAATGCGGAACACGAGGTCCGGATCGTGCGCGGCGCCAAGGCCGATGTTGTGCGGAAAGATCGTGGCGCCCACCACGTTGTTGTGGCCATGCACCGCGTCGGTACCCCAGAGCAGCGGCACCCGGTCTTTCATGTCAGTGGACAGGGCCGCCTGGGCGAAGCTTTTCGACAGACGCGCCCAATCGGCAACGCTGGCGTGCTTGTTCATGCCCGGCCAGCTGCCACCGCCGTTGAGAATGGAGCCGATGTAGTAGCGGCGCACCTCATCGGGCGTGATGTAGCGGATTTCGGGCTGGGTCATCTGCCCGATCTTCTGTTCAAGCGTCATCGACGCGACGATGGCGGCGATGCGCTTTTCGATGGCTGCGTCGGGCTGATCCGTGCTGGCCCGCTCAGGCCAGGCCGCGATCGCGCTGGCTTCGTTCGCGGTCCACGTCCCCGGCCGTTCGATGGTGCTGGCCGCCGTGCATGATGCAAGCACCAGCCCAAGCAGCGGCAGTGTCGGGAAGAGGGATCTGGCCATGAGCATGAAACTCTCGATTTTCTGAATGTCCGGCTTTCGCCATCCAGGGAGGGGGGAAGTCCCAGGTCGGCCGGTTTCGCTGGCGGGAGGAGAGAGTCGCAGCGAAACCGGCCTGGGGGGTATTCAAGGACGCGCCCCCCGCGCGATCGGGGGGCTTACGCGGGATCAGAAGCTGTAATTGACCCCAAGGAGCCACTGCCTTCCATATTTCTCATACGTTTCCAGCATACGGGTGCCGTTGACGGTGTAGCTGGTGCGGTAGGGCGAATTGAGCACGTTATTGACCTGCAACTGCACACCCAGGCCCTCCAGCGCCCCCTGTTTGAATGCATAGCCGATCTGCGCGTCGAGCTGCTTGTCGGCCAGAATTTCCGGGAAGCCGAGGTTGGTCCACAGCGAGACCACTTCACCCTTGAACGACGAGCGGTAGCGATAGCTCGCCCGGGCCTGGAAGCCGCCTTTCTCGTAATAGCCGGTGATGTTGTACACCCATTCCGAGAAACCCGGCAGGACGCCGACCTGTTCTGCAGCCGCCGACTTCAGCGAATAGCCGCTGTAGGCAACGCTGCCGCTCATACCGAACCCGTCGAGCGGGGGAACAAGCTTTCCAAGATCGAGCGCGCCCGCCACTTCGACGCCACGCACCCAGCCACCGGGTCCGTTCGCTGGCGCCGTCAGTTCGCCGATGGAGCTGATCGTCACGTTCGACGGGATTGCCGAAGCCGTGGCGGGAAGCGGGAAACCGGAGAAATCGGCCGGGATCACCTGGGTATAGATGTAATTGTCCAGCCACATGTAGAAGCCGTTGACGCTCACATAAGTCGCGCCGGGGCCATACCATTCGTAAGCGACATTGAGTTCCTTCGCGCGCCACGGCTCAAGGTTGGGATTGCCGCCCGTCGCCGACCAGGGATGAACTTCCTGGCCCGGCGTACAGCCCGGACTTCCTGCACAGATCGAACTGTTGAAGCTGGGCGTCATGTTCGCACGCATATCGTCCATGCGCGGCCGGGCCATGACCTGCGCCGCAGCCAGCCGCAGCCGACTGCCGCGACCCAGCTCATAGGTAAGGTTCAGGCTTGGCAGAATATCGGTATAGCTCTTGGACACATTGACGCTACCGATAGTGATCGGCGACACTAGGCCATTGATCCGAAGACCCTGCGATCCCTGCGCCTGATAGACGATCTGAACGCCGATGTTGCCCTTGAGCCTGCCCGAATCGATCGTCAGCTTGGCACGGCCGGTCAGGATGTCCTCCTTGATCTCCCACGACTTGTCGTAGTGGTTCGCGTCCTGAAGGATGACCTGATCATAATAACTGGACAGCGCGGCCGGAACGTTGAAGGCCAGCGTGCTCAACGAGCCGGCGAAGCTGAGATCGGTTGGATTCAGCAAGTATTGCGAATCGACGGGCACCTGGTCCCGATCGTTCTTGAGGAACAGGTCGACCTCGTCGACGGTCTTGGTCTTCTTGCGATGCGCGAAGTTGACCCCAACGTCCAACTTGCTGAAAAAACCGCCCAGATCGTGCGAAACCCCAAGGTCGACAGCGAAAAGGTCTTCCTTGATGTGCGGCGACTTCAGCAGGCCATCATGTCCCCAGCCGCCCCAGGGCGCGCGGTCGCCCAGGGTCACTTGGCTGGCGTCCGCATAATTGAGGCCGAACCCGGTGAACTGCGGAAAGTCGTTGGTCGGTACGGTATAATCGTACTCGTCCATGGTTCGCGTCTGATAGGGACCGACGCCATAACCCTGGTAGGTCTCGATGTAGGTTTCGTCGCGTTTGTTGCTCGAATAGCTGAGGTCGGCGATGAACCGGGTGCGATCGTCCATCTTGAATTCGCCATTCCAGCCGATGGCGAACAGTTCGTCCTTGCGCGTGTTGTAATCGTTGCGCAGGATCGGCACCGCATTGGCGAAATGGCCCGCCACGCCGAAATCGTTGCCACCGATGGTCTGCGTCTGCGTATCGCTGAACGTGCCGTCATCGGCCCACTGGTCAGAAAACCACATCGCGCCGCGGCTGACGGTCTTCTGGTTGAAGCGCGAATAATAGAGGTCCAGCGTCGAATGGATCGCGTCGCTGGGCTCCCATTCCAGCGTTGCCATCACGCCATGGCGCTTGTCGCGACTGCCGTTGGCCAGCACTTCCTGCCCCGAAAGCAGATAAGTGCTACCGCCGTAGTTGTCGTAGAACCAGTTCTTGGTGTGATCGACGTGGCTCGATGAATTGAGGTAGGCATAGCCGATCGCCCAGCCCAGCGTGCCGTCCTTGTTCTGGTCGATATAGCTGATCGTCGCGCGGCCACCCCACTTCGAGATGTCGTCGTTGCGGCCGCCGTCCTCATCATACTGGCCGCGAACGCTCATCGCGATCGTCCGCTTGCCATAGGCGAGGGGGCGGATCGTGCGCAGATCGACGGTGCCGGAAAGCCCCATGCCCGAAACGTCCGCGTCGGGCGACTTGTAGACCACGACCGAGCTCATCAGCTCCGAGGGGTATTGGTCGAACTCAACCGCGCGGTTGTAGCCCGAGCTTGCCTGCTGCCTGCCGTTCAGCAAAACAGTGCTGAAGTCCGGCGAAAAACCACGGACGGAGATGATCTGCGCACGTCCGCCTACGCGCTGCGCGGCAAGGCCGGGCAGGCGAGCGATCGATTCCGCAATCGAGACGTCCGGCAGCTTGCCGATTTCCTCAGCCGAGACCGCCTCGACGATACTGTCGTTGGTCTTCTTGAGGTTGATGGAATTGGCCAGGGAATAACGGTACCCCGTCACGACGATCGTGTCGTTAGCGGTACTGCCGGCAGCATCGCTGGCTGCGCCCGTGGCATCCTGAGCCGAAACCTGCTGCGGCATCATCGCGGCAAGAGCAATGACCGAGGCCGCTGTCGCGCCCAGATACTCCGCCTTGCGCCAGCATGCCGCGCGCGCGCCCTTCGAGATCCTCACTCTCATCATCCCCTCCGTTGTCGCGGTTCTTGCCGCTTTCTTTCCCTCGCGCCTTCAAAGAGCGCGGCGCCAAAATTGGAAGCGCTTCCAACAAATGCCCAAGAGTTATCGAGGCGTCAAGCCTCCCCGTATTCAAGCGTGGTGTTTGGGCCGGGATCAGGCCTGATCTGGCGACGTGGATTCCCGGACCACCAGGCGATGCCCCACGATTTCGCGATCAAGAGACGGGGCGGGCTCGTTGCCCGCTTCGACGAGACGCTCCACCGCGCGCTCCCCCATCCGGCGCAACGGCTGGTGAATGGTCGTAAGCGGCGGCCAGACGATTTCCGAAACCGGGGTATCGTCAAAGCCGGCAATTGCCAGGTCTTGCGGGATCGCCAGGTCTGCCTTGTGCGCAGCCAGCAGAGCGCCTGCCGCCATATCATCGTTGGCGCAAACCAGAGCGGTGATCCGCCCTGGCTGGGCGAGAATCCGTTGCGTGCATTCGAGCCCGGACCGAAACGTGAAGTTACCCCGTTCCACGTGGACCTGTTCAGGATCCAGACCGGCTTCCGTTAATGCCGCAAGGAAGCCGTCAAACCGGCTCTCGGCGGAAATGTGGCCCTGCAACCCCCGGATAAAACCGAAGGAACGATGTCCCAGGGTTATGAGATGGCGGCCGATATCGTACCCTGCCTGCTTGTCATCAATGCCAACGGTGCCGGCGATTTCCGCAGCCTCCGGACCTGCGGCAAGGCAAATCACGTTGCAGCCCAGTGCTGCCAGCGCACGCAGAAGATCCCCATCATCGGCAAAAGGCGGTGTGAGGATGATGCCGTCACACTGGTCGTTGGCGGCTGAGGCCAGGATTTCCGAAGCGGCCGCAGCGTCCTTCTGATTCACCACATGCACGAGCAGTTGGGCGCCCAGACGCGCGCAGGCCCGCGTCGCGCCCAGTTCAAGCGCGGAACTGAAGTAGGAATTGGGTTCGCTATCGAAGTCCGACGCATGGATGAGACCAATGCGCAGCCCCTTGCGCCCCGCCAGATTGCGGGCCTGAAGATTGACCCGGTAACCCAGCATGGAGACCGCCCGCATGACCTTGTTGCGCACTTCGTCCCGCACGTTCGGCTGGTTGTTTAGAACACGCGAAACGGTAGTACGCGCAACCCCCGCCAACGCCGCAACATCGTCAATAGTTGGCTTACCCACCGCTTGCGATCACTCTGTCCTGAAAGCCGGTTCCTTTTATGCGCGCCATAGTTGCAAGCCTTGCCACGCTTGGCAAGGTGGGTGGGCCTTGCCGATCACACACTGATGAAAGCGCTTCCAATGATGGGGCAGGCATTGCCGCCGGGGTAATGGGTCCCAATTCCGCAATGGTCGACGGCACTTGACGCCATCCCGCGGGCACCATCGACCAGTTGCGCGACAATGCGAGCCTCGATGAAGGGGAGCGCCGCCTGATGGTGTTATGCACCAGGTACAGGAAGAATGAACATCGCGCCGGCCTCGCTCAGATTTCGAACCGGGCAGTCATACCCCAGGTACGCGGATCGCCGGGCGAACCTGCTATGAGGCCCGTGTTGCCCGAGGCGATCTGAAGCTGCTCGAAATATTTCTCGTCGAAGGCGTTGCGTACCCAGCCATAGAGGCTGAACCTGCTGTCAGCCCGGAAACCGGCGCGGAAATTGTGCAGGTCATACCCTTCAATCCAGGTATATTGCGAAGGCGTGGCGTTCGAAGAAAAACGCGAACGATAGCTGCCGTCGTAACCGAAGAAGACTTCGCCCTCCTGCCCCAGGAACCTTGCCGGCACGCTGGCCTCTGCTCCGAACGAGAAGGACCACCTCGATATGCCGGGCAACACCTCGCCCGATATATCGCAGTTGGCCGGGCTGCTGCTGCCCGAGAGCTCGGGCGGGCAAGGCGCGTCGATGAACTTGCGATAGGAGCCATCGGTATAGGCTCCGTTGAGATAGGCGTTGAAGCGTTCATCGGGACGGACCGAGAAATCCCCTTCCACGCCTTGCGTGCGGACGGCCCTGGCGTTGGCAAGATAGCCGCGCAGTACACCGTACTGGCTGTTGTTCACATTAGCCTGGTAATTGGCGATATCCGTGCGAAAGGCGGCAAGGTTGAGGGTCGCACGGCGCCCCCAGAACTGGGTCTTGATGCCCGCCTCGTAGTGGTTGACCGATTCCGGTTTGACCGTCTCGGCCGCCGAGATAGCACGGTAGGTGCTGTCGGTCGGCACACCGTTGAGGTTGATCCCGCCCGATTTGAAGCTTCTTGCATAAGTCGCATAGACAAGCACGTCCGGCGCGGCCTTGAAGCTGGTGGTGAGATCGTAACTGAAGTTCCAGTCACTGAACCGGGGCGCAATCTCCTGCGGCGCATAGATTGCGAGCTGGGCGCTCTGAACGGCAGTGTAGGTATTGGTGTCATTGAGGAGCAGCTCGGCACCGCTGCCGTCAAACACCCGGCGCTGGTAGTATCCCTCTTTCTCGTCGTAGTTCAACCGAACACCAGGCTGGATCGTCCACTCAGGCGTGACTTTCCAACTGAGCTGGCCGAACAGGGCTGCACTCGTATTCTTGAGATAGACGGTGTTCCGGGCAGTCAGGCCATCAAGCACGCCGGTATCGTAAAGCGAACTGGTGGGAGCGATGTTCCATCTGGTCGAGGCACTGCCCTGCTGCTCAGTGCCCTGCGTGTCGATGTGCTGGTGGAAGGCGAAAGCGCCGACCACGAAGTCGACCGTCCTGCCGCTGTAGTTATAGCGCAGTTCCTGCGTGTACTGATCCTGCTGCGAGGGATTCTGCGATCGGGTGACGATCGGCAGGCCCGTGAAGTCGCGATCGTTCGACGGGTCCCAGTCCCAGAACCGCCACGCAGTGATGGAAGTCAGCTCACCTGGGCCCAGATCCCACTTCACGCGCAGCGAAGCGCCGCCGATCTTGTTGCGGGCCTTCAACTCCCCGTCGAGATCCGTCAGGCGATCGAACGGATCAGTGCTGGCGGGGGCGTAGCCCTGCGCCGCGGCGAGCGCGGCGAACTGCCGGTTGGCGGCACGCTGTGTGGTCGCCGTACGTACGTAAACGGTACCGCAGCAACTGGGGGCCTGTTCGCTGTAGTCGCCGGCGAGGACCACTTCCAGCCGGCCGGCCGGCTTCCACAGCAATTGGCCGCGCAAGCCCAGATTGTCCTGGCTCTGGATCCACTGGCTGGTGCTGATGTTGTAGATCGTGCCCCGACGACTGGTAGAGGATACCGCGATCCGTGCGGCAACAGTATCTGACAGCGGGCCGGAGACGGCCGCCTTGGCCTGTTTGAAGCTGTAGTTGCCAATCGACACCTCGGCCTTGCCTTCGAAGTCGAAGGTGGGCTGGTTGGTGGTGATGTTGATCGCGCCCGCCGTCGTGTTCTTGCCGTAGAGCGTACCCTGCGGTCCCCGCAGCACTTCGATTTGCGCCACATCGAGGAAATCGAATGTGGCCGAGGCTACGCGCGAATTGTAGACGTCATCGACATAGATGCCGACGCCCTGTTCGATGCCGTCGTTGGTCAGACCGAACGGAACGCCGATGCCACGAATGTTGACGGCCGTGTTCCTCGGATTTGACGAGTAGAACTGAAGCGTGGGCGTCAGTTGCTGCAGGCGCCCCACATTGAACGAGCCGGTGGCATCGACATGGTCACCCCCGATGACCGCGATCGCGACCGGGACGTCCTGGCTCGATTCGTTGCGACGGCGGGCAGTGACAACGATATCCTCACCGGAATCCGAGGCTCCGGTTCCGGCTGAGGTCTGCTCTTCGCCGTTTTCGAGATCGTCCGCGAGTGCGGGACTGCTGGCAAGGGTGGTCGTGGCGAGCAAGGCGCCCGCAAGTCGTGATATTCTGAGCATGATGCATCCCTGTATGGAGGAATGCGTCCGGTGGTCCGGTCAGCATCAGGTCGTGCAGGCTCTCGTCCTGCGCTGTATGAAACTAGGTAAAACGTCGCTTTTCAGTAACTTCCATCTGGACAAGCTTGCCCTCGTGAACAGTCAGCTGGATCGCGCCAAAGCGCATTGTGGTCAGCGCCTCATGGATGAGATGGAGGGGATCGGCTTCGGCGCATCTTCGTTTGCGACCGGAGCGATCGTCTGTTCCGTCAGTCATGGAATTCCCCGTCGGTGCATGACAAGCCAAGTCTCGCCGTGCGCCCCACTCATATTCTCTACTATTTTAGTTGGCAATTGATTTGCGATGAAGTTTTTGTTTTCTGCGGCAAAGAACCCCCGCCGACAGGACAAGACGGGAATGCCTGGAATGCCGGCGGCCATGACAGATCGGGAAGCAGCCTGCTCCGGCACCTTCGCTTCTATAATTTATGTCCCTTCAGCCCGGTTTCGTCAGGAACTCGTCAGGGACGAGGCCTAGTCCCTTCTTCCGCACAATCAGCGGGAAGTTACGATGACCAAGATCGCCTTAATCTTCGCATCCATGGCAGCCCTCTCGCTTGCCGGCTGTCAATCCTCCAGTCCCGAGCAATCCGAGCAAAAGCAGGACGCCCTGGCCGCGACCAGCGATCCGCTGATCCTCTCCGCGCGCGAACAGTTCGCGGCGTTGCCCGACGGGCCGGGGACAATCACCGGCGTCAAGGCAACCCCTGACCTCACCGCGCTCGGCACCGCGCTCTATTTCGACCCCCGGCTTTCCGCCAGCCATTCGCTCTCCTGCGCGGGGTGTCACAATATGGGTCTGGGCGGCGCGGATGCGCGCCCGACTTCGCTTGGCCATCGCTGGCAGCATGGCAGCCGCAACGCGCCGACCGTGCTGAATGCCGTCTACAATATGACCCAGTTCTGGGACGGGCGCGCCGAGGACCTCGCCGAGCAGGCAGGCGGCCCCGTTTCCAATCCGGTCGAGATGGCCATGCCGGCCGATCAGGTCATGCCGACGCTCAAGAGTATTCCCGGCTATGCCAAGATGTTCGCCAGCGCCTTCCCCGGCGACAAGGATCCGATCCGGATGGAAAACGTCCAGACGGCTATCGCGGTCTATGAAGCTACGCTTGTCACGCCCAATGCCCCCTTCGATCGCTTCCTCAAGGGAGACGCCAAGGCCTTGAACGAAGCGCAGCGGCGCGGCCTCCAAGCCTTCATGGATAACGGCTGCTCCGCTTGCCATAACGGCGTCAACATGGGCGGTTCGATGTATGCCAAGTTCGGCGCCGTCTCGCCGCCGCCCGCCGATCTCCTGCCCGCAGACGACCTCGGCCGCTTCGCCATCACCAAGGACGAGGCCGACCGCTATGCCTTCAAGGTTCCGACCTTGCGCAACATCGCGCTCACGGCGCCCTACTTCCACACGGGCAAGGTCTGGAGCCTCGATGAGGCCGTGACGGTCATGGCAAAGAGCCAGCTTGGCCAGACGCTGCCGCAGCAGGACGTGTCCGACATCGTCGCCTTCCTCCAGGCCCTCACCGGCGATCAACCCAAGGCCATCGTTCCTGTCCTTCCGCCGGTCGATGGAACATCCGCGCGGCCGGTCGACTGATCCGGCCGGGCCTTCGGGGGCGGGTATTCCCCTCCTCGCCCCCGATTTGCCTCAAGCGCCCGGACCACCAACGCGCGAACCTGGGACGCCCGGCGATGCAACGCTGGCCTGGGGTCTGAAGATGGAGCACGAGCGGTTGCTCGACTGGCTCTTTTCCAAACGATCGCGCTGTCTAAGCAGCGATCTGGTGAAGTCGGAGGGGGTCCTCCACGGAAGAGGACTCTAAAAACCGCGCTTTTCCGCGGTCTGGAATGGTGGGCGGTGAGGGGCTCGAACCCCCGACCCTCTCGGTGTAAACGAGATGCTCTACCAACTGAGCTAACCGCCCGGCACGCCGGAAACCGGGCATTTAGGGCAATTCTCGGCCACGTCAACCAAGACGTTCGCGGATCAGAGAGCGCTCAAATGGAATAGATCGAAACTGAAAGTTCCGACATAGTCCCGGTCAGGATCAGCACATCGCAACTCCTCACAGCCACCGCGCCGAAACCCAGCCCCAAAAAGCGCGAGCGCGCGGCCGTCAGACCTTGGCGATAGAGGGCATACCATCCTTGCCGCCGGTCTGCCCGGCTTCCGTGCGGCTGCGCGGATTGGCTACGGCGGCGGCGATCAGCCGGTCCTGTTCCTTGGCGTCGAGGCGTTCCCAGCCGGTACGGCCCAGCTTTTCCATCGGCCGGTAGCGCACCTTGTACTGCATACGCGGCGAACCTTCGACCCAGTAGCCGAGATAGACATAAGGCAGCCCCATGTCCTGCGCGCGGCGAATGTGATCGAGGATGATGTAGTTGCCCAGCCCGGCCCGCTCTTCATGGTACGGATCGTAGAAGCTGTAGATCATCGAGAGACCGTCGCACTGCTTGTCGGTCAGGCAGGCGCCGATCAGGCGGCCCGGCGTCACGCCATCGGCGGACGGCTCGCGATACTCGACGATATAGCTGGTGACGGGCGTATGCTCGACCATGTCGGCAAAGTCCGTCTCGTCCATCGTCGTCATCCCGCCTTCGGGATGGCGCACCGAAAGGTAGAGCTGGAGCAGTTCGAACTGCTCGTTGGTCGACCAGGGGCGGCAGACGGTGGCAATGATATCGGCATTGGCCTTGAGCGCGCGCTTTTGCGAGCCGGAAGGCCTGAACTCCTCCGCCGCCACGCGCACCGAGACGCAGGCCGTGCAATCGAGGCAGGACGGACGGTAGGCGACGGTCTGGCTGCGACGGAAACCGATCCGGCCCAGCGCATCGTTGAGCGAATCCGCGTGCGGCCCTTTGAGTTCGGTGAACACCTTGCGCTCGTTGCGCCCCGGCAGATAGGGGCACGGCGCAGGGCTGGTCACGAAAAACCGGGGAAAGCGAACCTGGGCCGTCACGGGTGTGAAACTTCCTATTGCTCTTGCGATACCGACACTGTGTGATCCCAAATATGCACGCCGCCCCCAAACGTTCAAAGTCTTTTAACTAAGAAATGCGGCCAAGGCAGGGCGAAAATGCGTCCGCGGTGATGCAATCGGTTGCCAGCGTGCCAAATCGGAGCAGCGTCGCCGGATATCCTTTCACGGGAGATCAGCACCAAAACCCGCGCGTGAACGCCCGTTGCCCGGCGGACACGCCGGACAGCGGGTGTTCGAGAAGAAAGGGCGCCCCTGCCCCGCACGCGGGGCAGGCCGGTCAGTCGGTTTCGACCTGCTTCACTTCGTAGCCCTCGCGGCGCAGGGCCGCGACAAGGGCATCGAGCTGCTCGCGATCGCGCGCCTCGCACTCGATCTCGGTCACGAGGCCCTTGGCGGGCAAGTGCGTGAAGATGCGCTGGTGGAACACCTCGATGATGTTCACATTGTGCTCGTGAAACACCTTGGCGACCTTGAACAGGGCGCCGGCACGGTCCTGCAGGCCAATCTTGAGGCGCGCCAGCCGGCCCGCCCGCGCCAGATCACGCAGCAGCACATTGGCCAGCAGGCGCGTATCGATATTGCCGCCCGACAGGACAATGCCGACCTTGCGGCCCTTGAACAGATCGCGGTTGTCCATCACCGCCGCCAGACCGCAGGCGCCCGCGCCCTCGACCAGCGTCTTTTCGATCTGCAGCAGCAGCGCGAGCGCGCTTTCGATCTTCGCCTCGCTGACCAGCAGGAAGTCATCGAGCGTTTCGCGCAGCACTTTCGACGTGAACAGGCCCGGCGAGAAGACGGCGATGCCTTCGGCCAGGGTATCCCCGCCGATCGGCAGGTTGGTGCCCTTCAGCAGGTTGTACATCGAAGGATAGAGCTGCGCCTCGACCCCGACGAGCTTGATATCGGGATTGATCGCGCGCGCCACCGTGCCCATGCCCGAGGCCAGCCCGCCACCGCCGATCGGCAGGACGAGCGTGTCGAGATCCGGCACGTCCTCCAGCATTTCCAGCGCCACGGTGCCCTGCCCGGCCGCCACATGCGGATCGTCGAACGGGTGGACGAAAGTAAGGCCCAGTTCGGTCTCAAGCTTGCGCGCATGGGCATAGGCTTCATCGAAGCTTTCGCCTTCGAGCACGACCTTGCCGCCCACGCTTTCGGTCTGCATGACCTTCACCAGCGGGGTGGTCTTGGGCATCACGATCGTCACCGGCACGCCGAGACGGGTGCCGTGATAGCTGAGACCCTGTGCATGGTTGCCGGCCGAGGCCGCGATCACGCCGCGCGCCTTGCGTTCCTCGTCAAGCTGGAGAAGGGCATTGAGCGCGCCGCGTTCCTTGTAAGCGGCCGTAAACTGCAGATTTTCAAACTTGAGCCAGATATCCGCCCCGGTGATCGCGCTCAGCGTAGTGCTGTGCAGCGTGGGCGTCCTGACGACGGCACCCGTAATTCGCTCCGCCGCCGCGCGTACGTCGGCTGCGGTCAGCAGGGCTTCTTCAGCCCCGGGAGCGATATCGAGTGCAAGTTTGTTCATAGGCTCGCGCGCCTACCGGAATCCAAGGGAAATGGAAAGCAAACTTGGGGCAGAAGGCTGACGAAAGCCCACTTCTTGCTGTTTGCATTCGCGCAAAACCGTCTAGAAGTCGGCTCATGAGTCAGAGCAAGAGCGAACCCCGCAAGGTCTCCTTCATCGGCCTGGGCGTGATGGGCGGCGCAATCGCGCGGCACATCGCGAAAGCCGGCCACGAACTGACAATCTACAACCGCTCGCCCGAGCGCGCGCAGAAATGGGCCGACGACAACCCAGGCCTCGCCCACCGCATCGCCGCCAATCCGGCCCACGCGGCGCAGGATGCCGATGTCGTCATCACTTGCGTGGGCAACGACGATGATCTCGCCGATGTCGTGCTCGGCCCCAACGGCGTGTTCCGCATGTTGAAGAGGGGCGGGGTGTTCATCGACCACACCACCGTCTCAGCCCGGATCGCGCGGCAGATATCGGTCGAGGCGCGCGACTTGCAGGTCCACTGCGTCGACGCGCCGATGACCGGCTCGCAGATCGGCGCCGAGAACGGCACGCTCACGCTGATGTGCGGCGGCCGCACCGATGCGATCGAGGCCGCTCGCCCGGTGATGGAAGCCTATTCGCAGCGAATCGTCCATGTCGGCAAGCCCGGCTCGGGCCAGATCGCCAAGATGGCCAACCAGATCTGCATCGCCGGCAATGTGGCCGCGCTCGCCGAAGCGGTGCGCTTCGCGCAGGCCTCGCACCTCGACATGGATAAAGTCTACGAGGCGATCTCGGGCGGCGCAGCGCAGTCCTGGCAGATGGACAACCGCTGGAAGTCGATGGACGAGGACCGCTTCGACTTCGGCTTCGCGATAGACTGGATGCGCAAGGACCTCGGCCTCAGCCTCGATGAAGGGCGCGGGCTGGGCGTTTCGCTGCCGGTGGCGGCGCTGATCGACCAGTTCTTCGCCGAAATCCAGGCCATGGGCGGCGGCCGCCTCGATACCAGCGCGATCATCAAGCGGCTGCCGAAGAAGGGCAAGAAGTGACGCCCGGAACCCGGGCAGCCCTGGCTGCCGCGCTGGCTTGCTCGCTCGCCGCCACCCCGGCGCTGGCCAGGAAGAAAAAGGCCCCCGAAGCCGAGCCGCCCGTCGCCGGCACGCTGATCGACAATGTCGATGGGCTGACGCCCGACGGCAAAGGCGGTATCGAGCACTTCACCGGCTTTCTGATCACGCCCGACGGGCACATTGGCCAAGTCTATCACAGCGGCGACAAGCGCCCGCAGCGGGTGGACTACAAGCTCGACGGGCAGGGCCGCGTGGTCGTGCCGGGCATGATCGATGCGCATGGCCACGTCATGCCGACAGGCTTTGCGAAAATGACGCTCGACCTGTCGGCCACCCGGTCGCTTGACGAGGCCCTCTCGCGCATCGCGGCCTGGACCGCGGCACATCCCGACGCCCCGTGGATTCTCGGGACCGGCTGGAACCAGATGCTGTGGGGTCTCGGACGGATGCCCACCGCGGCGGAACTCGACGCCGTGACCGGCGGCAAGCCCGCCTGGCTCACCCGCGTCGACGGCCATGCCGGCTGGGCCAACTCGGCAGCGCTGGAAGCGGCCGGGATTACGGCGGCAACGCCTGATCCGGCGGGCGGCGAAATCCTGCGCGTGACCGGCGGCCGGAAACCCGCAGGCGTATTCATCGACGCCGCCACCGCGCTTGTCGGTGACAAAGTACCCAAACCCCGCCCGGAGGACCGCGATACCGCCCTGGGCGAAGCGCAACTGGCGTTTCTGGCGCAAGGCGTGACCGCCATCGCCGACATGGGCACTTCGATCGAGGACTGGCAGGCCTTCCGCCGCGCGGCCGACCTTGGCCACTTGCGCATCCGCATCGTCGCCTACGCTGCAGGTATCGATAACATGCGCCTGATCGGCGGCCCCGGCCCGACGCCATGGCTCTATCAGGACCGGCTCAAGATGAACGGCCTCAAGCTGTTCCTCGACGGAGCGCTGGGTTCGCGCGGCGCCTGGCTCAAGCAGCCCTATGCCGACGATGCCAAGACCACCGGCCTCCCGCAGATGAACCGGACGCAGCTCGGCAACCTCATGAGCCGGGCCGCGATCGACAATTTTCAGGTCGCCGTCCACGCCATCGGCGACAAGGCCAACGCGACCGTGCTCGATGCGATCGACGAGCTGTCCGAGACCTACAAGGGCGACCGGCGCTGGCGCATCGAACATGCCCAGATCGTCGATCCGGCCGACATCGCGCGTTTCGGCGAGCATGGCGTGATCGCCTCGATGCAGCCGCAGCACGAAGCCTCCGACCGGCTGATGGCCGAAGCCCGGCTGGGGCCGGACCGGCTTGCCGGTGCCTATGCGTGGAAGTCGCTGGCCGCGGCCGGGGCGACGCTGGCGTTCGGCTCGGACACCCCGGTGGAACCCGCCCTGCCCTTCGAAGGCATTGCCGTCGCCATCACCCGGCAGGGTGATGACGGCCAGCCCTTCCTCGGCTGGCAGCCGCAGGAAATCCTCAGCCGCGAAGCCGCGATCAATGCCTATACCACCGGCGCGGCCTATGCGATGTTCGCGGAAGACAAGCTGGGCCGCATCGCCAAGGGCTATGACGCGGACTTCCTGTTCGTGGATGCCGACCCGATGCTGGCAACGCCCGAACAGATCCGCAAGACCAAGGTTCTGGAAACCTGGATCGGCGGCCAGCGCGCCTGGGCGGCGCAGGACGAAAACGCGAAAGAAGAAAAGCCGAGCGAAGCGCCATAAGGCGCTTTCGCCTTATACCCTGACTCGTTGATCAGAACTCATGTCCCGTTCTTTCGTCATTGCGAGCCCGAAGAGTGAAGCAATCCAGGGGCGGTTTGCACCGGCTCTCTGGATTGCCGCGTCGGCTTCGCCTCCTCGCAATGACGAAGGAACGGGGCAGAAACAGCGAGCTTTGGATTACTCCGCGATCACCTTGGCGGCGGCTTTTTCCTCGGCCGCCTTCGCCTGGGCGTCACGCTTTTCGGTGAACCACATGACGATCAGCGTGCCTTCGAACAGCGCGATCAGCGGAACGGCCAGCAGCAGCTGCGAAATCACGTCCGGCGGCGTCGCGATAGCCGCGATGATGAAGATCGCGACAATGGCATAGCGCCGTCCGCCCGCCACTTGCGCGCGCGTGACGATGCCCGCCCGATTGAGCAGCATCAGCAGCACCGGCAGCAGGAAGCTGATCCCGAAGGCGAGAATGAACTGCATCACCAGCGCCAGATAGTCTCCGGTGCCGGGCAGCGCCTCCAGCTTGAGGCCGCCCTTGTCGCCCTGGAAGCCCAGGAAGAAGTGGAAGGCCGTGGGCATGACCACGTAATAGGCCAGCGCCGCGCCCATCGTGAACAGGATCGGGGTCGCGATCAGGAACGGCAGGAATGCCTTCTTTTCCTTGGCGTAGAGCCCCGGCGCCACGAAAGCCCAGATCTGGTTGGCAATCACCGGGAAGCTGACGAAGAAGGCCGCGAACAGCGCCACTTTCACTTCGACGAAGAACGCCTCGTAGAGCTTGGTGTAAATCAGCTTGCCCTGCCCGGCGGGAAACGCCTCGGTCAGCGGGCGGACCAGAAAGGCGAAGATGTCGCTGGAAAAATAAAAGCACACGCCGAAAGCCACGGCAAACGCCAGAAAGGCCCGCAGGAGCCGCGTGCGCAGCTCGATCAGGTGCTCGATCAGCGGCGCCTGGGTTTCGTCGATATCGGGAATTTGGAAAGCCATGCGGGACCGATCAGGGCGGAGGCGGCGGCAGGTTCAGCTCCGCCTGCCGTGTATCATCGGGAGAACCGGTGTCGGTCGCGGAAGTGTTGGCATCCGGCGAAGAGATGTCAGCCGCTTCGGCGGCCGGCGCCGGGGCGAGCGGCGCCTGCATCTCCTCAGCGGTGGGGAGCTGCGGGGCGGCCTTCATGATCGCCTCGTTCTGCTCGCGCCACTTCTTCTCCATTTCCTCCAGCTCGGCCTCGCGCACCATGGCGTCGATACCCGCACGGAAATGGCCGGAGATCTTGCGCATCTTGCCGATCCAGCGGCCAGCCGTGCGCATCGCCAGCGGCATGTCCTTGGGGCCGATGACGACGACCGCCACAATGACGACCATCAGGAGTTCGGATGCGCCGATGTCAAACATCGCCGGTGTGCGACCTTATCCGCTTACGAGTCAGGTTCAGGCCTGCTCGTTCTTGGTTTCGGTCGCGCTCGGGCTGGCATCGCCCTGCTGCGAGGTGATCTGCGCTGCCGGCTTGGAGGCCTTCTCGGAGGTCTTCTTTTCCTCCTCGTTCATGCCGTCCTTGAAGCTCTTGATGCCCTTGCCGAAGTCACCCATGATTTCCGAAACGCGGCCGCGTCCGAACAGCACGAGCACGATCACCAGAACGATCAGCCAGTGCCAGATCGAGAAGCTACCCATATTCCCTACTCCAAATTGGTTGCGCCGGCCCAAACCGATTCAGCTCGATTCAGCGCGCTACCCGGCTCATCTAGGAGCTTTCCCCCGAACTTGCCAGTCCGTCATCGTAAAGACCCGGACCTGTCGCGGCACTGTCATCGTTGTGCTCGTCCTGCGGATTTCCTAGGCTCAACGCGGCCTCGATCATCTCGTCATCCACCGGATCGAGCAGACCGGCCGCACGCAATTCATCGATGCCCGGCAATTCCTTCAACGACTTGAGACCAAAGTGGGCGAGAAAATCAGGCGTCGTCGCGTAGATGACAGGACGGCCCGGCACCTCGCGCCGTCCGGCAACCCGCACCCAGCCCGCCTCCATCAGCACATCGAGCGTGCCCTTGGCCGTCTGCACCCCGCGAATCGCCTCGATCTCGGCGCGGCTGACCGGCTCGTGATAAGCGACGATGGCCAGCACTTCGGTGGCCGCGCGCGACAGGCGGCGCGGCTCTTCCTTTTCCCGGCGCAGCAAGTGCGCAAGATCGAGCGCGGTCTCGAAATGCCAGCGCTTGCCCCGCTCGACGAGGCGGATACCCCGCTGTTGGTAATGGCGCTGCAATTCGGCCAGCGCCGGGCGCACGTCCGCCTGCCCCAGATGCACGGCGATCTGCTCGACCGTCATCGGCTGTTCGGCCGCGAACAGGGTCGCCTCGACGGCACGAACGAGATCATCGGGGGCTTCGACAAGCTCAGCCTGAGCGCATTGTTGGCCGGCGCCTTCCGCCGCTCGTCCTGAGCCTGTCGAAGGACGGTAGTCCGCAGTCATCGCTTCACCGCCTTCAGGCGCAGCGGCCCAAACGTCTCCTCCTGCGCCAGCTCCGCCTTGCCGGTGCGCGCCAGCTCCAGCGCAGCCACGAAGCTGGACGCGAGCGCCGACTTGCGCAGTTGCGGGTTGGCCCAGCTATCGTGCGCGGGCGGCAGGAAATCGCGCAGGTCCATCCAGTCCAGCGCGACGCCCAGCATCGAGGAAACCCGCTGGATCGCACTGTCGAGCGTCATCACCATGCGTTCGCGGACCATGTGGACCACCGGCTCGCTGCGGATCTTCACATCCCCGTAAGCCCGGACCAGATCGAACCATTCGCATTGCCACAAGTGCTTGCGGTCGACCCGCAATCCCTCCGGCGCCCCGCGCACGAAGACGTCCCGCCCCAGCCGGTCGCGCCCCATCAGCCGCGCGGCCGCTTCGCGCATCGCGCCCAGACGCTGCAGGCGCAATTGCAGGCGCAGCGCCAGTTCCTCAGGACTCGGGTCCTCCTGCTCGTCCTTGGGCAGCAGCAGCGCGGACTTGAGGTAGGCCAGCCACGCCGCCATCACCAGATAGTCCGCCGCCAGTTCCAGCCGCAGCGCCTCGGCCTGGTCGATGTAAGTCAGGTACTGGTCGACCAGTTCGAGGATCGAAATCCTGCGCAAGTCCACCTTCTGCCGCCGCGCCAGATCGAGCAGCAGATCGAGCGGGCCTTCCCAGCCGTCGATCTCCAGATAGAGCGCTTCCTTGCGGGCCTCGGCCGCCGCGGCGCCGTCCCATTCGGCCCCGGCGGCATCCAGTGGTTCGGGGATGTCGCCGGGCAAGTCCATCGCTCAGGCCACCGCTTGCGCGAGCAGGGCATCGCGCCGGGCGGCCAGTGCGGCCTGATCGCCCGAGCCGCTACCCTCTCCCGCCGCCGTGAGCGCACGCTGGAGGCGCTGCGCAGTCTCATCCCGCATCACCGGCGCGGCTTTGGCGATACCGACCATGTCGTCCATCTTCGCCCAGCAGTTGAGCGCAAGATCGCAGCCCGCCGTCAGCGCCTGCGCCGCCAGCTCGGGCACCGAACCCGAAAGCGCCTGCATATCGAGATCGTCGGTCAGCAGCAGGCCGGAAAAGCCGATGCGCCCCCGGATCACTTCGCCGACCACGAAGGGCGACAGGGTTCCCGGCAGCTCGGCATCCCAGGCGGTGTAACGGACGTGCGCCGTCATCCCCACCGGCGCATCGGCCAGCGCACGGAAAGGCTGGAGATCGAGTTCCAGTTCCTCTTCGCTGGCCGTGACGGTCGGCAGTTCCTTGTGACTGTCGGCCATGGCGCGGCCGTGGCCGGGCATGTGCTTGATGCAACCGGCAACACCAGCCCGCGCCAGCCCCGCCAGCGCGGCGCGGCCCAGCGCGGCCACGCGCATCGGCTCATAGCCGAATGCGCGATCACCGATCACATCGTGCGCGCCGGGCTGGCGCAAGTCGAGCGAGGGATAGCAGTCGGCGGTGATGCCCACTTCGGCCAGGTCCAGCCCCAGCGCCTCGGCATTGGCGCGCGCCGCCTCGATCGCAGAGGCCGGGGCCACTTCATAGAGCCGGTCGAATGCCTCGCCCGCGGGGTAAGCCGGCCAGACCGGCGGCTTCATCCGGGCCACGCGCCCGCCTTCCTGATCGATGCAGATATAGAGATGCTCGCGCCCGTGGATCGCCTTGAGTTCGTCCGTCAGGGCGCGAAGCTGCTCGCGGCTTTCGACGTTGCGGCCGAACACGATATATCCGGCCGGATCGGCGTCGCGGAAGAAGGCGCGCTCATCGTCTGTCAGCGTGAGGCCGGAGAGGCCGAAAATCGCGGGTATCATCGCGATTTGGTCGCAGAAACCCGCGGGAGTCGCAAGAAACCCCAGGGCATGGGATGTGCAAAACCCGGCGGGACTGCAGATGCAGCCCGCCCGGGCGGGATCAGTTCTTGACCTGGCAGCTCAGCCCGGCGTCTTTCATGCCGTTGCACAGGGCCTTGGCCGCCGCGAGATTGCCCGGCACCGCCTGCAGGCGATAGACCGTGCCGATGTCGGCCTGCCCCTGCAGCACGCGGTGGGACACCTCGCCCAGCGCCGGATACTGCGACTTGAGCGCGTTCCAGCCGGCCTCGGCCGATTCCCGGGTCGAATAGGCACCGACCTGCACGCCCACCCCGCCCGCAGGCGCGGCGGCGGCCGAAGGCTTGGCTTCGGGCTTGCCCACGGATTCGAAGCCCGGCTTGGCAACGTCGCCCTTGTCTCCAGCGGCGTCCCCGGCCTTGTCCTCGATCTGGGGCGGACGGGACTGCCCTTCGGCGACGGCGAAACTGGTATCGCCGGTTCCGGCCACCACTTCCCCGCCGGGATTTTCCGGCTTGGTCTTGTAAGGCTCTTTCGGGGCGGCAATCACGCCGCCATCTGCCACGAGCGGCTGATCGCGCTTATCCCGCATGACCCAGTACAGGCCGCCGACGATCACGCCGATCGCCACCAGGCCAAGCACGACGAGCATCAGCCCCTGGCCGATCCCCGATCCGCCCTGATCCTCGAATTCCTCGTCGTCGCCTTCCAGCCAGGGCAGGCGCACGCCGTCATCGCCGAGTTCAAGCTGTGGCGGCTGTTCGAAATCCGTGCCGGATTCGGCAGACGAATCGAATGAAGACGGTTCCGCCGCAACAGGCTCCGGCTCGAACGGCGGCGGTGCGAATTGCGGCGCGTCGAACGGCGTCACCTCGGGCTGGGCCGCCTCGAACGGAGGCGGCGAGAACGGAGGCGCATCGGACTGGGGTGCATCAAACTGGGGTGCATCGAACTGGGGCGGGTTGAATGGCGGCGGATCAAACTGTGGCGCGCCGAACGGCTGTTCGCCCGAGCCATTCTGCCCGCCGAAATTGGGATCACCGTTGAGGTCCTCCCGACCCGTGTCCGAGATCGCCATAATTACATTTCCTCCACAGCCTCGACCCCGAGCAGTGCCAGCCCGTTGCGGACAAGCTGCCCGATTTGCACGGCCAGGAAAAGCCGCGCGCCCGTCTGGTTAGCGTCAGCATGGTTAATAAACCGCTTCTCAACGCGGTCGTTGCCCAGATTCCAGTAGCCGTGGAAGGCCGCCGCAAGGTCATGGAGGAAGAAGGCGATGCGGTGCGGCTCGCGCGCGGCGGCGGCGGCCTCGACGATGCGCGGGAACTGCGCACCCAGCTTCACCAGCTCCAGCTCCTCTTCGCCGAGTAGTTCCAGATGGTCCGCCGAGGGCGCGAAGCCTTCCGCCGCCGCCTTGCGCAGCGTCGAGCAGACGCGGGCATGGGCGTACTGGACATAGAACACCGGATTGTCCTTCGAGGCTTCGACCACCTTGTCGAAATCGAAGTCCATCTGCGCATCGGGCTTGCGGGTGAGCATGGTGAAACGCACCACGTCCTTGCCGACCATCTCGACGACATCGGCCAGCGTCACGAACGTGCCCGCGCGCTTGCTCATCTTGAACGGCTGGCCGCCCTTGAGGAGCTGGACCATCTGCACCAGCTTCACTTCGAACGGCGTCGGCTCGCCATTCGCGCCGGTCATCGCGGCAACGGCGGCCTTGATGCGCTTGACGGTGCCCGCATGGTCCGCGCCCCAGATATCGACCAGCGCGTCGGCTTCCTGCGCCTTCTGGTAGTGATAGGCGAGGTCGGCGCCGAAATAGGTCCAGGTGCCGTCGCTCTTCTTGATCGGGCGGTCCTGATCGTCGCCGAACTGGGTGGACTTGAACAGCGGCAGTTCCACTGGCTCCCAGTCCTCGGGCATCTTGCCCTTGGGCGCTTCGAGCACGCCGTCATAGACCAGCCCCTTGGAGCGCAGCCAGGCCTCGGCCTCGTCCGGCTTGCCCGAAGCCTGCAGTTCGGCTTCGGACGAGAACACTTCATGCTCGATGCCGAGCCGTGCAAGGTCAGCCCGGATCATGTCCATCATCGCGGCGACCGCCTTTTCGCGGAACAGCACGAGCCATTCCGATTCGGGCGCCTTGGCATAGGTATCGCCGAATTCCTTGGCCAGCGCCTGCCCGACCGGGACCAGATAGTCGCCCGGATAGAGCCCTTCGGGAATGGCACCCACGTTCTGGCCGAGGGCTTCGCGGTAGCGAATGTGCACCGAACGGGCGAGCACCTGCACCTGCGCGCCCGCGTCGTTGACGTAGTATTCCTTGACCACCTTGTGCCCGGCGAATTCGAGCAGCGTCGCCAGCGCATCGCCGACGACCGCGCCGCGGCAGTGGCCCATGTGCATCGGGCCGGTGGGATTGGCCGAGACATATTCGACATTCACGGTCTTGCCGCCGCCCATCGTGGAGCGGCCATAGTCTCCGCCCAGCGCGGCAATCGCGCGCAGTTCGGCCAGCCAGGCAGCGGGGGCAAGCCGCAGGTTGATGAAGCCCGGCCCGGCGATCTCGGCCGACGTCACTTCATCCAGCTTCGACAGTTCGGCGACCAGCGCTTCAGCGAGATCGCGTGGTTTCATGCCCGCAGGCTTGGCCAGCACCATCGCCGCATTGGTCGCCAGATCGCCATGCGAGGGATCGCGCGGCGGCTCGACCGTGATCGCGCTTCGCTTCAGCCCGCCCGGCAGCGTGCCTGCTGCTTCCAGCGCATCGAGCGCGGCGGAAAGATGGCCTGCAAAGGCGGCGTAAAGGGTCTGGTTCTCGTTCATAGTGGCGCGCGGATAGCCGAAGTGCGCCGAAAGGGGAACAGGTCCAGACTTACTTCAGCGTTTCCAGATAGGAGAGGACAGCATCCAGCCTGGTGGAATCATGCAAGCCCGGGAAAGGCATCTTGTTGCCCGGCACCACTTTCTGGGGATTGGCCAGATAGAGCTTCAGCTCGTCGGGCGTCCAGATCAGACCCGAGTGCTTCATCGCCGCCGAGTAGGCATAACCCTGCTGCGAGCCTGCCTTTCTGCCGACCACGCCGAACAGATCCGGCCCCACAGCCGCCTGCGCCTTGCCTGCAGTGCGATGGCAAATCGAACATTGCGCCTGAAAGGCCTGCGCACCGGCGGACATGCTCCCGGCGAAGGCCGGCCCCGCGCTGGCAAGGACAGCCGCAAAGGCAATCCGGGGAAAAACTTTCAGAACGCAAGCCATGTGTAGAGCCTCAACGCGTTGTTGTCGGATGCATTGGAACCGGAGCCATCATAGTTGTGCCGCGCTCCGTCGAATTTGCCATAGGCGGTGTACTGCAAGCCCAATCGCATGTTCGCACGCGGCCCCAGTGGCGAGTTGCCGGAACCCCATGGCGTGTAATCGACTTCGGCCATCACCCCATCGCTGTCAGGCTTGCCGTCGCCTTCGTAGAGACCGGTATTCCGGGTCCCGGAAGTGGCAAAGGCCCCCAAGGTCGCGTCAATTCCATTGTGCCACGCATAGCCGATATCGCCGCGCCATTCGCTGAGGTGATCGTGCGCACAATCCGGCGTGATACCATCACCCACGAGCGCCAACGCACAGCTTGCCTGCAAATTGCTCGTTTCATGGACATAACGAAGCTGCGTCGAGATCGTATCGCCCGACGCCAAAGCCTTTTGCCAGGAGGCGTCGAAGCCAAGATCAGTGTAGCGGTCGCGCAGGCCGCTGCTCCGGTCGCGTCCGGGATTGATCCCGGCCTCCAGCGCGAAGGCGCCGACCGCCAGCGTTCCTCCGCCAGCCTGCCTCTGCAGGGCAAGGCGCCCGTAAGGGGCGAGGCCGCGGATATCGCCCGGATCGCCGGGATCGGCTCCCAGCCAGTTGAGCGTCCCGGCTGACGGACTGGTATAGGCGCCGGCCTCGACGTAGAACTTCTGCCCGACCCAGGCATAAGCGCTCAGCCCCAGCGTATTCTGTGCCAGCGCACCATCGATCAGCGGCGCAGCAGCAGGCGTTCCGGAAACCGCCGTGTCGGTATAGGGGAAACCCCACGCAGGCGTGGTATTCCACACATCCTGAACCGTCGGCGAATTGTTGAGCGTCAGACCGTAAACCGCATCGGCACCGAACAGCTTGCCTCGCGTCACCGCCCTGACGTCAAGGTTATCCCAGGACCAGGCCTTCGCAACGCCATCGTAGGTGATCTGCGCGAAGCCGCCCAGGTGATTGCCGATGCCACCGGCCACGAACAGGCTGCCCTGATCGAAGGTCAGATTGTCGTTCCGGTCGAGACCGTCCGGGGGCGGGACCTGATCTTTCCGGGTATGCGTCACGGAAGCGACAGCCATGGCCGAGAAGGGCAGATTGAACGCGTTCGAACGCATCGTATAGCCGTCGAGCTTGAATTCGCGCCCGAACGGCGTGAGCTGCGGCCCGAAGCCTCCGACATGGCAGGCCTGACATGCCAGCCCGGTCTGTTCGGCAAAAGCCGGCACAGCCTCCGCGCGGCGGACCGGAACCAGCAGCAGCACAAGCCCCAGGGCAAAAGGCATCGCGAGAGGAACAAGCGTGCGCGGCGGAGGCAGCGCTTTCGTGCAACACGAGAACGATGGGACGGCTCTCGATGACGATCGCTTCATGACCACCTCCTTGTCACTTCGCATTTGTCTGCCGCTTCGGCCCGACCGTTCTTCATGCGAGAGTTCTGAGGCGGCCGTGTGAGACGCCGCCGCCGGCCGGCGTCCTCATCCGTGAACAGCGATTTGTTCGAACGTCCTGTCCGAAGGGCCCGTCCCCCCCCCATCACGCCGAAAAGGCGCAGCGCAACCCGCCCCAGTGGCGGCCCTTGACCGTAATCGGGCAGGAGACGTGCTTCATCAGCACGAAGTTCCCGCCGCCCATGTCGCGGCGGTAGATCTGTAACAGGAAAGGATCGCGGTTGCGCGCCGCGGCCATGCCCACCCGGTCGTCGAAGATGCGGCGATTGCGCGCATGGGCCGCGTTCCATACCGGATCAGGACCCTGCGGCTGGGAGAACTGGCGGTTGTGCGTGGCGATATAGCCGTTGCGATCGCAGGAACAGGCAAAGACGATGCGGGGATCGAAACCGGCCAGCCGCTCCTGAAACGCCGGCAGCACCCTGTCGGTAAAAGCGGTGTGGCGGGCCAGGTGCTGGACCGGATCGGTGTTGGCAATCACCCGGTACTGATCGTCGAACAAGTCCGCAAAATCGATATCGCCGCGTTCGACAGCCGCTTCGAATGCCTCGGAAATCCCCGCGGCGGTCTGGCATGTGGCATCGATGATCGCACTGTCCCCGGTCGCGATGCCGGCCCGCGTGACCGACCACAGCAGGCCCTCGGCCAGCCCGTTCACTTCATTGAGACCACTGGTGGCCTCGCCAACTTCGGAGGCGGTGGAAATCAGCCCGTCGCTGACATGGTTGATATGCGAAATGAGTCTCGCGAAATCATCCTCGTGACGCTGGGTCACGGTAACAACCTCATCCGATTTTTCGCGGATGTCGTGGAGGTTCGATGCGGCCTGCCCCGTCATATCGATGATCGCACTGGCATCCTCGCTGACGCCGCCGGCCAGCGCGATGTTTTCCTGCCCTTGCGCGATCAGCTGCTTTGCGGCCGCATTCACCTGGCCCAGCACGCGGTCGATCTCTTCGGTTGCCCCCTGCGTCTTGTTGGCCAGCATCCGCACTTCGTGCGCGACCACGGCAAAGCCCTTGCCCGCATCCCCGGCGCGCGCGGCCTCGATCGAGGCATTGAGCGCCAGCAGGTTGGTCTGCATCGCGATCGAACTGATGTCGCTGGAGATGCGTGCCGCCTGCGAAAGCGACGACTGCAGATCCACCAGCAGCTGCGAAGCCGCGCCGACGGCCCCGGCCAGCTGCTGGATCTTGGTCAGCGAGGCGGTGATCTTGGCGCTGGTGTTGTCCAGATCCTGTTCGGCTTTGACGATCGTGCCACCGATGCGCTGCATGGTTCGGTTGAGTTCGACGGTTTCGCGCGTGAACAGGTCCGTGAGCTGCTTCAGTTCGTGCGCGGCCTCGCATCCTTCGGCGCTGTCCTGCTCGATATGCTCGGCATTGCCGACGATGTCACTGAGCCGGATCGCGAGATGCCCGATGTCGCGATAGATATCCGCGGCGACCTGCGTCCATTCGCGATTCGCCCGATTGTCGTTTTCATGCGGCCCCGCCGCAAACACAGTTGCCATCCTCGTTTCCCGACAAGGCCGCCCCGACGCAGGGATCGCCCGATTAATGGGCAACATGGCACATCATCGTTTACCTTTTCCGGCAGAGTCCATGCGTGGACATCCGGAGGCCGCTTTCGCCTGCCCGCCCCTGTCCTCAGCCCCTGTCCAAGCCCGCGCAATTGCGCTAACGGGCCGCGATGCGTCCTACCCAGATTCCCAAGACCTACCGGGTCAAGAGCTTCGGCTGCCAGATGAACGTCTATGACGGCGATCGCATGGCCGAACTGCTGGCCGAACAGGGCATCCAGCCCGCCGCCGAAGGCGAGGATGCCGATCTCGTCGTACTCAACACCTGCCACATCCGCGAAAAGGCCGCCGAGAAAGTCTATTCCGACATCGGCCGAATCGTGAAGGATTGGGGCCGCGAGGATGGCTCGTCGCCGCTCATCGCGGTCGCCGGCTGCGTCGCGCAGGCGGAGGGCGAGGAGATCATGGCGCGCGCGCCCGCGGTGAAGATGGTTGTCGGCCCGCAGGCCTATCACCGCCTGCCCGAAATGCTGCGCGATGCCGCGGCCGGCAAGCGCGTGACCGATACCGACATGCCGGCCGAGACCAAGTTCGGCGCGCTGCCCAAGCGCCGCCGTTCGGGCCCGACCGCGTTCCTCACCGTGCAGGAAGGTTGCGACAAGTTCTGCACTTATTGCGTGGTGCCCTATACGCGCGGCGCCGAAGTCTCCCGCCCGAACGCCGACCTGATCGACGAGGCGAAGCGGCTGGTCGAAAGCGGCGCCCGCGAGATCACGCTGCTCGGCCAGAACGTCAATGCCTGGACCGGGGAGAACGCGAAAGGCCAGCCGATCGGCCTCGACGGGCTGATCCGCGAGCTGGCCGAAATCCCGGACCTCGCGCGCATCCGCTATACCACCAGCCACCCCAACGACATGACCGAAGGGCTGGTCGCCGCCCATGGCGAGATCGGAAAGCTGATGCCTTTCCTTCACTTGCCGGTGCAGGCGGGCAATGACCGTGTGCTCAAGGCGATGAACCGCAGCCACACGGTTGAAAGCTATCTGCGCATTCTGGAGCAGGTCCGCGCTGTACGGCCCGACATCGCGCTCTCGGGCGACTTCATCGTCGGCTTCCCCGGCGAGACCGACGCCGAGTTCGAGGATACGCTGAAACTGGTCGACGCCGTGGGCTATGCCCAGTGCTTCAGCTTCAAGTATTCACCGCGCCCCGGCACCCCCGCCGCGACGATGGACGATCAGATTCCGCTTGCCGTGATGGACGAGCGCCTGCAGCGCTTGCAGACCACGCTCAACCGCGATCAGTATGCCTTCAACAAGGCCAGCATTGGCAAGACTTGCGACGTACTGGTGGAGCGCAAGGGCAAGCACCCCGGCCAGTGGCTGGGCAAGTCGCCCTGGCTGCAATCGGTGCATTTCACCGGCGAAGCGCAAGTGGGCGATCTCGTCACGGTGGAACTGACCGAGGCGGGGCCGAACTCGATTGCGGCCAGGCTGCTGGATACCGTGACGGCCTGAGAATCTGTTTGGAAATGCGCTGAAGGCGCATTTCACGGCACCGGCCCCGCTCTGCCGCTAGACAACTTATCCACCGCGCTGCATTACAGCATGACTTGCGCGCGGAAATTGCCGTCCTATCTTTCGAATCAGGAACAATTCCTTCGTTCGAAAGGAGCACATGGCCCGAAAAGCAGCCCGTGCCGATAATACGGCGCAGTTCCGCCCCGAGACCCATCGCCGGGCGCGTGTTGATGTCGAGTTCGATGAACCGACGCTGCTGGGGGCCTTGTTCGGCCAGTTCGATGCCAATCTCGTCCAGGTGGAAAACCGGCTCGGCGTCTATATTTCCGCACGCGGCAACAAGATCCAGGTGGAAGGGCCCGAAGATGCCGTCGCCCGCACCCGCGATACGCTGAAAGGCATGTATCACCGGCTGGAAATGGGGCAGGATCTGGACTCCGGAGCCATTGAATCGCTGATCGCCATGTCCTCCGAACCCACCCTTGAAGGCATCATTTCCGGCGATGCGGGCGCGCCGCCGATCATGATCCGCACGCGCAAGAAAACGATCGTGCCGCGCTCGGCCACGCAGATCGAATATATGCGCGCGCTGTCGAAGGCAGACGTGATCTTCGCGCTCGGCCCGGCGGGCACCGGCAAGACCTATCTGGCCGTGGCGCAGGCCGTCAGCCAGCTGATGACCGGCTCGGTCCAGCGCCTGATCCTCTCGCGCCCCGCCGTGGAAGCAGGCGAGAAGCTGGGCTTCCTGCCCGGCGACATGAAGGACAAGGTCGATCCCTACCTGCGCCCGCTCTATGATGCGCTCTACGACTGTATGCCGCCCGAACAGGTGGAACGCCGCCTGGCCTCGGGCGAGATCGAGATCGCCCCAATCGCCTTCATGCGCGGCCGCACGCTGGCCGATGCCTTCGTCATCCTCGACGAAGCGCAGAACACCACGCGCGAGCAGATGAAGATGTTCCTCACCCGCTTCGGCCAGAACAGCCGCATGGTGATCTGCGGCGACCCGCGTCAGGTCGACATCCCCGGCGGCGACCGCATGAGCGGTCTTGCCGACGCCGTGCAGCGGCTGGAAGGCGTGGACGACATCGCCGTCACCCGCTTCACCGCGGCCGACGTGGTGCGCCACCCGATCGTCGGGCGGATCGTCGAGGCTTATGAGGGCAAGGCGGAGTAGCTCTCGCATAAAAGACCGGGAAACCGGCGGTTTCCCGGCGTGCATTCGCCATCTTGCTCTTTCATGCTTTGAATCCAAGTCATGGCACGATAGGCGCGTCTTATGATGAACATTCCCTGGGATCAGCCCGCGACGCTGATCGATCTGGACGGCAAGACACCGATCATCGGCACGATCTTCGACTGCGTCACGCATTTCTCGCTGTTCAAGCCCTTCGCCAAGGCACAGGCGCGCGTGCTGTTGACCCGGCCGGCTTTTCGCCCGGGCAAGAAGACCCGGACCTGGGTTCTCAACCCGGACGAAATCGAAATGCTCGTCCAGAAATGGTCCGCTGAAATCGAGGAAGCGCTGCAACCCGACTGACGGCGTGGCATCCGGGGCGCGGGGGCCATGAAGTCCAAAAACTTCACCGTCGCCCCCGCGAAGGCGGGGGCCCCGCTTCCTGGCGTCTTAGACAACGCCTCCGAGACGCTCGAACATATCCTCCCAATCCGGGTTCGCCGTCTCGATCAGCCGGATTTTCCAATCGCGGCGCCATTTCTTGATCGCCTTTTCCCGGCGGATCGCATCTTCGATCTCATCATAGCGCTCGGCGTAAACAAGGCGGGTAAAGCCATACTTTCGCGCAAACTGTGAGCCAGTGCCTTCACGATGCTGCCAGATGCGGCGTTGCAGATGGGCAGTGACGCCAGTGTAGATGCCGCCGCGATAGCGGTCGCTCGTCATGTACAACCAGCCGCCTTTGGTCACTGCTCTGTCCTTGAGAGAAGCGGGCCCCCCGCCTTCGCGGGGGCGACGGAGCTGGTTTGGGTAATACCGCGCCTTCAAGCCAATTAAATCCGCGTCATCCCCGCGAATGCGGGGATGTGGACTCACGTTTGAAGTGCAACGGTTGACTGGAAGCA